>CACILL010000001.1 GCA_902587545.1 uncultured SAR86 cluster bacterium | reverse complement strand
TCCGGTTCTGGAAAATCTACTTTGATAAATCAAACGCTTTATCCTGCCCTGTCGAATATTTTAAGTAAAAGTTCGATGAAAACTGAGGCTTTTGAAAAAATAGAAGGAACGGAACTTGTCGATAAAGTTATTGAAATAAGTCAAAGCCCCATCGGTAGAACCCCGCGATCTAACCCAGTAACTTATACAGGTATTTTCACTCCAATAAGAGAACTTTTTGCTGGAACGCAAGAGGCTAGAGCTAAAGGATACAAACCCGGTAGGTTTAGTTTCAATGTCAGAGGAGGAAGATGTGAAGCCTGTGAAGGAGATGGAATGATAAAAGTAGAAATGCATTTTCTTCCAGATGTTTATGTTAAATGCGATGTATGTAATGGAAAGAGATACAACAACGAAACCTTAACAGTTAAATATAAAGGTAAGAATATCTCAGAAGTTTTAAATATGACTGTTGAACAAGCTTCTATATTTTTTGAAGCCGTCCCAAAAATCAAGAAAAAACTCGATACTTTAAACCAAGTAGGACTTGGCTATTTGAGGTTAGGACAGCCAGCTACCACTTTATCTGGGGGAGAGGCTCAAAGAGTAAAGCTAGCTAAAGAACTTTCTAAAACTTCTACAGGTAAAACAATCTATTTATTAGACGAACCCACAACAGGTTTACACTTTCATGATGTCCAGCTACTAATGGACGTTTTACAAAAATTAAACTCTCAAGGAAACACAATTGTTGTGATTGAACATAACTTAGATGTAATCAGAAACTCTGATTGGATTATTGATATTGGGCCCGAAGGTGGAAATGGTGGAGGAGAAATAGTTGCTGCTGGAGATACTAATCAACTAGCTAAATGCAAAAAGTCCTATACTGGAAAGTTTTTATAAAAATTGTGGCTTAGGCTTTGTCTGACACTGCTGGAGTATCGACTAAAATTTCGTCTTCGATAGTTCTGTCTACGAGTTCAATAAAAGCAATTGGAGCGGCATCTCCTTTTCTAAAACCGATCTTAATAATTCTGGAATAACCTCCAGGCCTATCTTTAAATCTTGGACCTAAGTCAGAAAAAAGTTTCCCTACTGCAGACTTATTTCTTATCTTTGAAAAAGCAAGTCTTCGATTGCTTACAGAATCGTCTTTAGCAAGGGTTATCAACGGTTCAATGAATGACCTTAATTCCTTAGCTTTAGGTAAAGTTGTTTTAATACCCTCATGTTCTATTAAAGAAATAGCTAAAGCTTGAAATAGCGCCTTTCTTCTGGAGCTATTTCTACCAAAGGTTCTGCCTCTTTTTAAATTACTCATTAACTTTCTATATTTGAAGGCGGCCAGTTATCTAGTTCCAATCCCAAAGATAATCCCCTAGCTGCTAATACATCTTTAATTTCATTCAAAGACTTTCTTCCAAGGTTTGGTGTTTTTAATAGATCTGATTCTTTTCTAGTAACAAGATCACCAATGTAATAAATTTTCTCTACTTTCAAACAATTTGCCGACCTAACAGTAAGTTCTAATTCATCAACAGGGCGAAGCATAATTGGATCAACTGGAGGAATCTCTTCTTCTTCTTCCTCTTCGGTTTCAAACCCAAGTTCAGCAAATGCAATCAGTTGTCTTTGTAAAATAGTTGCTGCTAATCTCAAAATTTCTTCTGGGTCAATTGTGCCATTAGTGTGAACATCTAAAATAAGCTTATCGAGATCTGTTCTATTTTCTACCCTTGTGTTTTCAACTTGATAAGCGACCTTTTCTATTGGTGAATAAGAAGCATCTAGTCTTAACAATCCAACTTCTTTACTTTCCCCTTCCTCAGTAGCACTGATTATTACTGGATCGTAACCCCTTCCTTTTTTAACTTTGATAGACATTTTTATACTGCCGTTATCAGCAAGAGTTGCAATCTGATGATCTGGGTTAATAATTTCTACACCAGCAGGAAGTTCAAAATCTCCTGCAGTTAACTTACCCGTGCCGGATTTCTCTACAGATAGTTCTGCTTCTTCAACATCCATCATTCTTACGGCTATACCTTTTAAATTTAAAAGTATGTTTATGACGTCTTCTGCGACCCCATCAATTGTTGAGAATTCATGCAAAACCCCATCAATTTTTGCTTCAGCAACACATGAACCGGGTATAGAAGATAAAATAATTCTTCTTAAAGCATTTCCTAATGTATGGCCAAATCCTCTTTCCAAAGGCTCTAATATAATTTTTGAATGATTAGGATTAACTTCCTCAACGATAATTTCTTTTGGAGTTAAGAAATCCTTGATAATGTCAAAATTGTCTGTCATATGATCCTCAAATTTAGATTTTTTACCTTGAGTAAAGCTCTACTATGTAGTTTTCGTTTATTTCACTACTTAGCAACTCTCTCGTAGGTAAATTTTTAAAAGTACCGGTAAATTTAGATTTATCTACTGATACCCATTCACATTCTTCTCTTTGTTCGCTTAAAGATATAGCCTGTGTAATTCTTTTTTGCGACTGCGATTTTTCCGCTATTGAAATCTCATCGCCTTCAGCAACCTGATAAGACGGAATATTTACTGTTTTTCCATTCACTAAGACAGATTTATGACTGACTAGTTGTCTTGCCTCGGCTCTAGTTGATGCAAAACCAAGTCTGTAAAGAACGTTATCAAGTCTTTTCTCTAAAAAAAGTAATAAATTAGTGCCGGTTTCGCCCTTCTGACGAGCTGCTCTTTTGTAATAATTTCTAAACTGTTTTTCAAGGACGCCATACATTCTTTTAACTTTCTGCTTTTCTCTTAATTGCATACCGTAATCTGAAAGCCTGCCTCTTCTTAATCCATGGACGCCAGGAGGGTTTTCTGACCTAGCCTTAGATTCATAAGATCTATATCCACTTTTAAGTTGAAGATCGGTACCTTCTCTTCTAGAAAGCTTAATTTTAGGTCCTCTATATCTTGCCATGATTAAACTCTTCTCTTTTTAGGCGGTCTACAACCATTATGAGGAATTGGTGTAACGTCTGAGATTTTTGTAATTTTCAGACCACAACCATTTAAAGCTCTTACTGCTGACTCTCTACCAGATCCTGGACCTGAAACTTCCACTTCCACTTCCGACAAACCTAAATTCATAGCTTGTTCTCCTGCTTTAGTTGCTGCAATTTGAGCAGCAAAAGGAGTACTTTTTCTTGAGCCTTTAAATCCGTTTGCACCAGAACTTGACCAAGAGATCGTATTACCTTTTTTGTCGGTAATATTAATAATCGTATTATTAAAAGTTGCAAGAATATGAGCTACGCCCTCGCTTGCAACCGACTTAGAATTTTTTGTTTTCTTTCCTTTTTCTTTTGCCATTATTATCTTCTGATTGGTTTTCTAGGCCCTTTTCTAGTCCTAGCATTTGTCTTTGTTCTTTGACCTCTTACAGGAAGTCTTTTTCTGTGCCTAATGCCTCTTAAGGTGCCGAGGTCCATTAATCTTTTGATGTTAGTGCTAACCTCTCTTCTTAGGTCTCCTTCTACAAGAAAATTACCAACTTCTTTTCTCAACTTCTCTAATTCTTGTTCGTTTAATGCAGAAATCTTTGTATCAAACTTAATACCTGTCGTTTCACAAATTTTCAAAGCAGTGGTTCTACCTATTCCAAAAATATGTGTTAATGATATCCAAGCCTGCTTTTTGTCAGGTATGTTTACTCCAGCTACCCTTGCCATTATCCTTGCCTCTGTTTGTGTTTTTGATCAGTTTTGCAGATTACATAAACTGTGCCTCTTCTCTTAACAAGCTTGCAATCTTTGCATATTTTTTTTACTGATGCTCTTACTTTCATTTTATCTTTTAAACCCTTTCAAGTTAGCTTTCTTCATCAAAGACTGATACTGACTCGATAAAAGGTGTGATTGTACCTGAGCCATGAAGTCCATTACCACTACTACTGCAATTAAAAGTGAAGTTCCTCCCAAGTAAAAAGGAACGTTTGCAGAAACAATTAAAAATTGGGGTAATAAACAAATCATTATCATATAAATGGATCCCCAGACTGTCAGTCTAGACATAACATTATCAATGTATTCTTCCGTGTGACCTCCCGGTCTAATTCCAGGAAGGAAGCCGCCAGACCTTTTCAAGTTATCTGAAATATCTTTTGCTGGAAACTGTATCGCAGTGTAAAAAAAGCAAAAGTAAGCAATCAAAATAGAAAACACAACTACGTATAAAGGCTGTCCAGGACTTAATGCCAAAGATACTTCTTGTAGCCACTCCATCCCTTCACTTTGTCCAAACCAAGAGCTAATTGATGCTGGAAAAAGAACTATACTGCTTGCAAAAATAGCGGGAATCACTCCAGACATATTTACTTTTAATGGAACATGCGAAGCTTGTCCCATAGCCATTTGGTTAGGATTTCTTCTAGCGTAATTTACAGTAACTCTTCTTTGAGCTCTTTCTACCCAAACTATGAAAGAAATGGCAAGTATCGCCATAAAGGCAACTGTAAGAAGTAAGATGAGACTTATTTCTCCTTGTCTTGCCCCTTCAAAGGATTGTCCAATCGCACTTGGCAAACCAGATACAATACTTGCAAAAATAATTAGTGAAATACCATTTCCAATTCCTCTTTCATTTACTTGCTCTCCAAGCCAAACTAAAAACATTGTGCCTGTAACGAAAGAGACCACCGCAGTAAAAATGAACATGGTACCAGGGTCTATTGCCATTCCTTGAGAAGAAAGAGCAATCGCAAATCCCATAGATTGAAATATTGCTAGAAGCAAAGTTCCTAAACGCACATAGTGGGTTCTTTTTCTCCTGCCTTGTTCTCCTTCTTGTCTGAACATTTTCTTTAAACTTGGAGTAGTTGCTTCTAGAAGATTCATGACAATAGCTGCAGTAATGTAAGGAACGACGTTAAGAGCCATGATGCTCATTCTTTCCAAAGCACCCCCAGAAAACATATTGAACAAGCCAAGCAGAGTTCCTTGATTTTGGTCAAATAAAGAAGAAATTTTTACAGGATCTATTCCAGGAACAGGTATGTGAGTTCCAATCCTATAAATGATAAGTGCTAGTAAGACAAATCTCAGTCTTGACCAAAGTTCTGAAAGGCCAGATGATTTGGGATTAATAGAAGCCATTAACCTACCTCGCCTCCAGATTTTTTAACTTCTTCTGAAGCAGTTTTTGAAATTTTTAGACCTTTTATTTTGATGGCTTTTTTTAACTCACCAGAATTAATTACCTTAACTTCTTTTGTTATTCTTGAAATCAGTTTATTTGCCTTTAAAACATCTAAATCAATAACGTCCTCGGATAAATTGTTTAGATCCCCAAGCTTGATATGTGTTTTGTATTTTGATGATCTGGAGGTAAAACCAAATTTAGGTAATCTTTGTTGAATTGGCATTTGTCCGCCTTCAAATCCAGGACGAACCTTTCCACCAGATCTTGCTTTTTGACCTTTATGCCCTTTACCAGAAGTTTTGCCTAAGCCAGAACCTGCTCCTCGGCCAACTCTTTTAGTGGGTTTATTTTTTAAATTAGGATTTAATTCATTAAGCTTCATTATTCTTCAATTACCTCTATTAAATGCCTGCATTTGTTTATCATGCCAAGATTTTCTTTTGTGTTTTTAACTTGCACAACATGATTGATTTTTTTTAAGCCCAATCCCTTTAAAGAAAGTCTCTGGTTTTTTTTAGAACCAGTAACGCTTTTGATTTGTTTTACGGAAATTGTTTTCTCTTCAGCCATAATTATTTTGATCTTCTTAATGCAACTTTTTCTGGTGATTCTATTTCCGACAAGCCTTTGAAAGTAGCTCTTACGACATTAATTTGATTTGTCGAACCATATGATTTAGCTAATACGTCTTTTACGCCAGCAAGCTCTAAGACTGCTCGCATTGCTCCTCCAGCGATAATTCCTGTACCGGGTGAAGCAGGCTGCATGTAAACAGTTGCCGATCCATGTTTAGCTTTAACTGCGTAATGAATAGTTGATCCATTAAGGTCGACATTAACCATATTTCTTCTTGCACTTTCTAATGCTTTTTGAATTGCTATAGGCACTTCCCTTGCTTTTCCTCTACCAAATCCAACTTTTCCCTTTCCATCACCTACTACAGTTAAGGCAGTAAAACCAAATAGTCTTCCTCCTTTAACAACTTTGGCAACTCTGTTTACACCAACTAGTTTTTCTTCTAAAACTTCTGTGGTTTGTTCAACATTTTCTTCCATATTCTTCTCTAAAATTCTAATCCCTGGGACCTAGCACCATCAGCAAGCGACTTAACTCTTCCATGATATTTATAGCCAGACCTATCAAAAGTAACTTTTTTTATCCCTTGCTCAATTGCCCTTTTTGCAACTAATTCTCCGACCTTCTCAGCTGCCTCAGCGTTTCCTCCGTTAGTAGCTTTTAACTCTTTATCTAGTGAGGAAGCCTGAGCAAGTATTTGTTTTCCATCAACTGAAAAAACTTGTGCATATATATGTTTTGCAGATCTAAATATAGCTAGCCTATTAACATTAAGGCCTTCAGATAGACTTCTTAGTTTTCTTGCTCTTCTATTTCTTGCTTCAATCTTTTTCATCTTAGGCAGTTTTCTTAGATTCTTTTCTTTTTATATGTTCATCGGAATATTTAACTCCTTTTCCTTTGTAAGGTTCTGGAGGTCTAAAAGCTCTTATCTCTGAGGCTGTATCACCTAGAAGTTGTTTGTTAGTAGATGTCAACACTAATTCTGTGTTGGTAGGAGCTTCAGCAGTAACTCCATCAGGCAGTTTGTAGTTAATTGGATGTGAATAGCCAAGTGAGAGTTCAAGATTTGCTCCCGATACTTTTACCCTGTAACCGACTCCATTAATTTCAAGTTTTTTTTCAAAACCTTTAGTGACACCTTCTATCATATTCAAAGTAAGAGATCTCATGGTACTTGTCATTGAAATAGAGGTTTTGTCCTCCAAGTCTTTTGGGTTGAAGAGAATTGAATCCTCTTCTAAAGAAACTTTAACAGTATCATGCACATTTAGAGAAAGCTCTCCTTTTGCTCCAGAAATCGATAGAACGTCTTCAGCTATTGACGCTTTTGCACCATCAGAAAGAAGTAATTTTCTATTTATATTTCTTGCCATTTTAAAATACCGTACAGATTAGTTCGCCACCCACTTTTTCTTTTTTTGCTTGATCGCTGGTAATGATTCCCTTACTGGTTGTCATGATGGCTGTACCCAAACCTCCTTTAACAGGAGGAATTTGATCAAAGGAAAAGTACTTGCGAAGCCCTGGTTTACTTGCTCTATCGAATTCTTTGATAACAGGTAAATCCTCGAAATATTTAAGAGTAATTTTAATTTCCTGCTTGGGCTGCTCTCCTACTAGCTCAACTTTTTTAATATAACCTTCTGATTCGAGAACCTTGCATATACCGAACTTAATTTTAGAGGAGTCAAGAAGTACTTCTTTATGACCTCTAGATTGAGCATTTTTAACTCTTGCTATCATGTCTGAAATTGGATCTTGCATACTCATAATTCTTACCAGCTTGATTTTACTAATCCTGGGACATCTCCTCTCATAGCTAACTCTCTTAACTTATTTCTTGAAAGACCAAATTTTCTGTAAACAGCATGAGGTCTTCCTGTAATTTGACATCTTCTTTGAAGACGAATTGGATTTGCATCTCTTGGAAGTTTTTGCAATTTCTCTCTAGCAGCAAACTTATCTTCATCAGAAGATTGAGAATCGGCAATTATTTTTTTTAGCTCTGCCCTTTTAGCAGCAAAGCGTTCAACTGTTTTTTGTCTCTTAATTTCTCTTGCTATCATTGATTTTTTTGCCATTTTTTTACCTCAGCTAACAAATGGAAAATTTAGTTCTTTAAGTAAGGACAAGCCTTCTTCATCGTTTCTTGCAGAAGTAGTAATACTTATATCCATACCTCTAATTTTTTGGACTTTGTCATAATCAATTTCCGGGAAAATAATATGCTCTTTTATTCCCATGGTGTAATTACCTTGTCCATCAAAAGACTTGATGCTAAGTCCTCTGAAATCTCTTTCTCTTGGAATTGCGATATTCAAGAGTCTATCTAGAAAATCGTACATTCTTTCCCCTCTTAGGGTTACTTTGCAACCTATAGGATAGCCATCTCTAATTTTAAAACTTGCTACTGACTTTCTTACAAGCGTTTTTACTGGCTGCTGACCAGAAATGAGTCTTAAATCTTCGATTGCAGTATCAATAACTTTTCTGTCGTTTACTGCATCGGGCCCTAAACCCATGTTAAGAGTTACTTTAGTAATTTTAGGTACTGCCATATTAGACTTAAAACCTAAAGATTCCTTTAAGTTTGGAACTGCCTTTTCAAGATAAGTTTTCTTTAAAATTGAAGTGCTCATTTGATTTCTTTTCCATCCGATTTAAATACTCTTATTTTTTTATCTTTTTTAATTTCAATATTAATTTTGTCTGCTTTTTTTGATTTCTTGTTGTAGATAGCTAAATTAGAAACATCAATTGGTGATTCTTTTTCAAGAATTCCCCCTTGAATATTGAGTTGAGGATTAGGCTTCTGATGTTTTTTAACGATTTTAACTCCAGAAACAATGCATTTTGTTTCTGAGATAAATTTAGAAAGAGTTCCAGTTTTTCCTGAATCTTTTCCAGATATCACAATAACCTCATCTCCAGTTCTAAGTTTTTTCATAATTAAATGACCTCCGGAGCAAGAGAAATAATTCTCATAAAATCTTTACTTCTAAGCTCTCTAGATACTGGCCCGAAAATTCTAGTGCCAATTGGCTGTTTTTGAGTATTAACTAAGACTGCTGCATTATCATCAAATCTTATGCTCGAACCATCTTCTCTTTTAATATCTTTTTTAGTTCTAACTACTACTGCTTCAGCAACCTGTCCTTTTTTTACTCTTCCTGTTGGAATAGCTTCTTTTATAGCGACTTTGATAATGTCCCCAACTCGAGCGTATCTTCTTTTCGAGCCGCCAAGAACTTTTATACACATAACTTTCCTTGCTCCACTGTTATCTGCAATTTCTAAAATGGTCTGAGTTTGAATCATTTTTATTCAACCCCCTCAAATACTCTAAGCACTTCAATAAGTTTCCAAGATTTGGATTTTGAGTAAGGCTTGCATTCCATAATTTTTACCTTATCTCCTAAATTGCTAGAATTATCTTCATCATGGAAGCTAATTTTTGACGAGCGTTTAATAATTTTTCCTAATGTTTTATGTTTAACGCTTCTCTGAATTAGAGCTACTCTAGACTTATCTCCAGAAATACTTACCACTGACCCAACCAAGGTTCTTTCAATTACTTCACTCATTTTTCTAATTCCATTCTTTCTTTGGTTTTTAATCTAGCAATGTCTTTTCTTAATTCCGATAGTTTATGAGTCTCTTTGAGCGAGCCCGAACTATTTTTTAATTTCAAATCTAAATACTCCATATTGAGTTTTTCAATTTCAGATAAGTTTGCTTTTTTCTTGGCCATTAAACTGATCTCCTTTGAACAAATTTTGTTCCTACGGGTAATTTTGCGGCTGCTAAAGTTAAAGCTTCTCTTGCAATTGATTCATCAACACCTTCCATCTCATAGAGAATTCTTCCTGGTTTTATAGGACAAACCCAATACTCAACATTTCCTTTACCTTTACCTTGTCTAACTTCAAGAGGTTTTTTTGTAATTGGCTTGTCGGGAAAGATGCGTATCCAAATTTTTGCTCCCCTCTTAACATGTCTTGTCATAGCTCTTCTTGCAGCCTCAATTTGTCTTGAAGTAATTTGTCCTCGAGAAGTAGCTTTAAGACCGAAAGCACCGAAATCCAAGGAATTACCCTTTTGGGCAAGACCTCTATTGCGGCCCTTCATTTGTTTTCTATATTTTGTTCTTTTAGGTTGAAACATAATTTTTAGTTATCGGTTTTTTTAGGTTTCGTAGATATTTCACCTCTACAAATCCAAACTTTTACTCCAATGATTCCATAAGTTGTTTTTGCTTCTGCAAGACCATAGTCTATATCTGCTCTAAGAGTATGAAGAGGTACTCTTCCTTCTTTATGCCATTCGGCTCTTGCAATTTCTGCGCCCCCTAATCTTCCTGCAACTCTAACTTTTACTCCTTGAGCACCTTGACGCATAGTATTTTGTGCAGCTCTTTTAATAACCCTTCTAAACATTGCACGTCTTTCAAGTTGAACCGCAATATTTGCAGCAACCAGTTGAGCATCTAAATCAGGTTTTCTTATCTCTTGTATATTTAGGCTGACTGGAACTTCCATTAACTTTGTAAGCTCATCCCTTAAACGATCTATGTCCTCACCTTTTTTTCCAATGATCATTCCTGGTCTTGAAGTATGGATGGTTACTTTTCCACTTTGTGAAGGACGTTCGATTTCAATTTTGCTTACAAAAGAATTATCAAGTTCTTTTTTTAGAAACTCTCTCACAGCAAAATCATTAAGCAAAAGTTCTTGATACTTGTCTTTTTCAGCATACCAAGTTGAGTTATGTTTTCGCGAAATTCCTAATCGAATTCCTATCGGGTTTACTTTTTGTCCCATTTAGTTTTTTTCACTCCCTAAAGTTATGTTGACATGACAACTGCGTTTTTGAATTCTGTCCGCTCTTCCTCTAGCTCTTGCCTGGATTCTTTTAAGAATAAAAGATTCATCAACTTTAATTTCTGAAACAAAAAGATCGTCGATATCCAAACCTTTATTGTTTTCGGCATTTGCGATTGCTGACTCCAAAAGCTTAAGTACATTTGAGGCAGAAGATTTCTTACTGAAAGATAATATGTCTATGGCCTCTTCAACCCTCTTTCCTCTAATTTGATCAGCTACCAACCTTACTTTGTAAGGTGAAACAGTTAATCTACTAAGCTTTGCTTTTACTTCAGTCATAATTAACCTGCTTGTCTGTCTCCTGAGTGCATTTTGAATGTTCTTGTTGGGACAAATTCCCCTAACTTGTGTCCAACCATGTCCTCTTTGATAAGAATTGGTACGTGAGCACGGCCGTTATGGACTGCAATAGTCAAGTTCACCATTTCAGGCGTAATCATTGATCTCCTTGACCAAGTTTTAATCGGTCTTTTGCTCTTTTCTTCAATCGCCTTTTGAACTTTTTCTTCAAGATGATGATCTACAAAAGGACCTTTTTTTACTGATCTAACCATTACTTCTTCCTTCTTCTGACAATTAATGAATCTGTTCTTTTATTGCTTCTGGTTCTATAACCTTTAGTAGGAACTCCCCATGGAGAAACAGGATGTCTTCCTCCAGATGTTTTTCCCTCACCACCTCCATGAGGATGGTCAATAGGGTTCATTGCTACTCCTCTAACTGTGGGTCTCACTCCAATCCATCTTTTAGCACCAGCTTTACCGAAAGATTTTAAAGAATGTTCTTGATTTGAGACTTCTCCAATTGTAGCTCTGCATTCAGTCAAAACCTTTCTAACCTCACCGCTTTTAAGTCTTAGAGTTGCGTATTGACCTTCTTTAGCAACAAACTGTACGTAGGTACCTGCGCTTCTGGCAAGTTGTGCTCCTTTTCCTGGTTTCAGCTCCACACAGTGAAGAATTGTTCCAACAGGAATATCTTTTAAAACTAGGGTATTTCCAACATTTACCGATGCCTTTTCTCCAGAAATTACCTGATCATTTACTTTAAGGTTTTTAGGAGCAACTATGTATCTTCTTTCCCCATCGTTATAAAGCAATAAAGCTATATATGCTGACCTGTTGGGATCGTATTCGATTCTCTCTACCTTTGCGGGGATATTATCCTTGTTCCTTTTGAAATCAATAATCCTATAGTGTTGCTTATGTCCCCCGCCAATGTGGCGTGTTGTGATTCTTCCCGCATTGTTTCTACCGCCAGTTTTACTTTTCTTAGTTACAAGTGAGGACAAAGGCCTGCCTTTGTATAAATCTTTTCCAGTTTGAAGGCTTCTAAATCTTCTTCCTGGTGATGTTGGTTTTGCTTTTACTACTGCCATTTTATTCTTGAATAATCTCTATTCGTTGTTCTGGTTTTAATGAAACGTAAGCTTTTTTCCAATCAGATTTTTTTCTAATCTTCCCTCTTAGATTCATCATTCGTTTTGTCTTCCCTTTAACATTCAGAATGTTCACCTTCGTAACATTTACATCAAATTTTGCTTCTATAGCTTTTTTCACTTGATTTTTTGTTGCAGAAGTATTCACTTTGAATACGTATGTATTTGCGTTTTGTCCAACCAAAGAAGATTTCTCAGAAACTAAAGCTGATTCGATAATTTTGTTGGGAATAATATTGCTCACGATAATTTCTCTTCAATAAGGTTAAGACAATTTTCTGCAATCACTACTGAGTTAAACTTCAATAAATTAATAGGATTCAAAGTATTCAAGTTGGTTACATTCACATTAGGTAAGTTTCTTGAAGCTAAACTGAGATTGTTTGAAATTTCATCAACAATAAACAGGCCCTCTTTAAGTTCATTTTTCTTTAGAAAATCTACAAAGTCCTTAGTCTTTGGGTTTTCTATATTGATTTGGTCAGACAAAAAAACTCTATTTTCTTTTGCAAGAGACGAAAAAATGGATCGCATGGCAGATTTATACATTTTCTTATTTAGTTTTTTTGGTTTTGCTGACTTAGTTGAAGCAGGAAATACAACTCCACCGCCACGCCAGAGAGGACTTCTAGATGTTCCTGCCCTAGCTCTTCCTGTTCCCTTTTGACGCCAAGGTTTTTTTCCACCTCCTCTTACAGCAGATCTGTTTTTTTGAGCCTTTGTTCCGGGGTGGCTATTTTCAATATAGATTTTTATAAGTTGAGCGATAAGATCTTTATTTATCTCAACTCCAAAGATTTTTTCTGAAACTTCAGCCTCAGTTGTTTTAGAAGATTTTAAAAAAGGTAATTTCATGTTTTTTTAGTTGCCGGTTTAATGGTTACTTCTGATCCATTTGGACCAGGAACAGCTCCCTTGATTAAAATAAAATTATTTTCCAAATCAATTTTTTGAACTTTTAAATTTTGTGTAGTTTGTCTTACGTTACCCATGTGTCCTGACATTTTTTTCCCTTTCCAAACTCTTCCGGGAGTTTGACATTGTCCAATTGAACCTGGTTTTCTATGAGCAAGAGAGTTTCCATGAGTAGCATCTTGAGTTGCGAAATTCCATCTTTTAACCGTACCCGCAAAGCCTTTTCCCTTTGTTGTACCTATTACATCTACAAATTGGCCTTCCTCAAAAATATCGGCCTTTATTTCAGAGCCTATATCAAGATTTTCTTCTTCACTTATATTTAAGGGAAATTCTTGAGAAAGTTTTTTGAAGGAAATATTGTTTTTTTTCAAATGACCTATTTCAGCTTTAGATTGATTTTTTTCCGATTGCTCTACTGCTGATATTTGGATGGCATCGTAACCATCTTTTTCAGAAGTTTTAATCTGAGAAACAACGTTTGAATGAATTTTCAAAACAGTAACAGGGACAGACTTTCCTTCATCAGTGAAAACCCTGCTCATTCCTTCTTTTCTTGCAATTAATCCAATCATTTTCTAGTTGAGTTCATCCAAAGATATTTGTACGTCTACACCAGCAGAAAGATCTAGTTTCATGAGTGCATCCACTGTTTTTTCAGTAGGTTTGATTATGTCCATAATACGTTTGTAAGTTCTAATCTCGTATTGGTCACGAGCATCCTTATCTTTATGGGGAGAAATTAAAATTGTTGTTTGCCTTTTTCTCACAGGCATGGGAATAGGTCCTTTTACAACTGCGCCAGTTCTTTTAACAGTCTCTACAATTTCTTTTGCAGACTTATCTATCAGCTTGTTATCAAAAGCTTTTAGACGAATTCTTATATTTTGGCTTTGCAAAGCTTACCTCTATTTAAACAACAAAATTTTTAAAGAACGTGCCGAAAAAATCGGCCTTTTACATATAAATACGCAAAAGAGCGGCAATTCTATGCCTGCCCTTGAAGACTGTCAATAAGAAATTAACCTTTATTTATAAGAGCTTCTGCAACATTTGCAGGGACTTCTGAATACTTCAAAGGTTCCATGGTGAAAGTTGCTCTTCCTTGAGTGGCAGACCTTAGATCAGTTGCATAACCAAACATTTCTGCAAGTGGAACTTCTCCATCTAGAACCTTTCCAGCATGAATATCATTCATGCCTTGAACTATGCCTCTTCTTCTATTTAAGTCTCCAACAACATCTCCCATATACTCTTCTGGAGTCACAACTTCCAGTTTCATTATTGGTTCAAGGATGACTGGATTAGCTTTTAGTGCTCCATCTTTTAAAGCCATCGAGGAGGCAACTTTAAAAGCTATCTCTGAAGAATCTACATCGTGAAAAGATCCATCATAAACCGTTACTTTTACATCGATCAAAGGAAAACCACCTAATATTCCTGATTGCATTTGTTCGAAGGCACCTTTTTCGACGGCCGGAATGAATTCTCTTGGAATGGTTCCTCCAACAATTTTATTCACAAACTGAAACACTTCATTTTCATCTTCTTTTTCAGCTTCTGGTAAAGGCTCTATTTTTAACCAAACATGACCGTATTGACCTTTTCCTCCAGATTGTCTGACAAATTTTCCTTCAGATTCAACATCTTTCTTAATTGTTTCTCGGTATGCTACTTGAGGTTTACCGATGTTAGCTTCAACATCAAATTCCCTTTTCATTCTATCAACAAGGACATCTAGATGAAGTTCTCCCATACCAGAAATAATTGTCTGACCAGACTCTTCATCGGAATTCACTCTGAAAGATGGATCTTCTTGAGCAAGTCTTCCTAAGGCTGTAGACATTTTTTCTTGGTCTGTCTTTGTTTTAGGTTCAACTGCAACAGAAATAACAGGTTCAGGGAAAGTCATTTTTTCTAGGATAATTGGTTTTTTAAGATCGCATAAAGTATCTCCTGTTGTTACGTCCTTCAAACCAATAACTGCAGCTATGTCTCCTGCTCTTACTTCTGATATTTCACTTCTATTGTTGGCATGCATCTGAAGCATTCTTCCGATTCTCTCTTTGGATCTTTTTGCAGGAGAATAAACGGCATCTCCAGAATTTAAAACTCCCGAATAAACTCTTACAAATGTTAAAGTTCCAACAAAAGGATCTGTCGCGATTTTAAAGGCCAAAGCAGAAAAAGGCTCTTCATCGCTTGATGATCTTTGGTCGGTTGTTTCCTCATCCTCCAAAATACCTTGTATTGCTTCTACTTCGTCAGGCGAAGGGAGAAAGTCAATTACACAATCCAACATTGGTTGAACGCCTTTATTCTTAAAGGCAGAACCGCATATAGTAGGAACAATTTCATTATTTAAAGTCCTAATCCTGATACCTTGAATTATTTCTTCAAGAGATAAGTCGCCATTTTCCAAATATTTTTCCATTAATTCTTCACTTGCCTCTGCGACTGACTCAAGCATCGCTTCTCTATATTCATTTGACTGATCAAGAAGGTCTGATGGAATATCTTCTTCTCTATAAGATGTTCCCATATCATCTCCATCCCAGTAGAGAGCTTTCATTCTCATCAAATCAATAATTCCTTTAAAATCATCTTCTGCACCTATAGGAAGTTGTATGGGTACAGGAGTAGCGCCTAACCTATCTTTAATTTGACCAACAACTCTTAAAAAGTCAGCTCCGGCTCTATCCATTTTATTTACAAAAGCTATTCTAGGAACTTTGTATCTGTTTGCTTGCCTCCAGACAGTTTCTGATTGAGGTTCTACGCCAGAGCTTCCGCAAAAAACAACTACAGCGCCATCCAAAACTCTTAATGATCTTTCTACTTCAATCGTAAAATCAACGTGTCCTGGAGTATCGATTATATTAATTCTGTGTTCATTAAATTGACTCCTCATGCCTTTCCAAAAACAAGTCGTAGCAGCTGAAGTAATGGTAATACCCCTCTCTTGTTCTTGTTCCATCCAATCCATTGTGGCAGCGCCATCATGAACTTCACCTATTTTGTGTGATATTCCAGTATAAAAAAGAACCCTTTCGGTTGTTGTAGTCTTACCTGCATCAACGTGCGCGCAAATGCCAATATTTCTATAAAGGTTTAAAGGAACTTTTCTTGCAGACATTTATTAAAATCTAAAGTGAGAGAAAGCTTTATTTGCTTCGGCCATTTTATGAGTATCCTGGCGTTTTTTTACTGCCTCTCCTCTTCCGTCAGCAGCATCAATCAATTCGCCAGCAAGTTTTGTAGACATATTTTTTTCAGATCTTTTCTTGGCACTTGAAACGATCCATCTCATAGCCAAAGCAAGACGTCTTGAAGTTTTTACTTCTAAAGGGACCTGATAGGTAGCACCACCAACCCTTCTAGATTTAACTTCAACTTGAGGACCAACTTGATCTAATGCTTCTTCAAAAACTTCAAGCGGATCTCTTTTTGATTTTGAAGATACTTGATCTAAGGCAGAGTAGATAATTTTTTCAGCTGTACTTTTTTTTCCTCTTTGCATTAAGTTATTTACAAACTTAGCAAGTTTTACATTCCCATATTTTGGATCAGGGATTACATCTCTTTTTGGAACTGGTCCTTTTCTAGGCATTATTTAGGCCTCTTGGATCCGTATTTTGATCTACGTTGTTTTCTGTCTTCGACACCCGTAGTATCCAGTGTACCTCTAACAGTATGATATCTAACACCAGGAAGATCTTTAACTCGACCACCTCTAATTAAAACAACAGAGTGTTCTTGAAGATTATGACCTTCTCCACCAATGTAGGAAATAACTTCATATCCAGAAGTTAATCTTACTTTACAAACTTTTCTTAAAGCTGAATTAGGTTTTTTCGGAGTTGTTGTATAAACCCTGGTACAAACTCCCCTTTTTTGCGGAGAACCTACCAACGCAGGGACATCACTTTTAGCTTTCTTAACCTTTCTAGGTTTTCTTATTAATTGATTTACTCTTGCCATAATTAAGTGCGCGATTTTAATGAGACATTGTCATTTGGTCAAACTATTCTTCGCTAGAAGATTCACTTTGATCAGCCTCAGTATCAGCGATTACTTCGCTGAGCTCGGATTCAATATCTGAGACTAAATCAGCTTGTCCTTGAGAGGCTCCATATCCAGTTCCAGCTGGAATAAGCCTTCCTATCACAACATTCTCTTTAAGGCCTCTTAACTTGTCTATCTTTCCAGTTACAGAGGCTTCGGTAAGAACTCTTGTAGTTTCTTGGAAAGATGCAGCTGAAACAAAAGACTCTGTAGCAAGAGATGCTTTAGTAATTCCTAATAAAAGACGCTTGAATTTAGCTGGAATTCCGCCATCTGAAGAGGCTTTTTTATTTTGTTGTAATACCTCTGAAAGTTCTAGTTGATCTCCTATAATAAGATCTGTATCACCAGATTCAGTAACTTCAACTTTTCTAAGCATTTGTCTAAGGATACACTCGATATGTTTATCACTTATTTCAACACCTTGTAGTCGATAAACATCTTGAATCTCATTAACCACATACTCTGTTAGTTCCTCAACTCCTTTCAAAGAAAGAATATCGTGCGGGCTCAAGGAGCCTTCACTTATCACGTCTCCTTTGGTGACGGTTTCTCCTTCAAAGACATTAATACTTCTTGTTTTAGGTATTAAAGTTTCACGAACAATCTCTTCTTTACCTTCCTTTCCAGTTAAAACGAGCCTTCTTTTTCCTTTGGTCTCTTTTCCCCATGAAACTACACCGCTTATTTCAGCAAGAATAGCAACTTCTTTTGGTTGTCTTGCTTCAAATAAATCAGCAACTCTAGGAAGTCCTCCTGTAATGTCTCTTGTTTTGGAAGATTCTTTAGGAATTCTTGCAAGAACGTCACCTATTTCAATAGTTTGACCATCTGTTACATTCACGAGAGATTTTTGCTCTAACTTATATTCAGCAGGTCTTTTGCCTCCAGGAAGCATAACTTCTTTCCCTTTAGCATCTGTTATGACTACCATAGGATTCATATCTTTTCCTGCAGAGGTTCTCTCAGACGCATCCAAAATCTCTACACTTGATAAGCCTGTTAATTCGTCAGTAACTTCTCTGATGGTTATGCCGTTTTCCATATCCTTAAGATTTACCTTACCCTTAACTTCAGAAATTATTGGGTGATTTAATGGATCCCAAGTTGCCAATAATTCTCCAGATTTAATGGCAGCACCTTCGTTTACGTTTATTTCGGCTCCGTAAGGAATTTTGTATCTTTCTTTTTCAGATTCATTTTCGTCAAAAAGAACCAATTCAGCTGATCTAGAAATACAAACTTGTTTTTTAGATTTATTTTGAAGTGAATTTAGATTTCTAAATTTCACAGTTCCATCATACTTAGCTTGAATTCTGTCTTCCTCTGAAGACCTAGAAGCGGCTCCTCCAATATGGAAAGTTCTCATTGTAAGTTGAGTTCCGGGCTCTCCAATGGATTGAGCAGCAACAATTCCAACGGCTTCACCAGGATCTACTAGATTTCCTCTTCCTAAATCTCTTCCATAACATTTTGAACAGATTCCAAAACTGGTTTCACATGTTATTGGAGATCTTACTTTTGCAATATCTATGTTGTTTTGTTCGATTTGTTCAGCTAATGCCTCATCAATTAAAGTACCTTTAGGAATTTTGAAAGACCCATCTTTTGAAGATAATGGTTCAGCTAAAACCCTACCTAAAATTCTATCTTTTAAATGTTGAACAACTTCACCACCTTCAATGATTGATCTTAGTTCTATACCATCTTTTGTTTCACAATCTTCTTCTCTAATTACTAAATCTTGTGCAACATCGACCAATCTTCTTGTTAGATAACCCGAGTTGGCAGTCTTTAATGCTGTATCTGCCAGACCTTTTCTAGCGCCGTGAGTAGAGGTGAAATACTGTAGAACGGTTAAACCTTCTCTAAAGTTCGCAGTAATTGGAGTCTCAATTATTGAACCATCTGGTTTAGCCATTAGACCTCTCATTCCAGCTAGTTGTCTAACCTGAGCAGGAGAACTTCTTGCACCAGAATCTAAATACATAAATACCGAGTTAAAGGATTTTTGGTCTACAGAATTTCCTTCTCTGTCTTCAACTTTTTCTGTTGAAATTGTATCCATTAAAGAACTTGCAACTTTTTCATTTGCTCTTGACCAAATATCAATTACTTTATTGTACTTTTCACCTTGCGTTACTAGACCAGATGAATACTGAGACTCGATTTCTTTTACTTCAGTTTCAGCGCTTGAGATGATTTCCTCTTTGTCGGTAGGGATTACACAATCATCTACACAAATTGAAGATCCAGACTTTGTAGAATACTCATATCCCAAGTACATAAGTTTGTCTGCAAATATTACTGTTTCTTTCAAACCGCTGTGTCTGTATGACATGTTGATAAGAGAAGATATTGACTTACTGTCTAGAGGTTTATTTATGAGTTCAAAATCAAGTTCCTTAGGAAGAATTCCAGAAAGAATTGCTCTACCAACGGTTGTATCAACTAGATTTAACTCTGATTCTTTATTTACCAATCTAACCTTTACTTTTGCCTGAAGATCGACATTTCCACTGTCATATGCTCTGTGGACTTCATTTATGTCTGCAAAAATTGAGCCTTCTCCTTTGGCTGAAACCTTTTCCCTCGTCATGTAATAAATACCAAGGACTACATCTTGAGAAGGGTCAATAATTGGTTTTCCATTAGACGGTGAAAGAATATTATTACTTGCCATCATTAAAGCTCTACACTCTAGTTGAGCCCCCAAGGTAAGAGGAACATGCACTGCCATTTGATCGCCATCAAAGTCTGCGTTGTAAGCTTTGCAAACTAGAGGATGAAGTTGAATTGCTTTTCCTTCAATCAAAGTTGGTTCAAAGGCTTGTATTCCAAGTCTATGAAGAGTAGGTGCTCTATTTAGCAGAATTGGATGTTCCCTGATCACGTCTGCCAAAATGTCCCAAACTACTGGCTCTTCCCTTTCAACCATTCTTTTAGCACCTTTAATAGTTGTTGCTAATTCTAGTTGTTGAAGTTTTCCAAAGACAAATGGTTTGAAAAGCTCCAAAGCCATTTTCTTAGGCAGTCCACATTGATGAAGTTTTAATGTTGGACCCACAACAATTACAGATCTTCCAGAATAATCTACTCTTTTACCAAGTAAGTTTTGTCTAAATCTTCCTTGTTTTCCTTTAATCATATCTGCGAGAGATTTCAAAGGCCTTTTGTTTGAACCAGTGATAGCTCTTCCTCTTCTTCCATTGTCGAGTAATGCATCTACTGATTCTTGAAGCATTCTTTTTTCGTTTCTAACAATTATTTCAGGAGCATTAAGCTCTATTAATCTTTTAAGTCTGTTATTACGATTGATAACTCTCCTGTAAAGATCGTTAAGATCAGATGTTGCAAACCTTCCACCTTCCAATGGAACGAGAGGTCTTAGGTCTGGAGGTAAGACAGGTAATACGTCCAAGATCATCCACTCTGGTTTGTTGTTAGAGGAGGTAAAAGCCTTAAGAATTTTTAATCTTTTGGAAAGCTTCTTTTTCTTAGCATCACTGTTTGTGGAATCAATTTGTTCTTGTACTTCTGATATTTCATTTTCCAAGTTCATCTCGGAAAGAAGAATTTTTACAGATTCTGCTCCCATACCAGCAGAAAATTCTTCTCCAAACTCCTCAAGTTTTTCAAAGTATTCTTCTTCATCTAAAATTTGACCTTTTTCAAGATCAGTCATGCCTGGATCTGTGACCACGAAAGATTCAAAGTATAAAATTCTTTCTACTTCTCTGAGAGTCTTATCTAAGAGGAGAGATATTCTAGAAGGAAGAGATTTTAAAAACCAAATATGTGCAACTGGAGCTGCCAGTTCTATATGCCCCATTCTTTCTCTTCTGACTTTGGCTAGTGTTACTTCGACTCCACACTTTTCACAGACGACTCCTCTGTGCTTCATTCTTTTATATTTGCCACAAATACATTCGTAATCCTTAACTGGACCAAATATTTTTGCGCAAAATAAACCGTCTCTCTCAGGCTTGAAGGTACGGTAATTAATAGTTTCAGGTTTTTTTACTTCTCCAAAAGACCAAGATCTAATTTGCTGACCAGAAGCTAGTCCAGCTTTTATTGCGTTGAAATTGTTTTCTTCTTCCTGTTTAAAAAGTTTTAATAAATCTTTCATAAATTTAATCTACCTCGTCGAAGTCTATGTCTATTCCTAGAGATCTGACTTCTTTGGTTAAAACATTATAGGATTCGGGGATGCCAGCTTCCATTTCATAATTACCATCTACAATATTTTTGTATACCTTTGTTCTTCCTGGTACATCATCTGATTTTACAGTCAACATCTCTTGTAGAGTGTTAGCAGCTCCGTAAGCTTCTAGAGCCCATACTTCCATTTCTCCAAGCCTTTGACCTCCAAATTGAGCTTTCCCTCCAAGAGGTTGTTGAGTAACAAGACTGTATGAACCTGTAGATCTAGCATGCATCTTATCTTCGATTAAATGATTTAATTTTAAAATATACATGTATCCAATTGTCACTAATCTATCGAAAGCCTCGCCTGTTCTTCCATCATATAGTTGAGCTTGACCAGAAGACGGTAAATCAGCTAGTTCGAGCATCTTTTTAATCTCTTCTTCTGATGCTCCATCAAAAACTGGAGTAGCCATTGGCACTCCTGACTTTAAGTTTTCACATAGCTCTTTAAATTCTTTATCAGAAAGTTTTTCAAGCTCTTCTTTTTTTCCAGTTGAAGAATAAATTTTTTCAACAAAAGGTTTTGCTTCAGAAAGGTTCTTAGACTTTTCAACTAGCTCACCTATTTTTTTACCTAGTTCTTTTGAAGCCCAGCCAAGGTGAACTTCAAGAAGTTGTCCTACGTTCATTCTTGAAGGGACTCCTAAAGGATTTAGAACTAAATCAACTGGTTCTCCGTTTTCATCATAAGGCATGTCTTCGACAGGCATTACCACCGAAATTACACCTTTGTTTCCATGCCTTCCTGCGAGTTTATCTCCAGGCTGAATTTTTCTTTTTACAGCAAGATAAACTTTAATTACTTGTTGCACCCCTGGAGGCAAATCATCGCCAGAAACGATTTTTCTTTTTTTAGCTTCAAAGCGTTCTTTAAGCATATCTTCATATTTTTTGAGATTGTCTTTAGATTCTTTTATCAAATCATTCAGTTTTTCATCTTGCATTCTCAATTTGAACCATTCAGAAGCAGGCAAGCTCTTTAGGAAGTCTTTTGTCAAAACCTCTCCTTTTGATATACCTCTTCCGCTGATGACTTTCTTACCCTCAAGAGAAGGCATAAGGGAATTTATTGTAGCTTCAGAAACTATGCTTAATTCTTGATCAATATCTTTTTGAATCTCTGCCAAAGAAACCGATTCAATTACCTCAGCACGAGAATTTTTTTCTAAACCTTCTCTTGTAAATACTTGAACATCGATAACAGTTCCATCTTGTCCAGCTTTGACTCTCAAAGAGGTATCTTTAACATCAGATGCTTTTTCTCCAAAAATTGCTCTTAAAAGTTTTTCTTCTGGAGAAAGTTGTGTTTCGCCTTTTGGAGTGACTTTACCAACAAGAATATCTCCTGCATTTACTTCCGCTCCAATGTGAACTATTCCACATTCATCAAGTTTTGATAAAGCAGACTCACCAACGTTAGGAATATCTGCTGTTATTTCATCTGGTCCAAGCTTTGTATCTCTTGCAGTACAGGTCTCCTCAATAATATGAACACTTGTAAGCTTATCTTCTTTAACTAATTTATCTGAAATTAAGATTGAATCTTCAAAGTTGTAGCCATGCCATGCCATAAAGGCAACTTTGATATTTTGTCCAAGCGCTAACTCGCCTAAGTCAATTGAAGAACCGTCTGCCAATATATCTCCAGCAGAAATCTTATCTCCTTCACTAACTATAGGTCTTTGATTGATACAGGTATTTTGATTTGATCTTGTATATTTGATCAGATTATAAATATCAACAGCTGAGTCAGTTGCGCTTATCTCTTTAAGATTTTTTCTTACGACTATTTTTCCCGAATCAACTTTTTCAACCGTTCCAGAATTTTTAGCAATAATACAATCTCCCGAGTATTGTGCTACCAGTCTTTCCATGCCGGTACCAACTAAAGGAGCTTCTGTTGATAAAGTTGGTACTGCTTGACGTTGCATGTTTGATCCCATCAGTGCCCTGTTAGCATCATCATGTTCCAGAAAAGGTATTAGCGCTGCAGCAATTGAGACTACTTGTTGAGGGGAAACATCCATAAGATCGACTCTATCTACAGTCATTAACTCAAACTCATTTCGATATCTAACTGGAACGAGCTCTTCAACAAATTTATTATTTTTGTCTAATTTTACTGAGGCTTGTGCTATGACAAATTCACCTTCTTCGATTGCGGATACATATTGAATTTCATCGGTTACCTTGCCGTTTTCGACTTTTCTGTAAGGAGTCTCAAGAAAACCGAAATCATTAACTTTTGCATATACTGACAAAGAATTTATTAAACCAATGTTTGGTCCCTCAGGAGTTTCAATTGGACAAACTCTACCGTAATGAGAAGGATGAACATCTCTAACTTCAAAACCAGCTCTTTCACGAGTAAGTCCTCCAGGGCCCAATGCTGAAACCCGTCTTTTATGAGTTACCTCGGATAGAGGATTATTTTGATCCATGAATTGAGATAACTGACTTGAACCGAAAAACTCATTGATTGCTGCGGTTATTGGTTTTGCATTAATTAAATCTGCGGGTCCTAATTCTTCTGCCTCCGCAATGTTTAACCTTTCTCTTACAGCTCTTTCCACTCTCAATAAACCAACTCTAACTTGGTTAGCGACCATTTCCCCAACTGACCTAATTCTTCGATTTCCAAGATGATCTATATCATCACAGGTTTGTTTTCCATTTCGGATATCTACCAAAGTTTTTATAACCTCAAGGATATCGTCATTATCTAGAGTACCTTTTCCTATTAATTCTTCCCTGCCAAGCCTTTTATTGAATTTCATCCTTCCTACATCAGAAAGATCATATTTATCTGCATTAAAAAATAGATTCTCAAATAAGAGAGTTGCAGCTTCTTTGGTAGGTGGTTCTCCAGGTCTCATCATTCGATAGATTTCAGCAAGAGCTTCAAGTGAGTTTGAAGTAGTATCTGATCTTAAGGTATCTGAAATATAGGGACCTGATTCAAGCTCATTAATATAAAGGACGTTAATTTCTTTTAGTTTTAGTTCGCTCAATTTAAGAAGAACTTCTTCATCGATCAAAGTGTTGCATGCTATTGCGATTTCTCCGGTTGAAGGATCAATAATATCTTCAGCAATTGTTTGATTGAAGAGACTTTCTTTTGGAATCTCTAAAGTTTTAATCTTGCTCGACTCAATTAGTCTTATGTGTCTAGCAGTGATTCTTTTACCTGCTTCAATTATTACTCCTTGCGTACCTTTAATATCTGACGGAGCAATCTTTCCAACCATTCTTCTGGGAACGACTCTCAAAGAATAACTATTTGAACCAATCAGATAAGTTTCTTTTTCGTAGAACTTCTCTAATATCTCTTGGGAAGTAAAACCTATTGCCCTTAGCAAGATAGTCGCATAGAGTTTTCTTCTTCTATCAATACGAATGTAAACAAGATCTTTGTGATCAAATTCAAAGTCTAACCAAGAACCTCTATAAGGAATGACTCTAGAAGAGTACAAGAGTTTCCCTGATGAATGAGTTTTGCCCCTGTCGTGATCAAATATCAAACCCGGTGATCTATGCAGCTGAGAAACAACTACCCTTTCAGTACCATTGATAACAAAAGTTCCATGCTCTGTCATCAAAGGAACAGTTCCCATGTAAACTTCTTCTTCTCTAGCGCTCTTGAGGTTTTCTTCGCCAGTGGTTTTATCAATAAAGATGATTCGGCATCTTATTATTAGAGGCGCCTCATAAGTTTTTCCTCGCGGAAGACACTCTTGAACATCGAATTCAGGGTCTTGTAGTTTATAACCTAAGTACTCAATCCTTGCATTTCCAGAGACACTATTGATTGGAAAAATCGATTGAAAAACGCTTTCCAAGCCTTGATTTTTCCTTTTTGTAGCATCAGGAATATTTTGTAAAAAGTAATCATACGAATCGGTTTGGATTTCTAAGATGTCAGGTAGTGACATCGCACTAGAAATTTTTTCAAAACTTTTTCTTATTCTCTTTTTTTCTGCAAATGAGTATGTACTTGCCATATAAATTTAGCCTATAAATGATGTTATTTTAGTTCTACTTTCGCGCCAGCTTCTTCAAGTTGAGATTTAGCTTGTTCAGCCTCATCTTTGTTAGCGCCTTCTTTGACAGAAGAAGGAGCGCCATCAACTATTGCTTTAGCTTCTTTCAAGCCTAAGCCAGTGATTGCTCTCACAGCCTTGATGACATCGATTTTCTTTTCACCAACATCAGCTAAGAAAATTTCAAATTCACTTTGCTCTTCAGCAGCAGCGGCTTCGCCGCCTGCGGCAGGAGCAGCAGCAGCAGCAGCAGCCGGAGCTGCAGCAGTGACGCCAAATTTTTCTTCCATAAGTTTTACTAAATCAACCACATCCATAACGCTCATTTCTGATATCGCTTCGAGTATTTCTTCTTTAGTAGTAGCCATTATTTTTCTCCGTTATGCCCAGATAATTAAGATTTAGTTTGGCTTACTGCGTTAACAGTTCTAACTAACTGTGAAGGAACCTCATTTAGAGTTCCGGCAAGTTTGTTAAGTGGAGCCTGGATTAATCCTAAAAGCATAGAAATTGCTTCTTCTTTTGATGGAAGAGAAGCTAAGGCCTTAAGCTCATTTGGCTCAAGAAAACCTTCTCCTATGGAAAGTCCTTTTACTTCAAATGATTCTTCTTTGGCTGCAAAGTCTTTGACAAGTTTTGCTGCACTTTGAAAATCATTCATAGAAAAAGCCAACAGGGTTGGACCTGTAAGAATTTCGTTTAAGGAATCAAATTTAGTATTCTCCAAAGCTCTTTTTGCTAAAGTATTTTTAATAACTTTTAATTGAACAGACTGTGATTTAGCCTCCTTTCTAAGTTGAGTTAAACCTGGAACATTAGTTCCTCGATAATCAACAGCAATCACAGAAAAAGCTTCTTGAGCAATCTTATTTAAATCCTCAATTAGAACTTTCTTAGTATCTAAGCGTGACATTAATTAAAACCCTCCTTTGATTAAATTTCCAAAAGAGGAACCTTTTGTCCAAAAAGAAAAATCTTTTTGAACTATCTGCGTAGGAAACATTAAGTTTAATGAAGTTAAACTCCTACGGTCTAAGACGGTTGTAACGAAGTTACAACAGCTTAAAATTCTCATTTTTTCAAACAAACTCATCTATAAATTAAAAATTAAGTTTTGCAGTATCAATTTCAAACCCTTTACCCATGGTGGAAGAGAGGGTTACTTTTGAAATGTAAACCCCTTTTGCCGAAGGGGGTTTTGCCTTCTTAACATCTGTTAAAAAAGCTTCTAAATTATCTTTCAATTGTTCTTCTGTATAACCTATCTGTCCAATACGGGCGTGGATTATACCTTGTTTATCTGATTTATACCTAATTTGTCCTGATTTTGCGTTTTTTACTGTATTTGGAATATCCTTAGTAACAGTTTCTGATTTTGGATTTGGCATCAGTCCCTTTGGTCCAAGAATTTGTCCCAAAGGAGAAACTACTCTCATGGTATCAGGTGTTGCAATCACAACATCAAAATCCATGTTGCCTGCTTTAATCTCCTCTGCAAGATCTTCCATACCTACTTTATCTGCACCTGCTTCTTTTGCTTGTGTAGCTTCATCACCATCAGCAAATACTGCAACTTTGAAAGATTTCCCGTTTCCATGAGGGAGATTTGATGCTCCTCGAACATTTTGGTCTGATTTGGAAGCATCAATTCCTAGGTTAATTGAAACATCCAAAGATTCAGTGAATTTTTTTGAAGCATTAGAATTAAGTTCCCCTAAAGCTTCCTCGATCAAATATTTTTTAGTTTCTTGAGACATTAAATTACCTCTATTCCCATGCTTCTGGCACTTCCTTCAATAATTTTTACAGCTTGATCCAAATCAGTAGCATTTAAGTCAGCCATTTTTGCTTCTGCAATTTCTTCTAATTGTTTCCTAGATACTTTTCCGACTTTTTCTGAATTAGGGGTTGGACTTCCTTTAGAAAGGCCGGCTGCCTTTTTTAAAAGAACACTTGCCGGAGTCGTTTTTACAATAAAATCAAAACTTCTATCCTCGTAAACGGTAATAACTACTGGCACAGGTAAGTTTTTTTCCAATTCGTTGGTTTTGGAATTAAATGCATTGCAAAAGTCCATTAAATTTACTCCGTGTTGTCCCAAAGCTGGACCAACAGGAGGACTTGGTGAAGCAGCTCCCGCAGGAACTTGCAATTTAATGTATGTCATTATTTTCTTTTCAGCCATATTTATCCTCTTTCAATTTGAGAAAAATCCAATTCAACAGGAGTGGATCTTCCAAAGATCATTACAGCAACTTTAACTTTACCCTTTTGGTTATCAGCTTCTTCAACAACACCACTGAAGTCATTAAATGGACCGTCTATTACTCTAATCATTTCACCAGGCTCATAAACAGTACCTTGTGATGTCTCCTCAATTCCATGCTCCATTTGATTTAAAATCTTTGCTGCTTCAGCATCGGAAATTGGCTTGGGATTATTTTTTGTACCGCCTATAAAACCGAGTACTCTAGGAGTCTCTTTAACCAAATGCCAAGTTTCATCATTCATCTCCATCTCAACTAAGATATACCCAGGAAAGAATTTTTTTTCTGTAATCTTTTCTTTTCCACCTTTCAATTCAACGACTTCATGAACTGGTATTTCTATCCTGCCAAAAAGATCTTCCATTTTTTCTAATTTAATTCTTTCTAAAAGTTGCTCCTTAGCCTTATTTTCGTAGTTGGAATAAGAATTTATGATGTACCAAGCTTTAGACATTTATCACCCTAAGATTAAACTCATTACAAAAGAAAAAAGAGAATCTAAACCCCATAAAATTAGAGCAGCAATTATGACTACACCTACAACTATAAGAGTAGTTTGAGTTGTCTCAGTCCTATTTGGCCATACTACCTTGCGGATTTCAGTCGTAGACTGTTTTATAGTTTGGAAAGCAACAGATCCAAACTCGGTAAATCTTAAAACAAATAGGCCTAATGAAAATAAAGCTATAACTCCTATAACTCTATAAAGAAGACCAAAATCACTGTAATAGGAATTACCCCACACTGCAGCAGCAATAATTGTCAAACCTACTAACCAAAGACCTTTACTTAGAATCATCTAGCTCCACTCGTGCCATGCTCTTAAAAAGAGGGCTTCTCTTTCTGGCAGGCCAGGAGGGAATTGAACCCCCAACCTGCGGTTTTGGAGACCGCCGCTCTACCAATTGAGCTACTGGCCTATTGAATAATTTTAGAAACTACTCCGGCACCAACAGTTCTTCCACCTTCACGGATAGCGAACTTCATACCATCTTCCATTGCTACTGGAGAAATAAGCTCTACAGTTACTGCAACGTCATCTCCTGGCATAACCATTTCTACACCATCAGGAAGTGTTACTTCACCAGTTACATCAGTAGTTCTCACATAAAATTGGGGTCTGTACCCTTTAAAGAAAGGAGTATGTCTTCCTCCCTCTTCTTTACTAAGAACATATACTTGAGCTTCGAATTTTGTATGAGGAGTAATCGAGCCAGGTGCAGACAGAACTTGTCCTCTTTCCACATCTTCTCTTTTAGTTCCTCTTAAAAGAACTCCAACGTTTTCTCCAGCTTTTCCTTCATCCAAAAGCTTTCTAAACATTTCAACTCCTGTACAAACGGTTTTCTCAGTATCCTTAATACCAACAATTTCCATTTCGTCATTAACTTTAACTTCTCCTCTCTCAATTCTTCCTGTAACAACTGTTCCCCTTCCCTGAATAGAAAAGATATCTTCAATTGGCATTAGGAAAGGCTTATCAGTTTCTCTGGTTGGCTCTGGAATATAAGAGTCAAGTGCTTCAACAAGCTTTTGTACAGATTGAACTCCATGTTCTGAATCTTCTCCTTCTAAAGCTTTGAGAGCTGAACCTATAATTATAGGAGTGTCATCTCCAGGAAATTCATATTCGTTCAATAAATCTCTGACCTCTACTTCAACGAGCTCAATAAGTTCAGCATCATCAACTTGATCAGCTTTATTAAGGTAAACGACAATGTAAGGAACGCCCACTTGTCTAGCAAGAAGAATGTGCTCTCTAGTTTGAGGCATAGGACCATCGGCACAGTTGACCACAAGAATAGCTCCGTCCATTTGTGCAGCACCTGTAATCATATTCTTAATATAGTCAGCGTGTCCTGGACAATCTACATGAGCATAATGTCTTGCAGAAGAATCGTACTCTACGTGAGAAGTCGCAATCGTGATTCCTCTTTCTCTTTCTTCAGGGGCATTATCGATACCATCAAAAGCAATTGCTTCACCAGTACCTTGAGCTTCGGCACACACTTTAGTTAAAGCAGCAGTTAAAGTCGTCTTACCATGGTCTACGTGACCAATAGTCCCCACGTTTAAATGCGGTTTGGTTCTTTCGAATTTTTCTTTAGCCATTTTTTATTCCTCTTTTAAAAACTATATTTAATGGAGCTCATAACCGGACTTGAACCGGTGACCTCTTCCTTACCAAGGAAGTGCTCTACCAGCTGAGCTATATGAGCAATTCCTTTAAAATCATAGGAGACGGATAAGAAAATTAGATAAAAAAATAACTCTCAACACCCGTTGCTCCGAACGGCTTTATACTTAAATTTTGCTTTAAATGCAACACTTTTGGTGGAGGGGGCAGGATTCGAACCTGCGAAGCCGAAGCGTCTGATTTACAGTCAGATGGGTTTGACCGCTCCCCAACCCCTCCTATAGAGTTGTGTATTCTCTGAGTACACATGAAAGATGTCAAACAAAATACATTAAAAGAAGAAAAAATCTTTAATTTTCTTAAAAAAAACAATGATTTTGTGTGGCATCTATCGCTATATGAAGAACTAGAATCAACTAACGATTATCTTATTGAGTTTGCAAATCCAAGTGAATATTGTCTGTGTGTAGCTGAAAGCCAAACAAAAGGAAGGGGAAGAAATTTGAAAAAATGGCAAAGCCCCAAGTATGAAAATATCTACATGTCTCTGAGTTTTTCTACCAACCAAGAATTGGAAAATTTCAGCTCATTTAGTTTGGTATCAGCTCTTGCAGTACACAATGTTCTATTAAGGCAAAATATTTTTACTGAAATTAAATGGCCTAACGATATTTACTTGAATAAAAAGAAAATTGGGGGAATCTTAATAGAGACTTATACAAGGGATAGGAAAAATTTAATTGTTGTGGGAATTGGCCTAAATATTTTTATGAAAAATAATACAGAAATTGACAGAGATTGGACTTCTCTTAAATTGGAATTTGAGAATATCGAAATTGATAGAAACGAAATAATATCTGAGATAGCAAACGAAGTCTTACTATCAAAACTAAATTTTGAAAAAAAAGGTTTTGATGATTTCGTAAAAGATTTCAATAGATTGAATTTTTTGAAAGACAAAAAAGTTTTTCTCTCAAATTTAATTAATAAAGAAGGCACTGCTCTAGATGTAAATTCCGATGGATCTCTAAATGTCAGAATAGGTAATACAACAAAAAAAATATCTTCTGGAGAGGTTTCGATAAATATAAATTAATCTGCAATTTATTTTTTAATTAATATATCATCTTCATCTGATTTGCTGGCGTAGCTCAGTTGGTAGAGCTCCTGATTTGTAATCAGGCGGTCGTTGGTTCGAATCCAATCGCCAGCTCCAATATTATTTAAATTTCTCTTCTTCGAGTATTTGAGCGTCTTCTATATCTGAAGTTTGGTTTTTTGTATTCTTTTTTTTTGAACTTTTATTTCTTAAGAAAAAAAATAAAAATCCTATGAGATATGGCCAGAAAAAAAGTAAGGCGGAAAATAAAATATTCCACTCCCAGACAAATGTTGCTCCTATGATTCCTAAAATTGGACCTAGAAAAGGAGTAAAGGTAAGAAAGAGAGAGATGATAAATAAAACACCCTCCAGAAAGGTGCTTTGAACCATAAAGATAAGTTTTAAAGCGTCTGTGACGGCGCTGATCTGATAGATAGAAATTGTGATGTAAAAAAATAAAACAATAAAAAAAGGCATTCTCAAAAAGCAATTTTACAAAGTATACTCTTTAGTCTGTTATGAAATTAAAAAAAATAATTTCCAAACTATCTCTTGAAGAAAAAGTTTCTTTGTTATCAGGTTTTGATAACTGGCATACCCCGGATATTAAAAAATATGGAATACCAAAAATCAAAATGTCCGATGGTCCAAACGGAGTAAGAGGAGACTCCAGAACTCCTCAAACCTCAGCTTGTTTTCCTAGCCCTATTCTTTTGGGAGCAACTTGGAATGAAAAACTAATTAAAAAAATTGGTTCGGCTACTGGTGAGGAAGCCTTATATAAAGATGTTGATGTTCTTCTAGCTCCCAATATAAATTTACATCGTCACCCGCTTGGGGGTCGACATTTTGAGTGTTATTCAGAAGATCCTGTTTTAACTTCAAAAATTGCCTGCTCTTATGTCTCAGGCGTTCAAAGTGAAGGGGTTGCTGCTTGTTTGAAGCATTTTGCTGGAAACGATACGGAATTTGAAAGACATCTTGTTAGTTCCAACATAGATGAAAAAACATTAAGAGAACTTTATTTATATCCTTTTGAAATGGGAATAAAGAAAGCCAAAGCTAAAGTTGTAATGTCGGCCTATAACAAAGTAAATAATATTTATTGCAGTTCTCACGATGAATTAATAAATCAAATTTTGAAAAAAGAATGGAAATTTAATGGCTATGTTGTAAGCGACTGGGGAGCTGCATTAGAAACTGTGGAAAATGCCAATGGTGGGTTAGATTTAGAAATGCCTGGGCCAGCGAAAACTTGGGGGGGAAACCTAATCGATGCGGTTAAAAATGGATTTGTTGAAGAAGAAACGATTAACGAGAAAGTAAAGAGAATCCTTAACGTTGCAAAATTCACCAATAGGTTCAACAAAAAAAGAGTTGCAGAGAAAAGCATTGATAAAAAGTCACATCGCGAACTTATTAAAAAAACCGCTATCGAAGGTATGGTTCTTTTAAAGAATGAAGAAGTACTACCTTTTGATAAAACTAAAATTTCTAAAATTGCTCTTATCGGTCCAAACGTTAAAGACAGTCAAATTATCGGTGGCGGAAGTGCGGGTTTGAAACCTCATTATGAAGTTCATCCTTTTGAGGGAATTTCAAAATTCTTAAAGGAAGAAAAAGTAAAAATAAATTATGCAAAAGGTTGTCATGTTGATAAATATCTCCCTGCTTTAGAAAAAGAAAGCTCTTACGTTCCTGGAAAAAAAGAAAATGGATTTGAAGTTGAGTTTTTTCGAGGAAAAACTTTTGATGGAGAAGCAGTAGCAAAACAAGTTTTAAGTGGAAATAGATTTTGGGCCTTGCAAGGATTTGCAAGAGAGTTTTTGGATGAAAAGGAAAGGCCTGAATTATCTGTTAAATTTTCTACTACATATAAACCAAAGATTTCAGGAGAATTTGAGTTTGAGGTTTTTAGTATTGGTTTATCCAGAATCAAAATCAACGGTAAGGAGTTAGTTGATAATTGGTCATCTCAAAAAAAAGGAGAAGCTTTTTTTGGTTTTGCATGTGCTCCAAAGAGAAACAAAATAAAACTTTTAAAGGGAAGAGAATATCTAGTAGAAGTTGAGTATGAATTTGAAGGAAGATTTCCAGCCATACAGTTTGGCTGCAGACCGCCCGATCCAAAAAATTTGCTTGAAGAAGCAGTCAAAGTTGCAAAGCAATCTGATGCGGTAGTTCTGGTTGTAGGGACAAATTCAGATTGGGAAACTGAAGGTAATGATAGAAAAAGTTTAAGCCTTCCAGGTGAGCAGGATGCTCTTATCAAAAAGATTTTAGCTACAAATAAAAATACAGTTTTGGTCATAAATACTGGATCTCCTGTAAGCATGCCTTGGATAAAGTCATGCCCAGCAATTTTACAAACTTGGTTTCCAGGACAAGAATTTGGAAATGCTTTAGCAGAAATATTATTTGGTAAAGAAAGTCCAAGTGGCAAGCTCCCTACAACTTATCCTAAGAAACTATCTGATACGCCAGCATATTCTTCTTATCCGGGTAAAAACTTGCAAATGGACTATAAAGAAAAATTATTGATTGGTTATAAATGGTACGACAAGAAAAATATTGAACCTCTTTTTCCTTTCGGTCACGGTTTGTCTTACTCAAAATTTAAATTAAAAAAGGTTTCTGTTACAAAGAAGAAACACGAAATAAAAATTAAAGTAAATCTTAAAAATATTGGTGACTTTTCTACTTTTGAGACTGTGCAGTGCTATCTTGAAAGAAAGGCAGAGAAAGCAGAGACGCCAAAAAAGAAACTCGTAGATTTTAAAAAGTTAAAAGTTGCAGAAAACAAATCTAAGAAATTTACTTTAAAAGTTTCTAAAAGAGATCTCTCAGAATGGGATGTAAAAAAATCTAAATGGGAAATTGCTAAAGGGGATTACATCATTCATGTAGGGACATCTGTAAAAGATATTTCAATTACCGAAGAGATAAAAATCTAATCTAAATCTAATTGTTCTTTGGAAATTAATATCCCGCTTTCATCAGCATAAGCCCAATTTCCAGATTCAATTGAGATGCCCCCAAATTTAATATTGATTCCTATTTCGCCTTGATCTTTTTTTTCACTTTTTTTTGGAACTGAGCCCAAAGCAAATATTCCAATCTTGAAATTAGACAGAGCCTCAACATCTCTCACACAGCCATTTATTATGACAGCTTGCCAATTATTTTTTTCTGCAGACTCTGCAATCATGTCTCCCATTAAGGCAACTCTAGTACTACCTTGACCATCAACGATCAAAATTTTTCCGTCGCCCTCTTCACCTAGAATTTGCTTAACTTTTGAATTATCGTCAGGGCAAATTACAGTTTCAATTTTTCCTGAAAAAAAACCTTTTTTGCCAAAATTCTTAAACTGCAAATTCAAAAAATCTACGTGGGGGTACTTATCACTTAAATCTGGGGTGGTCATATATTTCTATCAATATACATTAAAAATTAAATCGCTTTATAGATTATCAAGGGCAGTATAATTGAATCAATGAAAGAAAATTTCAAAGCCAAAGTATTTTTAAATAAATCGGGCAAAGGGAGGGTAAAGTATTCAGAGGATGAATTTCTGACTTTATCAAATAGAGAAATGTTCAAAGTTTTTCCAGGAGATGAAGTTGTCTGTCAAAAAATGCCTGGGAGCAAGGCAAAAATTAAGGAAGTTTTGAAGAGGAATACCAGTGAGCTTACGGGCATTATAAAGAAGTATAAAGGCAAGACTTTTCTAACCAGTTTAGACAAAAGTTTTCATCTCGATATCCTGTTAGAGGGTAAGAATTTGAAGAATTTTAAATCAAATGACATTTGTGAAGTAAGAATAACATCTCAACCGTCTCTAAAGTACAAACCCAAAGCAAAGCCTATTAAAACCTTAAAAAGCAATGATGTATTTGAGGAGGCATTTATTTTTGCTACCAATGGAACCGAGCTTTCTACCGAATGGTCCAAATCCATTATTAATGAATGCAACAAGATCAAAAGAGATATTTCAGCACAGGATATCGACTCCAGAAAAGATCTGAGAAGTTTAAATTTTGTAACCATTGATGGAAGCAATGCTAAGGATTTTGATGATGCTGTGTATGCTGAAGAAAGTTCTGATGGCTATCTTTTATATGTAGCAATAGCAGACGTTTCCGAATATGTACTTCAAGATTCTTCGCTAGATAAAGAAGCTTTGTCCAGAGCCACATCGGTTTATTTTGAAAAAAAAGTTATCCCTATGCTGCCAGAACTTATATCAAATAAACTTTGTTCGTTGAGGCCTAATGAGGATAAGTTGGTTTTAACTTGTGAAATATATCTTGATGGAGAAGGAGAAATAAAATCCTATGAATTTTTCAATTCTGTAATCTGTTCTAAGAATCGTCTCACCTATGATGAGGTTGAAAAATTTTATCAAAAAGGTCAAACCGCTCTTTCAGATGATATTGTCTCTAATTTAAATGCTCTAAAAAAAATTCATGCTTTGAGAAGAAAAATAAGAGAAGAAAGAAAAGCAATAGATTTTTATCTTCCTGAATACAGACCTGTTGGCAAAGATAACAAAATAATTAAGTTCAAATCGATAAATCATCTATTAGCAAACGAAGTCATAGAAGAATCTATGATTCTGGCAAATATTTGTGCAGCAAAATTAACCAAAAAAATTAAAAAACCTATCCCATTCCGACACCACGATAATCCGGATTACAATGAATTGGAAAAGCTTAAAGAATTTCTAAAAGCGAGAGGTCTTCGTAAAGGCATGACTGAATCTAATCCTAGAAAGAAACTCAACGCTTGGCTAAAAGAGATCAAACAAAAAGAAAAATCCTTTTCTTTGATATATCAGATCTTAAGAAGTATGAAGCTTGCTGTCTATTCAGGAAAAGAAAGTAACCATTTTGCTCTTGGACTCGAAGAATACTGTCATTTTACATCTCCAATAAGAAGGTATTCGGATCTGGTAACGCATAGAGTCATTAAGTCGATTATTGAAAAAAAAGGAAGCTCTTATTCTCAAGATGAAATAGATGGAATTGCTACAATTTGTAGTGATAAAGATAGAGAAGCAGAGAAAATCGTAAGGGAATCATCTAAATATCTAAGTTGTAAGTGTGCCGAACAACACATCGGAAAAGAATTTTATGGAGAAGTTGTGGCGGTATTGGAATTTGGCGTATTTATGCACATCGATGGACTTAATATTGAGGGGTTTTGTCATATAAAAAATCTTAAAAGATCACCTTATTATGTTCATGATGCGACAGCTCATTCTCTTACTTCAGCAAATAAAAATAATATTTATGCGTTGGGCGATAAATTTAAAATTAAAATAAAATCTGTGGAAACTTCTAGAAAAAGGATTGATTTGAAAGTTATTAATTAGATATGAAAAAGTTGGAAACTATTGATCAAAACTTTATCAAAACTTTACTTGATAACCTACCTCAAAATATTGAGGAGCTTTCTGTTCCAAAAGATAAAAATAATAAAAAAACTTTAGAATTGATTTCACTTGCAGAGGAAAAAGATTTACCTATCTCTTTTAATACAGATAAAAAACTATCAGCTACTTTCAAACCATCGCAAATAAAAGATATTAATTTTTTAGAAAAGTTGATTAATCAAAAAGAGAATTCACTTCTACTGATTTTGGATCATGTTATGGATCCACAAAATGTAGGTTCCATATTAAGAACTGCTTTAGCTGCAAATGTAGATGCGGTAATAGTCAGCAAAAATAGAGCATGTCATCTTACCGAAACAGTAAGAAAGGTTTCCAAAGGTGCTTCAGAAATAATACCTTTTGTCATTGTTAACAACATCAAGTATCTACTAAAAAATCTTAGAACTTTAAATTTCAATATTCTTGGTTGCGATGGAACTGCTGAAAAAAACTATTATGAGTGTGACTATAACTTACCTACGGCTATTATAATGGGGTCCGAAGGTGAAGGCATAAAACCAAATCTAAAAAAAGATATAGACGAAATGATAAGAATTCCCATGAATGAGCAAATAGAAAGTCTTAACGTATCCAATGCTTGTTCTGTTATTCTATTTGAAGCCAGAAAACAAAGAATTTAAAAGCAATGTTGGTACAAAGAACTCTTACAAATCCTATAAAAGCAACTGGAGTTGGACTTCATACCGGAAGAAAAATAACGATTAATCTCCTCCCGGCTGAAGAAGATCAAGGAGTAGTCTTTAGAAGAATTGATTTAGAGCCAAACGTCGAAATAAAAGCAGTAGTTGAGAATGTTGGACCAACTTCAATGGCAACAACATTAAAAGATGGAGAAATTGAGATTGCTACTGTGGAACACATGATGTCTGCTTTTGCTGGATTGGGCATAGATAATGTCACCGTAGAAATAAACGATTGCGAAGTGCCAATTATGGATGGTAGTGCGAGTCCTTTTGTTTTCTTAATTCAATCTGCAGGTATTAAAGAACAAACAAAGCCCAAAAAGTTTATAAAAATTAAAAAAGAAATCTCAATAACTACTGATAATGGTGCTTATGCGAAACTGTCCCCTTACGACGGTTTTAAAGTAACACATTCACTTGTCTATGATGACGAAGCGCGCAAAGGTCACTCTAGAACAACCACGGTTGATTTTAATTCAACGACATATTTAAAAGAAATTTCAAGATCAAGGACTTATGGCTTTATGGAAGAACTCGAAGCATTGAAAAAGAATTCTCTTGCCTTAGGTGCCAGTCAAAAAAATGCTATCGCCATCAAAGATAATGAAATCTTAAACGAAGAGGGTTTAAGATCTAAAGATGAGTTGGTAAAACATAAAATTTTGGATGTAATCGGAGACTTATATTTATTGCAACATAATCTTATTGGAGAATTTGAGGGCTATAAATCTGGACATACACAAAACAACTTGCTTTTAAGAAAATTAATTGAAGTTCCAGATTCATGGGAGCTCATTTCTTCTGAAAGTGATAATCCTATTATTGATTATATAGAACCAATCATCGACCCTAGTCTTGGATAAACATGTCCATATTGTCATTCTTATTTGGAAGCAAAGATAAGCGAGTTTTACGTAAACTCGGAAGCGTTGTAAATTCAATAAATGATTTAGAACAAAATTTTGGTTCTTTCACGGATGAAGAACTAAAAAATACTACTAGTAAATTAAAAGATAGACTTTCCGAAGGTTCAAGTTTAGAAGACCTCATGCCAGAGGCGTTTGCAGCTGTAAGAGAATCAAGCAAAAGGTTTTTAGGACTTCGTCACTACGATTGTCAATTAATTGGTGGTGCCATTTTAAATGAAGGCATGATTGCTGAAATGGCAACGGGAGAAGGAAAGACATTGGTTGCAACCCTACCCTGTTATCTCAATGCGCTTACTGGAAAAAGTGTCATCGTAGTTACTGCAAATGAATACCTAGCCAAAAGAGATGCAAATTGGATGGCTCCAATTTTTGAGGGCTTGGGAATGAATGTTGGATATATCACTCCAGAACTTAATCCTTTAGAGAAAAAAGAAAACTATGCCAAAGATGTCGTTTATGCCACAAACAACGAGCTAGGTTTTGACTACCTTAGAGACAATATGGTTTTAAGAGAGGAAGATCGTCTTCAAAGAGATCCTTATTTTGTGGTGGTAGACGAAGTGGATTCGATTTTAATCGATGAAGCCAGAACTCCTCTAATAATAAGTGGCGTTGCAGAAGATAATGGGCCTCTCTACAAAAAGCTAAAGCCGGTCGTAAAAAGTCTCACTGAGGAAGAGTTTGATTTTGAAAAAGAAGAAGTCGTAAAAGCAGGAGACTTTACTATAGATTTACAATCCAGATCGATTGAAATTACCGAAAATGGGCATGAAAAAATAGAAAATTATCTCAAGCAAAATAACCTCCTCGAGGATTCTGTGAGTCTCTATGCAAGTGAAAACTTAAAACTTCTGAATATGGTTCAAGCTCTTGTTAGGGCTGAAACTCTGTTTGAAAAAAATACTGATTACATAGTTCAAAATGGAAAAGTCATCTTAATTGATACGAATTCAGGTCGAGCGATGCCAGGGAGAAGACTTTCTGATGGAGTGCATCAAGCTTTAGAATTAAAGGAAAATTTGGACATTCAAGTTGAAAGTCAAACACTCGCATCTACTACTTTTCAAAACTTCTTTAGGATGTTTGAAAAGCTATCAGGCATGACAGGAACTGCTAAAACAGAAGCTAGAGAATTTGACGAAATTTACTCCTTGGAGGCAATTTCTATTCCTACAAATCTTCCAATGGTTAGAGAAGACAAAAACGATAAAATTTATCTCACAGAAGAAGAAAAAAACGATGCCATTATCGATGAGATAAAAACTTATTACGAAAAAGGTAATCCCATTCTTGTCGGCACCATATCTGTTGAAAACTCTGAAGTTTTATCAAAAAAACTAGATACGTTAAATATTCCTCATCGTGTTTTAAATGCCAAACAAAATCAACAAGAAGCAGAAATAATTTCCCAAGCTGGAAAAGAAAAAGCTGTAACCATAGCTACAAATATGGCTGGAAGAGGAACAGATATTGTCCTTGGAGGGTTCCCAGAATCTGAAACAGCCAGAAAAGAAATTGTTGAATTAGGAGGATTACATGTCATCGGTACCGAAAGACATGAATCTCGAAGAATTGATAACCAACTTAGAGGAAGGTCAGGACGGCAAGGTGACCCCGGTTCTTCCCAGTTTTTCTTATCACTAGATGATGGCTTGCTTAAGATATTTGCCCCTGATCGAATGAAAGCTCTTATGCAATCCTTCGGTGGAATGAAAAAAGGAGAATCGATAGAACATAAGATGTTAACGAATTCTATAGAACGAGCTCAACGGAGAGTTGAAGGTAGGAATTTTGATATTCGGAAAAGAATACTAGAATTTGACGATGTCTTGAATGAACAAAGACAGGTAATTTATAAGCAACGAAAGGAAATATTAGAAGATAAAGATTTAGACGACTTAATTTCAAATATGCGAGCTGATGTTTTGAGCTCGACTTTTGAAGCTCATATTCCTGAATATGAAATAGAAACTAATTGGAAAGTTGATGAACTAACAAATATCTTAGAATCTGAATTTAATCTGCAATTTAATTTAAAAGCTGAATTAGAAAAGAGTGAATCCAACACGCAAGAAGTGTTGAATAAGCTTTTGGATTTTGCTGACGAAATTTACTTAGAAAAAAGAAACAAATTTCCAAGCGTTTATTCTCAATTGGAAAATCAAATCATCCTGCAGGTCATTGATCAAAGTTGGAAGAATCATATCAATCAACTTGATTCGCTTAGACAAAACATTGGGTTTCGAAGTTATGCAGGAAAAGATCCGCGTCTTGAATACAAAAGAGAAGCGTTTGAGATGTTTGAACAACTTCTTGAAACAATAAAAAAAGAATCTACAAGATTTCTCTGCCGTGTCGAAGTAAAACCTGAAGATGAACAAGAAATTGAAAAGATGAAATCTAGAGAGGTCTTAGAAAAAACTAAAACAGTGCATGAAAATTCTCCATCAGCATTTATGGATAACTCTGTGTCTAACCAACAGGTACCTAATAACGATCAACCAGTAGAGGGAAATAGACGTTTAAGAAGACTGCAAGCAAAAGCTAACAGAAAAAAGAAAAAGAGATAATGTTGAAAGATATAAAAATTGGTTGCGCATCCTCCAAGACGAAGTATGGAACTAGATTGGATACCTCAATAGTAAAACTTGAGAAAGAAGCAATTTGGTCTGGCTTGTTTACCTCAAATAAATTTAAGTCTGCACCGGTTGAAATATGTTTGGAAAAAATTAATAAAAATATTTCAGAACCAAAGGTCTTGATGGTCAATGCTGGAAATGCAAATGCTGCAACCGGCAAGAAAGGGAAAATAGACTCTGAAAAACTCATTAAGGATGTTTCCTCTTCATTAAATGTATCGAGAGACAATATCCTCCCCTTTTCTACTGGCGTGGTAGGAGAACTACTTGACACTAAAAAGCTTACTCAAGCGTTTAAAAAATGCACCAATCAGTTAGGGAAAAATTCTTGGGAAGACTTTGCCAATGCAATAATGACTACAGATACTCGACATAAGGTAGTAAAAAAAGAATTTAAACTAGGGAGTCAAAAAATTAATGTAATCGGAGTTGCAAAAGGAGTTGGGATGATAGAGCCGAATATGGCAACTACCCTGAGTTTTATTTTTACGGATCTAAAACTTTCAAAAATTCAATTGAAGAAATTACATAGGGATATTTGCGATCAGACATTCAATGCCATCTCAATTGATGGAGATCAATCTCCAAGTGATTCAAGTATTTTTGCAACAACCTCAAAGAAAAAAAGTGACTTTAAGAAATATCACAAAAAAATTAAGAATAACTTTTTTGAGGTCTTTAGAGAATTAGCTGAAAAGATGGTCTTAGATGGAGAAGGTGCAACCAAACTTATTAAGATTAAAGTTTCGGGATTAAGCTCTTATAAAGCTTCTAAGAAAGTTGCTTTAAAAGTTGCAAACTCTCCTCTGGTTAAAACAGCCGCATATGGTGAAGACCCTAATTGGGGCAGAATTATTACTGCTGCAGGAAATGCCGATGAAAAGGAGTTTGATATGAAAAATCTATCACTAAAAATTGGAGGTCATCCGGTTTTAGTGAAAGGAAATCTAAGTCCAAAATATTCTGAAGCAAAAGGTAAAAAGGAATTTAGAAAAAAAACAATCAATATTGAAATCAATCTTGGAAAATCTAAACAATCGGCTCTTGTCATGACTTCAGACCTATCCCCAGAGTACATATCAATCAATAGTGATTACAGAAGCTAGTTTTATTCCAATAACTCCAAAAAAAATTCCAGAAAACTTCTTTTCTCTGATTGAAAAACTATCTGATACTTCAAATTATTTGATCTACAGAGTGGATGTAATGGATTTTTCATCAGAGCATTGGAATAAAACCAAAGAAATTTACGAAAATAAGGGAGGCAAAGTAATTTTGAATTCAGGATTGGTAAAAAATATTTCCGGTCATGAAAGCCTACATCTAACCTCCAGAGATTTGATAGAAACAAATCAGTTGAGTTCCTCTTTGACCGGTGCTTCCTGTCATAATAAAAAAGAAGTTATTAAAGCTGCACAACTTGGTCTGGATTATATATTTATCTCTCCAATAAAAAATGTTGTTAATAAAAATCCCGCATTGGGCTGGGAGAAATTTTCAAAACTAGCTAAACTATTTCCAGGACCAAGTTTTGCTTTAGGAGGTTTAAAGCAAGACGACCTTAGAATTGCACAAGAAAATGGTGCTCAAGGTATTGCAGGTATAAGTGGATTTTTTCAATCTTCTGAATGAGATAAGTCCGAAGAAATAACATTTCTTTCGTTAAGCCAATGTGACAAGTCCAGAGAGCGGCATCTTTCTGAGCAGAAAGGTCTAAATTTTTTATCAGCGCTTTCTGAAATTTCTTCTTTACAACTTGGACATTTCATTTGGTTTCAATTTGAGTAATTATTTTTTGATGTAATTCTGTTACAGCTTTTTTTAGATCATCTAAAGTATTTTCGTTTTCTATGATATGAGTTGCTAATCTGAGTCTTTCAGAACGATTGATTTGCGAAAGAATTATAGTTTTCACTTGTTCTTCAGGAACGTCATCTCGCGTCTTTGTTCTTAAAATTTGAGTTTCCTCAGATACATCAATAACCAGTACTTCATCGCAATAATCGGACTGTTTAGTTTCGAACAACAATGGCGAGGCAAGGATTGTATACTTGGAAGAAGATGACTTTAATTCCTCTTTTATTAAATCCGCTATTAAAGGATGAAGTAAATTTTCTAACCAATCTTTTTCCTCTTCTTTTTCAAATATTATTTCTCTTAATTTTTTTCTATCCAGTTCACCTGTAGCAAGAAGAATTTCAGAACCATATCTTTTTTCTATCTCAAAAAGGCCTGCTTCTCCTTTTTGAACAGGGACTCTAGATAGAACATCGGCATCGACTATCTTAATTCCCAGAGAGGAAAAAATATCAGTTGCTGCTGATTTGCCAGACCCAATTCCACCTGTTACGCCCAAAACAAACATTTTTTATATTTTTTTAAAAATCCTATACTATGATAATTCTTTCACAATATCCTATAAGTATGAATCCATATAGACTTCTTTTTTTTCTGACTGTATTAAATCTTCTCAATATTACAGATAGACAATTAATCGCAAGTTTTGCCAACTACATTGTTCCAGAACTGGAGCTTACAGGTTGGCAATTTGGACTGCTTACCTCTTTAGCTTTTATTTTCTTTTACTCAATAATGGGTCTTTTCATGGGAGCTCTAGCTGATCGTGTAAATAGATCTAAGTTGATTGCTTTTGGAGTGGTGCTTTGGAGTGTTTTCACAATGGCCTCAGGTGCAGCCAAAGGATTCATTACTTTAGCTCTGCCGAGAATGTTTATTGGTGTCGGTGAATCAATCATAACCCCAACATCAATGTCTCTCTTGGGCGATGCCTTCCCACCAAAAAGGATGGGGTTTGCTGCTGGATTTTATTACTTAGGAGTTCCCTTGGGCGTTGCGATAAGTCTTTTATTGGTTGGATTTGTTGCGGATATAAAATCGCCAATTTTTTTAGAAGGCTTACTTGGAGAAACGATTGGGTGGCGTGGGTGTTTTTATATGTTAGGAATCCTAGGTGTCTTTTTAGGACTTTGCATGTTGCTCTTTAAAGATAAAAAAAGAGTTGAAAATCAAAATTTAATCGAAGCCCAAGAAGAGAAACTATCTTTCTCGGAAGTAATGACAATCTTAGTTAATGCTTTAAAAAAATCACCTGCTCTAACACTCACCATCTCTGGAGGAGTTTTCTATCATATTATTCTTGGTGCTGCCGCCTTTGAGCAAATATGGCTGGTTGAGGAAAGAGGTTTTGATAGAAGTGTCATAGCTCAAATATCTGGAATTATTGCTGTCTTTGCCGGACTGGCAGGAGTTTTGTTTGGTGGACTAGTAAGTGACTGGTGGTTAGAGAAAACAAATCAAGGTAGACCGATTTTCTTATTTTGGTTATCTCTTATTTTGTTACCAATAGGCGTAATCTATAGATTTGTAGAACCAACAACAGTAATTTTTTGGGTTGGTGTAGTCGTTGGTTATTTTCAGTTGGGGTGTTTTTATGGTCCCACTTTTTCTACTGTTCAAGAGTTAGTTCCAGAAAAAATTAGAGCGACAATCGTTGCTTTCTACATTCTTTGTATAAACTTAATTGGCCTTACTATCGGTTCCCTAGGAGCTGGAATTCTAATTGATTTAACCAAAGGCGCCATTGCAGAGCCTTATACCTGGGCTTTATTAATCTTTGGTTTTATCGGGTCACTTGCCATCCCATGCTATTACTTTGCAGGGCGAAGATATGCTGGAGATAAAGCTAATCTGGAAACTTCAGTTTAGTCGTCAGAAACAACTGTCGTTTTAACTGAGCTTTTTCTAAAATTCCAGAGTAATTTAAAAGCTTTAACAGACATTAAACGAAGAGTTCGGTCAATGAAAGGTACCCTTTCTTTTTCCGTTTTTACTTCACAAGTTTGCTTTCCTCGGATTAATTTTCCTGGAAGAATTCCTGTCGCTTCACCAGCTTCGTAGACTACTTCACCGCTTTTAACTGTAGCCAAGTAACCTGAAGAGGTTTGAATTAATCTTCTTCCTCCCAAAGGCAGGTCGTATACCATTTTAGGATGAGTAACATTAAGCTTCTCGAAATCAATGATATTCAAATCGGCTAACATCCCTGTTTTAATTTCCCCTCGGTCAAACAAACCATAAGTTTCGGCAGTATCCTTAGTTTGTTTTCTAACTATTAATTCAATCGGAATTTTTTTGCCAGCCTCTCTGTCTCTTGCCCAGTGTGATAAGTTAGTTGTGGGCATACTTGCATCACATATCAATCCACAATGAGCTCCACCATCGCTTCCGCCAGCTACAGAGGATTTAAGACTATAAGCTCGTTCTACAAAATCTAATTTGTGATTATCGTATGGAGTAAAACAGGCATAAACTAAATTAGTGCCTTCGTTTTTAAGAAATTCATCATAAATGACTTCAAGCTCAGCTATGCCTTTGGATTTTGCTAAAGCTGCAATACTGTCTTCTTTTCCAGGCTCATAATTAGGAGGATCTCCCAAAATAAATTGAGTATCGTAGTTGGAAATAAGTTTAAGGCCTAGATTAGCTGCTTCTTTGATCTCTTCCTGAGATTTTGTATTGCCTTGCTCATTCATTGATTTTTCTATCTCAGATGCAAAATTTGGTTTTTCATTAAGAAGTTTTTCCTTAAAAGCAGGATCTTTCATAATTTTTACCCTCTCGGATAAAGGAAGGTCTGCTATTTCGCGATAGGAAGGATGACCAATAAAAGGATGCAAAGAACTTTCCAAGCCAAACATCATTCCGACATTCCTACCTGGAAATTGAGGTCTAACGTTTTTACCTTTTAAAAACTGTTCTTCACAGAATAAAATTGTTTTTACTGCATCACCACTTGTCTGAAGCACTGTAAGTCCACAATCACTTTTTTCAACGTATTCTCTCATCCAAGACATTTCGATTTCTTTATCAAGCCAATCAGAAACAATTTCTAAAGTTCCCTCGCCTGCTTTATCGATCGCAAAAGCTAAAGACTTCATTTCTTCTGAGCTTGCTTCTGTTCCAGGAACATAAACCCCGTGAACATCTCGATGTAAAATTGTTCTAGAAGTACTAAAACCTAAGGCACCAGATTCAATAGCCTCAGTGACAATATCCGACATTTTGGAAATTTCTTCTTTTGAGGCATCAACTTGACTTTGACATCTTTCATATCCCATGACGTAACTTCTCAAAGGACCATGCCCAATCATAAAACCAAGATCCATGACAAAATCCTTTTTTTCTATCGCATCTAGAAACTCTGGAAAAGTTTCCCAATTCCAATCAACCCCTTCATGAAGAGCCGTACCAGGTATGTCTTCAACTCCTTCCATCAATTGAATAAGAAATTCCTCATCACCAGGTTTGACTGGAGCAAAACCGACTCCACAATTTCCCATCACGACTGTTGTTACACCATGCCAACTTGATGGGGTTAAATATGGATCCCAACAAACTTGACCATCATAATGAGTATGAATGTCTACCCATCCAGGAGTGACAATGTTACCTTTCGCGTCAATTTCCTTTTTACCAGGATTCTCAACGATACCTACTGCAGATATCTTTCCATTGTCTATAGCAACATCTCCATGAAAAGGTTTTTTTCCGCTGCCATCTACAATTTTTCCGTTTCTAATAACTAAATCGTGTAATGCTCTCATAAGATGATTATATAAATAAAAAGTGAAGAAATGTAATATTTTGGTGGAGCTACGCGGGATCGAACCGCGGACCTCCTGAATGCAAATCAGGCGCTCTCCCAGCTGAGCTATAGCCCCAAAGGAATTGGATTATATAAGAAGTTTACAAATAACTAAACCGATACGAAACTTGGACTGTCTGAAGGATTAGGCAAATTTGCTTGAATTTTTTCTACAATATCTTGTTGAAAAACTTCTTTTGTTTTTTGGTACATAGGATGACCTAAAGTTGCCAAATCTTCTGCTTTTTCCATCGCTCTTGTCATGAGATCACCTGGAGAAGACACAACTTCATCAATCCAACCAGCACTGACAGCATCAGACATTTTATAAGGATCTGCATGAAAAAGAGCTCTATAAATGTGTTGCTTGTCTACCCTACTGGCTGCTATTTCCATAATAGGTACGGGAATATCCATGTTGTTTCTTACTTCATTTGCTTGAACCACAAATTCTCCGTCTATCCCAATTCGGTAGTCACAACAACAAACTACAAAAATACCCAGCGCTACAGCATGACCTGAAATTGCAGCAACTACAGGTCTTGGAAAGGTATACAAATCAAATAAAGTTTTAAAACCCAATGCAGACATATTTTTAATTTGATCAACATCCCCAGATGCAAAAGTTTTTAGATCAAAACCTCCAGAAAACATTCCATCTCTGCCGGTAATAATTACCGAACCTCTGTCTTTAGGAATCTCAGACAGAATTTTTTGAAGAGTTTCCAACATTGGATAAGAAAAAACATTTGCCTTCCCATCATCCAAAGTAATTATTGATACATCTCCTTCTGTTTTTAAAGTTGCTAGCTCTGACATTTTTTATCTCCTATATTAAGTCACATGCCTCTGCAGGCATCCAATGTGCTTCCTTGCCCTCCCATTTAATATTACAGCCAATGGGATTGGTAACTGGCACTGATATTTCTTTTTGTTCTTTGAGTTCTTCAAGAACTCTTTCCAAATCGTTAACTTTAATATTAGATGAATCTTTAGGAGAATCAACTCCTCTTCCGGTGTAAACCAACTTTCTTTCTTTATCAAAAACATAAAAATGAGGTGTTTTTAAGGCTCCATAATCCTTAGCTACTTTTTGAGTCTCATCATAAAGATAGAGCCATGGAAATTTTAAGTCATCTATTCTTTTCACCATGTTTTCAAAACTGTCTTCTTCATAGGTATTTTTACTATTTGAATTGATTGCAACAAATTTAAATCTAGGTCCTTGAAATTTTTCTACTGTTGCTCTTGTGACCTCATCTGATCCAGTTACATACGGACAATGGTTGCAAGTAAAGAAAATAATGAGATTTTCATATTCTTGAAAGGAATCCAAAGAGTAATAATCAACATCAGTGCCTACCAAATCAAAGTCCGGAGCATTTTCACCAATGCTTAATGTATAGGCCAATATTATTTGTAGGTAAGAAGTTTGTAAGAAATCTTATCAGGAAGATCTTCAGCGCCAGGAATGCCTCTAGCAATCATAAAAGGTTTTAAAGCCTCTATTGCTTTTGGTTCATCAAAATGACAAATGTTTGGATACATGTGGTGCATCACATGTATTTGCATAGAATGATTAAAGAATCTAGGAATTCCATTTACCCAGAATCTAGTATCCTTGTATCTTCCAACTGGCAAAACCTTATGAGGCTCATGAGAAAATATTACTCCCAAATATGATGCTACAAGTTTCTTGGGTATCCACCAAAGAAATAAAGTTTCCAAAGGAAAAAAGAATGCGGAAATCATTTGACCAAAAAATATCATCAAAGCAAATGTAGAACCTTTATCGATATCGGCCTTGAAGTTTTGATCTTCTTCCATATAGGTTTCCATCATTTTTTGAAACCTAGGATCTCCTCCATCGGTTTGAAGATGAACATTCAAAGCTGCCTGCCACCAATGATCTACATGAGCAGTAAAGTAATCAGGATCTTTTTCTGGATTATTGGTATGCGCATGATGCTTCATATGAGTAGCTTTTAAAATATGATGAGACTGGGCAAGAGGTATCAAGGAAATTTGTCCGACAAAGGCATTCAGCCATTTTAAGTTTTTATGTTTTCCCGATAAATGACCGTGTTGACCTGCATGCGATGGTAAGTATGCAAAAGCCGTTGAGATTGTGCTTAGAATGAAACCAGCCCATAAAGGCAGTATTCCTTGAAGAACCATAAACCATATGCCAAGCCAAATTAAAAATTGACCTATACCTACGACAATCATCTCCCACTCGATTCTCCCCATAAAAGATCTAGCTACTAGTCTTTCTGCATCTATGGAAAGATCTTCTTGATTGTTTTCCATTACCACGCTCATCGTAGCCAATTCCATTTTTTAGATTTTGCAAAAAGACCCAAAATTAAGCCAGCTATGTATCCTACATAAGTTAGATAGGAGCTGATCTCGCTAAATGACAAACTTATCAATATCGCATTGAAAATACTCCCCCAAAAAATCAAACAAAACCAAACCAAGCCCCAATTTGATAAGTGGTTAGAGAATAATTCCAATATTTTTTCCATTATTTAAAAATAAGTAAATTAAAAAAATCTATGTTAATTTGTAATTAAAATTTAATAATACAATAAAAACAAGGTTTTAATAGATAACATGTCAGCAATACAAGATTTTAAGATAGATATTCCAAAGGAAAAATTAGCAGATTTACAAAAACGTCTTGAAATGACGAGATGGCCTGAAAAAGAGACGCCGGATGATTGGACTCAAGGCATTCCTTTGTCTTACATGAAAGAAATTCACGAATATTGGTTGAATGATTATGACTGGAAAAAACATGAAAAAAACATTAATGAATTTCCTCATTACATAACAAATATAAATGACTTGGATATTCACTTTATCCATTACCCCTCCCCCCACAAAGAAGCCAAGCCTTTAATTATCACTCATGGCTGGCCAGGATCCATTGTAGAATTTCTGCATGTGATTAAACCTTTAGCAGATCCGACAATCAACGGTGGAGATCCTAAAGATGCTTTTCATGTGGTAACCCCTTCTTTGCCTGGATTTGGATTTTCAGGAAAACCCACAAAACCAGGATTTGGTGTGGAAAAGATTGCAGATACTTTTTCTAAGCTAATGAAAAACCTTGGATACAAAAAATATTTTGCCCAAGGTGGTGACTGGGGCTCTGCAGTAACAACCGCTCTTGGCACACAAGATCCCGACTGTGAAGCTATTCATTTAAATATGGCAGTAGTTTCTCCTGATATGGATACCATGAATGATTTAACTGAGTTTGAGCAAAATGCTCTAGCAGGATTTCAATTTTATCAAGAATGGGATTCTGGCTATTCCAAACAACAATCCACAAGGCCGCAAACTTTAGGCTATGGATTGACCGATTCGCCCATAGGTCAAGCAGCATGGATCTTAGAAAAATTTTATCAGTGGACCGATTGCGATGGTCATCCAGAAAATGCCGTATCAAGGGATGAATTACTGACCAATGTTATGTTTTATTGGTTAACGGAAACCGCAACATCCTCCGCCAGATTGTATTGGGAAAGTTTCGGAGAATTCAATGGCGGCGAAGTTAAAACGCCTACTGGAGTAAGTATCTATCCTAAAGAGATTTTCAAAGCATCCGAACGTTGGCTTAAAAAACGTTACAGTAATCTGAAGTATTACAACGTTTTAGATTCAGGTGGACACTTTGCAGCTTTAGAAAAGCCCGAACTTTATATCCAAGAACTAAGAAACTTCTTTGGCTCTTTATAATTTAGTCTGGTTTAGCTGAAGGCTGATAATCGTAATACCCTTCCACAGGAATCATCAAGTGGGCATAAACTGTCCCTGGAAACATCACGTAAGGCTCTCCCTTTGTAAAATCAGTAGTGAAATTTTTCAGGCTATCTGGATCTTTTGGCATCAGCATCAAATGTGGGCCTGATTCAATCCATTGCCCCGGAGTTGAATCACTCTCATTCAAAACACCAGGTACTAAATTGTCTTCACCAACATCACCGTGAAGCATCCACATATAGGTGTCTCTGGTTAAGTTAGGAGCCTTTCCTTCAGCGTAAGCCATCATCCATTTCATTCCTTCTTCATCGTGACACGCTGGCATGGCTTCATGCGCAGTCTTCCATCCATCCTTTGGGTAAGGTCTTGGATTCCCTTGCTGGCAGATCCAACCATTGGTTCCTTCTCTGAGTATTTCTCCGTTACCGCCTATCACGGTAGCAAAATCTCCAATGTATGAGGGCGCAGCAGAAGAATAAGTTTTAATTTGCCACTCTGCTGAATTATGAGAAATTTCTGAACACGAAATAAAAAAAGCTGTAAATAAAATAAATGACAATCTCATATCTTTCTCCCAAAAAGTTACATGAAAAGTGTAAAAAATCTTTTTTTATAATACAATCTCCCGCGTGTTAGGGAAAGGAAACAAACTAGCAATTCTTTTTAGCTTAGTTTTAGCTTCAAGTGGCTTACTTGGAGAGCTTTCTCATGATCATTCTCATGAAACTCATGACGTCGAACATCATGAATTTGAATTTCAAAATGAATGTCATTCTTGTATCGGCGATCAAGTAAGTAATGAACTTGAAGAAAATTCATATCATCTTTTTTTCTCTGACGGTGAAGAAATTGAAGACTTCAATTTTTATCAAAAAAAGAATCATTCTTACTTTCTTTCTAGAGCTCCGCCTCAATAAATCCAAACCTTAAAACTTTTTTTTAATTTTAATTTTTTAATTTCTAGGAGGAAATTATGAAAAAATATTTGTATTTTATTTTGTGTTTCGCATTTCTAAATGTGCTTCATGCAATGGATGAGGAAGTAGTTGTTACTTCATCCCTTGGAGGAGCAACACTTGCTGAAATTGATTCACCGATATTTGTCATTACAGGTGATGACATTAATTATACAGGTTCAACAAATCTAGGAGACAGCATTGACTATTTACTAGGAGTAAATTCATCCGGCTTTGGGCCTGGAGTTGGACAACCGATCATTAGAGGAATGGGCGGGACTAGAGTGAGAATTCTATCTAACGGTAAGTTAGTCAGAGATGTCTCTGGTCTAGGTTCGGACCATTTAAATGATGTCGATGTGAACGACTTACAACAAATCGAAGTGGTTCGTGGCCCTTCATCTTTATTGTATTCCAATGGAACCATGGGCGGAATCATCAATATCGTTGATCAAACCATTGCCAGCAAAGACTTCGAAGGTAGTGACTTTAATATAGGTCTTGAAAGACAAACAGCAAATATGGGAACTGCTGGAAGCTTTTCTTATAAGGGCAACGTAGATGGTTTGAATCTGACTTATGCTTTAAAAGAAGTAAACTTTGAAAGTCACGAGGTTCCAAGCGGAGCCATCATTCACGAAGGTTCGCCTGAAGCAAAAACGACTTTAGATAATTCTGATTTAGCAACTTTCAGTCAAAAATTTGGTCTTTCAACAATTGAAGACTGGGGTTATTTTGGTTTTTCTTTAGGTAAGATTGAAAATACTTACGGTATTGCTTTCCATGGTGAAGAAGAAGAAGAACATAAGCCAGGAGAAGAGGAGCATGAAGAAAGAATTCAAGCTGATACTGAATCTGAAAACGTAACCATTGAAGGAGCTGTAACTAATCTACGTGGGCTAGATAAACTAAGTTATTTCTTTCAAGCAAATGATTATTCCTTTACTGAAGGTCACGTAGAAGGAGAACATCATGAAGGAGAGCATGAAGGAGAGGAAGAAGAGGAGCATGGTCCAACAACTTTCACTAATGAATCTTTCGAATTCGGAATGAAGATGGATATTGGTAATCAAGCTAGCGGTAACAGACAAAATGTAACAATCAACATGAGTCAAGAAGATGTCGCGATCATTGGTGAAGAAGCTTTCATGAAACCAGTTGATTCTCAAATGTTGAGCTTTGGTTACTTCATCTGTAGAGAGTTGGACGTTGTTGATCTTGATTTTGGTGTTCGTTTGGATCAAACAAATAGAGATGGCGCTATTGGCAATACACTTCACGATATCAGTGAAAGTGACTTGAGTACTGCTCTTACAATGGGTTGGGACTTAGCGAACAATGTTGGATTAACTCTTGGTATCTCAAGTGTTGCAAGAGCTCCATCAGAAATAGAACTTTTCATGAATGGAACTCACTTAGCTGCAGCTAGAGTAGAGATCGGTAATGTAAATCTAGAATCTGAAAGATCTAATAATATAGATTTCAACGTTAATTACGAAAACGATGGTTATTTTGTAAATGCCTCGGTTTATTCAAACGCAGTTGATAACTATATTTATCTTTTAGACTCAGGTACTAAAAATGCCAAGAATTTACCTATTACCAATTATCGTCAAGCCGATGCAGACTTTAATGGTTATGAAGTAGAAGTAGGAAGATCATTTACTACAGAGAACGGTGAAGTCCAAATTTCTTACGGCAGAGACGAAGTTGTGGGAACTTTTGGCAGTGGTGGAAACGTGCCAAGAATCACCCCAATCAAAAATGTTTATCGTTTCGCGCTTGAAAATGAAAATGTTACTTATGATGTAAAAATCATAGACGTACAAAAAGAAGACGACATTGGTTTTGGTGAATCTGTAACGGACGGCTACACCATGGTCGATTTCGATATCAGAAGATCAATTGCTATTGGTAGTGACGAAGAACTGGTTTTATCAGTCTTTGGAAGAAACCTTATGGACGAAAAAGCTAGAAATCACACTTCTTATGTAAAAAACGAAGTGCCTTTAGCTGGTCGAAACTTCGGTATCAAACTTAACTTTAACTTCTAAGTTAGAGAATCCCCCTAGAACACCCCTTCAATTCTGGAAGGGGTGTTCCCCAAACAAAAACTTTAGATTAGGTTTATTTAATTAGACCAGTAAATATATTCGTCCCCTTCTTCGTATTCTTGTCCATCGTATTTATCGATCATTGTTGGGGCTTCATAAGCTGATGGCACTACTGGTTCAGCTTGTTCAGAATTAAATTTTGCCAATAAGTCTTCAAGTAATTTGGCTTTCTCAGAATAAGCGTTGATTACATTATTTTTCTCCGTGGGATCGATGGAAGTATTAAAAAGCCAGCGAAAATTTTCTTTTTTGCTCACAATGTATTTCCAATTTTCATGCAAAACGGATTGATGATTGCCCGAACGCCAAAAAAGAGTCTTGTGAGGTTCTGAAGATTTTTCTTTCTTAATATAAGGGAGAAGGTTAACCCCGTCCAAATCTGCTCCTTTAAATTCTATTCCAGCGGCAGAAGTAACTGTGGAAAAAATATCAAAGTGATGCACAGCACTATTGGATTTTTGTCCCGGCAATATCTCATCGGGCCAGCTGACAATATATGGAACTCTTATTCCGCCTTCAAAAAAACTTATTTTCCATCCTCTGTAAGGCTTATTGATGTCTTCCAATTCAATGTAATTTGCCCCACCATTATCACTGGTAAAAATGATCATAGTTTTTCCATAAATTTCTAACTCTTTAAGTTTTGCAACAACCTTTCCGACACTTCTATCCAGCGCTGCAATCATCCCAGAATAAACCTGAAGATTGTGACCAGACATATGACTCATTTGTTCGACATCACTCCTTAATGCTTGCAGAGGGTTGTGCACTGCCCAATGGCTTAAGTATAGGAAAAATGGTCTGTTTTTATTTTTTTCAATGACTTTTAATGCTTCATCGGTGTAGTAATCAGTGACATATTTATCTGGAGCAAATAACTCGCCTTCGTTGAATCTTGCAGAATACTGACCTAATCCCCATATCATTCGATCAATTGTGGTATCAAACTTGGCATTTACTATTTCTGGATCGTCCTCCGGAGCATAAAGGGGACCAACTAGAGATAACGAATCTTCAAACCCTTGACTCAATGGGTCCATGCCATTCGCATGGCCAAGATGCCATTTTCCAATATGAGCTGTGTAATACCCAGCATCGCGTAAAACTTCAGCAATGGTAATTTGCTCGGTTGGCATGCCTTGCTCCCATAACGGAGGCAGGTTTCTTGAGACTTCGTTATCAATTCTTGCTTTGAGTTCTGCATCATCTTCTTCAGCAAGCCAAGACATGATCAATCTTCCAGTTGCAGGTACTGGAGTGAATTCGTAACCAAATCTAGTTGGATATTTTCCTGTCATGATGGATGCTCTTGAAGGTGCGCAAGTCGCATTAGCAGCATAACCTCGAGTGAATAAAATACCGCTTTCTGCTAAAGAATCTATATACGTGGTCTTCAAAGAGCCGTCTGCTGCTCCACCGTTATGCATGGAAATATCGTTGTAACCCATATCATCAGCTAAAATTAAAATGATGTTTGGTCTTTCATCTTCACTTGCAGCTTCTGGACCCTCTGACCAAGAAGTAGGAATATTCTCTTGAACTGGCATAAAAATAGCAGCTACTTTCGGTATAGACCAAATTAAGATATTTACTTTGTATTCCCAAGCAATAACCCCAATGAAAACAATTGCAATGAGTGAGTAAAGTGTCTTTTTGAGCATTTTGAATTATCTCCCTGAGAGAAGAATATAGGATATGACAGTAAGACTGTCAAAATATTAAATTGAATTTGGTGGGTCTGGCAGAACTCGAATCTGCGACCTCACCCTTATCAGGGGTGCGCTCTAACCAGCTGAGCTACAGACCCAAAATTAGAAGTAAAAATCTTATCTTGCTGATCTTGGAAAAAGGATTATAGGTTTTTTTTCTAGTAGATACTATGTAAAGTAAAAAAACTTTAGAAAATTATTTTTGGGAGAAATATGGAAAATTTTGATGGAAAAATTGCGGTAATCACAGGTGGTGGAACCGGCATGGGCAGAGAGCTCACTTATCAATTGGCTGCAGAAGGTTGTCATGTCTCTATTTGCGATGTCATTGAAGAAAATATGGAAGAGACCTTCCAAGAAGCTACAAAAAAATATCCTCAGGTAAAAATCACTAAACACTTATGTGACGTATCGTCTGAAGAAGATGTCTTGCGTTTTAGAGATGAAGTTTTAGAACAACAAAAAACCGAGCATATAAATTTACTTTTTAACAATGCCGGTATTGGTGGTGGAGCAAGTTTTGTTCTTTCTGGTATAGAAGAATGGGAAAGAACTTTTAAGATTTGTTGGGACGGAGTTTATTTATGCTCTCGAGCATTTATGGACGCCCTGCTTAAAAGCGAAGAAGGTCATATGATCAATACCAGTAGTGTAAATGGTTTTTGGGCAACCCTTGGACATTCCCAACCCCACACTTCTTACTCTGCAGCAAAATTTGCAGTTAAAGGCTTTACAGAGGCATTAATAAATGACTTTCGTATCAACGCACCACACCTTGGTGTATCTCTGGTCATGCCAGGACATATTGGAACTTCGATTAGTGAAAATTCTGGAAAAGTCTTGGGTCAAAAAGACATAGCTGATCTTAATGACGAAGAACTGCAAGAAATGAAAGATAGATGGATTAAAGTTGGTGCGCCAGTTCACAACCTATCTTTAGAAATGTTTCGTGAGTCGGTCATGAATAGACAAAGAGATTTCAAAGAAAAAGCCATTACTTCTGCTGAAGCTGCTGCAAAAGTAATTTTGGATGGCGTCAAAGCCAAAGAGTGGCGAATTCTTATCGGCCCTGATGCAAAAGCATTGGATAGAAGAGTCAGAGAAAATCCAGAAAAAGCATATGATCATGATTTTCTTCCGATGAGAGATGACAGTCACTTCAATTTAATGAAGCAACTTAAAAATCTCTCTGAAGAAGAAAACTAAAAAACTAGTTTTTGGTTTTATCAACCAATTTATTGGCTTCGATCCAGGGCATCATGCCTCGAAGATCTGCGCCAACTTTTTCAATGGGGTGTTCTCTAGACTCGCGACGATACTTTTCCATTTCTGGTCCACCTTCAGGACCATTACTCTTTCTAGCATCGGTGACAAACTCATCGGCAAACTCACCGTTTTGGATTCGGTTTAGAATTTTTTTCATCGCTTGCTTGGCTTCATCGGTCACAACTTTAGGACCAGAGGTATAGTCACCGTACTCTGCAGTATTTGAGATGCTGTAACGCATGTTTGCTAAACCGCCTTCATAAATCAAATCAACGATAAGTTTCACTTCGTGGACACATTCAAAATATGCCATCTCAGGTGGATAACCTGCTTCAACCAAAGTTTCATAACCGGCTTGAATGAGGGAAGTTAAGCCGCCACAGAGAACTGCTTGCTCACCAAATAAATCGGTTTCAGTTTCATCTTTGAAAGTAGTTTTGATGATCCCAGCTCTTCCTCCACCGATAGCAGAAGCATAAGCAACAGAATTATCTAGCGCATTGCCAGATGCATCTTGATGAATAGCTACCAAACAAGGTACCCCTGCTCCTATTTGATATTGACCTCGAACAGTATGTCCGGGGCCTTTTGGTGCAATCATGACAACATCCAAGTCAGCTCTAGGTTTGATTTGACCATAATGAATATTAAAACCATGGGCGAAAGCCAAAGTTGCACCCTCTTTTAGATTTGGCTCAATTTCTTCAGCATAAGTTTTTCCTTGTTTTTCATCAGGAATAAGCATCATTACAAAATCAGCTGTTGCTGCTGCAGCTTTGTTATCCATAACTTCAAAACCAGCGCCTTTAGCTTTATCAGCTGAACTTGAACCTTCACGCAAACCAATAATAACTTTCATACCGGAATCTTTAAGATTGTTTGCGTGCGCATGTCCTTGGGAACCAAAGCCAATAACTGCTATGGTTTTATCTTTTATAAGATCCAACTTTGCGTCTTTATCGTAATAAACTTCCATTTGTTTCTCCTCTGATTAATCGTAAGAAATTTTAGTCTGATCATTAGTTGCCAAAGATTCGTTGCCTTTGGTCATGCCTAAGGTACCAGACCTTGTCACTTCTAAAAATTCTTCTTTCTTCAATTCAGACAATAACTTTTCAATTTCTTGAGTATCACCCAGTACTTTGAAAACTGTGTAGTTGTCTTTTTCGTCTAAAATTTCTCTTTCAAATTCATAATTTTTCAAAAGACCCTCGACATCTCTCTTAGCCTTATTTAATTTAATTATCGCAAGTTCTAGAGTTAAGGAATCGGCTTCACTTAGATTTTGTACCATTACCACATCAACCAATTTGTAGAGCTGTTTTAGAATTTGATTGATATCGGCACCTTCTTCACCAATGGTCATAGTCAATCTGGAAAGTGTTTCATCTTGTGTTGGTGCTACTGATAAAGAATCAATGTTGTACCCTCTTTGAGAAAATAAACCTATCACCCTTGATAAAGCTCCGGGTTGGTTTTCCATTAGCAAGGCAATATGATTCATTCGAAAGTTTTTTCCGTTTTGCTTAAAAACATTTCTGACATGTCTCCGCCAGCTTTCAACATAGGATAGACATGCTCATCAGGATCGACATAGACATCAAGAAAAACTAATTTGTCTTTCAAAGCAAAGCACTCTTCCATTGCAGACTCAAGTTCTGAAAGCTTTTCTACCTTCATACCAACATGTCCATAGGATTCTGCAAGCTTGATGAAGTCCGGTAAGGAGTCTTCATAAGAGATACTGGAATATCGACCGCCGTATTGCATATCCTGCCATTGTTTAACCATCCCAAGCGCTCTGTTATTGAGATTGATAATCTTGATGGGCAAACCATATTGTCCGCACGTAGATAATTCTTGGATACACATTTGAATGCTGCCTTCTCCAGTGATGCATGCAACTGTTTCATCAGGAAAAGCAAATTTAACTCCCATTGCAGCAGGTAAACCAAACCCCATGGTTCCTAGTCCGCCTGAATTAATCCATTTCCTAGGTTCATTGAAGTGATAATACTGTGCCGCAAACATTTGGTGCTGACCGACATCTGAAGTGACAAAGGCCTTACCATCAGTTGCTTTGTAAGCAGACTGAATGACTTGTTGAGGCAAAATGATATCTCCTGGATTTTTTTGATCCAACATATTGTGATTCAGACCGTGTTCCGCACGCCACTGCATGGCTTTTTTCATCCAACCATCAAATTTTTTGTTGTCAAAATTCATAGCTTTTAATTCTTTATTGATTTGGGAAATGACTTTTTTTGCATTTCCAGTCATCGCAACATCTACGTCTATGATCTTGTCTATTGAAGATGGATCGGAATCAATATGTATTTTTTTTGCTTGGAGACCGAATTTGTTTGGATTGTTGGTAATTCGATCGTCAAATCTTGCGCCAATTGCCATGATCAAATCTGCTTCATGCATCACCATGTTTGCTTCATAGGTACCATGCATACCTAACATACCAACAAACTGCTCGTCTGAAGCCGGGTAGACACCAAGACCCATTAAAGTATTGGTAACAGGACAACCCATCAACTTTCCAAATTCATATATTTCTTCTGCAGCATTGGAGTTGATAGCTCCACCACCGGCATAAATGACAGGTCTTTCTGCCTCGGTAAGCAATTTCACAGCTTTTTTTACTTCACTATTTTCTGCTTCGTCGTATAACGCGAATGATCTTAAATATAAATCTGAAGGAAATTTATACTCAAACTTCTCATTTGGATCGGTTAAGTTTTTTGGAACATCAATTACGACTGGTCCTGGTCTACCACTGGTTGCAATGTGAAATGCTTTTTTGACAATAACTGGAATTTCTTCTGGCTTTTGCACAAGAAAACTATGTTTAACAATGGGTCTAGAAATACCCATCATATCGGTTTCTTGAAAAGCATCTGTACCTATTAAATGATTTGGTACTTGGCCAGAAATGACAACCAAAGGAATGGAGTCCATATAAGCAGTTGCAATACCGGTAATCGCATTGGTTGCTCCTGGTCCAGAAGTAACTAAACAAACTCCAGGTTTACCGGTAGCTCGAGCAAAGCCATCAGCTGCATGAGTAGCGGCTTGTTCGTGTCTCACTAAGATATGTTGTACTCGATCTTGTTGGTAGATGGCATCATAAATATGCAACGCAGCACCTCCAGGATAACCGAAGATGATGTCTACATTTTCGTCAGCTAAAGCTTTAATTAAAGCCTCGCCGCCAGATGTCATAACTTTTGCCATTTTTCTAAAAAAATTTGAAGAAATCTCTTAAGGGAGCGAATTTTGACAGTACCAGTAAGCAAGTCAAGGAAATTATGCCTGATTTAAAAGGTTTTCCCTCAATTCGACTAAATCAGATGGTAATTTTGATTGGAAGCTTACTTCTTTAGATGTAGTTGGATCTATAAAACTCAACTGGGCTGCATGAAGTGCCTGTCTAGGAAAACTTTCTATTATTTCTCTAAGTTTCTGATGGGTATTTTTTGCAAATCTTCTGCGCCTACCATAAAGAGGATCGCCAATTAAAGGAAAACCCAAATGATTCATATGAACTCTAATTTGATGAGTTCTTCCTGTTTTCAAGGAAACTTCAAGATGAGAGTAAGAGCCAAAATTTTCTATGACTTTGAAGTGTGAGATAGCTTCTCGACCAGATTCAATTATTGCCTGTTTTTGTCTATTCTTAGGGTGTCTTCCTATCGGCGCTTCAATTTTTCCAGACCTTTCAATTCTTCCAACTGTGAAAGCTTGGTAAATCCTTTTTATGGAACGATTGGAAATTTGTTCTGATAAGCTTTGCATGGCAGGTTCGTTTCTAGCGACTACCATAAGTCCCGAGGTATCTTTATCCAAACGATGAACAATTCCTGCTCTTGGTAATTTTTTTAATTCAGGATATTCATGCAATAAGGCATTCAACAATGTTCCAGATTTATTGCCAGCACCTGGATGAACTACCATTCCATGACTTTTGTTGATTACGACATATCCATCGGTAGACTCAACTATATTCAAGTCTAATTGTTCTGGTAAATCTTCTGTGAGATTTTCGTTTGGTACACTGAGTTCCAGTTTTGCTGGAAAAATGATTTTATGACTGGGTTTATTAATTACTCTTTTATTTACAGATACTAGATTGTTTTCTAGCCATTTTTTTAATCTACTTCTGGAGTATTCCGGAAAAGTTTCAGCCAAAACTACATCAAGACGTTTGTTGGAAAGTGCTTCACTTATCTCTCTAGTAATTAAATTCTCCTTCTTAATCGTCATGACAGAATGATAAACTTATTTCATGAAATTTTATTCAAATCTTTTTTTTACTGTTTTCTTAATTTTTTTTGTAAGTTGCGCCACCCAAAAAAAAGAAGAGCCAATGACACCTGCAATGCAAGAAAAAGAAATTTATGACCAAGCTCAAGAGAGAATAAAATCCAAAAACTATTCCATGGCGATCGATGCTCTGGAATCTCTAGAAAGAAGGTTTCCATTTGGTAAATATGCAGAACAAGCTCAAGCAGAACTGATTTACGCTTACTACGAAAATGGGCTTTACGATGCTTCCGTGGTTGCAGCAGAGAGATTTATCAGCCTGCACCCAAGACACCCCAATACAGATTACGCTTACTACATGAAAGGTCTGGCAAAATTTTCTAAGGAAAAAGAATTGCTGAGTACTGTTCCGGTTTTGGGAGAACTCACCTATAAAAGAGATTTGACTCAGGCTAAAGAGTCCTTCGATGAATTGACTGAGTTTATTTCTAGATTTCCAGAAAGCTCATATGTTGAAGATGCCAAGAGAAGAATGCTATTCCTTAGAAGTTTAATAGCTAAACAAGAAATAGAAGTTGCAGAGTTTTATATCGAAAGAAAAGCATACATTGCAGCTGTTTCTCGAGCAGATTACATAATTTCAAATCTCCCAAATTCCGAAGTAGTACAAAAAGCTTTGGAAATTAAAGTTCAAGCCTATGACCTCATGGGTAAAGAAGAATTAAAAAATCAAGCAGCTGAAGTATTAAAAAGATTTATCGAAGCTTCTGAAAAAAAAGCAGCTACTAATTCCTAGAAATGCTTTTAAAAGTATTAATTGTCCTTGCCTTTGTCGGAATTCTTTCCGGTTTAGCAAGACTATTTAAACAAGAAGAGATTGATCTGGATAATGAAAATAAAGAGTTGGTGAAATGCTCAGCTTGTGGAGATTATTTGCCAAAAAACTTATCTGTCATGTCTTCAGGAAATTTGTTTTGCAAAAACTGTAAGGCTTAAAATTTGTATCTTATTTTGACTATAAATTTGTCTAAAGTTTGTTCGTTCCAAGCATTGGAATAAAGACCATCAAAAGAATCTCTTAAAAGTCCGGAAGACTTTCCACCTCGCGTATAAACAACATACAAATTTGATAATGGTGAAAATTCATACTTATATCTAATTTGAAAAGCAGTTTCAGAAAGTTGAAAAGGATTGATGTCATCCAAAGATGGTGTCATATAGCCACTAGAATTCACCCTATAGGCTCTAGCATTATTTGCTTTGATACCATAGATGAATGCTTTCAATCTAAATTCTTGATTGTTGCCTGGAAACCAATCTATGTTTATCCCAGAGGAAACCATTTCCTTATCGTAGTAACCAAATAAGTTTTCCTTTTGCCAAACTTCCCAATTATTTTCTTTTTGAAATTCAAAGAAATCCAGAGAAGTTCTAAACTGGCTTGAAGTGGTCAAAATCAAACCCAAACCAAAATTAATTGTTTCATGTTGCAGGTCTGAATCTTGATCATTAACTCGGTATCCACCAGTAGCAAGTCCAAATTTAACAAATGGTCTGATGTCGTCTGTTCTAGGGGTGTAATAGGCAAGCTGAAGATCGTAGTTTGCTAGACTCTCTATATATGGAGCAGCCGCAAATCCTCTAGTTTCAGTAGAGTTTTTACCTCTTCTGACAGTACAGTTACACTTCAAGCTTATGTAAGAGTTGTCACGCATGAACAATTCTAGTTCTGTGTTGAAGCCAATACCATTTCCATAGCCTTCGGTGGATCTATTGTGTCCACCGTTTACTTTGAAAATAGTTTGAGAAACTTTAGAAGTTTTGTTTTTTATGGGACGAATGTACTGAAGAAAACCTCCTATGCTGATTTTGTTGTATTCTTCAATATAACCCATATCGTTGATATTAAAATCTTCATCCAGATAGTTGATCGCGCCAAGAACAAATAATTGATCTGAAAACCCTTTTGTGACTACTATACGAGCTCCAGTCCCCACTGTGTCATTATCGTTATCTTTAATACTTGCTTGACTTAACCAACCGTAAACTCTAGTTGGAGCAGAAGGTTTGAAGTCAAAATCAATAGTATGAACGTATGCTTCTCTATTGATAGATGGTCTGTCCACTGCAGTAACCATATAACCTACTTTACCGTTGGCTTCAGAAATATTTCTTCGGTAACGACCTGCAAAATAATCTCTCCCAGATGAATAAACGCTATTCGCTTCGAAAGCAGAAAAGAAACCAAATTCATTTTCCTGTGACTTTTGAGAGAATCTCAAAGCGAGATCTATATCAGAAGAATCCTGAAGGCTATTTTTACATTGTCCTTTGAGAGTTTCGTTTGTTGGAGAACATTTGTCAGGTATCCCGCCAATTCTTCTTGTATTTATAAAATAGAGATTCCAACCGGTAATTTCAAACAGAGTTTGATTTTCAGTGAAAAAAGGTCTTTTATCTTCATAAAAAGTTTCAATTGCAGAGAAATTTACAATCAAATCATCGCTTTCAACTTGACCAAAATCCGGATTTAGTGAAACATCCAGTTTTGATTCGGAATTTATATCCCAAAAAATCTCCCCACCAAAGTTTATGTTTCGATTATTCTCAACAAAGTTATTGGTAAAGCTCACATAAGGAAAATAATCAACCCTGGATTTTTTAATTGTCGAAGGGTTATCAACCTTTATGCTCTTAAATCTAGATAAAAATGGAGATTGTTCGGCCCACAATCCAGGAACATTATAAAACCTATTTTCTTTATGATGCCTTCTGACAAAGGTTGCTTTAACTTCTCTTTTTTTTCCTTCAACCACATTCATAGGAGCTACCTCCCAAGGAATAAAGAATTCAGAAAACCAAGCGGACTCTGTTTGATATGTTTTTGCATACCAAATAGCATCCCAACTATCTGACATTTCATTCTCATTAGTCACAATCGCGTCTCTCAATGTATCACCAAGAGTTACAGAAAATTCATAACCGACAGTTGCATTGCCATCAAAATCTATCATGATGAAATTCCTATCAGCATCAACAAACCACTTATCCCTTGGATGTTTCAAAGGTGTTTGTGTTTCAATAGGTTGTTCATTTGTAAAGCCAAAATATATTCCTTTATCATCAGAAAAAACCCTCACTTCGGTTTTAAACTCTGGCTTTGATTTGTCATTTGGATAAACGGTTACAAAATCACTTATTGACTGAGCATTTTGCCATTCCGGTTCATCTAACTTTCCATCAACGGTAATGGCAGCTAACAAAAAACTAGGAAATAGTGAGAAAACTAAAGCTAAAGTTTTTTTATGATTCATATTTACCGTCTTGATAGATCAGCGGATCTGTTTTTCCTGAATGAAATATATCGTCTACTTCGCCTATTACCAAAGAATGGGAATACAAAGGTACTATTTTTTTACAAGTGCAAAATAAATTTGATTGTGCGCTTTGTAAATATGGAATCTTTTCTAGATTCCAGTCAGGATGATTAAATCTAATTTGTCCCTCTTCAGCACCACTGCATATTTCAGCGATATCTACCTGATCAGCAGTTAATAAATTCAAAGAGAATTTAGTTTCTTCCATCAAAAGATCATGCAGGCTTGCGCTTTGATTGACACTCACTGCCATAGACATTGGTTCAAGAGATACAGAAAAAACCGATGACACAGTCATTGCATGACGCTGGTCACCATTTTCCGCAGCTAAAACAAAAACATTTTGTTTTGTTGTTCTAAGAACTTCTAGAAATTTTTCTTTCAAGGTAAATAAGCAGGTAAATTTAAAACTGAATTATCTCATGTAATATCATAAATGATATGAAGAAAGAAAAAAAAGGAGAAATTAGAATCATTGGAGGAAAATGGAAAGGAAAGAAAATTTACTTTGATCTGAATGATGATTTAAGACCAACTCCGGATAGAGCAAAAGAAACATTGTTTAATTGGCTGGGACAGGATTTGAAAAAAATGTATTGTCTGGACCTTTTTTCTGGAACAGGTGCATTAGGTTTTGAAGCTTACTCAAGAGGTGCTGAAAAAGTAACTTTTGTAGAGAGAAATAAAGAGTACTTGCAAAAAATTAAAAATGTTTATCTAGAAATGAGTGAAAAAGCAGATTGCGATTTCTTTTGTGCGGAGTGTTTGGAATGGATACAAAACAACAATTCTAGAACTAAATACGATTTGATTTTCATAGATCCACCATTTAACAAAAATTTAATTCATGATTTGCTTGCTGCTATTTTAGAAAAAGAACTCTTATCTAAAAATGGACAAATTTATTTTGAATTCGAAAAAAAATTAGATCTAGAAATTCCTGAATCTTTGAATTTGAAAAAGAAAAAAAGCTTAGGAAAAAAAAGTTACGTATTAGCAGAGGTTACTTACCTTTCTTCATAGAATCAAAGAATTCGCTGTTGGTTTTATGCTTGCTTAGCTTATCAATTAACCAATCGGTAGCATCAATATCTTCCATCTCATGAAGGAGTTTTCTCAAAATATTAATTCTTGCAAGTTCTGCATCATCGGTAATAAGTTCTTCTCTTCTGGTACCTGACCTACGGATATTTATTGCAGGAAAGATTCTTTTTTCAGCAATAGCTCGGTCCAAGTGAATTTCTTGGTTGCCGGTACCTTTAAATTCTTCAAAGATTACCTCATCCATTCTTGAACCAGTATCAATTAACGCTGTTGCAATGATCGTCAAGCTGCCGCCACCTTCTATGTTTCTGGCTGCTCCAAAAAATCTTTTTGGTTTTTCCAAAGCATTGGCATCTACACCTCCAGTTAATATTTTTCCTGAAGCTGCTTGAGTTGAATTGTAAGCTCTTGCCAATCTGGTAATTGAATCGAGTAAAATTATAACGTCGTGTTTCTTTTCGACGAGTCTTTTGGCTTTAGCAATCACCATTTCTGCAACTTGTACATGTCGAGAAGGAGGCTCATCAAAAGTACTTGCAACAACTTCTCCCCTAACAGACCTTTTCATATCTGTAACTTCTTCCGGTCTTTCGTCAACAAGCAAGACCATCAATTTACTTTCAGGACTGTTCTTTTCTATAGAATGTGCAATTGATTGCATTAAAAGAGTTTTACCAGCTTTTGGGGGTGAGACAATCAGTCCTCTTTGACCCTTTCCTGTAGGTGATACCAAATCAATTATTCTTGCAGAAAGATCTTCAGTGGTTCCATTTCCAGACTCCATGATGATTCTTTCTTCCGGAAATAAAGGAGTGAGGTTTTCAAAAGCAACTTTATTTTTTGTTTTGTCGGAAGGTTCAAAATTTATTTGATCTATCTTGAGCAAAGCGAAATATCTTTCACCATCTTTTGGAGGTCTAATATTTCCAGAAACAGAATCGCCTGTTTTTAAACCAAATCTTCTAATTTGACTTGGTGAGACATATATATCATCGGGACCGGCAAGATAAGAGGACGAGGGTGATCTTAAGAATCCAAACCCATCGTTTAAAATTTCTAGAACTCCTTCACCTTCAATATCTTCACCACCATTGGAATGAGTTTTTAAAATATTAAAAATGACGTCTTGTTTTTTTTGACGAGACAAGTTTTCAATACCCATACCCTCAGCGATCGTGAGTAATTCTTCGACTGGTTTTGCTTTAAGTTCCCCTAAATGCATTTTTTTTAAATGTTTTATAAATTAAAGATTATGAGTGTTTCTACTGGAAGTAGGACTGCAATGTACCACTATAGAAATTATGAGTCTAGTTTTTTTGAGTATTAAATATGTTCGTTAATGAATTCTTGAAGTTGATTTTTCGTTAAAGCTCCAATTCTTTGATCAATTGGCTGTCCATCCTTAAATAATATAAGAGTAGGGATACTCATCACATTCTGTTTGGCTGCTGAGTCCCGATTGGAATCAACATCAACCTTGCCGATCGTTAATTTGCCATCAAGTTCCGCTGCGAGCTCTTCTAAGACCGGAGCAACCATTTTACATGGTCCACACCATTCAGCCCAATAGTCAACTAGCACTGGTACTGAAGAACTAGAAAGAGTTTCTTCTAAATTTTCATCTGTTAATTCGATGGGTTTAGACATACTTTAATTATGAGGGCGTATTCAAATAAAACAAGCTTTTTTAATCTGTAACCGCTCCTTCAGAAGCCGATTGAACTGTCTTGGCATATTTTGCCAAAACACCCTTTTTTGGCACTGGTTTCGGATTTTTCCAATTTTTCTTTCTTTCTTCGATTTCTTTTAGTGATAAATCTGCATCAATTGTTCCTTTTAAGGCATCTATAGTAATTTTATCACCATCTTCTAAAAGACCTATCAGCCCTCCTTTAGCAGCTTCAGGCGTTACATGACCGACTACAAAACCATGAGAGCCTCCAGAAAATCTTCCATCGGTAATAAAAGCTACCTTATCGCCGAGACCTTGACCCATGATGGCTGAGGTTGGTTTTAGCATTTCTCTCATGCCTGGCCCGCCAACAGGCCCTTCATATCTAACAACAATTACATCGCCTTCTTGAATCTTTGAACCATAAATAGCATCTAAGGTTTCTTCTTCAGAATTAAAAACTCGAGCTGAGCCTGAAAAACTATGTCCTTCTTTCCCAGTGATTTTCGCAACAGCTCCCTCACTAGCAAGGTTTCCTTTTAAGATTTTCAAGTGACTGTCTTTCTTTATGGGCTTATCCAAAGGCATTATAATTTTTTGCTTTTCTGGATAAGGTTTAACATCGCTTAAATTTTCAGCCATGGTTTTACCTGTTACTGTCAATGTATCGCCATGCAGAAGATTGGCATCAAAAAGAGTTTTCATCAAAGGTTGTATACCGCCAATCTCATTCAACTCAGACATAAGAAAATGTCCTGAAGGTCTTAAGTCAGCCAATAATGGACTGGTTTTGCCAATTTTTTCAAAATCATCAATATTCAAAGGAATATCTACGCTTTTTGCCATTGCTAACAAATGAAGTACTGCATTGGTTGATCCACCCAAAGCGATAACAACACGAATAGCATTTTCAAAAGCCTCTCTAGTCATAATGTCTGTGGGCTTGATATCTTTTTCAAGAAGGTTGTTGATCGCATTACCAATTTTCTTACAGTCTTCTTGTTTATCTGTCGAAACTGCGTCTTGTGAACTGCTTCCAGGTAAGCTCATACCTAAAGCTTCAATCGCGGAAGCCATAGTGTTAGCGGTATACATGCCTCCACAAGAGCCAGGTCCGGGTAGAGCTGTTTTTTCTATCGCAATTAATTCCTCTTCGGAAATTTTATTGCTTGAAAAACTTCCGACTCCTTCCATCACTGTGACCAAATCTGTATGGTTTGCTCCAGGCCTAATTGAGCCACCATAAACAAAAATAGATGGTCGATTTAATCGCGCTAAGCCAATTAAACAACCTGGCATGTTTTTGTCACAGCCCCCGATTGCAACGACACCATCAAAGGACTGACAACCGACTACTGTCTCTATTGAGTCAGCGATGACTTCTCTTGAAACTAATGAATATCTCATGCCTAAAGTTCCCATTGAGATTCCATCAGAAATTGTGATGGTATTAAATAAAACTGCCTTCAAGTCTTCTTGATCAATTGAATCGCAAACCAATGATGCAAGATCGTTGATGTGCATATTGCACGGCGTTACGTTAGACCACGTAGAAGCAACCCCAACTTGAGGTCTTCTAAAATCATCATCTTCAAAACCAGCAGCTCTCAGCATTGATCTTGATGGAGCTTGTTCAGGACCATCAACCAGTGGAGCTGAATGTTTTCGTTTATTTATTTTCGTCATATAAAAGCTAGTTGTAAGCTGCGTGGATTAACGATTTCGTATACTGTTCTTTGGCATTATAAAAAATATCATCGCGCTTACCTTGTTCAACTATTTTACCTGACTTTAAAACAACTATTTCATCTGCAATAGCGTTAATGACTTTTAGATCATGACTAATCAGTAAATAACTCAATCCCCTTTTTGACTGCAAATCTAATAAAAGGTTGATAATTTCCTTTTGAATGGAAATATCAAGTGCTGAGGTTGGTTCGTCTAAAATGAGAAACTCTGGTTCCAAAATTAACACTTTTGCCAGGGCAATTCTTTGTCTTTGTCCGCCGGAAAACTCATGTGGAAATTTTGTAAGACAACTTTCATCCATTTTTACGTCTTCGAGAACTTTTAAAACTTTTTCTTTTTTTTGCAGGAGGTTCAAGGAAGATTCGTGAATATCAAGCCCCTCTTTAACAATATCGAATATTCTTTGTCTTGGCGAAAGAGAGCTAAAAGGATCTTGAAAAACAAGCTGACAATTTTTTTTGAAAAGTTTTTTTTCTTTATTGTTGTAATTCAAAATATTTTTATCTTTGAAGAATATTTTTCCAGAGAATTTTTCAATTCCTAAAATCGATCTCGCCAAAGACGACTTCCCTGATCCAGATTCGCCTACTAAGCCAAGTGCAGAATTTTCTTTAAGAGACAAATTGATGTTCTTGAGAGCAGAAAAATTAGATGTTCTACCAATAAAGTCTCTTTTTGAGTAAGTTAAATTTAAAGAAGAAATTTTTAGAATTTCATCATTAAGATCTTTAGTCCCTAGTTTGGGTTCAGGGGAAGAATTCATTAATCTCTGTGTATATGGATCCTTAGGATTTTGAAAAATTTCATTCATGGAGTTTTCTTCCTTTATCTCCCCTTTTTGCATAACTAAAACTCTATCTGATATTTTTCTTACAATATTCAGATCATGAGAAATGAAAATAATGCTCATCCCCATTTTTTTTTGTATTTTTTTTAATAACACTAATAAACTTTGCTCAACGCTTACATCGAGAGCTGTGGTGGGTTCGTCGGCAATTAATAAATCTGGTTCATTTGATATAGCCATTGCAATCATGACTCTTTGTCTTTGGCCTCCTGAAATTTGGTGAGGATAGGAGTTAAAGATTTTTTCTGGATCTTCAAATTCAACTTCTTCTAGAAGCTCCATAACTCGACTTTTTCTATCAAGACTAGTAGAACTTGAGAAAATACTCTCTTTGATTTGTTCTCCACATTTCAAAAAGGGATTTAAAGAAGTCATGGGTTCTTGAAAAATCATTGATATTTTTTTTCCTCGCAACTTACGCATTTGTAACTTTGATTTTTGAAGCATGTCTTCGCCTTTAAAGAGGATCTTGCTTTCTGATCCATGACCAGCCAAAGGGTAAGGAAGTAACTTCATGATTGACAAGCCAATAATACTTTTCCCAGAACCAGATTCTCCAACAATAGAAAGTGTTTCGCCCTTTGAAATGGAAAAATTAATATTCGAGGCTGCTAAAATTTTATTTTCTTTATTTGTATTAAAATAAATGGAGAGATTTTTTACTTCCAAAATATTCATATAAAGAAGATTACATGAAAAAAAAATTAATTATAGTTAGCTTTTTTTCTCTCCTGAGTTATGCGCAAATTTTTGACTCAAATAATTTTATTCCTTCTACTGAAGAAGCTTTCACACTTTCTACGGACATAGAAAATCAAAGTATTTTAGTAAGTTTTAAATTGGCACCTGCAACCTATATATATTTAGATAAGATCATTTTAAAAGACTCAAAAGATTCAAATATAAATTTTAAGTTCCTCGGCAAGAAGGAAGAAAAAGAAGATGTATTTTTTGGTTTGATTGAAATTGTTGATTCTGACTTTAAAATAAAATTTGCTTCCGAAGATGAAGAAAAAATAAGCTTAAACTATCAAGGTTGTTATAAAAATAAGGTTTGCTATCCCAGCAAAATGAAAAATATCGTTATAAAATACGATAAAAAAAGCATATCTTCTGTGAAAATCGATTAAATTTCGGCTAAAATCTAAGAAATGAAAAGTTTTCTTCTTTTAAATGGGCCAAATCTTAATTTACTTGGTAAGCGAGAAACAAATATCTATGGAGAACATACTTTAGAACAAATAGAAAAAGAATTAATTGCAATTGCTAAAAAAAACAAAGTTGAGCTGAAGACGTTTCAAAGCAATGCAGAACATGAACTTGTAGATAGAATTCAAGCAGGGAAGGAAGAAAATGTTTCATGTATTTTGTTTAATCCAGGAGCTTTCACGCATACTAGCGTTGCTCTGAGAGATGCTATTCTTGGTGTAGACATTCCGCTTATAGAAATTCATATAAGCAATATTTTCAATAGAGAAGCTTTCAGAGAAAAATCTTATTTTTCTGACATAGCTGTTGGCATAATTTCTGGTTTTGGTGAGCAGGGATACAAAGCTGCTCTAGAACTGGCAATAGAAAGATTTTAAAAAGGAGAAACTATGGATATTAGAAAAGTAAAAAAACTAATAGAAATGTTAGAAGAGTCACAACTCAATGAAATAGAAATTAAAGAAGGAGAGGAATCGGTAAAGCTAGTCAAAGCAATTTCTATTCCTGTTCAAGAACAAATTGTGACATCCAATGCTGTTGCCCCTGCTCCACAGCCAGCAGTTGAGAATGAAAATGTTCCTGCAGATTCAGATACTAGTCAATCAGCTGAAGATGAAACGATATCTGGACAAACCATTGACTCTCCAATGGTTGGAACTTTTTATGCAGCGCCAAATCCAGGAGCAAAAGACTTTGTATCAGTTGGCGACAAAATTTCAGAGGGAGATGTTCTTTGTATCATTGAGGCTATGAAAATGATGAATGAAGTAAAAGCGGACTCTTCTGGAACTATCAAGCAAGTTCTCATTGAAAACGCTGAACCAGTTGAGTTTGGTCAACCTTTATTTGTAATAGAGTAAATGTTCAAAAAAATTCTCATTGCTAACAGAGGAGAAGTAGCTCTTAGAGTTCTAAGAGCCTGTAAGGAAATGGGAATTGCTACAGTTGCAATCTACTCTGAAGCAGATAAGAACTTAAAGCACGTAAAAATGGCAGACGAATCTGTTTGCATTGGGCCAGCAGAGTCTGCAAAGAGTTATTTAAATATCCCAGCAATTATAAGTGCCTGTGAAGTGACAGACAGTGATGCCATTCATCCTGGAGTAGGCTTTTTAGCAGAAAATGATCACTTCGCAGAACAAGTCCAAGCTAGTGGATATACTTTTATTGGTCCGGACCCTGAAAGTATTAAGATCATGGGAAATAAAATTTCAGCAAAAGAAGCTGTTTCAAGTTCAGGCATGCAATGTGTTCCAGGAACAGGAAGAATTTCTGCAACCAATAGAGAGACAATGGAGATTGCTAGAAACATTGGGTATCCAGTAATCATTAAAGCCGCTGCTGGTGGAGGTGGTAAAGGCATTCAAATAGTTGAGGAAGAAACTGATTTGCTTGACAAGCTACAACTTACACAGAGAGAGGCTTTAAACAGTTTTGGAAGCGATGAAATTTATTTAGAAAAATTTTTAACCTCCCCGAGACATGTTGAAATTCAAATAGCTGCAGATAATGCAGGAAATGTAATTCATTTTTTTGAAAGAGATTGTTCCATCCAAAGAAAAAATCAAAAGATTATTGAAGAAGCGCCAGCTTTTGGAATACCGGAAGAAAAATTACAAGAGATTAGGCAAGTTGCAGTGGATACTTGTAAAAAACTTAATTATAAAGGCTTGGGAACTTTTGAGTTTCTCTACGAAAATGGAGAATTTTATTTTATTGAAATGAATACACGTCTTCAAGTAGAACATACCATTACCGAAATGATTACTGGAATAGACTTAGTAAAGTTACAAATAAAAATTGCGGCAGGTGAAGAAATAAGGTTTTCTCAAGAAGAGATAAATTGTCGAGGCCACGCAATCGAATGCAGGATAAATGCCGAACATTCTGAGACCTTTATTCCTTCGCCAGGTTTGGTTACAGAATTTCATCCGCCAGGTGGATTTAGAATCAGAACCGACTCACACTTATATTCGGGGTATAAAGTCCCACAGTATTATGATGCCTTGGTTGCTAAGATTTGTTCACACTCCAAGGATCGATTGGATGCTATTAGAAAAATGAGAGTGGCTCTTGAAGAAATGTACATAGAAGGAATTGATACCAATACTGATCTGCACGATAAGATCTTTCATGAAAAAAACTTTGTTGAGGGAAATATTTCTATAAATTATCTTAAAGAGATTCTAAATATTTCCTAATGTCAGAAACTGAATATAACTTTCAATTAATCGAAAAAAAAGCCCAAAAGTACTGGGAAGAAAATAAATCTTTTGAGGTTGAGCCCGACCCCAAAAAAGAAAAATTTTATTGCCTGAGTATGTTTCCCTATCCCTCAGGACAGTGTCATATGGGACATGTTAGAAACTATACGATCGGTGATGTGATTTCAAGATATCAAAGACTCAAAGGAAAAAATGTCTTGCAACCAATGGGCTGGGATGCCTTTGGATTACCTGCAGAGAACGCTGCTATCCAAAACAAAGTTTCACCCAAAGATTGGACAGAGAAAAATATCCAAGAAATGAAGCTCCAACTTAAATCACTTGGCTTTGCTTATGACTGGCGGAGGGAATTAAAAACGTGCAGTGAAGATTACTACAAATGGGAGCAATGGTTATTTTGTAAGCTTTACGAAAAAGGTTTGGTGATTAGAGAAAAAGCAGAAGTTAATTGGGATCCTGTCGATAAAACAGTACTCGCAAATGAACAAGTAATTGACGGTAAAGGTTGGCGATCCGGCGCTGAAGTTGAAAAAAAAATTATCAATCAGTGGTCTTTTAAAATCACCGATTACGCTGACGAGCTTTTGAATGATCTTGATCTTTTAGACGGTTGGCCTGAACAGGTCAAGACAATGCAAAAAAATTGGATAGGGAAATCCAAAGGAGTTTTGTTTCAATTTATTTCTGATTCTGAAGATATTATTGAAGTATTTACTACGAGGCCAGATACCATCATGGGAGTTACTTTCATGGCGTTGTCTTTCAATCATGAAATTGTAGAAAGAGAAGCAGAAAATAATCACGAATTAACAGAGTGGATAAAAAACAACTCAAATGTAAAACAGGCAGAAGCAGATTTATCAAAACAAGAAAAAAAAGGTTATAAATTAAAGACTAAAGCAATTCATCCAATTTCAAATAAAGAGATAGATATTTGGGTGGCAAACTTCGTTTTGGCTGATTATGGTTCGGGGGCTTTAATGGGGGTCCCTGGCCATGACCAAAGAGATTTTGAGTTCGCTCAAGCTGAACAGATTGAAATCATTCAGGTCATTGACGATGGTAGAGGAGAATTAGACAAAACAGAAGGTGCCATAGAAGGTAAAGGAATTTTAATTAATTCTGACAAATTGAATGGACTTTCTTTTGAAGAAGCTTTTTCGCTATTAACCGATGAAAATAACTTTGGTTTCAAAGGGACAGAAAAAATCAATTTTCGTTTAAGAAATTGGGGAGTTTCAAGACAAAGAGCTTGGGGAGCTCCGATACCCATGTTCATATCAGATAACGAAAATGAAGTTTTACCATTCAGCAATTTAAGTCATGAAGAGATTGCTAAGGAAAAGATCGAATTGAATGGAATAGATTATTTCAAAGAGAAAGATACTTTTGATACTTTTGTTGAATCATCCTGGTATTTTGCAAGATTTGCATCTTATAACTCTTCAGAATCAATACTTGATGCTGAAGCAGATTATTGGATGCCAGTAGATCAATATATAGGTGGAATAGAGCACGCAATTCTTCACCTTTTGTATTCGCGTTTTTTTTGTAAAGCCATGAATGACTTATCTTTGATTAGTGTAAGAGAGCCATTTAAAAAATTGCTATGTCAAGGCATGGTTCTGAAAGACGGATCGAAGATGTCAAAATCTAAGGGAAATACTGTTAATCCTAATGAGTTGATTGAGAAATACGGTGCTGATACCGTGAGACTGTTTTCCATGTTTGCTGCGCCTCCCGAGCAATCTTTGGAATGGTCTGATTCCGGGGTTAATGGTTCTCATAAGTTCATAAAAAGGCTTTGGTCATTATCACAAACCTTATTCAACCAGACTGTAGACAACGAAGTGCAATCATTGGATTTAAATGATATCCAAATTAAATTGAATCAAACCATCAAAAAAGTTTCTGAAGATTTTGGAGAAAAAAATCAATTCAATACCGCAATTGCAGCAATTATGGAATTATTAAATGCCATTCCCAAAGCAATGTTGAAAAGTTCCGTTTCCAAAGAAAGTAATGAGGTTTTTAAGGAAATAATTGAAAAAAGTGTCATTATGCTCTCGCCAATCATTCCTCATGTCTGCCATGAATTATGGGAAGCATTAGATAAAAAATCTCCCATTCATAATGAAACTTGGCCTGCCTATGATGCAAATCAATTAGAAGGAAACGAAATGACGATTGCAATTCAGATTAATGGTAAATTAAGAGGAAAGATCCTAGTGGATATTTTAAGCAGTGAAGAAACAATTATTAAAGAAAGTAAAGAATTAGAGAATATAAAAAAATATTTAGAAAAAGAAGATATAAAAAAAACAATATATGTTCCAAAAAAACTCGTCAATTTTGTCATTTGAATTAAAAAGAATCTTCTTAAATTCCTTATTAATTCTTTTTATTGCTGCATGTGGTTTTAAACCACTAAATTATTCTGAAAAAAAGATTACGATTTTTTTTGAGTTTCAAAAAAATCCTCTTAACTTCTCTCTTGTGCAAGAATTAAAAAAGAATTTTTTCTTAATGAATGCGAATCTAGCAGAAACTAAAGATGCTGCAGATTTTGTAATTGAAATCAGTAACCATAGACTGGGTAAATTTCTAGAAGCAACAGATGAAAATTTTTTTCCTGCTGTAGTGAGTCTTGATTATCAAGTTAAGTTAAGTATTTTTGAAAAAAATACCAATACCATCCATGAGATTCCAATCTTTACATCAGAAGATTTTTCTTACGACACCGAAAGTATTCTTTCAAATGAAAAACAAGCAGATGAAATTAAACTGGATTTCTTCAGTGAGGCGGTCAATGAGTTATTGATTTTCTTTTCAGAAAAAAGCAATGCGGAATCAGCATAAATTAATTTTAAGCAATGACGAGTTACTGAACTCTAATTTGAGAGACAAATTCATTTCTAATCTTAAAAAAGAAGGCTTCCTAAGTAGAAAGATTTTCTTTTACAAAAAAGGAATTAAAGAAGAAATAAATATTGAAAATCAACAGGGTAGTTTATTCAGTGAAAAAGAAATAATAGATTTGCGCCTTCAAGAAAAAAGTATCCTTAAAGATGATTTAGATTTTTTTTTGAGCTTATTAGGAGACGATAACTCAGATCGTATAGTAGTTATTTCTTCATTGAATAAAAAAATCAAAACATCTACTTGGTTTAAAAAAATATCAAAATACCTTGAGATCTCTGAAATTCAGCCGGTCTATTCAAATCAATTCAAAGGTTGGATCAAAGACGAGGCGAAAAATATGGATTTACTTTTGAGCGAAGAAGGTGCTAATTTAATTGCGTCCAGAAATGAAGAAAATTTATTGTCTGCTTATCAAGAGCTAAAATTTTTAAAATGTTTGGATCAAAATCATACAGATTATAAATTTATAAAAGACAGCTCTGAATATCATGTCTTTAGCTTAATAAATAGTTGTTTGTCTAACCAAGTTTCAAAATCTTTAGAAATTTTGGAAATTATGAAATTAAATAAAGAAAATGAGCCAGGCATAATCGCTGTCATTCACCAACAGCTAGATCGATTAGAGCAATACAAAAAGAATCCAAATTTTTTTCTAAAAGGTGTTCCAAGAGATTACCTATCCAAGCTTAAAATAAAAGCAAAGAAGATATCACCGCCACAAATTAAAAGTTTAAGAAAAAAAATCGCAGATCTTGATAAAGACTTTAAAACAGGAAAGGCGGAATTCTGGACTGAATTAAGAAAAATTATTGTAAATTTTGGGTATATCTAACCCGAAAGTTTTCTTATGAAAGCTTTAGAAATTTGAAGATATTTTTCACCAGGTAATCCGGATCCTATTTTTTTACCATCAAGTTCAATGATTGGAATGACTCCTTTGGTTGAGTTCGTAACCCAAATCTCTTCTGCTGATAAAAAAGAATCCACAGTAATTTTTGTCTCTTCGTATTCAAAAGAGGTATCTTGAATCAACTCTAAGATTACTTTTCTTGTTACTCCAGGAAGAATATTTTCAGTTAAAGGCGGCGTTAAGATTTTGTTATCGATACAACAAAAAACGTTACTTACCGCACCCTCAGTAATGAATCCGTTTTCAAAAAGAATAGTCTCAAAAACTTCCTGATTTTTAGCCTCAGATCTATATAAAACATTGGCTAGTAAAGAAGTAGCCTTTATCTGACTTTTTCTCCATCTAAAATCTTCTAATAAAATTGCCTTCTCGCCAGAACTCGGAGAAAAGTCTGTTTTCAGTTCATGAGAAGATACAAATATGGTTGGTGATAAATCATTACTTGGAATATGGTCTCTTACAATGTCTGTACCTCTAGAGATTTGGACGTAAATTACCTGATTCAAAAATTCATTTCTGGAAATTACTTCTAAAATTGTTTCTTCTAGGTCAAATTGATCTGATAATGAATACTTTAAGGAAGATATATTTTTTTTTAATCTAGTTAGATGAGCGCCAAGTTCAAAGGGTTTTTTATTTACTGCAATAATTACTTCGTAAATTGCATCTCCAAAAAGAAAACCTCTATCCAGTGGTGAGATTTTTGCTTCTTGAAGATCTAGATATTTGTCGTTTAAAAAACAAATTGACATTAATTTATTTCATCTTGCATGAAGAAACTGTAAACGTAGAACATCAAAGACTCTAAAGTTGCGATGACAATCCCTTTTCTTTGTACATTATTTACTGCAACCAAATCTACAGATTGAATGGTTTCTCCATCAACTTTGATATCTAATCTGTCTATAACTGAATCCTTCCTAACAGGTGCTTTTACACCTAAATTTTTTGATGCCTCAATTGTAAGCCTATCAAAAGTAGGTTTGGTTAATGTAACGAAGATATCCTTCTCAGGACCAAGTTCCAATTTATCTTCTATTCCGCCCCAGACATCAACTATAGATATTGGTTGGTATTTAGCGATTATTTTTTTAGTTTGATAATACTTAAAACCATAATCCAATAATCTTCTAGTATCTTGAAGTCTCGATTTTTCGGAGGCACTATTAAGCACTATCGAAATTAGCCTCATATCTGCTCTTTTGGACGAGGCAACCAAGCAATATCCTGACGCTCTGGTATGACCTGTCTTGATACCATCTATTGAGTCATCTTGCCAGAGTAAGCTATTTCTATTTAACTGCCTTATATCGTTGTAAGTAAATTCTTTCTCGCTGTAGATTGCATATTCATCAGGAAAGTCGTTTATTAAAACTATACTTAATTTTGCTATATCTTCAGCAGTTGAATAGTGATTAACATTTGGTAAGCCCGTTGGATTGGTAAAGTTCGTATTTTTTAACTCCATTTTTTGAGCATAGTCATTCATGAGACTCGCAAAATCTTCTTGAGTTCCTGCAATATGTTCAGCTAAGGCACAAGCTGCATCATTTCCGGATTGAATAATCATGCCGCGCATCAAATCTTCTATCAAAACCTTTTTGCCTTCTTGGATGAACATTCTCGAGCCTTCCATGCGCCAACATTTTTCACTTACTGTTGTGGAGTCTTTAATGTTTAAAAATCCTTGCTTCAAATAGTCAGCTACTATGTAACTTGTCATTATTTTTGTGATGCTTGCCAACCCTGTTGAGGCTTCTGGGTTTTGTTGAGCAATTATTTTATTTGTTTCAGCATCAATAAGTAAAAAACTAGAGGCAGTGATTTGCGGTAATTTGGGAATTAAAGTTTGCGAGAATGCTACGGCTGAGAATATAAAACTTATCAAGAAAATTTTTTTCATATTTTTACTCTATACGCATAGTCAATTTCTTGGCTCAGAAGAAAGACGGCCATCACATAAAAAGAACTTCTATTATAACGTGATAAGACATATAAATTTTTATGGCCCAACCAAAATTCTTTATCTTCAAAATTTATTTGTAAGTATTTTTTATTTGGTAAATTGATCTTAGATGCCAGTTCCAAAGCATCTGGCTCTTTTAATGATAGTGATGTCTTGAAGTTTGAGTTCACATCATTTTTTGTAAGAGCTTCTGCTATAGTGGCATTTCTTTCCCAGCCATGCTTACTTAAATAATTTGCAACGCTGCCAATTGCATCAATTGGGTTTGTAACAATATTTCTTATTCCGTCGTCATCAAAATCAATTGCATAAGATCGATAAGAGCTTGGAATAAATTGGCCATAGCCCATAGCTCCAGCATATGATCCTTTCATAACCAAAGGATCAAGTTTTTCTTCTCTAGTAAGAAGGAGAAAATGCTCTAATTGTTTAGTAAAAAATTTGCTTCGTCTCGGATAATCAAAGGCAAGAGTCGACAACGAATCTATTACTCTTTCCCTGCCAGTAATAGAACCATAACTGGATTCAATCCCGATGATTGCTGCAATAATTTCTTTAGGAACACCAAATTCTTTTTCTGCTTTTTCAAACTCAGGTAAAAATCTCTGCAGAAAACTTACTCCATTGTTTATTCTTATAGGCGAAATTAATCTGGTTTTGTATTGAACCCAAGAAAATTTCTTTTCTGCGGGTCTATTCATAGAATTGATTATTTTTTCTCTTTTTTCAGCACTTTTGAAAATTTCTACCAAATAAGATTTTTCAAATTTATGTTTTGAAACCATTTCATCTATGAAAGACAATGTTTCATAGCTTTTTGAATAATCCATATAGATTAGAGGTACAAAAAAAACTAAAAGCAAAAGCAAACTTATTTTTTTCAAGTCGTTCTCCTTAAAGATAAAATTATACCGATAGTAATCATATTAACCACTAATGCCGTTCCACCTTGACTTATGAATGGCAAAGGCATTCCTACTACAGGAAAGATGCCAACTACCATTGAAATGTTTAATGTTATGTAAGCAGCTAAAATAATTGAAAGCGTGGCTGAAACCAATTTTGCAAATTTAGAATTACTGCTTTTAGCAACGTATAAGAGACGATGAATTAAAAAAGCATAAAGGAGAAAAAGTCCAAGAGCACCTAAAAATCCAAACTCCTCAACAATTACTGCAAAAATAAAATCGGTATGGCTTTCGGGGATAAAATCCAGCTGGCTTTGACTTCCTTCCATATAGCCCTTTCCAAAAAATTGCCCAGATCCGATGGCAATCTTTGATTGGGCAATATTCCATCCGGAACCTAAAGCATCAGCTTCGGGACTAATAAAGGTATATATTCTCTCTTTTTGATAATCCATCAAGCTCATCCATAAGAAAGGAAGAGTTCCAATACCTCCTAAAAAACTATAAATAATAAATCTCCAAGGTAGACCAGATAAAATTATTGGCATTATTCCGGAGAGCAAAACTATCGCTGAGGTGCCAAAATCTGGCTGCAGGAAAACTAAAATAAAGGCTACCAATGTTGTAACCAAGACAATTATCCAGTCGGATAATTTTATCTGTGGATTTCGTGTTAAATATGCTGCTGCAGAAATAGGTAATAAAAACCTCATTAGCTCAGAAGGTTGAAACCCAATGAAACCCAAATTTATCCATCGATTCGTAGTTCCAGAATTAGGCAAAATTAAAACTAAAACCAAAAAAAAGAAGCCTATCCAGACTGCATTCAAATAAATAGGTTCCATTTTTCTAAAATTAGACATTGCTGCAGTAATCATCAGAATTGCACCAAGAACAAAATACATTGCTTGCCTTAAAACCAAAGTGAAGGATCCACTGGCGCTGTAAATCATTGCCAGCCCAAAAAGACCCAAAAGAAAAACCGTAAGAACAATAGAATAATCAAAATTTAATAAATTTCTTCTTTGATTCAATCTGATATCTACTGAAAAACTTAATGGCTTATTCTGCATCAAATCCTCCTGTGAAAAAATTTATTGCAGATTTAACAATTGGGGCTGCAACTTCGCTACCTGATTCACCGTTTTCTATGATTACCGCTACAACTAGTTTTGGATCTTCTACAGGCCCATAGCCAACGAAAAGAGCGTGATCTCGTAATGCAGGATTTTCACGAATTGCATCGTATTCTTTACCCGGAAGAATACTTTTGATTTGTGCAGTACCTGTTTTACCTGCAATAACGACTGAATTTGCATCATAAACTTTATGGGCTGTTCCATTTCTCGCAGAAATCACGTCAACTAGAGCTTGTTCCATTTTTTCCCAAGCTTTGTTATCAGAAAGTTGAATTTCAGCAATTTTTTTTGGTTCAAAAGATTTTTCGTTTTCCGGCTGTATAAATTGAGGCTGATAAATTACTCCTTTGTTTGCTAGACCTGAATAAGCCATCGCTAATTGAAGTGGTGTGGCTAAAATATAACCTTGCCCTATTCCTAAATTTATTGTGTCGCCTTTGAACCAAAAATCTCCTATGTAACCTAACTTCCATTTTTTATCGGGAAGAAGACCATTGGCTTCAAAGTCAGTTAGACCTGTTTTTTTACCAAATCCAAAACTGTCGAGCATTGGCCTTATCCCTGCTAAAGTTAAATCAAAAGCAATGGTATAAAAATATACATCAGAGGATTCTGCGATCGCTTTCCTCATGTCTACTCTGCCATGTCCATTCTCTTTCCAGCCCCGATAAGGCCTTGGATCTCCCTCGACATAAAATTCACCATCGTCTTTAATTATTTTATCCCAACTGATTACTTCGTTTTCTATTGCAGCAAGACCTACGAAAGGCTTCAAGGTTGACGCAGGAGGATATTGCCCAGAAATGGCTCTATTAAAAATTGGGCTTTCTTTATTTGAAAATAAACTTTCTACCTCATCGGTATCCACAATTGAATTTAATATATTTGGATTGAATGAGGGAGAGCTAATCAAAGCTCTAACCAAGCCGGTTTTTGGCTCTAAGGCTACTAGTGCTCCTCTTCTGTTTTCAAAAAGCTTAAAAAGATGTTCTTGCAATTTTTGATCAATAGTTAAGTAAATATCTTTACCGTCTTCTGCTCCTTCAGTATCTAAAATCCTTACCAATTTTCCTTTAACATCTCTTTCTTGAGTTTGAATACCAGGTTTACCTCTTAAAACGTAGTCAAACTCTTTTTCAATACCTGTTTTTCCAATTTGAGTATTTTGTAGTTCAGCTAATAGTTTGTCTCTTCTGATATCACCGGACGAAATATCTCCGACGTAACCTAAGACATGAGCCAAGGTCTCCTCATGGAGAACATACCTTTTAAGAGTAGCTTTTACTTCGATACCAGAAATTGAATCTAGGTTTACTTTGGCTTTAGCAATCTGTTCTTCATTAAGAGCCTTCACCAAAGGAAAGGAGTCAAATTTCTTTACTTTTTTTACACCCCTTGAGAAGTTTTCGTCCAAAAGTTCATAAGGCACATCTAATAAATTAGACAACTTTAAAATGGTTTCAGCAGAATCTTCAATGTAGGCTGGAGTGACATAAAGATCTCGCTGGACAATATTCTCTGCTAATAAAGTCCCATTTCTATCATAGATGAAGCCTCTTACAGGACTAATGGGTTTTTGATAAATCCTATTTGACTCAGCTATTGTTTGATATTTATCTCCCTGAAATAAAGTTAAGTTTAAAACTTGAAAAAGTGATATTGAAAAAAGAAGAATAAAAGGTGATAAAAAAAATAAAGCCCTAGAATATTCTTCTCCTGTTTTGAATCTTTCTTTAGAAAAATTATTCATTTCAATTCAAAGCTGGATCCCAAAGACTTTCCAAATCATACAATGCTCTTGAGTCCTTAGACATAATGTTTATTACAAAGTCTCCCAAATCCAATAGGATCCATTCACTGGAATTTTGGCCCTCAACCCCACTGATTGATATCTTATTATTTTTTAAGTCTTCTAATAATTTATCTTTTATAGCCGACATGTGACGGGAAGAAGTCCCTGATGTTATGACTAAAAAATCTGTAAAACTGTTTAATTTTGATAGATCTAAAAATATTGTATTTTGTGCTTTTATCTCCTCTAAACTATTTTGAATAATTTTTTTTGATTTTTTGGGCATTTAAATTTTATAGAGAGATTTTTTTGAGATGTATTCCAATACTTGATCATCAACCAAGTCTGTTAGGTTTTCATTGTTCTTGATTTTATGTCTAACGTCTGTTGAGGATATGTTTATCAAGTCGTTTTTTAAAATTAGGATTTTTCCATGACCAGAGAAAAAATCATCATAGTTAGTTGATATTTTACTTTTTAACTGCTTATTAAGTTCCAAACTATCATTCAATTTTCTTTCCAAGACTAAAAGCGAACACAAAGACAAAATGTTTTCCCAATTTTTCCAAGTCGTAAAGCTATGTAAAGAATCCAAACCTATAATTAGAGATAGATGTTGTTCAGGATAAATCTTTTTCAAGTGTTTAAGTGTTTCGTAAGTATAGGATTTGGTTTTATTTTTTAATTCAATATTATTTAGCTTAATATTTTTTATCTCTTTAAAGGCAATTTCCAGCATTTTTAAACGATGCTTCTCGTCAGTTTGAATTTCCTTGTTATGCGGCGACGCATAGTTTGGAATAACTTGGATTTCGTCAATAATTTTAAGATCGCTGATGTATTTTAGAGATTGCGTGTGACCTTTATGAACTGGATCAAACGCTCCGCCAAAGATACCCAATCTTTTTATCATCAATTAAGATCTAAGTTGTCCTTGACCTTTAATTACAAATTTCTGACTTGTTAAACCTTCCAATCCAACAGGCCCTCTGGCATGCAACTTATCTGTGGATATTCCCACTTCTGCTCCAAGTCCATACTCAAATCCATCTGCATAACAAGTAGGAAGATTATGCATAACCGAAGAAGAGTCTACTTCATTGAAAAAAGTTTCTACCGCCGACAAATTCTCAGAAACTATTGAGTCGGTGTGGCCAGAGCCATACATATTTATGTGGGAGATTGCTGATTGAAGATCTGTAACGACTTTCACAGAAAGAATTGGGGCAAGATACTCCGTAATCCAATCTGCATCTGAAGCAGATTTAACATCAATAATTTTTTTTGTTTTTTCACAGCCTCTTAGTTCTACACCCAACTTATCTAATTCGGCTTTGATCTCTGGTAAAACTTTTGCTGCTACTTCTTCTGAAGTTAACAAAGTCTCCATCGTACCGCAGATTCCGTAACGATATGTTTTTGCGTTTACAGATATTTCTATGGCTTTTTTTAAATCAGCATCTTTATCGATGAAGACATGACATAAACCTTCATAGTGTTTGAGCACAGGAATTTTGGCTTCATCAGAAACAACTTTTATTAAACTTTTTCCCCCCCTTGGGATTAATAAATCAATTTCCCCTTCCCGCTTAATCATTTCACCTACAAGCTTTCTATCTTGATTTTTAATAAGCTGAATAGAGTATTTTGGCAATGATGCTTTATCCAAACCGTCTTGCATGCACTCCTCAATTACAGCATTAGAATTTGCTGCTTCAGATCCTCCTCTTAAGATACATGCATTACCAGATTTCAAGCACAATGCAGATGCATCCGCTGTAACATTTGGACGAGATTCATAAATTATCCCTATCACGCCCAGAGGAACACGCATTTTTGATACTTTGAAACCAGATGGCGAGGTGTGGGGTTGCTCGGTTTGACCTACTGGATCATCTAAATTTATGACTTTATCTAATCCAGAAATCATTGAATCTATTCTTTTTTCATTCATCTCAAGTCGATCAACAAATGAATCTTGTAAGTCTTTTTGACTGGCCAATTCCATATCTATGGTATTTGCATCTATCAGCTTTGCTTTGTTCTTAAACAAAAACTCTGCTGCATATTTTAGCGCGTCATTTTTTTTTGCTTTCGAAGATCTCCTTAAATCAATCTTTGCTTCTTGAGCTTGTTTGCAGATTAAATCTAACTCTGAAAGGGATGTTTTTGCACTCATGTACTGTATTATTGCAATAATTTAATTATCTGCCTATGTTCGATTCTATCCTTTCTTTTTTAGAGACAAATCCTGATTGGGTGAATTGGACTATTTTCGCGTTGATTTTTATTGAATCCCTCTTCATTGCAGGTTTGTTTACACCAGCTACATTAATTGTTCCTGGTGTTGGAGCGCTTGCGGCAACAGTCGGAATAAGTCCTTTTGAGATAACTTTTTACGCAACTATGGGAATGGTAGCTGGAGATACTGTCAGCTATGGCTTGGGCATATTAGTTGGAAACAAACTCTACGATTGGGTGCCTGATAATTATCATGGCTATATAAAACAGGCTCAAAAGTTTATGGGCAAATATGGAGTTTTAAGTGTCGCGCTAGGAAGGTTTTTTGGTCCTTTAAGATGCGTAGTGCCCTTTACAGCAGGTTCTTTGGGAATGAATAAAAGAGTTTTTTTTCCTGTAACTATTTTATCTGCGCCAATATGGACTTCTTTGTATGTCTTAAGTGGCTACTTTTTGGGTGTTGCTTTTATAGAATATTTTAATTATTTCTTAATTGGATTCATTCTTGTCATAACAATTTATACCGTATATAAAGATCCAATGAACTTAAGGGAGGATAAAAAAAATGACTAAAAGAGAAAGTAAAAATAAATTTTTATCTGGAAACTGGTATCCGGTAGAAGAAACATCTACAACTGAATTAAAGATTTCAGGAGAATTACCTAGAGAACTATCAGGTCTATTTCTCAGAAATGGACCCAATCCAAAAGAGCCTATAAATCATGAAAATTATCATCCTTTTTTTGGCGACGGAATGATTCATGGCATAAGAGTAGAAGATGGGAAGGCTCTTTGGTATAAGAATAAATTTGTGACCTCACCTTTTGGTTTTGGTCCTAACACTCATGTGCTTAAACACGGCAAAAAAATTTATGCCTTAGTCGAGGGAGGAGTATCTCCAGTAATTATGGACTCTGAGATGAATTTTCTTGAAGAAGAGCCATTTCCAGCAGCAGATAATAAAAGATTTACTGCCCATCCAAAAATTGATTCAGATACTGGGGAAATGCATGCCGTGAGTTACGATTTTGGGGAATACGTAAATGGATTAGGCCAAGTTCATTATGTAACTATAGATAGCAACGGCAAACTCATCAAAGATCAAATCATTGAAACACCAAGCAGACCAATGGTTCATGATTGTGCCATTACCAAAAATTATGTTCTTATTTTTGATCTGCCTGTAACGTTTAATCTTGGTAGAAGAGACGATGACAATAATCCTATTGGTGGAGATTATCCAGTGGTCTGGAATGATAAACATACTTCCAGAGTAGGATTGCAAAACAAGAAAACTGATGAAATTATCTGGATAGAGGTTAATCCAGGGTTTCTATTTCACATAGTTAATTCGTATGAAGATGACAACGGCCAAGTTATCTTAGACTTTTGTCGATACGAAAGACTGTTTGATTTTGATAATCCTCTTCCCATGGGACAAAAACCTTTTCTCACAAGATGGATTCTAGATCCAAAAACTAAAACATGTTCCGAAGAAATGTTAGACGATAGGCCTATGGAATTTTCCAGAGTGCATCCGGATTTTGATGGCAAACAACATCGTTTTGGATACTTACTAAATGATGGAAGACTTAACAACTATTTCAAACATGATTTTGAAAAAAGAAAAACCGTCGCTCATGATTTTGGCGAAAGTTGCCAAGCTGCTGAGCCGGTTTTTATTCCCAGGAAAAATGCTAAATCAGAAGATGACGGTTTTGTTGTTGGATTTGTTTATGACAAAACAACTGATTTAAGCGATTTTGTAATTTTGGATGCACAGAATTTTTCAGATGCGCCACTTGCCAGAGTAACCTTGCCTCAAAGAGTGCCTTTTGGATTTCACGGAAGTTGGATTAATTTAGATTAAATTCTTTCTAAAATGGCTTGATGGATACCATCAAATGAACCATTAGATAAACAAATCAAGTGGGTATTGTCTAAATCCAAGCTAGAAAGCTTTCTCAAAAATTCTTGCGTAGTGGAACATGCTTCGATATTTTTACTTCCGCTCTCAAGAGCAGAGATTTGCTTCTTATCTTTTGAAAAAATAAAGACTTGATCGGCTGAAGCTACGGCCTTTGGAATTTTTTTGTCATGATATCCTGAAAGCATCGTATTGGACCGCATTTCCAAAAGGCAAATTATCTTCTCACTTCCAACTTTTTTTCTTAAGCCCTCAAGAGTGTATTTAATAGCAGTCGGATGGTGTGCGAAGTCGTCATAAACTTTGACGCTGCTTTTATCCCCAACCAGATCCATTCTTCTTGTTACTCCTTTAAACTTTGAGAGTGACTCTGCAATATCCTTTGATTTCAAGCCTAAGGATTTACAAACCAGATAACTGGCTAATCCATTTTGTAGACTATGCTCGCCAATAGACGACCAACTTATAGACGCTTTTTTCTTTTTGTCTTTAAAAATATCAAATTTAGAGGAATCTGCCGTAACTTTCTTGGCATGCCAGCCTCTGGCAAATTTAGTATTGAAAGGAAGGCTTTGACTGTAAAAACCCATTTTCATAACATTTTTAATATTGATGTTATGCTCAGGAAAAATTAACGTTGATTTGGAAGACATCAATCTCAATAGGTGATGAAATTGCTTTTTAATATCGCTTAAGCTGCTAAAAATATCAGCATGATCAAACTCAAGATTATTGATTAGAAGGGTTTTAGGATGATAGTGAATAAATTTCGATCTTTTATCAAAAAAAGCAGTGTCATACTCGTCAGCCTCTATGACAAAAAACTCATGAGTTCCTAATGAAGCAGTTGCATCTAAATCTTTCGCTCGTCCAGCAATTAAGTAACCACAATCTACTCCATTATCTAGAAGTACTTTTGTAACCATTGAGGATACGGAGGTTTTACCATGAGTTCCGCTTATAGCTACCACATGTCTCTTGGCTAATAAGTATTTTGATAAAAACTCTGGGCCAGAAATGAAGTCTATACCTTTATTAAGTATTTCTTCGATCATGGGGTTACCACGCGCTATAACATTTCCCACAACAACCAAATCAACATCTTTGGGTAAATTTTTTGGATTGTATCCTTCATCAATCTTAATGCCATTTGAAAGTAAGACTTGGTCCATAGGTGGATATACATTCTCGTCACAGCCAGAAACTTTAATGCCCTTTTCAGCTGCCAACTGTGCAAGTCCTCCCATAAAAGTTCCGCAAATACCTAAAACATATATTTTCATCTGATGATTATATCCTTTTCCCACACAACCTTTTTTCAGTTATATTGCCTCAATGACAAAAGTTAAAAACGCCTTCTATGCTCAATCAGGCGGAGTAACAGCTGTAATAAATGCATCTGCATGTGGCGTCATTGAGACTGTAAATAAATCGAAAAAAATTCACAAGGTGCTTGCTGGGGAGAATGGCATTCTTGGTGCTTTAAACGAAGAACTTATAGATACTTCAAAAGAAACTAAATCGAATATTGCAAAACTGAAACAAACTCCTGGCGGAGCATTTGGTTCTTGCAGATTTAAATTACAGGATCCAATAAAGCAAAAGAAAGAATATGAGAGATTGTTTGAAGTTTTTGCTGCGCATGATATTGAATATTTTTTTTATAACGGGGGAGGAGATAGTCAAGATACTACTTTTAAGGTATCTGAAATGGCAAAAAAGCTAAAGTTTCCATTGAAATGTGTTGGGATACCAAAAACGGTTGATAATGATTTGCCTTATACAGATTGCTCACCTGGCTTCGGTTCAGTTGCAAAATACATTGCTACTTCAACTTTAGAAGCTGGACTTGACGTGAAAAGCATGGCTGAAACATCAACGAAAGTTTTCATTTTGGAAGTCATGGGAAGACATGCAGGATGGATTGCTGCAGCATCCTGTTTAGCTGCAACTAAAGCAGGTGATCCGCCTCACATTATTTTGCTACCCGAAGTGCCTTTTGAGAAAACTAAATTTATTACTCAGGTCAAACAAACTGTTAAAGAGCAAGGCTATTGTGTCGTTGTCGCTTCAGAAGGTACTCAAACAAAAAATGGGAAGTTTTTAGCAGACTCAGGGTTAACAGACGCTTTTGGTCACAAACAGCTTGGAGGAGTAGCTCCTGTTTTAGCTGGAATGATTTCAAAGATTGGATTAAAAAATCACTGGGCAGTAGCAGATTATCTTCAGCGCTCAGCAAGACACATAGCATCAAAAACTGATCTAGATCAGGCTTATGCTGTGGGAGAACATGCGGTGAAACTAGCTATTGCTGGAAAGACAGCTCTAATGCCGATTATTAAAAGAACAAGTGATTCACCTTATAAATGGAAAATAGCAACTGCGCCTCTAAAAAATGTGGCTAATATTGAAAAAACTATGCCTAAAAAATTTATTTCTAAAAATGGTTTTGAAATTACTCAAGCAGGAAAAACATATTTAAGTCCTCTTATTAAAGGAGAGGCACCAATAAAATATGTAAATGGCCTCCCTGATATTGCTGAACTAAAAAAGATAAAAGTAAAAAAGAAATTAAGTTAACTTATTTCTTTATCTTTTTTACTATTCCAGAAAAACTAAAAACAATTTCCCCTTCACATTCAATGTAGCCTTGTCCAAAAGCAAGACTTCTTGTCTCTTTGGTAATCGTAGTAAATATTTCCACCAAGGAGCCAACCTTTGCAGGAGCTACAAATTCCGATCTAAAACTTATGGTTGCAGCATAATTTTCTTTTGATTCCATCGCAACAGAGCACAGACAGTAATCTGCAATACTCATCAACATTCCCCCATGAGCAACTCCACCAGAATTTCCGTTTTCAGGTCTTACCCAAAAAGCCATTATCAAGTCTCCTGCTTCATCTCTTTTGTAAAAACCTTGGCCAATATTTGCAATATGATCTTCGGTTTGATTAAGACTTTCGTAGCCTTTAGGGGTAGAAAATTTTTTTGCCGTCATGATGATGATTTTAACTCAATGTGTATAATTATCCTTTCATTATGGATTTTAAATTAACGGCAGAACAATTAGAGTTGCAAAAAGTCGCAAGAGATTTTGCTCAAAAAGAATTAACAGCATTGGCTGATGAAATGGAAGAATCAGCTAACCCTGTACCAAAGGATGTGCTGAAAAAAATTGGTGAATTGGGCTTTTTAGGAATCAATACACCAACAGATTACGGCGGACTTGGCCTATCTAATCTTGATGCCATTATAGTTCTTGAAGAATTTGGAAAGATATCTTCTGCAGTAGGTTGGCCAGTATTTGAAGCAAATGCAGGTCCTGTAAAAGTCATTGAGCATTTTGGTTCAGATGCATTAAAGAAAAGAGTGATTCCCAAAGTTTGTAAAGGTGAAATGGTAGTAGCTGTAAGTATGTCAGAACCCAATGCTGGAACCGGTTTGACCGATTTAAAAACCAAAGCTGAAATCAAAGGAGACAAAATCGTAATCAACGGTACCAAACGTTGGTGTTCAGGCGCCGGTCATTCTGATGGTTATGTAGTTTATGCCCGAATGTCTGATGCTCCTGCTGCAAAAGGTATTGGCGCTGTTTTTGTTGATATCGATACACCCGGTCTGACTTTTGGAAATAGTGAAAGCCTGATGGGTTGGCGTGGAATACCATCTGCAGATATCTACTTCGATAATGTAGAGGTTCCAATTGATAATTTGTTGGTTGAGCCTGAAGATGGGTTTAAAAAATTAATGGAAACCTTTGATTTAGAAAGATGTGGGAATGCGACAATGGCTCTATCTCAAGCAGCAGCAGCTTTAGACTATGTCAAAGAATACGTTCAAGAGAGGGAGCAATTTGGTAAGCAATTGGTTGATTTTCAAGCAGTTCAAATCAAACTTGCAGACATGCTTATTAGAGTGGAAGCTTCTAGACTTTTGATTCACCGTGCAGTCTTCAATGCCGCCAATGGTTTGCCAGATATATTGGAATCAAGTACTGCAAAATGTTTTGCCAATGAAATCGCAAGAGAAGTCACAACGAATGCGATGCAACTAATGGGCGGTTATGGATTCAACAAAGAATACAAAATGGAAAGACGCGTCAGAGATTCATTTGGCTGGGGAATTGCTGGTGGAACAATTGATGTTCAAAAAGTAAATATTGCTTCAGCAATGATTGGCAGACGTTTCAATCAGAGAGCTAAGTAATTTAGTCCGCTCGATATTCGCTGATTATTTCTTCCAAACTGCTAACAAATTCTTTTTTTTCCTCTTCGGTTAGAAAATTCCCAACAGGAATTTTTTCTCCCTTCGAGGATATGACAATTTTAATTGGATACCAATGATGAGACGGTTTTTCAACAAAAACATATGACCATTCCCTGATGAATTCCGAAACTGAATCTGGTCTAAAGCGACCCTTTTCAATCGTTAATTTTTCTTTGGTAAGTGTTATGACTTCCTTCTTTGAACTTTTTTTAAAAACAACATATAGAGCTGTCCCGACGATTAAAATTTCCAACCCTGCAAAGGGAAGAATAATCGGAGCACCATAAAAAAAGAAAGTAATACCGATTATGGATATCGGAAATGAAATCAGCGCTAAAAATAACAAACTGCCCTGCCAAGAAATTGAACTATTTGGCATCAAAGATAATCTATATCCATTATCAATTTGTTCAGTTATAACCATTAACAAAATACCTTTTTATGAAAAAAACTTTTCAGATTATGATATTTTCAATAATCAATAGCAAAAAATGACAAAGATTAATTCTATAAATAGAACTTCCTTGATGCCGAATTATGCTCCGGCAGCATTTATTCCTGTCAGGGGTAAAAAGTCAGTTCTGTGGGACGAACAAGGTAAAGACTACATCGACTTTGGCGGAGGTATTGCCGTTACTTGTCTTGGTCATTCTCATCCACAACTCAATAAAGTTTTAAAAGAACAATCAACAAAACTTTGGCATGTGAGTAATTATTTGTACAACAAACCAGCATTAGAGCTTAGCAGAATGCTTGCTGAAAAAACTTTTGCCGACAAGGTATTTTTTTCCAATTCTGGAAATGAAGCAAATGAAGCAGCAATTAAATTAGCCAGAAAATATTATTTTGACCAAGGCAAACCAGAAAAACATGAAATCATTGTTTTTACGAATGCTTTTCATGGCAGATCAATGTTGAATATAACCGCCGGTGATTCGACATTCCAAAAAACAGGTTTTGGTCCTCTTCTGCAAGGTTTCAAAAGAGCAAAATTTAATGATCTTAACTCCGTCAAAAAAACTATTTCCAAAAAAACCGCCGCTATTTTTGTAGAACCAATTCTGGGAGAGTCGGGAATAATCAGAGCAGAAAATCCTTTCTTAGAAGGTCTTAGAAAATTAGCTAATGAAAAAGACTGTCTGTTGATATTTGATGAGGTACAAAGCGGTATTGGAAGAACAGGAACTTTAATGGCCTATATGGGTTATGGTGTTAAGCCAGATATTTCCACTCTAGCAAAAGGTCTTGGCGGTGGAATACCAATCGGAGCGACCTTAACGACTGGCAAAATCGCTAAAGCTTTTCAACCAGGTACTCACGGCAGTACCTTCGGAGGAAATCCCCTTGCCTGCGAAGTTGCAAAAAAAGTTGTAGAAATAGTCTCCACTCAAAAAGTTTTAAAAGGTGTAATAAAAAAAACAATAAACTTTCATGAACAATTAAACAAATTATCAGAAAAATTTGATTTATTTGAAGACGTAAGATCAGCGGGCCTATGGATCTGTTGCGACTTTAAAAAAATAAAAGCAAAAGACTTTATTGATGCCTGCTATAAAAAAGGATTGATATTAGTCCAAGCTGCAGGAGAAAACACAATTAGAATCGCCCCTTCATTAATTATTTCAGACAAAGAGATTGAAGAAGGTTTTAAAAGATTTGAAAAGGCCGTCAAAGCTTTGAAGTAACTACTCAGAGATTACTTCAACTTTATCAACCTTGCGATAACCTTTAGGAAGGAAGTTTCCTTTTCTGCCACGATTTCCTAGAAAATTTTCTAAATCATTTGGTTTGATAACAAAGTGTTGTTTACCGCTGTAGAGTTTTATGGACTCTCCTTTTTTAAAAGTTACTAAATACATGAGTTGGTCTTCTTTAGCTTCAAACTTCTTTTTATCAATTGAAATGATTTTATTACCCTTACCTTTTCCTAAAATTGGTAATTCGCCTGCCTCAATAATTAACATTTTGCCTTCTTGAGTAATCGAAGCAATGTAATTTTCCTCAACTGCTGAAAGAATTTTAGGTGTGATTGGCTTAGCATTCTTTGCATTCAAAGCCGCTTTGCCGGATTTGTTTTTTGTTTGCAGATCTCCCAACCTAACCACAAAACCATAGCCTAAGTTAGATGCTAAGACAGCCAAGGTTTCCTCAGATCCTGCAATCACGCCGGGAAAGGTTGCTCCGGATTGCGCATTAATCTTTCCTGAAACTGGGTCGCCTTGACCTCTCGCAGATGGCAATTGATGAATTGGTAAAGTATAGGCCTTGCCAAAATTATCCAATAGAACTGCATTTTGGCTGTTTCTTGCAAAAGACGAAGATAAATAAGAATCACCCTCTCTGTATTGCAAGCCTTCTACGTCCACATCATGTCCTTTGGCAGCTCGAATCCAACCTTTTTCTGATAGAACCACAGTCATTGGATCGTTTGAAATGAGCTCCTTTTCATCAAAAGCTTTTGCTTCTTCAGCCTCGGCAAGCATGCTGTTTCTTTCATCCCCAAATTCTTCCTGGTCTTCTTTTAATTCTTTTTTGATAAGAGTTTTTAAGCGAGATGCTGAATTAAGTATTTTTTCAATTTCCTTTGCTTCTGCTTTTAATGAATCCCTTTCTTCGATGATGCTTTGTTCTTCAAGCTTTGCCAGCTGGCGCAGGCGAATATCAAGAATAGCGTTTGCCTGAATTTCAGTGAGTTTAAATTTTTTGATTAATTGTTTTTTTGGATCGTCATTAGTTCTGATTATTTTAATTACCTCATCCAAATTTAGATAAGCAATCATCAAACCTTCAAGAATGTGCAATCTATCGTTTAGCCAATCTAATCTGTGTTGCAGTCTCCTTTTTACGGTTTGTGTTCTAAAAGTGATCCATTCTTTTAGAATTTCTCTCAGATCAAAAACTTTTGGCCTTCCGCTTAAACCAATCACATTCAGATTAACTCTGATATTCTTTTGTAAATCTGTTGTAGCAAAGAGATGACTCATCAAAGCATCTTTATCAACCCTATTCGATCTTGGTACGACAATAATTCTTACCGGGTTTTCACCATCGCTTTCGTCTCTAAGATCTTCTATTAGATTCATTTTTTTTGAATCAATTTGCGCAGCAATCTGTTCTAGAATCCTTGTCGTTGAAACCTGATATGGAAGAGCTGTAATGACAACCTCACCATTTTCTATTTCATATGTTGCTCTTAACTTAACTGCCCCCCTTCCGGTCTGATACATTTCCAATAGTTCTTCAGGTGTTGAGATAATTTCTGCCTTGGTTGGAAAGTCAGGAGCTGGAATAATTTTTAACAGCTCTTTTACAGAAAGTTTAGGGGAGTCAATAAGGGAAATAGTTGCATCCACAACTTCATTTAAATTATGCGGTGGAATATCTGTTGCCATACCAACTGCAATACCGGAAGCACCATTGAGTAAAACGTTTGGAATTCTTGATGATAAAAATCTTGGCTCGATCAAAGTACCATCAAAATTAGGACCCCAGTCTACTGTCCCTTGAGACAATTCCGAGAGCAATACTTGTGCGTAAGCTGAAAGCCTACATTCTGTATACCTTACTGCAGCGAAACTCTTTGGATCATCAAGAGAACCCCAATTTCCTTGTCCTTCTATCAAGGGATACCTTGTAGAGAAATTCTGTGCCATTAAGACCATTGCCTCATAGGCGGCATTGTCTCCATGAGGATGAAATTTACCTATCACCTCACCGACGGTTCTTGCGCTTTTCTTAAACTTGGAAGTAGATTTCAATCCAATTTCGGACATCGCGTAAATTATTCTCCTTTGAACCGGCTTTAAGCCGTCACCGATAAAAGGTAGAGCTCTATCTAAGATTACATACATAGAGTAATCGAGATAGGCTTTCTCTGCAAAGCCGCCAATACTCAGGCTTTTCTCTTTACTCATTGATACTTGCTAAATCTCCTTTACTTTCTAACCAACTTTTTCTATCTGGAGCTCTTTTTTTAGAGAGCAACATATTAAACATCGTTGTTGCACTATTTCCTTTTTCTAATTTAAGTTGCAGCAATTTTCTTACATCTTGAGACATGGTAGTTTCTTTCAACTGAGATGGATTCATTTCACCCAAACCTTTGAATCTTTGTATTTCAACTTTGGTTCTTTTATTTTGCGCTGTAAGTTTTTTTACCAGGTCATCCTTTTCTTTTTCGTCCAAGGCATAATAAATATCTTTGCCTTGATCGATTCTGAATAAAGGAGGTTGGGCTACGTACAACCTGCCTTCTTCTACCAGAGGTCTAAAATGTTTGAGAAATAAAGCACAAATCAACGTTGCAATGTGTAGACCATCAGAGTCTGCATCTGCCAAGATACATATTTTGCCGTATCTAAGACCATCCAGGACTCTACATCCTGGTTGTAATCCAATTGCCATGCCAATGTCCTTTACCTCTTGTGATTGGTTTACCGCATCGGTATCAACTTCCCAAGTGTTTAAAATTTTACCTTTTAAAGCCATAACAGCTTGGAAGTTTCTATCCCTAGCTTGTTTCGCTGAACCCCCGGCAGAATCTCCCTCTACTAAAAACAACTCGGTTTCTTCGTAATTAGATGAAACGCAATCGGAAAGTTTTCCTGGAAGAGTCACTCCTTTGGTAACTTTTTTTCTCTCTACAGATTTACTTTCCTTGACTCTTTTATGTGCGTTATCGATTGCAATGTTTGCGATTCTTTCAGCGAGTTCTGTTTCCTTATTAAGCCAAATGGCAAAAGCATCTCTTGTAATATTCGCTGCAATAGTTTGAAAATCTTTTGAAGAAAGTTTCTCTTTGGTCTGCCCAGAAAATTGTGGGTCCTTTAGTTTTGCGGAAAGAACATAAGAGGCATTTTTCCAGACATCTTCCGCAGTAACTTTTACGCCTTTGGGAATTAAATTTCGATATTCACAAAATTCTTTTAAGGCATCGGTTATTCCGGTTCGCATCCCAGCAACATGTGTGCCGCCTTGAATGGTAGGAATTAGGTTCACATAACTTTCAGTAATACTATCTTGATCTCGTAATTCCCAAGCCACCGCCCAAGCAAGTGAATTTTCCTCATCCTCAAACTCTCCTTCGATAGGTTCTTCAGGCAGATATTCGCCTTCGCCTAGCGAGGTACTTAAATATTTTCCAAGCCCATCAACGAAACACCACTCTTCTTTTGTCTTATTAACTTCATCCTTAAATTTTATTTTAAGACCTGGGCAAAGAACGGCTTTTGCTTTCAAAGAATTAGAAAGATATTTCCCTGAAATTTTTTCGGTATCAAAAAATGATGGATCTGCTTTGAATAAAATTTTTGTTCCTGAATTTCTTTGTCCAACACTATCTATAACCTTTAGATCCTTTTTCTTTACGCTATCTTTAAATTTAATTTCATACTTTTTTCCGTCTCGTTTGATTTCCGCATCAAGATAGGTCGAAAGAGCATTTACAACAGAAACACCGACACCGTGAAGGCCTCCAGAAAAAACATAATCTTTGTTTGAAAACTTAGCCCCGGCATGCAATCTTGAAAAAATTAGTTCTACGCCTGGTACTTTTTCTTCTGGATGAATATCAACTGGCATACCTCTACCATCATCTTCGACAGACACGGAAAAATCTTTATTTAAAACAACTGAAATTTCTTTAGCGTAACCTGCTAAAGCCTCATCCACACTGTTATCAATTACTTCCATCACCAAGTGATTAGGACTGGTTGTATCGGTATACATTCCAGGCCTTTTTCTAACGGGCTCTAGACCCGAAAGCACCTCAATGGATTCAGATGTATAGTCTCTATTAGCCAAACTTATAAGTATTCTAGAATATTTTCTGCACTGCTTACTTCAAATGCACCGCCTTTTTCTGCAAGTAAGCAATTTATCTTCCCGTCTTCGACGATAGCAGCATATCTCGATGAAACTTTCCCAAGTCCAAAGCCGCTGCCGTCCATAATGAGTCCCATACTTTCAGTGAATTCGCAGTTTCCGTCTGACAACATGGTGATTTTATCTGCGTTTAAATTTTTTCCCCAAGCATCCATAACCCATGGATTGGTTACCGAAATACAGATTATTTCATCTACTCCTTTAGCAAGAATTTCATCTGCTTTTTCAATAAATCCAGGGACATGATTTACCGAACAAGTAGGGGTAAACGCTCCAGGAACTCCAATAAGCACTAACTTTTTGTCTTTAGAGTATTCGTTTAATTGGACAGAATCGATGCCCTCAGAGCCTAATTTTCTCAGAGTAGCATCTGAAATTTGATCGCCTTGTTGTTTCATCTTTAGATTTTACTATAAATTTTACTTCCAGATTCACGGAATTCTTTAGCTTTTGCCTTCATAGCAACTTCTTGTTCTTTTACTTGTTTGGCAGCGTAATCTCTCACATCCTGAGATATTTTCATAGAACAAAATTTCGGACCGCACATTGAACAGAAATGAGCTACTTTTGCGGAATCTTTTGGCAAGGTTTCATCATGGAACTCTCGTGCTCTTTCAGGATCCAAACCAAGATTAAATTGGTCTTCCCACCTGAATTCAAACCTTGCTTGAGAAAGAGCATTGTCTCTGATTTGTGCTGAAGGATGCCCTTTTGCTAGATCAGCCGCGTGCGCCGCAATTCGATAAGCCATCAAACCTTCTTTAACATCCTCTTTATTAGGTAAGCCCAAATGTTCTTTAGGAGTGACATAACAGAGCATGGCGCAACCATACCAACCTATCATCGCAGCTCCTATTGCAGAGGTAATGTGATCGTATCCAGGAGCGATATCAGTTGTAAGTGGGCCTAAAGTGTAAAAAGGTGCCTCGGCACATTGTTCCAATTGCTTGTCCATGTTTTCCTTAATCAATTGCATTGGTACGTGCCCTGGACCTTCAATCATAGTTTGCACGTCATTTTCCCAGGCAACTGATGTTAATTCCCCAAGAGTTTTTAATTCTCCAAATTGTGCCTCATCGTTGGCGTCTGCAACTGAACCCGGTCTTAATCCATCACCTAGTGAAAAAGTCACATCGTACTTTTTCATAATTTTGCAAATGTCCTCAAAACGGGTGTATAGGAAATTTTCTTCATGATGCGCAAGACACCACTTGGCCATGATAGATCCACCTCGAGAAACAATACCTGTAACTCTTTCTGCGGTCAGCGGGACATACCTTAGAAGCACTCCTGCATGAATAGTAAAATAATCCACTCCTTGTTCCGCTTGTTCAATTAAGGTCTCTTCAAACACTTGCCAAGATAAATTTTCCGCAATGCCATCAACCTTTTCCAATGCTTGATAAATTGGAACTGTTCCAATTGGAACTGGAGAATTTCTAATAATCCACTCGCGTGTCTCATGAATATTTTTCCCGGTTGACAGATCCATTACCGTATCTGCTCCCCAACGAGTAGACCAAGTGAGTTTTTCTACTTCATCATGAATCGATGAAGACAAAGCTGAATTACCTATATTGGCATTCACTTTAGTTTTGAAATTTCTACCGATGATCATCGGCTCGATTTCAGGATGCTTTATGTTTGCTGGAATAACCGCTCTGCCGCTTGCAATTTCATCTCTGACAAACTCAGGTGTATAAAATTCTGGAATATTTGCACCAAAGTTTTCTCCAGTATGAAAACGCCCTTCTTTGAGTTTCGAGTTTTTCTCTAAATTTTGGTTTTCTCTTATTGCAATATATTCCATCTCTTCCGTGATGATGCCTTTTCGAGCAAGAGACATTTGCGTTGAATTTTCTTCTCTTCTGGATAACCAACTCAATCTATTTTTTGGAATTCCAAATTCAATATCTATTTCAACTTCAGGATCGGTATAAGGACCTGAAGTATCGTAAACATAAAGCGGTTTGTTCTTCTGCTTTCCTTCTGCTGTTAAAGAATCCGTTTGCAGAATTTCTCTCATCGGTACTTTGATTTCAGGTTTAGATCCTTCTATATAAATTTTCTTAGAACCTGCAAAAGATTTTGATGCAGTTTCAAGGATTTCTTTTGATTCGGGAGCGTTATTAAGGTCTTGGGTTATTATTTTTTTCACTTATTTGATTATTTTAATGGTAAAAAAGGTTACAAAAAATTATCATGTCATTCCAAATCATAATTTAACTCAAGAGGAGCATCTTTTGGAAAAATTTGCATCATTTCTAATAACTTTATCCCTTTTATTATTAGGCTCCTTTGCTCATACGGCGACTTTGGCAGATGTCTATGAGCTTGCTCTTACGAACGATCCGCAGCTGAAAATTGATGAAGCAACATTTAATGCTAATAAAGAGATAAAAAATAAAGCCATGGCAGGCTTGCTGCCTAAGTTTTCTCTTAGAGCGGGAACTACTTGGAACGAAAATAAAAATACTGAAAATACTTCATTATTTACTGATACCCAAGGCAGCAACTCTAATTATTACTCAGCTAATTTGATTCAACCAATCTTTAGAGTTGATACATGGTTTCAATTTTCTCAAGGTAAAGCACTTGGCGAAGCTGCAGAAGCAAAATTCGCCCTTTCACAACAAGAAACCATCATCAGAATATCCAACATTTATTTCAATCTTTTAAAAGCTAAAAAAAATCTTGAAGTCGCAAGATTAGAAGAACAGTCAATTAAAAAACAAAGAGATCGAACCAAACGACTTTACGAAGAAGGCGTATCCTCTAAATCTGAATTTCAAGAAGCCCAAGCCTTTTATGATTTAGCAAGAGTTTCAAAAATTGCTTCTGAAGGACAACTTGAATTTGCCAGAGAGGCAATGATCTCAATCATAGGTGATGCTCCTGACATAAAAGATTTAAATGATGATTTTCCTGTGAGTAAGCCTGATCCAGTAGAACAAGATCAATGGGCAGATTTGGCTTTGGCAAATAGTTTTACCTTGAAAGCATCTAAGTTAAACGCAACGGCAGCTAGGAAAAATTCGCAAGCAAAACTTGCTTCTCATTTCCCAGATATAGACTTAGTAGCTAGCATTACTCAAAATAACTCAAGAGGTATCGTTGGTTTCGATCCACAGAATGGTGCTACTTTTGGTCCAAACGGGATTGAGCAAACTAGATACAGTTTGGAATTTAATTGGCCAATTGTTACAGGTGGCTTGTTGCATGCGGAAAGAAGAGAAGCTAATGCCTTAGCAGAGCAAGCAGATCAACAAGAACTTCTTACTGAAAGATTTGTAATTAGGGACGTAAAAACAAAATTCACTTCGGTATTGACCAATTTAGCAAATGTGAATGCTAGGAAAGCTTCCTTAGAATCCTCAAATTTTGCGCTCAAAGCAACAATGGTTGGTTATGAAGAAAATACTAGAAATATTGTTGATTTGTTAAACGCAGAAAAAAACTATTTTTCAGCGCAAAGAGATCTCATTGCTGCTAAGTACGATTACATCATTAGTACTTTAGAATTGAAATTAGCTTCAGGTATTTTATCGCCAGCAGACATCTATGAGATTAGTGGTTATCTAGATAGTTAATGCCAGAACTGCCTGAGGTTGAAACAACCCTAAGGGGTATAGAAAAAAAAGTTCTCAATAAAAAAATAATCTCTTTTGTGTCACGCGAGAAAAAATTGCGTTGGCTAATTCCTACAAACATAAATAGATTAGTTAAGGGCAAAAAAATTAACAACGCCTTTAGGCGCGGCAAATACATAATTTTTCAACTCGATGAATGCGCCTTGATCATTCATTTAGGTATGTCTGGCAAGTTAAGAGTATTCAACAAGAAAGTATCACCAAAGAAACATGAGCACTGGGATTTAAATTTCTCTGATAACTGGACATTGAGATATACCGATATTAGAAAGTTTGGCGTTCTGGATTTAACCAAGCAAAATCCTCTGGAACATAGATTATTAAAAGACCTAGGTCCAGAACCTTTAGGGAATAGTTTCAATGGATTATATTTATTTGAAAAATCTAGAAAAAAATCTGTGGCAGTCAAACAATTCATTATGAATGCAAAAATTGTGGTTGGTGTTGGAAACATTTATGCCAATGAAGCCTTATTTAAGGCGGGTATTAGACCTACAAAGCAGGCAAGCAAAGTAACTAAAAATCAATATGAAGTATTATCTTCTAAAATTGTTGAAGTATTGAAAGAAGCAATTACTGAAGGCGGAACAACCCTGAAGGATTATAGTAATGCTGAAGAGGCTCCAGGGTATTTCAAGAAAAAATTAGAAGTTTATGGCAGAGGAAAGCAAGATTGCTTTAATTGTAAAAAAGAATTAAAAGAAATTAGACTAGGAAATAGATCAACTGTTTACTGTACTAACTGTCAAAGTTAGCCAAATTTCTTTTTCATTTCTTCCAAAGAAATGGGATCCACAAAAGAAGAAACGTCGCCGCCCATTTTACAAATCTCTTTCACCAAACTTGAACTAACAAAGCTGTATTCTGTCACAGGTGTCAGAAACACGCTTTCAAGTTCTGGCATCATAGCTCGATTCATATTTGCCAATTGGAACTCATATTCAAAATCAGCTACAACTCGAAGTCCTCTAATTAGAATAGTAGCGTCGTTATCTTTTGCCAAATCCACTAATAACCCAGAGAAACCAATAATCTCTACTTGATCGTTTCCCTTGAAAATCCTTTTTGAGATATCAATTCTTTCTTCAAGAGTGAACAAGGGACTTTTGGCTTCACTTGCTGCTATGGCAAGGACGACTTTATCGAAAAGCTTGCAAGCTCGTTCGACTAAATCTATATGTCCTTTGGTGATTGGGTCGAAAGTTCCGGGGTATAAGGCTTTTTGAGACATAAGAACATTATATTCTATTTAAAAGCCAAGAAGAACTTTCGACCTAAGAGATAACGATCTTCTATTAAAAAAGATCGTTATTCATGACTTTATTCCAAGCTTTCACAAAGTCTTTTTTAAACTTCTCTTCAGAGTCGCTTTGAGCATATACCTCAACGTAAGCTCTAAGTTGAGAATTAGAACCAAACACTAAATCTGCTCTTGAGGCAGTTCTAGCTTTTTCACCTGTCACTCTATCGAATGCTTCATAAGAGTTTCCGGTACCATTTGGTTTCCATTGAACTCTCATATCTAGCAAAGTTTTGAAGTACTCATTGGTTAGTTGATCAGAATTTTCCGATACCAAGCCATAATCACTGGCAGTGATGCCCAGGGATCTCATTCCACCTAAGAGGACTGTCATCTCTGGTGCTGTTATGCCAAGCAACTGTGCTTTATCAAGCATCATTTCCTCTGCAGAAACACTCAAACCAGAACGGTGGTAGTTTCTAAAAGCATCGGATAAAGGCTCAAGATATTCAAAAGACTCGGGGTCAGTTTGATCATCTGATGCATCTCCTCTACCTGGGGTAAATGGAACTTCCATTCCAGAAGCTTTTTCAATAGCTAAGTTTCCTGCAAGGACAATAATATCTGCAACTGAAACACCAGTATCATCTGAGACACCTTGATAAGCTGCAAGTACTTTTGCCAGCTGTTCGGGTTTATTAACTTCCCAGTCTTTTTGCGGAGCCAAACGAATTCTTGCTCCATTTGCACCGCCTCTCATGTCAGAGCCACGGTAGGTATAGGCACTAGCCCAAGCGGTTTCTGCCATTTCTTGAATGCTTAATCCAAGTCCAGAAATTTTTTCTTTCACTGCAGCAACATCATAGTCGGTGTTACCAGCAGGGATTGGATCTTGCCAAATCAAATCTTCCTTAGGAACTTCTGGACCTATATAGTTTGACTTAGGACCCATATCACGATGAAGGAGTTTGAACCAAGCTTTAGCAAAAGCATCAGCAAACTCATCTGGATTTTCATGAAATCTTTTTGAGATTTCTTTGTAACTTGGATCTTCCTTAAGAGCAATATCAGTAGTTGCCATTATGGTTGGTACTTTTTTTGTTAGATCATGAGCATCGGGAGCCATATCTTCTTCTTTTTGATCTATGGCATACCATTGATGCGCACCAGCAGGACTTTTACCAAGTTCCCACTCATAACCGAAGAGCAAGTCAAAGTAACCGTTGTCCCATTTGATAGGATTGGTTGTCCAAGCGCCCTCTAAACCACTGGTAATAGAATCTGCTCCCAAACCAGAGCCATGTTTGTTTGTCCAGCCTAAACCCATTTGCTCAATTGGAGCGCCTTCTGGCTCTGCTTGAACTAAGTCCGCATCTCCAGCACCGTGGCATTTACCAAAAGTATGACCGCCTGCGATCAAAGCCACTGTTTCATAATCGTTCATTGCCATACGGCCAAAAGTTTCTCTAATATCATGAGCACTGGCTAAAGGATCTGGATTGGCATCAGGACCTTGAGGATTTACATATATCAAGCCCATTTGAACTGCAGCTAAAGGGTTATCGAGTTCACGCTCACCTTTGTAACGCTGATTTTCCAACCACTCATCTTCAACTCCCCAAAGGATGTCTTCTTCAGGGCCCCAAATGTCGTCTCGACCGCCACTGAAACCATAAGTTTTTCCACCCATGGATTCGATTGCCACATTTCCGGCAAGGATCAAAAGGTCTGCCCAACTTATTTTGTTGCCATATTTTTCTTTTATCGGCCAAAGTAATCTTCTTGCTTTATCTAGGTTACCGTTATCAGGCCAGCTGTTTAGTGGAGCAAATCTCATAGCTCCTGTGCCTCCACCACCTCGGCCATCTGTACTTCTGTATGTACCAGCAGCATGCCAAGTCAGACGAACAAAAAATGGACCGTAATGCCCATAGTCTGCAGGCCACCAATCTTGCGAGTCGGTCATCAAGTCGTTTAAGTCTTTTTTCAAAGCCGCATAGTCTAGTTTTTGAAATTCTTCACGGTAATTGAAGTCTTCCCCAAGCGGATTCGATTTTCTGTCGTGTTGATGAAGAATATTTAAATTTAACGCATCTGGCCACCAATCTTTATTTGATTGACCGGTCGAACTGTTGCTTGTCATTGCCCCGTGCATTACTGGGCATTTTCCTTCTGTGTTTTCAGCCATCTATTTCACCTCATATAAAAACAAATTCTTCCTATATTAAACTATCTTTTTATGTATTGTTAAATATGTATATTTCTTATTTAATATTCAAAAAAATCGAACATAAATGGTTAGTATCAAGCAAATAAATTATGCCTTGGCGGTTGAAAAAGAGATGCATTTTAAAAATGCTGCAGATAAGTGTTTTGTCTCCGCCTCCACCTTGAGTAATGCTATATCAGAAATGGAAAAACAACTGGGTTTTGAAATTTTTGAAAGAAACAATAAAAAAGTAATTGTTACTAAATTGGGTGAAGAAATTTTAAAGAAATATAAAAGCATTAAGTTGCAACTGGAGGACATTCAAAAAATTTCTGAAAATAATTCACAACCGCTTTCACACCCTATATCTCTTGGAGTCATCCCAACCATAAGTCCCTTTTTGATGCCATACGCCATCAAGTCTTTGAGTACTAAATTTCCTAAATTGAATTTAAATATTTCTGAAGGTCAGTCAAACGATCTCATTGATAAAGTCAAAAATGGCGATTTGGATATGGCCATTCTTGCACTGCCCTTCAAGCTTCAAGGTCTAATACCGATAAAATTTTGGGCTGAAGACTTTTTTTGGATTACTAAGAAAAATGATGCTCGCTCTAAGGACAATGAAATAAAAGCCAATGAACTTGATCGATCTGAATTACTATTACTAGAAGAAGGACATTGCCTCAAAGATCACATATTGTCTGCGTGCAAAATGACGAAGCAATCAAGCAATATTTCTTTCAAAGCCTCTTCTTTAAATACACTAATACAATTTGTAAAAAGCGGCATGGGTACTACTTTGGTGCCGAGGATGGCTATTAGTCAGTTGATGGCAGGTAATCCAGACCTTAAAAATTTACATCTTGACGAATCTGGCCCTCACAGAGAAATAGCAATAGTCATAAGACCTAATTATGGGGGCATCCAAGATGTCGAATTGCTCGGCGCGGAGCTAAAGAAAATTCTTGAAGAAAATTCTAGTTAGGTTCATCGGGTGTTGATTCTAAAACCTTAATTCTCAATTTTAAAATTTGTCTTTTGTTTGCTGCTAAAACAGTGAAGTGAAAATTCTGTATTTCGATTGAGTCATTTACTAAAGGAATTTTTCCAAAAGCGTTTAAGACAATTCCACCGATGGTATCAAAGTCTGTTGCCTCAAAACTTGAAGAAAAGCGATCGTTGAAAGTTTCAATCTCGGTTAAGGCTGAAACATTAAACTCATTATCGGTTAATTGAATAATATCTTCAGATTCACTGATATCAGTTTCATCAACAATTTCTCCAACAATTTCTTCTAAAACATCTTCAATAGTAACGATCCCACTGATTTCACCAAACTCGTCTACAACTGCAGCCATGTGACTTCGGTTTGTTTTGAATTCTTCCAAGAGAATGTTGATTTTTTTACTTTCAGGAATGAAATTAATTGGCCTTAAAATCTGGGGCAAATCGAAATTTATATTTTCGTCTTGTCCTAATAGACCAGGACCAAATTTCAATAAATCTTTTGCCAGCAAGATACCTTTTATTTTTTCTTGAGGCTCATCAAAAACTGGAAATCTTGAATGAGCTGATTCAAGAATTCGAGGCAAAAATTCAGCTAAACCTTCTGTTTCTTTGATGGATATAACTTGAGTTTTTGGCACCATAACTTCTTTTACTGGAGTAGAGGAAAAATCAATGGTTTCTTCCATCATATCCAAAACTCCTTTATCAATGAGATTGTTTTCCTCTGCATCTCTTAAAACAGAGGTTAACTCTTCTTGATTTGATGGTTTGAAGGAAATCCTAATGTGGAAATCCCTAAAAAAGCTTTTAATACGTTGTATTAAGCCCAACTTTTCCGGTTGGGCACTTATACTTGGAGGTTCTTCTTTCATTATTTAATAAGGTCTCTCGCCAAGACAGCTGGTGATAATATCATCTTCTACCTTTTCCATCTCTTTTTGGTCGCCTTTTTTTTGATGATCAAAGCCGAAAAGATGAAGCACGCCATGGACAATCATGTGTTTCAACCTAGTCTCGACAGCTTTTTTATACATTTTTGCTTCTTTTTCGATTTGACTGATACATATGGCAATCTCACCAATTAATCTTTCTTTGCTTTCAGGAGTTTCTTGGTTATTGGCAAAAGCCAAGACATTTGTCACACCCCCTTTATTGTAAAACCTCTCATTCAACATTTTAATTTCTTCTTCTGATGTATATTTTATGTTGATTTGACCATTTTCAAGTTCTTCAAAGCCAATCTTTTTTAAGACTACATCAATGAGCTTTTTTATTTCCTTTTTCTTAAAAGGCTCAGGAATTTTTTTGTAGTGATCGTTGATTAGCTCAATCTTCATTATTTTTTGAGTTTTTTTCGTAAGCTTCTATGATGCTTTGTACCAGGTTGTGTCTGACTACATCTTTGGATGCAAAACGGAAAAAAGAGATTCCTTTTTGACCTTCTAAAATCTTTACAGCATCTGCCAGACCGGACATTTTTTTAGATGGTAGGTCTATTTGAGTAACATCTCCAGTAACAACCGCTTTGGAATTGAAACCCAATCTTGTTAAAAACATTTTCATTTGCATGGAGGTACAGTTTTGAGCTTCATCTAAAATCAAAAAAGCATCGTTTAAGGTTCTTCCTCTCATATAAGCCAAGGGTGCCAATTCAATATTCCCTCTTTCTATGAATTTGTTAACAGTTTCAAAGCCTAACATTTCATTCAAAGCATCATAGAGCGGCTGCAGGTATGGATCTACTTTTTGAGCTAAATCACCTGGCAAGAACCCTAGTCTCTCACCAGCCTCTACCAAAGGCCTAGTCAAAATAATTTTATTAATTTTCCTCTGAATGAATAAATTCACAGCAACCGCAACAGCTAAATATGTTTTTCCAGTACCGGCTGGTCCGATACCAAAGGAAATATCATGAGAAGAAATGGAGTTAATAAAATCTTCTTGAGATTGGTTTCTTGGAATGACCTCTAATTTTGGTGTTGTTAGAGAAAAAGAGCTTTTTGACTCCAATTTAAAGTTTTTTGATTCGTTTGGCTGATTCAAAGCTTTGGAAATAAAGAAATGGATTTCTTTTGGAGAGATGTCTTTTGACTGGTCGGCGAAACTAAAGAGCTCTTCAATAACGAGTCGACCTTTTGTAATGTTTTGATCTTCACCGGAAAGAGAAAATAAGCTACCTCTATTTTTGATTTTAATTGAAAGAGAATCCTCTATCTTTGATAAGTTAGAGTTAACTGGACCGCAAATTATTGATAGTTTTTTTGAATCGTCCGATTCAAGTTTGAATTTCAATTCAGACATAAATTAATTTATTGTACCTCCAGTAAAATTACCTCTAAGAGAGTTTGGTTTTGCCTCAACAATTTCTAAATCAACAAAACTTCCAATCATGTTTTTAGCTGAAGAGAAATTAACGACACGATTATTTTCCGTTCTGGCTTGGAATTCCCCTGGATTCCTCTTTGAAATGTCTGTGACTAAACACTTTTCCATGGTACCAACCATTTTGCGACTGATCTGACTGGAATAGTTATTTAACTTATTTTGGAGGATGTTCAATCTTTCTTTTTTTTCATCCAGACTGACATCGTCTTCCATTTTAGCTGCTGGTGTATTAGGTCTTGGGCTGTATATGAAGCTAAAAGATTCATCGAACTTAACGCTATCGATGACATCCAAAGTATCTTGAAAGTCTTCTTCAGTCTCGCCCGGAAACCCAATTATAAAATCTGAAGAAAAACTAATGTCAGGACGGTTGGCTCTTATACGATTCACTAAATCCAAATAACTTTCTCTGGTATACCTTCTTCTCATTAACTTCAAGATCCTGTCTGATCCACTTTGAATCGGTAAGTGTACATGGCTGACCAACTCAGGGACATCAAGGTAAAGTTCTACAAGATCATCTTTAAATTCAAACGGATGACTGGTAGTAAATCTTAGACGATCTATATTATCGATCTGAGCAGCATCTCTAATCAATTCCGCTAAAGAGGATTTTTCTCCATCTTTTTCGCCTTTGAAATTGTTTACATTTTGTCCTAAAAAATTTATTTCTCTTACTCCTTGATCCGCCAATGATTTCACTTCTTGTAAAATATCATCAAACGGTCTGCTAACCTCATGCCCTCTGGTGTGCGGGACCACACAAAAAGAACAATATTTATTGCATCCTTCCATGACAGAAACAAAAGCGGAAGGTCCTTCGGCTCTAGGCTCAGGAAAGTGATCAAATTTTTCAATTTTTGGAAAGGAAATATCAAGCTTTCTTTTTCCATCTTTTGAAGATTCTTCATACAAATCTGGGAGTTTGTGCAGAGTTTGCGGACCAAAGACAATATCTACTGCAGGAGCTCTTTTAGAAATAGCTTCTCCTTCTTGGCTTGCAACACACCCACCAACGGCAATCTTTAGATTGGGATTATTGTCTTTCAAAGCTTTCCAACGACCAACTTGGTGAAATACCCTTTCTTGTGCTTTTTCTCTGATTGAACAAGTATTTAGCACTAATAAATCTGCTTCTGCCTCATTTTCTGTAGTTTGAAAATTACTTTTCTCGCCTAGTAACTCAAGCATTTTGGCTGAATCGTATTCATTCATCTGACAGCCATGGGTTTGGATAAAGACTTTCTTCATATCTTAAAAGGGATGGCAATTATAAAGAAAACGGGGAAAGATACAGTAAAAAAGTTAGTTTTTTGCAAAAAATTCATCTCGGTAAAACCGCAATTCATTTATAGATTCAAAAACATCTGCTCTTGCTCGATGCGCTACTTGCTTTGCTTGTTCCATGGTGACTTCTGGACGCCATCTTTTTGCAACTTCTTTTAAAGAGCTTACATCTATATTTCTGTAGTGAAAGTACTCCTCTAACTGAGGCATATACAAGGTTAAAAATTTTCTGTCGTGGTGAATTGTGTTTCCACATAGTGGTGACTTATTTTTTCCCACATGTTCTTTTATAAAATTCAAAGTCCTCAACTCTGCATCCTCTTGAGAAATCTCACTCTTTTTAACTTCATCTAACAATCCCGATCTAGAATGATGATCTTGATTCCAATCATCCATGTTGTCTAAATATTCACTAGGTTGTGATATAACGATATTTGGTCCTTCGATTACTTCTGTTAAATCTTCATTAGTAATGGCGGTGAAAATCTCTATAATTCTTTCGGATTGCGGTTCTAGACCAGTCATTTCTAAGTCTAGCCAAATTAATTTGTTTTCCATATGAATAAACTACAATACTAACAGATTCCAAAGAAATGAGTAAAAACGAAAACAACGAAAACAACGAAACCAACTTTGGTTATAAGAATGTAGATAAAACGGAAAAACCCGAAATGGTTAAGGGTGTTTTTGATTCTGTTGCTGAAAATTACGATCTTATGAACGACCTAATGTCTTTCGGGATTCATCGCTTGTGGAAGAGGGGCACAGTTGAGCTTTCTAATTTGAAACAAGGAGATTCTGTTTTAGATGTCGCCGGAGGAACGGGAGACCTATCTATTTTAATGTCAGATTTGGTTGGGGAGTCAGGTGAAATCATCCTCAGTGATATCAATGAGAAAATGTTAAAGCTAGGTAAAGCAAGAAGTCTTGATAAAAATAAATTGAATATAAAAACTGCTGTTGCTGATGCTGAAAACCTCCCTTTTCCCGATAACAGATTCAATTGCATAACCATAGGTTTTGGAATTAGAAACGTAACGAATAAGCTTGAAGCCTTAAAAAATTTTTACAGATGTTTAAAACCTGGAGGTAGACTTTTAGTCTTGGAATTTTCAAAGCCTGAAGCTCCTTTGATATCTGACTTATACGATTTCTATTCATTTAAGATTTTGCCTAAACTTGGAAAATTTTTTGCTCAAGATGAGGAAAGTTATCAATATCTTGCAGAATCAATAAGGATGCATCCATCGCAAGAAGAATTTAAACAAATGCTTGAGTCTGTAAATTTTAAAAATATTTCCTATGACATCATGACAGCAGGCATAGTAACTCTTCACATTGCGGAAAAGTAAAATGGCTATTTTCAGTCTGATTCGAATCTCTTATATTTTTTGTAAATACAGATTGGATGAACTACTTGATCCTTTGGCAAACAAAGTTCTTTTATCTCTTTTATTTTTTTTCCCAAAAATCTTCTTCAGAAAACAAAAAGAAATAGAGTATCGTTTAAGCGATGCATTAGAGGAGATGGGTCCGCTCTTTATTAAATTTGGTCAGCTTTTATCAACCAGACCAGATCTTGTTGGAGAAAAACAATCAAGCGTCTTAAAAAAATTTCAAAACGACTTAAAACCTTTTTCAACAAGAGAGGCTATCAAAATAGTAGAGCAGGATTTGGAAAGTCCTATAGATCAAATTTTCGAGTCATTTAGTGAAGAACCACTCGCTGCAGCTTCTATTGCTCAAGTGCACGAAGCAATTTTAAAAGACGGTAAATCGGTGGTTGTAAAAATTGTTCGGCCCGGTTTGGATAAAAGAATTTCTGCTGATGTTAATTCAATAAAGTTTTTAGGCGGTTTAGCTGAATTAATTCTCTCCGATGCTCGAAGATTAAAACTGATGGATTTGATAAGAGAATATGAATTGGTTATCACTGCTGAAACCGATCTAAAAAAAGAAGCCGCCAACGCCATCCAAACAAAAAACTTCTTCAAAGAAAATTCTCTTTTGTATATTCCAGAGGTTTATGAAAATTTCTCTTCGAAAAACGTCATGACCATGGAAAAAATTTCTGGAATACCGGTAACGGACATAGAGGTACTAAAAAAAGAAAACATAAATTTAAAAGCCCTAGCCGAAACAGGTGTAAAGATTTTCTTCAAACAACTTTTTGATGATAATTTTTTCCATGCCGATATGCATCCAGGAAATATTTTTGTAAACAATTCCAATCCTGAAAATCCTACCTATGTTGCCGTTGATTATGCCATTTGTGGTTCCTTAACTGAGAAAGAACAACTCATCATCGGCAAGATGCTTTCAGAAATGTTCAACAAAAATTATTCTGGAGTTGCCAAGACCATGATAAATGCCGGTTGGGTTGGCGAAGATACAAAAGAAGTTGAACTAGAAGTTGTGATAAGAACGGTTTTGGATCCAATTTTCGAGAAACCCTTCGATGAAATTAAATTTGGAGAAATGTTGCTCTATTTATTCGATGCTACAAGAAAATTTGATTTATCCCTTCCGACTTCATTGTTACTACTCAACAAAACTTTGATTAACATTGAGGGGTTGGGCAGACAAATTTATCCAGAATTGGATTTGTGGACAACAGCCAAGCCATTTATTCAATCTTGGGTTGCAAAAAAATATAGCCCGAAGGCAATGTTTGAAAGATTTAAAAATGATTCTTTTGCTTTGGCAGAAAAAGCTTACGAACTTCCTGAAAAAATTGAAATCATATTAGATAACTTGTCTAGATTAGAAGAATACAACTCGGAAATAAAAAACTTAAAAAAAGAGATCAAGCAAACAAAAAACAATAATAAATTTATATACATAGGTGTTACTGCGTTGCTTTTAGTTGCCATAATAGTTATTTAATGAAAAACATCGTAGAAAGATTGAGTGCTTTACTGAAGGAGCGTAAAAATGCCGATCCTTCTTCATCTTATGTAGCTAGTTTGTATGCAAAGGGAAACGAGAAGATTATTGAAAAAATAGCTGAAGAGACTGACGAACTAATTGCCGAAATAACTGAAGATCCAGAGAAAAATAAGGTTATTCATGAAGCTGCAGATTTATGGTTTCACGTCATGGTATTATTGACTAATAACGGAATCGATCCGACTGAGGTTTTAAAAGAACTTGAAAGCAGAGAGGGTCTTTCTGGAATAGAAGAAAAAAAAGGAAGGAAAGAATAAATGGGTTTTGGTGGAATAAGTATTTGGCAATTGCTGATCATTCTAGCAATTATTGTTTTGATCTTCGGTACCAAAAGAATTAGAAATCTTGGTGGAGATTTAGGTTCTTTTGTTAAAGGGTTTAAAAAAGCAGTCAAAGAAGAAGATAAAAGTTTAGACGACAAAAAAGAAGATTAAATGTTCGACATAGGATTCTTTGAAATCTTATTAATAGGAATCATTGCTTTACTTATTTTAGGTCCTAAAAGATTGCCGGGATTTCTCACTAAATTAGAAGAATATGTGAAGCTAATTCGTTCAAAAAGCTCTTCAATCTCGCAAGAGATAAAACAAGAGATATATTCGGAAGACTTCCAAAACAACAAAGAAAATAAAGATGACTGAAAAAAGTTATCTTGAACATTTAAACTCCCTGCGAAATGTTCTTTTAAGAAGCCTTGGCGCAATTGCTCTAATTTTTTTTGTGTTGGTATTTTTTAGAAATGAAATTTTTCTTGTTTTTGCCAATCCCTTAACAGAAATCTTGCCTTCCAATTCTTCAATGATTGCAACTGGTGTGGTGTCACCCTTTTTGACTCCATTAAGGCTTACTTTTTATGTGGCTACATTTGTAGCAATTCCGTATTTACTTTTTGAGTTATGGAACTTCATTGCGCCAGGTTTGTATAAAGAAGAAAAAATAGGTTTTTTTGCGGTTTTGTTTTCCAGCATAGTTTTGTTCCTAGCAGGTATTTGTTTTGCTTTTTTTGTAATTTTTCCACTGATTTTCACTTTTTTTGTTCAAGCCTCTCCCTCGGAAGTTTTGGTAATGACCGACATCAATGAATACATTGATTTTGTTGTTAGAATTCTTTTTGTCTTTGGATTTGCATTTGAGGTGCCAATTGTTTTGATGCTGATGATTTGGTCTGGAGTTACAAATGCTCAACAACTCTCTAGTGCTAGACCTTACGTGATCATAGGATGTTTTGTTGTGGGAATGTTTCTAACGCCTCCTGATATTTTTTCACAAACGCTTTTGGCTCTTCCTGTCTGGCTGCTTTATGAAATGGGACTTTTAGCCAGTAGATTTTTTATAAATAAATAAAAGACTAGCCTTCTAAGTTTTCTGACCACTCACCTTTTGCTGCCAACATATTCATTTTGGCTCTGTGGCTGAAGGCCTCTTGCGCGGCTTGCTCATTATCTTGTTTACCGCTCCAAGTTTTGAGAGCAGCCTGTTGCAAAGCACGGCCATAAGAAAAACTGAGCTTCCATGGATTGCCACCAATTTTATTCATGGCATCTAAATGAGCTGTGGCGTCAACATCGGATTGTCCCCCAGAAAGAAATGTGATTCCTGGCAGATTGCTAGGCACATTTTCCAATAGACAATTCAGTGTCATTTCAGCAACTTGTTGGATTCCAGCTTGCTCCGAACATTCATTTCCTGAGACCACCATGTTGGGTTTTAAAATGGTTCCTTCTACCAAAACGCCTTTCTCTGCCAAAGATTCAAATAGAGTACTCAAACATCTTTTTGTTGCGTCTTCACAAGATTCTATGGAATGACTGCCATCCATCAAAACTTCAGGCTCGACAATTGGAACCATGTGATTTTCTTGAACTATTTTTGCGTAATCAGCAAGAGCATCCATGTTTGCTTTGATAGCCGCTTGGGAAGGCAGGCCGTCGGCAATTTTTATAACTGCACGCCACTTGGTAAATTTAGCACCAAGATCAAAATATTCTGCGCATCTCTCATTAAGTCCTTCTAAGCCATCAGTAATATTTTCTTCAGGAGAAGAATCAAGCTGGCTGATTCCCTTGTCTACCTTGATACCTGGCAATGCACCTTGTTCGGAAATTATATCTTTTAAAGGAGTGCCGTCTTTTGCGTCTTGTCTCAAAGTCTCATCAAATAAAATAACTCCGCCAATATTATTTTTCATTCCATCAGCTCGAAAAAGCATCTCACGATAATCCCTTCTGGAGTCTTCCGTGGACTCAGCATTTATTGTTGCAAATCTTTTCCCTATTGTTGGGGTACTCTCATCAGCAGCTAATATGCCCTTTCCATCAGAAACAATATAAGTTGCAATTTCTTCCAGTGATTTCATATTTCTATCCTTTATTTTTAGTTATTATCTTATCTATGCAAGGTAAGGAATTATTTTCTATATATTCTAAGAAAGCTCCTCCCGCAGTGGAAGCATAATCTACAGAATCCATTAAATTAATATTTGCAAAAGAGGTAATAGTCTCTCCGCCGCCAATAATGCTATAGGCTTTTGATTTAGACATGATTTTTGCTACCTCAGAAGTCCCTACAGAAAATCTTGGATCCTCAAACTTACCCAAAGGACCATTCCAAAAAACAGTTTTAGCGGAATTAATATATTTTTGAAAATAGTCCAAAGATTTTTTACCTACATCGCAGATAGCTTCATGACTGGCTATATCATCAATATGCTTTTCAAATACAGAATCGTTAGATGTATCTAAAACAACGACATTTTCTGGCAATACAATCTTTTCATTACCAACTAATTTTTCTGCTACATCTAAATAGTCTATTTCAAACAACGATTTTCCAATGTTTTTTCCCATTGCCATATAGCAGGTATTTGCCAAAGCACCGCCTATGATTAATTTATCAACGTATGATGTAAGCGAATCAATGACATTAATTTTGGTTGAGATCTTTGAGCCGCCAATAATTCCAATTAGAGGTTTTTTTGGATTCACCAAAATTTTTTTCAAAGCCTCGAGTTCATCTTCAACCAAAAAGCCAACGCCTGCTTCAGCTACTGAATCAATTACGCCAAAAGTAGATGCTTGCTTACGATGTGCAGTACCGAAAGCATCCATGATGTAAACATCTCCATAATTACCCAGTGTTTTTGAAAGATTTGTAGAGTTTTCTTTTTCTCCTTGAAAAAATCTTATGTTTTCTAACATGATAATTTTTTTGTCTTGCTCTAAATCATCTAAATAATCAGCTATTGGAACAGGAATATCTAATAATTGAGAGAGTCTTTTTGCTATTGGCTTAATCGAAAATTCAGGCTGAACTGCTCCCGTTTCTTGAGGTCTTCCACGATGCGTTATGATTCTGAGAGATTTTGCTTTTTCCAATAAGTGCTTAATGGTCGGTAAAGCCCTGACCATTCTTTCGTCGTTGAGAACTTCTTCGTCTCTGATTGGAATATTGAAATCTACTCTCAATAGAACTCTTTTTCCCTCGAAATCAAAAGAGGATAGTTTTGAATTTGTTAAATCCACTTAAATTGTTTTATTAATTTGTTCGATTATATTTTCAACTGTAAAACCAAAGTGGTTCATCAAATCATCTATTGGAGCTGATTCGCCAAATTTGTCGATACCGACTACTTGATCATCTCCTTCACAATATTTCTTCCAAAAATCACTCTGCCCTGCTTCTATGAAAATTTTTGGCAAGTCACCCAAAGTTTCTCTTTGATATTCTGGTGATTGTTCATCAAATATTTCGGTACATGGCATTGAGACAACTCTTGATGAAATTTTTTGCTCATTGAGCTGATCTCGAACCTTCATGGCTAAGCCCACTTCTGAACCCGAAGCAACCAATGTTATTTTGGGATTTTGGTCTGAAGCAAGTTCGTATCCGCCTAGAAAAATTGGGTCGTTCGTTTCTCTTTTCTGAGCATCCAATGATTGTCTGGATAATATCAATGCTGACGGTGCAGATTTTGACTCCAGCGCAAATTTCCACGCACAAGCAGTTTCAACCCCATCACAAGGTCGCCAAGTATAAATGCCAGGCGTAATTCTTAGCATTGAAATATGTTCCACCGGTTGATGAGTAGGACCATCTTCACCGACCCCGATGGAATCATGCGTATATACATAAATTACAGGTAATTTCATTAAGGCGGACATCCTCACGGCATTTCTAGCGTAATCTAGAAAAGTAAGAAAAGTTCCTGCATAAGGTCTAATGCCGCCATGTAGGATCATGCCATTCATGATTGCCGACATACCAAATTCTCGAACGCCATAATTTAAGTAATTACCTGAACCGTCTTCAGCAAGATGAGAGGTTCCCTTCCATTCGGTATTGTTTGAAGGAGAAAGATCTGCTGATCCACCTATCAACTCCGGCATGATTGGACCAATAGCATCCAAACACATACCAGAACACTTTCTGCTGGCATAAGAATTTTCATCTTCAGAAAAATTGTTGATTAAATTTTCGATGGTAGATTCAAAATTACTAGGCAAGCTTCCGGTGATTAATCTATGCAGCTCTTTGGAATCTTCAGGATAGTTTTTTTCAAAGTCAGAAAGAATCTCTTGCCATTTTTCTTCACTTTCTTGTCCTTGTTTTTTGTGATCCCAAGCCTCATAAATTTCTTCGGGAATTTCAAAAGGCTCATGCTGCCATTTAATGTTTTCTCTAGTGAGTATAATTTCTTCTTCGCCGAGGGCTGCGCCATGTGCATCTGCAGAACCTGACTTATTGGGAGATCCTTTCCCGATTTCTGTTTTACAACAAATTAGTGTTGGAAGATTAGATGATTTTGCATCTTGCAAAGCTTTATCGATACTTTGAAAATCATGCCCATCAACTTCTGCTATAACGTTCCAACCATAACTTTTGAATCTCTCGGGCGTGTTGTCTGTAAACCAACCTTCAACTTTGCCATCAATACTGATTTTATTGTCATCATATAAAACAATTAATTTATTCAGTTTATGAGTACCAGCTAAAGAACAAACCTCGTGAGAAATACCTTCCATCAAACAACCGTCACCACAAAAAACGTAAGTGTAATGATCGATTATTGGACAGTCTTTTTTATTAAATCTCTTTGCAAGAATTTTTTCTGCCATTGCCATACCAACTGCATTCGCAATACCTTGCCCAAGCGGACCGGTCGTTGTTTCTACTCCAGGAGTCACGTCACATTCCGGATGTCCAGGTGTTTTTGAACCCAGTTGACGGAAATTTTTCAACTCATCTATAGAAAGATCATAACCTGTCAAATGAAGTAGCGAATAAAGAAGCATGGAACCGTGTCCGTTGGATAAAACAAACCTATCTCTGTCAAACCAATCTGGATTTGAGGGGTTATATTTAAGATGTTTGGTCCACAAAACCTGTGCGATATCTGCCATTCCCATGGGCATGCCAGGATGACCGCATCCTGCTCTCTGAACTGCATCCATAGATAAAGCTCTTATAGCATTGGCTAGGTTTTGTTGATCAGTCATGAAATTAAAATGTTATTTTCTACTATTTCAAGGTCAGTTCATAGTAGAATTGCTGACTTTATTATTGTCATGTCTGAGTACAAAACTTTCACGTCTGAATCTGTTTCTGAAGGTCACCCCGATAAAATGTGTGATCAAATTTCCGATGCAATTTTGGATGCATACCTAAAAGAGGATCCAAACGCCAGAGTAGCTTGCGAAACTTTGGTTAAAACCGATTTGGTAGTGATTGCAGGAGAAATAACCTCCTCCGCTCAACCTGACTTAGAAAAAGTTATTCGAGAAGTGATCAACGAAATTGGCTATGACAATGATGACCTAGGATTCAATGGCAATACAGTTGAAATTATAAATGCCATTGGACAACAGTCAGTTGATATCGCTGCCGGAGTAGATGAGGGTTCTGGAACTGATTTGAATCAAGGCGCAGGAGACCAAGGTTTAATGTTTGGTTACGCAACTAGTGAAACTGATGTTCTGATGCCTGCACCAATTCACTACTCCCACCTACTAGTTAAGAAGCAGTCTGAAGTAAGAAAAAATGGAAAATTGAATTGGCTAAGACCGGATGCAAAAAGTCAGTTGAGTTTTTTATACGACGATCAAGGAAATCCATCGAGTGTTTCGGCAATTGTTTTATCAACTCAGCATGATCCAGATATAGATGCAAAAACTATTGAAGAAGGAGTTATGGAAGAAATAATTAAACCAGTTATTTCAAATGCATGGCTTAATGAAGATACAAAAATTTATATAAATCCAACAGGAAGCTTTGTAATAGGAGGTCCTGTTGGAGATTGTGGCTTAACGGGAAGAAAGATAATTGTGGACACTTACGGTGGAATGGCCAGACATGGTGGAGGTGCTTTTTCTGGAAAAGATCCTTCAAAAGTTGATCGATCTGCCGCTTATGCTGGAAGATATGTGGCTAAAAATATTGTTGCCGCAGGTCTTGCAGATAAATGTGAGATTCAGGTTTCTTATGCCATTGGAGTAGCTGAACCGACTTCCATCAGTATCAATACATTTGATACAAATAAGATAGAAGAAGCAAAAATTGTTGAGTTAGTTGAAAAGAATTTTGAACTAAAGCCCAAAAAACTTATCGAAATGTTAGATCTTAAAAAACCTATCTATCAACTGACTGCTTCATATGGTCATTTTGGAAGAGAAGAACAAAGTTTTTCTTGGGAATCAACTGATAAAATAGGACAACTTAAATAATTATGGAATTCAAAGACTACAAAGTAAAAGATATCTCTCTTGCGGAGTTTGGAAGAAAAGAAATAGAACTGGCTGAATCAGAAATGCCAGCTTTGATTAAACTCAGAGAAAGATATGGCAAAGATAAACCTTTGCAGGGCGCAAAAATTATGGGTTGCATACATATGACAATTCAAACTGCAGTTCTTATAGAAACTTTAGTTGAATTGGGAGCGTCTGTGAGATGGTCGTCTTGTAATATCTTTTCTACTCAAGATCATGCGGCGGCAGCTATCGCACAAAATGGCATACCTGTTTTTGCTTGGAAAGGTATGAATGAAGAAGAGTTTGATTGGTGTATAGAACAAACCATACTGTCTGATGGTAAACCATGGGACGCAAATATGATTTTGGACGACGGTGGTGACCTAACTGCTATGGTGCACGAAAAATATCCAGAAATGTTAGAAAAAATTAATGGTATTTCAGAAGAAACGACAACTGGGGTATTGAGACTGTATGAAATGTTGGAAAAAGGTGCTCTTAAGGTGCCTGCTATAAATGTTAACGACTCGGTAACAAAATCTAAAAACGATAACAAGTATGGATGTAGACATAGTTTGAACGATGCTATAAAGCGCGGTACGGATATTTTGCTTTCTGGTAGGAAAGCTCTTGTTTTTGGTTATGGTGATGTTGGTAAAGGCTCTGCAATGAGTCTTAGGCAAGAAGGAATGGTGGTCAAGATTACCGAAATCGATCCAATTTGCGCCATGCAGGCCTGTATGGATGGTTATGAAGTTGTTTCACCCTATTTAAATGGTGAAAATTTAAACAACGATGAATCAATCAATAAAACGCTTCTGAGTGATATTGATCTTGTGGTAACCGCAACTGGAAACTTCAATGTTTGTGATAAACACATCTTGAATAACTTAAAGTCAGGAGCAATAGTCAGTAATATCGGTCATTTTGATAACGAGATAGATACTCAATACATGAGAGATGAATGGACCTGGGAAGAAGTAAAGCCTCAAGTGCATAAAGTTTACAGAGGTGTTAGAAAGGATAATAAAGACTATCTTCTTCTTCTGGCAGAGGGGAGATTAGTAAATCTCGCTAATGCGACTGGTCACCCATCAAGAATTATGGATGGCTCGTTTGCCAACCAAGTTCTTGCACAAATATTTTTATACAAACAAGGTTTTGCCTCAATTAATGATGAAACTACAAAGCAAGAAATGTTAAAAGTTCAAGTTCTTCCTATGGAACTGGATGAAGAAGTTGCATCATATATGGTAGAAGGTTTTGGAGGAGTCATTACAAAGCTTACAAAGGATCAAGCTGACTACATAAATGTAGATGTTGATGGACCTTATAAACCTGATTACTATAAGTATTGATGTCAAAAAAAAATCCCTCGTGGGGAGGAAGATTTACCAAAAAACCTTCCCAAATTGCTCAGAATTTTTCGTCCTCTGTTGATGTAGATCAAGCCCTCTATAGTCAAGACATTCAAGGTTCGATTGCTTATGCAGAAGCGCTTATGGAAGCCAAGGTGCTGTCCAAAAATGAATGCAATAAAATTAAGACTGGTCTTAAAAAAATTAAAAAGAAAATCAAAGCTGGCAATTTTAATTGGAATCCAGCTTTGGAAGATGTTCACATGAATATCGAAGCCGCGCTTGAAAAAGAAATCGGGGTGACTGCAAAAAAACTTCATACCGGAAGATCCAGGAACGATCAAGTCGTGACTGATTTTAAATTGTTTCTCTTGGAAAGAAGTATTGAAATTGAATCTTTGTTAAGAAATTTAATGAAAAACTTAGTTGTTAGAGCAGAGGGAGAGTTAGAAACTCTGATGCCGGGTTTTACCCATCTGCAAAATGCTCAGCCGGTAAGTTTGGCGCACTATCTCTTATCTTGGTACGAAATGATGAAAAGAGATTTGGAAAGAGTTTCAGCAACTAAAAAGGAACTCAAGGTAAGCCCTTTAGGTTCCGGCGCCCTATCTGGTAATAGGTTTAAATTGGATAGACAAAAACTAGCTAAGTCTTTGGGATTCGATTCAGTTACCAGAAATTCCATTGATGCTGTATCCGATAGAGATTTTGCTTTAGAAGTTGCTTTCAATATAAGTGTCATGGCTATTCATTTTTCAAGAATATGTGAAGAACTGATCATTTGGTCTTCTTCGCAATTTAATTATGCTCAATTGCCTGAAGAATTATGTACGGGTTCTTCGATTATGCCGCAGAAGAAAAATCCAGATATGGCTGAGTTAGTCAGAGGAGGTTCTGCTAAAACAGTTGGTAATTTAATGACCTTGTTAAGCTTAATGAAGAATCAGCCTCTGGCTTACAACAGAGACAACCAAGAGGATAAAGCACCTTTAATCAATTCGATAGAATATGCGACAGAAGCATTGAGCATCATGATCGAGATGATCAAAGGTGTATCTTTTAATAACGATCAAATGCTTGCTGATGTCTATGATGATTTTTTAACTGCAACAGATCTTGCCGAATATTTGGTCATTAAAGGGGTGCCATTTAGAGAGGCTCATGAAATTACTGGAACTGCAGTGAAATACGCTGAAGACAATGATCTCTTACTATTTGAAATGTCGCTTGATGAATTTAAGAAAATTTCAAATAAGATTTCCCAAGACGTTTTTGATTACATAGACCCTAGCGACTCTATCCAAGCAAAAACCTCAATTGGAGGTACTGCTTTGCAACAAATAAAAAAAGAAATTAAAAGAGCAAAAGACTATTTAAAGAAATGAAAATTTTTTTACTTGGGTTATGTCTAATCAGTTTCGGCTTTCTAAGCTCGTGTGGCATAAAAGGTCCTTTATATCTGCCTGAAGATGAAGAAATCAATGAACTTGAAACATTTTAATTTTAACGAGGGTGTCTTACATTCGGAAGACGCTAACTTGCTTGAGCTAAGTGATAGCTTAGAAACACCTTTTTATGTTTATTCTGCGGAAACAATTAGAGAAAATTGTCGATCTTATAAAGCTGGCTTATCTTCCTCGGACCTAGCCTGCTATGCCGTAAAAGCTAACAGTAATCTAAGTATTTTGTCTTTGATTAAAGATGAAGGTTTGGGCTTTGACGTAGTATCTGGTGGAGAATTAAAAAGAGTTTTAAAAATCGGTGCAGATCCAAAAAAGATTGTTTTTTCTGGAGTTGGCAAAAGCAAAGAGGAATTGAGACTTGCTTGTGATCATGAAATATTTTCCATCAACGTAGAATCTGAATATGAATTGGAACTGCTTGAACAACTTAATAAGAAGCCAAGAATCTCATTTAGAATAAATCCGGATATTGCTGCAGAATCTCATCCTTATATTGAAACTGGCAAGGCCGATTGCAAATTTGGTATTTCTGAAGAAGAAGCTCTTTCTTTGGCAAAGAAGTATGGAACTGAAAAAATAAACTTAGTTGGTGTTTCAGCCCATATTGGATCCCAAATAACTAATACAGATTTACTGGTTGAAGCTTACGAAAAACTTGAAAATTTAGCGGACCAATTGGTTTCGTTGGGATTTGAAATAGATCACATTGATGTTGGTGGTGGTTTAGCAATCGACTATGAATTAGAAAAAAACTTTTCACCTAACGAGCTGATAAAAAAACTAAAAAAGTTTTCTTCAAAATATAACTTAACTTTAGAGCCAGGACGTTCCATTGTTGCGCAAGCAGGTGTTTTGATAACCAAAGTGTTGGGTATCAAAGAGAATGGCAGTCAAAAGTTTCTTATTGTTGATGCCGGCATGAACGATTTAATGAGGCCATCGTTATATAACGCAAGACACAAAATAGAGAATTTAGTGGAGTCTTCTGAAAAGAAAGATCTTTATTCTGTGGTTGGGCCCGTCTGTGAGACTGCCGATAGTTTTGGTTCGGATTTCGAGGTCAGTGCAAATGCTGGAGATTATTTGGTTGTATATTCAGCAGGAGCTTATGGTTCAAGTATGGGCTCTAATTACAATACCCGACTTAAGCCTGCTGAAATTTTAGTTGATCAAAAAAGCCATAAAGTTATCAGAAAAGCAGAAACCTTTGATGATCTCTTAAAAGAAGAGGAACTTTAATGCCCTATATCCAGTTTATGGAGGCTTTAGGTAACAATTTCATAATTGTAGATTCAGTTACGCAAGATTTTTCTTTCTCTAAAAACAGCATCCCAAAATTTGTTGATAAGGAAGATTTTCTTGAGTTTGATCAAGTCTTGGTAATAGAACCTCCAGAAAAAGAAATTGCAGATTTTTCTGTAAAAATCTTTAATCAAGATGGCAGTAAGGCTGAAAACTGTGTCAACGGCATGAGATGTGTTGCCAAATATCTATCCGATAGAAATATATCCATCAGTGATACTGTGAAGTTACTCATAGGCGCTAATCAAGTTACTGTTGAGAAAAGAAAAAATGATTACATTGTGGAAAATATATTTTCACTATCTCCTTCTGAAATTGGTCTAAATAAAAATGAGCAGGTTTTTGAGATTGAATTTGATGATAAAAAAGTTCCTTGTTTTGCAGTTTCGATAGGAAATCCACATGCTGTAATCTTTAATGATGAGTTGGCTTTAGATGTACAAAAGTTTGGAACATTTTTGCAAGAAAGAGATTTTTTTAAAAATGGTGTAAACGTTGGGTTTATTCAAATGAAAAATGCCCAAGAGATAAATTTAAGAGTTTTTGAAAGAGGTGTGGGAGAAACTCAAGCTTGCGGAAGTGGCGCTTGCGCAGCAGCTGTAGCATGTGCAATTCAAAAAGAATTGGATCAAGATTTAAAAATAAACTTTCATCAAGGCCAGGTATTCACTAAAGTAAATTTAGATGATTCAAAAGTTATGCTTCAAGGAAGCGCGGAATACAGAAAACAAGATGTTTTGTTAAATCTTTAAAATGAAACTTTTTAGTAAATCTCTTAAACCCGAAGAAGTAATTAATTTCTTAAAAGAAAATCCTGATTTTTTTATAGATCATCCAGAAGCTATAGAACATTTAGAGATAAAACATGAATCAGGTGAAGCGGTAAGCTTTATTGAAAAACAAGTTGAATTCATAAAATCCAAGAATTTAGCAACAAGTACGCAACTGAAAGACTTTATTTTAAACGCTAATGCGAATGAGCTGCTTTTTGCGAAGGTTAGAAAACTGATAAGCATTATTCTGAGTGCCGAAGACTTAGAAAAATTGTTGATTGCTACAGAAAGTTTTTTTATGAATGAGCTTGGTACAGAAAAATGTAAATTATTCTTCTTTACTCAAGAAGAACTGTATCGAGTATCCGCGAAGAGAATCATTGAGCCAGAAATAGCTACTAAGACTTTCTCTAAAATTTTTAAAGAAGTAGATATTTTTTTAGGAAAGCTTTCCAATGAAATTGCCTCCTTAACTTTTGGTGCTCAAGCTGGTATCAAAGAAGCAGTTATTGGCAAATTACATTCCAATAAGATTGCAGGAGTATTAATTTTAGGTTCTTCAGTAGATGATAAATATACTCGAGACCAAGATACATTATTTCTAAATTTTATAGTGGAAGTTTTGAGCCATCAAATAGATAGATTAATTGAAGACCGAGATTAGTAACTTAATAGAATCTTTTTTAAGTTTTCTTAAAGAAAATCGTAACTACTCAGAACACACTCTTAAGAGTTACAAAAATGATTTGAATAAATTCGAGATCTTTCTCAATGAAAACAAAATTTTAACCATTGCTAAGGTTAACAATAATCTAGTAAGAAATTTTTTAGGTTTGCACAGAAGAAAAGGTCTCAGTCCGAAGAGTCTTGCGAGAATTTTATCTTCCCTAAGGAGTTTTTTTAAGTTTCTCAAGGCCGAAGGAAAATTTACCAACGATCCAACAGTTGGTATTAGCGCACCTAAGCAGGATGCCCTTTTACCAAAAGCACTCGATACGGACATGATCGATAAACTTTTGAATTTTGAACCAAAAAGTTGGATAGAACATCGAGATAAAGCAATGATGGAATTGATTTATTCTTCTGGATTGCGACTTTCTGAACTTTGCTCCTTGAACTTAAAAGATCTTTTGCTGGAAGAGCAAATGTGCAGAGTTCTAGGAAAAGGTAACAAAGAAAGACTTTGTCCTGTTGGCTCTAAAGCGATTGAGGCGTTGGAGCAATGGTTTGCACATAGAGCAACTATTGCCAAACAAGAAGAAACTTCAGTTTTTGTGAATAAAGAAGGAAATCGACTGGGTCCAAGAACGGTTCAAATTCGACTTAAAAAAATCAGTCAAGACAGAGGCTTGCCTTACATTCATCCTCATATGTTGAGGCATTCCTTCGCAACTCATATTTTAGAATCCAGTGGCGACCTTAGAGCTGTTCAAGAATTATTAGGACATGCTAATCTAAGTACCACTCAAATCTACACTAAATTGGATTTCCAGCATTTGGCCAAGGTTTACGATAAAAGCCATCCACATGCAAAAAATAAAAAATGAAAATTAAAGCAGTAACTTTTGATCTTGATGACACGCTATGGCCGCTGCGTGAAGTCATCATCCACGCGCACAAAGAATCCAACAACTGGATAATCGATAAATTTCCAAGCATGTCCAAAGTTTTGTTCACAGAACAGGAGCAAAAGATGTGGCAAAAGCTCATTGCAAAAGACAATTCTCTAAGACATCGCTTGTCTGAGCTTCGTATGAAAGTTATCGAAACATTATTAACAGAAAATGGTGTTTCCGATGAAGATGCAAAAACAACGTCAAAAGACGCTTTCGATATTTTTTTAAAACTACGTCACGATATCACTTATTTCGAGGGTACCCTTGAGGTTCTCAAATCTTTGAAAGAAAAATACACTCTTGGCGTTTTAACCAACGGGAATGCCAGCATTGAAACCTTGAAAATCGATCACTTGTTCGATTTTTACTTGAACGCTGAAATGGTAAATGACAGCAAGCCTGGAGCGAAAATGTTTGAAGAAGCTTTGAAAATAACTCAATTAAGCCCTGAAGAAATTTGTCACGTGGGCGATCATCCAGATAATGATGTTGAAGCTGCTGTGAAACTAGGCATGAAAGCAATTTGGCTGAACTTGCTGGATGCCGACTGGCCCGAGGAAAAGCAATTTAAGCCCAACGAAATAGTTTCTTGGTATGACTTAGAAAAGGGAATTGCGGACTTAGAGAGCGTCTAACATATACTGCACAGACGCTTCCAATTCAGCGTCAGTACAATCCATACACAGACCCATTGCAGGCATAGCATTTAAACCATTTTTCACGTTCATGGTTAGAGTTGCCAGACCTTTATTAGGTCGATCTCCCCAACTCGATGCATCAGCAAATTTTGGTGCGCCAGCCATTCCAGCAGCATGACAAGTTGTGCAAGCAGCTTCATAAACTGTTTTTCCATCTCTACCGCTGGCATCAGTAACTTGCACTGGAGCAGCAAACATCGAGGTAGAAACTTTCCAACCTGGACCAGAAGTCTTCAAACCGCAATCTGCAGAAGTGCAGACGGAACCAAGGTGTTGAATTCTTTTTAAAATTGCATCTTCACGCATGTCTGCAGCGAAAAGAAAAGTCATTGTTGATACAACAGCAATTAAGAAGATTTTTTTCATGCCGCGATTATAGACCTCTAAAGAATTAAATCTATCTCTGGTACGGAGAAAAGTTTAAGCTTATTTAAAAATATTTTAAGTATTGAGCCAGTAGTTCAGTGGATTAGAACGTTTGTTTCCGGAGCAAAAGGTCGCAGGTTCAAGTCCTGCCTGGCTCACCAACTTCTAAAGATTGTTGATTCTCATCATGCAAAATTTTCAATTGCGATGAATTTAGGTAATCGGTGAGTAAATCATTTCCGATATTTAATTTCAAATGCCACTCGTTATCCTTTATAACCTCATCGCGAACACATCCTTCTTCATAAAGCCTAGCTCTGGCAGCTGAAGCTTGATGGGAAATCGATACCCAACCTTTAAAGAGCCCATTACTGATTCTCTCTATTATTTTTTCCTTTAAAGGCTCAATACCGATATTCTTTTCTGCGGAAATAAAAAGTTCTTCAGGATTTTGAAATTCCAACTCTTGTTGCTTTTTTTCAGAAAGATTATCAATTTTATTATTCACTAAAAGTTGTGGAATTTTATCAACATTCAGATCTTTCAAAATTCTTGAAACTTCTTTTTGTTTCAGATCTTTTTCTGGATCATTGATGTCTACCAAATGGATTAATAAATCTGCCGATCTAAGATCATCTAAAGTGGTTTTGAATGATTCAATCAACTCCGTTGGAATTTCAGAAATAAAACCTACAGTGTCAGTAAATAAAATTGCCCTACTTCCAGGACTTAAATTCTTTCTGGTAACCGAATCTAAAGTTGCAAACAACTGATCCGCTTGATATTCGTCTCCACCGGTTAAAGCATTAAATAATGTTGTTTTACCTGCATTGGTATAACCGACCAAAGCGACTATTTTATTTTTTCCTTTTTTTCTGGCGTAACGATTTAAGGATTTTTGGTTATGACTTTTAGTCAGTTTCTTTTTGAGTGCCTTGATTCTATTACCAATCAATCTCCGATCTGTTTCAAGTTGAGTTTCCCCAGGACCTCTAAGACCAATTCCTCCTTTTTGTCTTTCCAAATGGCTCCAGCCTCTAACTAATCTAGTAGACAGATGTGACAATTGGGCGAGTTCAACTTGAAGTTTTCCAATGTGACTAAAAGCGCGTCTTGCAAAAATATCTAAAATCAAACCAGTTCTATCTAATACTCTGACCTTTAAATAGCGTTCGATATTTCTCTCCTGCGATGGAGAAAGTGCGTGGTTGAATATCACCAAACCTATTTTATTTTTATGAACGGCTTGCTTTATCTCTTCCAGCTTACCTTTTTGAATAAAATATCTAGGCGATGCGAGTTCCTGCTTGCCTTTAATTTCTTCTAAAATATTGGCTCCAGCCGATCTAGCAAGGTCTCTAAACTCTTCAAAAGAATTTTCAAAATTTAAGATCCGCCTAACCTTCGTGGTCTCAACTTGAACCAATAAAGCTTTTTCAAGAAAAGTATTTTCCTTGGGCATTAAGCTTGTTTGACCTCAAAAACCATATTCGTTCCAGTTCTTGCTGATTCTCTAACATGATTAAAACCAGCAGAATTTAAGACCTCTGTTAATCTTTTTGGTCCAGCTTGAGCCCCTAAACACAGACCTACGTCTTGGGCTCTGGAAGTAGGAACACAAACTATTGTTGAAAATCCATAGGCCAGTCCGCCAAAAGTATTGAGGTTATCTTCTAAATTATCTGCTGCAGCAGGTTCAACCAGCATAAAGGTTCCTTCATCGGAAAGTACATTTTTAATATGATTGGCAACGCCTACTGGATCGCCCATGTCATGCAGAGCATCAAAGATACAAGCAAAGTCATAACCATTATCTGGGATATCTCTAGCATCTGACACATGAAACTCAATATTAGTTAATCCCAGTTCCTTTGCTCTAGCGCTAGCCTCTTCAATAGATGGGCCATGAAAATCATATCCATGAATTGTTGAATTCGGATAAGTCTGAGCCATGATAATTGTCGTTGAACCTAATCCACAACCAATGTCGGCCACTTTAGCGCCAGCTTTAAGTTGATCTTCAACTCCAGATAAAGATGGAATCCAATTGCTAACTAAATTCCCAACATACCCAGGCCTAAAAAATCTATCGGTGCCACAAAAACAACACAGATGATGTTCTCCCCATGGTCTGCCTTTTCCTGATTGAAAAGTTTCTACGGCTTTTTCATGTTCTGCATATTGTCCAACAATTGCCTGGAAGTACCCCTGCAAACAGGTAGGCTCACCATCTTTCGCAAAGACAGCTGCTTGCTCTGGCGAAAGAGAAAATTTGTCCTCCGCGGGATCGTAAGTTACATAGCCATTGGCAGCATTAGACGAGAGAAATTCTCTTAAGTAACGTTCATCGAGACCTGCTTTATCTGCAATTTCTTTTACAGAAGAAGGACCTAGTTCGTCCATTGTTGTATAGACTTTTGATTGGTCGCCAATGTAGGCAAGTAACAACCCCACTGCTCCTGCTGCATCACCAATGACTTTTTGAGTTAATTGACTGAGTTTTTCCGCATCCATGTTTTTCTCTCCTTAATGATGAAATTAGTTTAATCCTCTAAATTGTTCCTGAAAAGAGTAGGCAGTCTTAATCTTAGTCAACTGAAATGTCTTTATTTAACCAATTTTTGAAAATTTCAATAGTATGTTCACCGAGTTTTGGTGAGCGTCTAAATTCTTCATCGTGATTAGAAATTTTCACTGGGTTACCAGGCATTTTTACAGACGTTCCACTATCTTGAAGAACCTCGACGATCATATTTCTTTTTAATAGGTCAGCGTCTTCAAAAGTTTCAGAAAGAGTATTAATTGGTCCACAAGGAACACGGTGTTCTTGTAAAATTTTCAACCAATGTTCTGTGGTGTTGGTAATAAAAATCTCTTGCAAAGCCTCATCAATATTTTCTCTGTTTTTTAGTCTACCGATTCTTACTTTATTTTCTTCAGTATCCAATTGTCTTAGATCAAGCGCTTCAATGAGGCTGGGCCAAAAATCTTCAGCAACCACTCCTATTTGAATAAAACCATCCAAAGTTCTATAAGAATTGAACGGCACATGATTCATGTGTTGATTTCCAATTGGCTCAGGATTTTCACCCGAGAGAAAATGCATGGTAGCCATGTAAGTTAATAAACTCACCTGAGTATCCAGCATGGAAATATCCACATGTTCGCCGGAGTCATTTTTTTCTCGAGACTGTATAGCGCTTAAAATACCAATCACCGCATAAAGTCCAGCTCCTAAGTCAGCTATAGGGATGCCGGATTTAACAGGATTTTCTTTGTCTGTTCCTGTGATGGACATTGCTCCAGCGTAACCTTGAATGAGATTGTCATAGGCAGGTCGATTTAATTCAGTATCGCCAAAGCCACTGATTGAACAGGTAATGATTTTTGGATTAACTTTTTTTAAGCTTTGATGATCAATGCCCAAACGCTGCGTTACGCCTTGACTGAAATTATCTACAACAACATCTGCAACTGAGACCAACTCTTTGAAAAGTTTTAGGCCTTCTTCAGATTTGAGATCCAATTCAACGCTTTTTTTGTTTCTACCTAAAGTTAGATGATATGCACCGATCCCATCCAAAGAATACTTTGGATCGTCTTTCAGCAGATTTCTGGTAATGTCGCCTGTTTTTGGTTGCTCGATTTTTACAACTTCGGCACCCAAATCAGCCAGAATCATAGTCGTGTAAGGACCTGCCAACATGTGGGTTAAATCAAGAACTTTTATGCCTTTTAAAGATTGCTTCAACTTAATAATCGATCTTATCGTCTACCGCATTACCTTTGGTCGGAACTAAAGCTGAGCGTTTGAAGGAAGCTACAACATCACCATTTTGATTCTTACCAATTGTTTTTACAGTAACGATGCCAGCATTTTTCCTGGATTCGGAAAGACGCGTTTCTAAAACTTCCGACTCTGCATATAGAGTGTCACCGACAAATAAGGGATGTGGAAGTACAATGTCGGTCCAACCAAGATTGGCTATGGCTTTTTGACTAATATCACTCACACTCATACCAACCATCACAGATACGGTGAACGTACTGTTTACTAAATTTTTCCCGAATTCTGTTGCCTTGCCATACTCCTTATCAAAATGAAGCGGATGAGTATTCATGGTTAAAAGCGTAAACCAGGTGTTGTCCGACTCGGTAATGGTTCTACCAGGACGGTGTTCGTATATGTGGCCTACTTCAAATTCTTCAAAGTAACGACCGAAGGATTCTCTAAATCTATTGTTACCTAAATCTTTGCTGGACTTTGACATGCTAGTCCTCCTGTTCTTTATCTCCTAAAGATAATTTTAAACGCATCGCTTCTGCAATAGGCTCGTCAACCATTTTGCCATCAATTTTAACAGCTCCGCCATCCATCTTTTGGTATTCCTCAAGGACTTTTTTGGCTTCCTCTTTTTCTTCTTTGGTAGGCTCAAACGCATCATTTATAAAATCGATTTGCGAAGGATGAATTGCTGCTTTTCCTGTAAAACCAAGGTTCTTCACTTTTTCAGCCTCTTCTATAAGACCTTCTTCATTATCGATATAGAAAAATGGCGCATCAATGGTAAAGAGGTTGTACATAGCTGCGGCCAAAGCTACTTTATGTCGAGCATACAAAAGCGGTTCCCATGCTAATTTAGAACCCATACCTGCAGAAAAATCAGCAGCTCCAAAGAACAAACCAATGACTCCTTTAAATGCTGCTATTTGTGTAACGGTATCGACAGCTCTTGGCGTCTCAATTAAAGGAACTAATTTGTTTTCAAATGCGATCATGGGCGCAAGCGTTGCTAAAAAATCAAAACTTTGTGTTTTGGGAAGAATGATAGCCTCGATTTGATCTTCAAAATCCGATAAAGCATCAATATCCTGTCTGCCGTTTTCATTCATAGCATCGTTGACTCTTACAAATAAAGGTTTGGTAAATACGTTCCCTTTTTTTAAAAGACCAATCAATTCTTCGCGTGCATCGATTTTTTTATCTTCTGGACAACCGTCTTCAAGGTCGATGATTAAAGCACTGGCGTTGCTATTGAGACCTCGGTCCAAACGATCGAGCGTGTGACCTGGAATGAACAGGTTTGATTTGTATCTCATGTTATTTCCTTTCTAAGTTAATGAGGTAATCGACCACATCCAAAAGTTCGGAAGTCCCAACTTGTCGTGAGGCTGATACTTTGTATTTTCCATTGACGATAAAAGCAGGTACTCCTCGGATTTCATATTTGAGTCCAAAAGTGTCAGCTCTACGGATTTTGTTTTGCATAGCAAAAGAGTTAAACAAAGATTGATATTGATCCTGAGCTATGCCGTAGCTAGCAAAAAAAGGTTCTAACTCTCGATCGGAAGTCATCATACGCTGGTTGGCATGAATGGAAACAAAAGTACTCGCAATGATATCCGGCTTTTTAAAAAATTCAGCAGCGTAAAACAATTTGGCATGCGTTTTAGCCATATCATTCCAAGTAATAGGAGAGCGCCAAAAATCTATATCTGCAGGAAGTTTTTTCTCCCAGCTATTGAGTTGATTTTCTAGGCTGTAACAATGGCCACAACCAAACCAGAAGAACTCAATGACCTCGATTTTTTTTGAATCTCTGGTAGCGATGGGTTCAGATAAAACCTGATAGTGTTTGCCTGCTTGGTAATCTTCGGCAATTAACACCGAACTGATTGAAAAAATGAAAACTAGTAAAAGTTTTTTAATACAGGCCTGAAACATAATTGGCGACCGCCCTAATCTCTTCGATGGTAAGTCTTGAAGCTATTCCTTGCATGATTTTGCCATGTTCGTCGATAGCTCTCTCTCCAGTTTGATAAGCAATCAAACTCGTGACTACGTATTCTGCCTTTTGACCACCGAGCATTGGATATTGCGCAGACTCTAAACCTTTACCCGCAGGTCCATGACAACCGGTGCAAGCCGGCACTCCTGAAGCCAAGTTTCCAGCTCGATAAATCTGTTGGCCTAGTTCTAAATTTGTCTCATCAGCTTGGCCGACTTTGGTTTTTTGGTTTGCGTAAAAAGCTGCCATGTCTCTCAAATCATCGTCGGAATAATTATTCAAAAGGCCTTTCATAACCGCGATAACTCGCTCTTCATCTCTGATGTGCTCAAGTTGCTCAAAAAGATAACTTTCTCTTTGACCGGCTAAAGTTGGCCACTGGCCCACAACACTATTTCCATCAACGCCATGACAAGCAACGCAAGTTCCAACAAGTTTAGATCCTTTTTCAGCATCTCCTCTTTTCATTGGTTTGGCTTCCGACATTTCTTCAGCGGCAGCTGCAAAAACGCTAAAGGAACTTACCAAAAACGATAGAAGTAATAATTTTTTTATCATTTATTCTTTATTAGTGGGCTAAATGGTTGGCAATTATATACTATAGAATATTGTTTTTCCTGATTTTAGAAGAATGAGTTATAAGTCAAAACCTTTGCCTCTGACCTTTGCTTGTGCTGCAACCGAAAGCAAACTTTTCCCTTCTGACTCGGGTAATGAAATTGCTCTTTGCGGCAGATCAAATTCTGGAAAATCCACTTTGATCAATGCTTTGGCTAATCAGAAAAAATTAGCCAAAACCTCCAATACACCAGGAAGAACCCAATCCATCAATTTTTTTCATTTAACAAATGACGAAGCAAAAAAAATAGTCGATTTACCAGGCTTCGGTTACGCCAAAGCCAGTAAGCAAGATCAAAATGCTTGGGCCAAACTGATTTTGAGTTATTTGAAAAAAAGAGTAGCCCTAACCGATTTGATTTTGATCATGGACATGCGTCACCCTTTTCAAAACAAAGATCTGGAATTTTTAAGTCTCTGCAATTCTTTGAATTTACCCATTCATTTGGTTTTGACCAAAGCCGATAAACTTAATAGCAAAGAAACCCAAAATACTCTTAAAGTTGTCTCGGAAAAAATAGCTGATTACCCAACTATTGTTGACTCACTGGTATTTTCTGCAACCAAAAAAATAGGTTTGGAAACTTTGTTAAATAAAATTAAACTGCTCTTAGAAGTTTAAACCCGTCAGCAGTTTTCAGGGGAGAGAGATGCTGACGGGCCACAAGGATTATGTATTTCCTTATTTTTTAGGAGAACGTTTTTTAGACTGAGGATGTTTGAAAAAGTTCTTAAACTAGTGGGCTTCGCCCCAATTGGAAGCCAGACCGCTTTCAACTTCCAAAGGCACTTTCAATTCCGCTGCATTTTGCATGATTTTTGAAACTTCTTGCTCGACTTTGGAAGCGTCTTGATCTTTGACCTCTAAAATTACTTCATCATGAACTTGCATGATCATCCGAGCATCAACTTTGCCCTTGGCCAACCACTCATGAATTTCAATCATCGCAATTTTCATGATGTCAGCAGCAGTTCCTTGCATGGGCGCATTGATTGCTGCTCTTTCTGCAGCCATTCGACTGCGTCCACTGTGGATGCCAGGTAAATAAAGTCTTCTACCAAAAAAAGTTTCAACATAACCTTTCTCTTTAGCAAGCTCCTTGGTGCGTTCCATATACAATTTAACGCCAGGGTATTTGTGAAAATATGAATCAATATAGTCAGCAGCTAAAGGTCTAGAAATATTCAAAGCTTTACTCAGCCCAAAGGCCGACATGCCATAAATTAAACCGAAGTTGATCGCCTTAGCGCCACGACGTTGTTCTGCAGTGACCTCTTCACCTGGTTCAGCAAAGACTTCTGCCGCTGTAACAGAATGAATGTCTTCGCCATTTTCGAATGCGGTAATCAAGCCTTTGTCTTCAGAAAGATGCGCCATGATGCGTAACTCTATTTGCGAATAATCAACTGCTAGCAATTGATATCCCTTGGGCGCAACAAAAGCCGTTCTGATAAGCCTACCCTCATCAGTTTTGATTGGAATGTTTTGCAAATTGGGATCAGCAGAAGACAATCTCCCAGTTGAAGTCACAGCTTGATGAAAAGAAGTATGCACGCGACCCGTCTTTTTCGATATTTGTTGCGGCAGACTATCGGTATAAGTACTTTTCAATTTTGCCAAAGTGCGATGTTCCAAGAGAATTTTTGGTAATTCATAATGATTGGCTAATTCTTGTAAAACTGACTCATCCGTAGAGGGTTGACCACCAGGGGTTTTTTTCACGACCGGGAGTTCCATCTCATCAAAGAAAATTGCTCTTAAGTCTTTGGTAGAAGCCAAGTTGAATTCTTTACCCGCTTCTCGATAAGCTTGTTCTTCAAGCCCACTGATACGTTGACCTAAATTATTGGATTGAATTTTTAATGCTTCTTCATTAACTAAAGTTCCGGCTTGTTCCATATCGGAGAGCACCGGCACCAAGGGTAATTCAATTTCATGCAAAACTTTTTCCAAAGAAGGAGTCTTTGCCAAAGCTGGTTTCAAATGGGAATAGCAACGAAAAGTGATATCTGCATCTTCTGCTGCATAGTCACTCGCTTTTTCCAAAGGTATCTGATTGAAAGTAAGTTGTTTGACGCCCTTACCTGCAACATCCTCAAAAGTTGTGGTTTTGACATTTAAATAATGACTCGCCATGGCATCCAAATTATGACGGGTCGCAGTTGGGTCATAGACGTAAGACATCAACATGGTGTCGTTTTCAATAACATTCAAATGAATATCGTAATTTGCCAAAACATTGCGATCGAATTTTAAGTGTTGGCCGATCAAAGGAGTCTTTTCAATGATGGGTTTGAGTTTTTTTAAAACCTCGTCTCGATCGAGCTGCTTAGGCGCACCTTCGTAATCGTGACCTACAGGAATGTAGTATGCATTGTCTTCATCTGTTGCAACTGATAAGCCGACCAAATTGGCTTGAGTAAAATCCAATGAGTCCGTTTCGGTATCAAAAGCCAAGACTTTGGCATTTTTCAATTCCTTAATGAGACCATCCAAATCTTTTTTACTCAGAATGGCGCGGTAATTGTCTTTTGAAGCTGAGCCATTGGAGCTTGTTGCTGGAGTTTTTTTTGTTTCTGCGCTTTTTAATAAAGTCTTGAATTCCAGTTCGGTAAATAGCTTGTGCAACTTGGCTTGATCGGTTTCCCCTACTGCCAGGTCCTCAATCCCAAAATCCAATGCGACATCTTTTTTAATGGTGGTTAATTGTTGCGAGAGTTTGAGTTGCTCTATGCCTTCGCGTAAGTATTCGCCAACTTTACCGGTAATTTCTTCTGCTTTTTCAATAATGGTTTCAACCGTTCCATATTTGCTTAACCAATTAACGGCAGTTTTGGGGCCGACTTTATTTACCCCTGGAATGTTATCCGAGGTGTCCCCAACTAGTGCCAAGTAATCGATGATTTGCTCTGGGGTTACACCAAACTTTTTCTCCACCCCTTTTTGGTCCAGAACTTCATTGGTCATGGTATTCACCAATTTGATATTTTTGGTTACGAGTTGTGCCAAATCTTTATCGCCAGTGGAAATCACAGTCGAAATACCCTTTTCTTCCGCCTGCTTGGCAAGCGTGCCAATCACATCATCGGCCTCGACATTATCAACTACAAAAATCTTGATGCCCAAGGCCTCAACAATGTCGTAAATGGGTTGAATTTGCGGACGCAAATCGTCTGGCATCGGCGGTCGATTGGCTTTGTATTCTTTATACATGTCGTGGCGAAAAGTATCGCCTTTGGCATCGAAAATCATGCCAATGGGTGAGTTTGGATGGTCCTCTAAGATTCGCATCACCATGGTGGTTACCCCTCTTACGGCACCGGTTGGCTGTCCGGTAGAGGTTGTTAAGGGTGGTAAAGCATGGTAGGCACGATACACATAAGAAGACCCATCGATGAGAATGACGGAGTCAGTGTCTGCAGTGCTTTCTGGTTTTGCCATAAAATTTTTTACCTAAATTTCGTTATACTTATACCATGAATTTGGTGCAAGAAACGCGTGTTGTTTTAACTTTAATTTTGCTCGCTTGCATCGGTTTAATTGCCACTGCATTTTACATGGAATACCAACTTGGGCTCGAACCCTGTCCCATGTGTATCGTGCAAAGAATAGCTGTTGCTCTAGCTGGAGCTGTAGCTCTGATTGGCATACTGCATAATAATTTAGGAAAATTTTACTTAGCTTTGACAGGTTTTTTTAGTCTGGTGGGAGGAGCCTCCGCAGTAAGGCATTTATATCTGCAATCATTGCCGCCAGAAAGAGTTCCATCTTGCGGACCTGATTTAAATTATCTTTTAGAGAACGACTTCATTTCAGACGCATTGATTCAACTTTTCATTGGAGATGGAAATTGCGCTGAGGTCATGTGGAGTCTTTTGGGAATTTCCATCCCAGGGTGGGTTTTAATTTGTTGTTCTTTAATCTTTTTGGTCTCAATTAGACAATTCAAAGCACAGTTCTAATGGACTTATCCATCCTGACCTTAATTTTATCCGTCTGTACGCTTGCAATTGTAGTTTATATTTTTTTAAAACTAAGAGATCAAAAAACCATCGAATCTGGTAAGTCAGAAAACTTGGAAAATAAGATTGATTCAGTCTCCAAAGATCTCAATGAAATTGAAAACCAGTTGGCTTCAGTAACGACGCCAATTAACGAGCTCAATAGATTTTTGGGTGGAAACGTCACTACCGGCAGATTGGGAGAGTGGAATCTAGAATCAATTGTCAAAGAAATATTGCCTGATGGTAGCTACACCTTTCAAGCTCAAATCAACAAAGAAACCCAAGACCGTGTAGATTGCGCGGTCAAAACTGCGGACGGCTTAACGATTCCCGTTGATTCGAAATTTTATGCAGGTCAATACAGGCAGTATCAGGAAGCCAGTCGTGACGATGAGCGCGGGAGTGTTTTGCGAGATTTAAGAACCGCCATTTTGAGAGATGCTGATGATATAGCATCAAAATATATAAGACAAAATACAACCTCCAATTATGCGGTTCTTTATATTGCCTCTGAAAAACTGATTGACCTAGTCGACGATATTGAAAATCTCAGACAAGATTGTTTAACAGAAAAAAAAGTTCTTATCCAAGGACCAAATACTTTAGCTGCTTTTCTCGATACCATCAGAATTGGGCATCATTATCTGCAACTCAATGAAACAGCAGAAAAGGTTGCTGAAGTGGTGAGAAGAATAAAAACGCAGTTTGATAGCTTTGATAAAAGCACAGAAGCAGTTACCAAAAGGTTGGAGGCTTCCATCAAAGAAGTTTCTTCTCTGCAAACTAGAATAAACGTCTTGGGGAGAGAATTGAATAAAGGTGCAGCCGACCTCAAAGACGATTAACTTTAACATTATGAAGTTTATTTTAATATTATCGTTGAGCTTTAATGCGGCATTTTTAATTTCATATACTCCGTTAGAGAATATTCGAGTGATTGATGGGGATACCATTCGAGCGGAAGCCAAAGGGAAGGAAATAAAAGTTCGTTTGGTAGAAATTGATGCACCAGAAATGAATCAACCCTTTGGCGCTCAATCGAAAAACTTTTTAAATAGGTTGCTTTATGAAAAAGATGTAACACTCATTGCTCAAGGAGAAGATCGCTATGGAAGAGTTCTAGGCAACCTTTTTTCCAATGAATTGAATGTGAATATGTTGATGGTTAAGTTTGGTTTTGCCTGGGTTTATGATGAGTACGCAAAAAATTCCTCTTTATATAAGTATCAAGATCAAGCTAAAGCAGAAAATTTAGGCTTGTGGCGAGCCAAAGATCCAATTGCACCTTGGGTGTGGCGCAAACAAAAATGAATTAAACTATTCTGATGCGTGCTTTTCTAGCTAGACTGTTATTCAAATTACCTGCAAACATACTGATAAGATGGTCGGGTAAAGAGCAAATTGAAAAAGGCTATCGGAAGTTGGATCCCGGTTTTCAATACCTATTAAAAGTGATGGAAGATACCGGTGCCAAACTTGATACAATGAAGCCTGCTGTAGAATTACGCAGAGAGTTTGAAGAAAGTCGAGGTTTAATTTCTTTGCCCCTACCCTCAGGAGTCAAAACCACCGATCACCTCATCAAATCTAATGGTGCAGAGATAATAGTTAGAGAATATTCACCAGAATCCATTGGGAACATCTATCCTGCAGTGGTTTATTTTCATGGTGGCGGTTGGGTCATTGGTAGCATTGAGTCGCATGAAGCTTTTACAGGATTTTTAGCAAAAGAACTCAAAGCAAAGATTTTCTCGGTGGATTATCGTTTAGCACCAGAGCATCCCTTCCCCATTCCCTTGGCCGATTGCGAAGCTGCCTTCAACTGGGTTAAGGACAATGCTTCGGATTTAGGAGTTAATCCAAATAGAGTATCGGTTGGTGGCGATAGTGCTGGTGGAAATTTATCTGCCGCCTTGTGTGTGAAACGCCAACAAGAAGAACTTTCAATGCCAAAAGCACAATTACTCATTTACCCAGTTACTGACCTTACTTTAAAACATCCTTCTATGGATGAGATGGCTGAAGGCTTCTTTTTGACTAAAGCCTCAATGGAATTCTTTCGCGATCAATACCTTGAAAACGATGAACTAAGAAAAGACCCTTTGGTTTCGCCTTTGTTTGCAGAAGATCTTTCTGGTCACCCTCCAGCTGTAGTAGTCACTGCAGGGTTTGACCCTTTGAGAGATGAAGGTGATCAATACGCGCAAGCTTTGAGACAAGCCAATGTCGAGATTTATCATCGAACCCACGACAGTTATATTCATGGTTTTGTGAATATGATGTTAGTCAATGGAGTCGACTATGCTTTAAAAAGAATTTGTGACGATTTTAAAAAAATTTTTTAAAGATTTAGTTATTTAAATTTTTTGCGCATATTCATAACCGCTTCCATACCGGCTACTGGATTCTTGCCCTCTGGAACAGTATTGCCTTTTTGAATAAGCTCTTCAAAGGATGCTCCTTTTTTAAACATGTCATATAGCACATCAATATCCATATTAGTACCGATGGGTTCATCGGAAAAATCTGGAGAAATGTTGGTCTTGAATTCATCTTTATTGCGCCAATGTTCAAAAAATATTTCTACTAAATTACCATCCGGATCTTTGTAATACATACCAGTTATCCAGCCGTGATTTATAGTCCAATAAGGTTCCAGTCCTTGCTCTTTGGCTTTGTGGTAAAACTCGAACCATTTTTCTATTGGATTTAATTTATAAGAAATATGATCCAATCCAACAATTGATGGAAACGAGCGGTTCATCCAGTTTTTAAATCTCATAATGGTTTTTGGAATGAATCCAAGATTTTTAAGAACGCCAGAAGTATTAGCAATAGCTACCCTATGATGCTCCTCATCAAAAGCTAAAAAAGTTAATTCTTTGCTGGTGTATAAAGGTTCGCAACCAAAAAGCCTGGAATAAAAATCAATCATAGCTTCATAGTTGATGGTTTTAAAAGCCACATGATGAAAATCCTCAGGTGCCTGATTTGAATTGAGGTTTTGATACAAGTCTAAATTTAGTTTTTCATCCTTTAGCATGAGATAAATTCTAACCTATATAATTAGCAAATATGCATGAACTAGAAAACTTTAAATTTATAAATCCTTTTGCTAATTTACCAGAAGATTTTTTTCATAAGCAAAATTGGACACCTTTTGATAATCCAAAACTGATACATTTCAATAAAGAGCTCGCAGAGCTTTTAGGGTTTCCAAAAGATCTTAATGCTGAAGATTTGGTGCCTTACATAAATGGCAACAAAGCTTTTAAGCACAGCGCACCTCTATCCATGGCCTACGCCGGACATCAGTTTGGTTCTTGGGTCCCTCAATTAGGAGATGGTAGAGGTATTTTATTGGGTCAAATACAAACCAAAGAAGGCTTGATGGATTTACACATTAAAGGTGCTGGCAAAACACCCTACTCCAGATTTGGTGATGGCCGCGCAGTTTTAAGATCGACGATCAGAGAATATTTGTGTGGCGAGGCTATGCATCATCTTGGCATTCCAAGTTCAAGGTCACTAATAATGATCGGTAGTGATGAACCGGTCTTTAGAGAAACGACCGAATTTGGAGCAATGATGGTAAGAGTAGCAAAAACTCATATCCGTTTTGGGCACTTTGAATACCTCATGCACAACAAAAAGTCAGAACTTATCCCTATTTTACTTGATCATGTAATTGAAAGTTATTTTCCTGATTTAAAAGAGTCCGAAGACTGCTATACCGATTTGTTCGAAAAAATAGTTTCTTCAACGGCAAGCCTCATTGCTAAATGGCAAGCTTTTGGTTTTGCTCATGGTGTAATGAATACCGATAACATGTCTGTCTTGGGAGAAACTTTTGATTTTGGGCCGTTTGGTTTTTTAGATGAATACAACCCTAGTTTTATTTGTAATCATTCAGATCTCGGCGGTCGGTACGCATTCAATAACCAACCTTCAATAGGCCTGTGGAATTGTCATGCGCTAGCTGCAGCCCTAAAAGATCATATTGAAATTGAGCGAACCAAAGACATTATCAATTCCTATGAACGATTTTTCTATGATGAACTTACTGCAATCTTCAGAAGGAAATTAGGTTTGACGATTGAACAATCAGATGATTTAAAATTGATTGAAGCCTTTCTCTCGTGGATGCAGAAAAATAAAAAAGACTACACTATTACCTTTAGGGGTTTTACAAGAGATCCAAATTCTCTGTTCGAAGATGCGGAAGGTAAAGCTTGGTATGAACAATATCAACGTCGTTTGAGTCTTGAACAAATCTCTCCCGAGAAGAGAGGAAAAATGATGGCACAGGCAAATCCAAAATTTGTTTTAAGAAATTATTTAGCTCAAGAAGCAATCCAAGATGCAGAAAAATCTGACTTTACGAGATTAATAAAGTTATTAGAAGTCCTAAAAAATCCCTATGCAGAAAACCCTGAATTTGATGACTTTGCTAAAGCTCCTCCAGAATGGGGTAAAAAGTTAGAGATTTCTTGTTCGTCTTAGGTATTCAGCAGAAGTTCTTTTTTTCGCAGGATCGACAAACTCTTCTGAGACCCATCAAGCCGCCTCTTTGTTTGGAGAAGTAACTGAAAGGCAGTTCTTTAAGGCACTCTTCACATTGTTTGGTCATACCGCACTCTAAGTTATTATTTCCAAAAAAGAAATCCCCTTGCCGAAGCAAGGGGATTAGGGGGGGAGAACTTTATAAATTTATTTCTTTAGAGTACTAGAAAAAGTTAATTGCTATCACTCCTAAATAAAGAATAAAAGAGAGGCAAAAACAAAATCCTAAAGTTCCTGTTACCACTCTATTGATCATCGCTAACTCCTTTAAGCTGATGGTTAATTAAGATACTTACTAGAGAGATTAATCTTTTAAAAGTTCATTTAAAAAGATGATCTTTAAAATAAGTTCCTTTTTTAAGATCGAGGGCATTATACAACTGCAAAAAAAGGCCAAAATTGATGAAAAATTAACAAAAATGTCGATTTTTGCACTCAAATTGAAATTTTGCTGTTTCAAATATTTACAATCGATCAAAATCGACGAAAGTATAGTACTTATAGGCTTTTTTACTAGATGTAAGAAGGGGATTTCGCTTAAAATTTACAAAAAATTATAACTAATTTCACAAAAGTTATAAAAAAACATTTTTTTATTCTTTTTAAATCCTTAGTTTTCATTCTAAAAAAAGGACTTTTTTGTTCTAATTAAAATCTTACACACGAGGAATAAATTATGAGACAGATGCAACTGGCAAAACCTGGGGGGTTGGATAAATTCAAACTTAATGAATTGGAAATTCCTAAACCAAAAGATAACGAAATTTTAATCAAAGTTAATGCAAGTAGCCTTAACTACCACGATTTAATGTGTGCCCTGGGATTGATTCCTACCGATGATGGACGTGTTTTGTTGGGTGACGCTGCCGGCGAGGTAGTTGAGATTGGAACAGCAGTTAAAAGCTGGAAAGTTGGAGATAAGGTCATGAGTGCGTGTTTCCCTAACTGGATTGATGGGCCTCCGCGTTATGAGTTATTGAGTTTTATTGGAGATAATCAGGATGGCTATGCCACTGAGTATATTGCTATTGAAGAAACTGCCGTTACTAAAATGCCTTCAAAATGGTCCTTACAAGAAGCAGCTACTCTACCCTGTGCGGGTTTGACTGCTTGGCGAGCACTTGTAGATGAAGGGAGATTGCAATCTGGAGAATCTGTTTTGGTTCAAGGTACCGGAGGGGTTTCAATTATTGCTTTACAGTTTGCCAAAGAAATGGGGGCCAAGGTTATAGCTACAACATCATCTGAAGAGAAAGCTGAAAAATTAAAAGCTCTTGGAGCAGATGAGATAATTAATTATAAAGAACATCCTAAATGGGGAGAAAAAGTTTTGGAGCTCACAGATAATGAAGGTGTCGATCATGTTGTTGAAGTAGGAGGCGGAGAAACTTTCAATGAATCCATTCGGGCAGTTAAACTTGGCGGCCATATTGCCTTGATTGGTGTATTAAGTGGGCCTGCAGCAAATGAATTGGTTTTACCGCGAATTTTTCTTAAACAAGTCAGAACCAGTGGAATTGCGATGGCAAATCATCAATCGCAAAAGGCTATGGTTAAATATCTGGATAATTCCGAAATCAAACCTGTTATTAGCGATGCATTTGATTTGGCTGAATTAGCGGAAGCTTTTCAACATCAGATCGATAACAAACATTTTGGAAAAATTTCCATCACTATGGAATAAATTTTAAAAATTCATAAAATAATCTTTTCAGAGGAAAACCAATGAATGAATTCGATTACATCATTTTAGGAGCAGGTTCAGCTGGCTGTGTTCTAGCTGGGAGACTTTCAGAAAATCCAAATCACAAAGTTTGTCTAATTGAAGCAGGTTCCAAAGATAAAGATGTAAGAATTCACGTACCCGCCCTGTTTGCTTACATGGGGCCAACAAGCAAGATGAATTGGGCTTTTGAAACCGAACCTCAAAAGGGTTTCGCTAAAGAAAAATTACCAGCCACAGAAGTCGTTGTAGCTGATCCGACAGGTCAAACCCACACCATGAAAGATGAACCTGAAGAACATCGAAAAGGTTATCAACCGAGAGGAAAGACATTAGGAGGATCGAGTTCAATAAATGCCATGCTCTATGTGAGAGGACATCGTTGGGATTACGATCATTGGTCAAAACTAGGAAATTCCGGCTGGTCTTATGATGAAGTTTTGCCTTACTTTAAAAAAGCGGAACACAACGAATTGATCGATGATGTTTTTCATGGTCAAGGAGGACCTTTAAATGTTACTGCCGTAGAGAATAATTCAAAATATAAGGACTACTTCATTGAAGCAGGTGCTAAATTTTATCAAGAAAATCAGGATTTTAATGGTGCCGACCAAGAAGGTATTGGCTACTATCACACAACACAAAAACAAGGCAGAAGATGGAGCGCTGCTGCAGCTTATCTAACGCCAAATTTAGACAGACCCAATCTTACGGTATTAACGGATACCCAAGTAGATCGAATTGTCTTCGAAGGAAATAAAGCAGTAGGCGTGGATTGTTTTGATAAACAAAAAAATAAAATTCATTTAAAATGCCAGCGCGAAGTAATCGTCTCTTCGGGAGCTTTTGGCTCGCCACAAATTTTAATGCGCTCTGGCATTGGACCCGCAGAAGAATTGAACAGACATGGGATAGACACCATCTTTAATATCCCAGGAGTAGGGAAAAATCTTCAAGATCACATTGATTACATTACCAATCATCCGGTAGACGATACGGATTTATTGGGCTTCTCACTAAAATCGCTTTTATATCGTCAGCCTTTTGAACTTTTGAAATATCTATTTACTAGAAAGGGACAGATGACTTCTACGGTTGCAGAAGCTGGAGGCTTTATCAAAACCGATGAAAGTTTAGAAATTCCAGATATACAACTGCACTTTGTCTTGGCAAAAATAATTGACCATGGCAGAACCATTGCTTTTGGTCATGGTCTGGGTTGTCACGTTTGTTTGTTGAGACCCAAATCCACTGGTGAGGTTACTCTCAATTCAAACGATGCCTTTGACTCGCCAAAAATTGATCCCAAGTTTTTTTCCGAGAGAGAGGATATGGATATCATGATTAAGGGTTACCGCAAGATGATGCAGATCATGGATGCTGAACCATTAAGACCTTTTACCAGGAAAGTCCAAGATCCTGTCGATATCAACAGTGATGCAGATATTGAAGCCGCAATGCGTGCTCGAGCAGACACCGTCTATCATCCTGTGGGGACTTGCAAAATGGGTTCTGATGAGATGAGTGTGGTGAATCATGAACTCAAAGTTCATGCATTAGAAAATGTTCGAGTTGTAGATGCCTCCATCATGCCAACTTTGGTTGGAGGGAATACAAACGCTCCAACCATAATGATTGGAGAAAAAGCAGCTGATATGATCAAGTCAGCTTGGGCTTAAAATAATCAAGCCTTTTGGTAGACAAAAAGCCTTATGGGCTTTAAATTAAACTTTCAATTTATTAGGGAGAAAAAATGATAAAAACGAAAATCACCGAAATGTTCGGTATTGAACATCCAGTTATTCAAGGAGGAATGCACTACGTAGGTTTTGCAGAGATGGCTTCTGCAGTTGCCAACGCAGGCGGTCTAGGAATCATTACAGGTCTAACCCAAAAAACTCCTGATGACCTAGCTAAAGAAATTGCAAAATGTCATGAAATGACTGATAAACCTTTTGGCGTCAATTTAACTTTCTTACCTGGCTTTCAAGAGCCTGATTATCCAGGTTACATCAAAGCAATTGTCGAGGGCGGAGTAAAAATCGTTGAAACCGCAGGCAGAAGTCCTGAAGCTTACATGCCTGACCTTAAAGGTGCTGGTATTAAAGTCATCCACAAATGTACTTCTGTCAGACATTCACTCAAAGCTGAAAAAATTGGCTGTGATGCTGTCAGTGTTGACGGTTTTGAATGTGGTGGTCACCCAGGAGAAGATGACATACCGAATATGATTCTTCTGCCAAGAGCAGCTGAAGAACTTTCTATTCCTTTTGTGGCGTCAGGTGGAATGGGTAATGGCCAACAACTTGCAGCTGCCCTATCTATGGGCGCAGATGGAATCAACATGGGTACAAGATTCATTGCAACTAAAGAAGCACCAGTTCACCAGAACGTGAAAGAAGCTTTGGTTGCAGCTTCTGAATTGGACACCGAATTGATCATGAGACCTTTAAGAAATACGGAAAGGGTTTTAGCTAACGGTGCAGTGCAAAAGATTCTTGAAAAAGAAAAAGCTTTGGGTGATGAAATTCAAATCACTGACATCATGGATGAAGTGGCTGGGGTCTATCCGAAAATCATGCAAGAAGGCACCATGGATGCTGGCGCTTGGAGTTGTGGAATGGTTGCAGGACTGATTCATGACATACCGACTTGTAAAGAGCTGGTTGAAAGAATAGTTTCTGATGCTGAAGAAATTATCAAAAGCAGACTCTCTCAATTTGTAGCTTAAAAAGCTAAAAAAAATAAATTCCCTGGAATGCGTTACATTTTCTGGGGAATTTTTTTATGCAATGGCTTTGATGTAATCAGGACCTAACCCGCAACACCCGCCAATGATGGAAGCTCCCAAATCTTCCCACAAATTTTTGTACTCAACAAATTGCTTCACGGAAAGATTTCTAAGTTCAACTTGCACATCATTATCCAAGGTCCAATCGAAAGGAACCCCAAAAACGTTTGGGTAACAACCAATTGGTTTATCCGTGAGTTTGGATAACTTCTTTATGCCTTCGGTAATCGCTATTGGATCGGTGCAATTAAAAAGATAAGCATCGGGATTAAAACTTTCAGCAAAATGAAAGGCTTCTTCAATGGTTTCTTTACTTCTAAGTCTGCCACTTTTATCTTCCAATAAAGTCCACGAAAGCCAAATTTTTTTATGACGCTTAGCCATGTTCTTTAATGCTTTTAAAACGTTTGAAGTTTCTGCAATTGAAGAAACCGTTTCACATAGAAAGATGTCAACGAAAGAATTAAGCTCATCAATTAGTTCTTCATAAATGGGTATGGAATCTTTTTCGTTTGGTACCAAATCAGGTCGGTAACTTTCATCAAGAGGTGGCAAACTACCTGCAACCAAGATTTCTTGGTCATTGTTGTCAGCTACCTCGCGCGCAATAACGCCAGCCTTTCTAATTAAGTCTTTCATTAAAATTGTTTTATTTTCTTTTTGTAGGTAACTGGGGATCGTTGAATAAGTGTTAGTGGTAATCACTTGGGCACCTACATCAATATAAGCCTGATGTACTTCTTTTACTAAATTTGGAGAGTCAATTAGAAATTGCGCTGACCATAAACCAGAAGAGGGTTTGTTGGTGCGTTTGAGCAATTCATTGCCCATGCTGCCATCTAAAATGATCACAGGGATTTTTCAGCTTCTAGATTAATGTATTTTTTTAACTGCTCTAGTTCATCGCAAGAGGTAGGACATAACTCTTTGAGCTTATTCAAATTAACTTGAGCCAGTCCTAAACGTTCCGTTTCGACAAATAGTTCACCTTGATACTCCAAAGCAATTTTATTTTCAGGATCTAATTTAAGAGCTTTTTCATAATTTGCTTCTGCTTTCTTATAACTTTTTAACTTTCTTTGCGCAAAAGCATAAAGCGTCCAACCATCGGCATCTTTCGGTTTGGATTTTGTATATTTTCCAAGAACTCTTAAGGCTTTGCGATATTCCTCATTTTTTAAATGACTGGTCGCTTTCTCATAGAGTTCTGTGGGATCAACTTTTTTATCGTATTTCGCTGCAGACAGCGAAACAGAAAAAACTACAAGGACTATAAGCCCTAAAACTTTAAAAACCTTCATTATTTCTTATCTTTGTTTCAATATTTAATTGGCCTGCTAAACCAGCAACTCTGTGTTGGGCGCTTTCAATATAATCAGGATCTGAGATCATTTTCAACATTGCTTTTCTATTTGGGTACATAGCAATGGCTACTTGATCCCAAAGCTCTTCGACTTCACCCAGCATAAGCCTAGTAACATCTGAGCCGAAAATGGGTTTGCCGCCCACTTTTTCTAGATGCTTTACCACTTCTGCGCCATAGATGGCATAAGCCTCTCTTCCAGAAAGATCAGTTTCACGTTTATCAGGATATTCTGCCTTCTCTTTGAATTTTAAAAGGTTCACCATAAAGATAGGCTCATCATTACCTTCCTCTAAAAATTCTTCCATTTGTTTTTCATTTGGCATCACTTTGTTTTCTACTTTCATTTTTTTAGCTCCTTTGAATTCGAATTAAAAATTTTGATATTCTTTTATAGCCTCTTGGTCAGCCTTAGCATCCTCTCTGAATGCTTTCCAAGGTTTGAGATTTAAATCCGGCATTAATCCTTTACCCATTTTTTTAATTTGTTGGTAAAACCAAGCTTGAGCACTAAAAGCATTGATTGCCTGAATTAATCTGAAAGGGCTTGTCGGTGAGAGCCACCAGGGGCCAATCGATAGAGTTTTTTCGTATTTTGGTAATTCATCAATCTGTCCAGACAATAATTCTTTTATCGCATAAGGATTTGCACAAAGAGGTCTGCCAACTCCAACTATTTCACAAGCTCCGTCTCTTAATGCTGCCTCCATACCTTCTTTAGTCCTAAATCCACCCGTTACCATCAAAGGAATGTTTACAACTTTTGCTATTTCTTCAGCATAAGACAGGAAATATGCCTCACGAGCAACTGTGCTCTCTTTTCTATTTTCGCTTCTCTTTGGGTTGATGCTGACCTTATCCAAACCCAATAATCTTGGCTGCTCATAAGTTCCACCCGAAATTTCGATGTTGTCTATCCCTGAATCGCTGAATAATTTTGCTACTTGAATGGAATCTTCTGGAGAAAAGCCCCCTTTTTGAAAATCTGCTGAGTTCATTTTTATGGAAATTGCGAAATCATTACCCACTTCCTCTCGGCATTTTTTGATGATTTCCAGATGGATTCTAGCTCTGTTTTCCAAGGATCCGCCCCAAGCATCAGATCTTTGATTGATATCAGGAGATAAAAATTGAGATAGAAGATAACCATGAGCAGAGTGCAGCTGAATGCCATCAAATCCTGACTCTCTGGCAATTTTTGCCGTAAACACAAATCTATTGATGACATCCTGAATATCTTCCTCAGTCATAGGGATAGGTTTGCCATATTTCCTGCCTGGAATTTTCAATTGCACATCGGAGGGTGACATGGGGCTCATATTGATCTCGCCTGGCGTTTGTCTTCCGGCATGTGAAATTTGCATCCAAAGTCTGCTACCTTCTTGAGTTGCAGTCTCTGCCCATTTTTTCAGCATTGGCATTTGATCTTTATAAGTATCCTCCTCAATTGCGACATTAGCTGGACCTTCTAAATTATCTCGGTGCACTTGGACGTTGCCGGTAAGTAAAATGCCGATATCACCTGCACCCCACATTTTATAAAGCTCAATATGCTTTTCGTTAGTAAAGTTATTGCCTAGGGCAATTCGTTCTGTCATAGCGGCTTTACAAACTCTATTTTTAATAACCTGTCCGCAAGGAAGAGTTAATGAATCATTAATTTTTGTCATATTTCTATTAAATTCATAAAATATATTTTGACACGCATACTGTCAATAGTTAGATTATTTTAGTATATTTGTCATTCCAAATTATGGAGGATTTATGAGAATTTGGAAAATTTTAGGCGTCATTATTATTCTTTTCTTACTTGTTTTTGTTTCATTAAGAGTTCCTTTTGTACAAGATTTAGTTTTAAAAACAGCTGTTTCAAATTTAGCTACAGCTGATAGTCCGTTCCCTGAAGAAGATGCGCTAAGCGCATTAATTTGTGGATCAAGATCGCCCTTACCATCTCCTGGAAGAGCGCAAACTTGTGTTGCTGTAAAAGCAGGAGAGGATATTTTTATCGTTGATATAGGAGATGGCGCGGCTGTTAATCTTGGAAAATATAGCGTCCCAACAAATAAAATTAAAGCAGTACTATTCACTCACCTCCACTCTGATCATATTTCAGATTTGGCTGATCTTCATTTGGCCACTTGGTTGCCAGGTCGTCCAAAAGCACTTCCTGTATACGGACCTGAAGGCACAGATATCGTAACCGCAGGCTTTGAAATGGCATATAAATTAGACTATGGATTTAGAAATGAACATCACGGTGAGGCGCTTGCGCCAATTAAGTCTGTCGGCTTTGATACTGCCATTGTCGATCTAAATGATCCTATCATTTACAACGAAAACGATTTGAAAATTACAGCCTTTAAAGTAACCCATGAGCCAATTGAGCCTGCTCTTGGTTATCGTTTTGACTACAAGGGAAGGTCGTTAGTCATTACTGGAGATTCATCTTACGATGAAAATATAGCTCTTAATTCTAAAAATGCTGATGTTTTGATTGCTGAGGCTCAAGCCAACCACATTATAAATATCATGCAGGCAGCAATTTTAGAAAGAGATCCTAACCAGCCATTAGCAAAGGTTCTTGAAGACATAAAGACTTATCACATGACGCCAGTGGAGGCAGCTAAATTAGCTAATATGGCAAATGTTGGACACCTGATTTTTTATCACCTTACTCCAGCGCCAAGAAACAGAATCATGGAGAACGTTTTTGTGAGAGGCGTTGATGAGATAAGAGCAGACTGGACCTTATCGAGAGATGGAACTTTCGTTGTCTTACCTGTTGGCACGCAAGAAATAAGCCTCTCAGATTTAAATTAGAAGTTTTACTTTGATTGCATTAAGATAATTATCACTTGGGGAGAGAAAATGAAAAAAAATATCAGCGCTTTTATTGTTACGGCATTAATCTTTATTGGATGTACAGACACTTCATTGGAAGTAGTGGACTTTTCCATCGCAGATAAACCTGCGCCTAGTCCTAGCAAAGACTATAACGAATTAAGAAATGCCTATTTTGGTGATCTTCACGTTCACACTAGATATTCATTCGATGCATATGTATTTGGCACAACTGCCTCTCCTGATGACGCTTACAGATACGCTAAGGGTGAAACTATTAAGCATGCTTTAGGTTTTGACATGACACTAAGAGAACCACTAGATTTTTATGCAGTTACTGATCATGGTTTTTTTCTTGGTATGATCCAAGCTTGGGCTGATACCTCAACTTATGCCTCTACTCTTCCAGGCGCAGAGATTTATCACAATATAAATGCCCCAGAGAATCAGACTTTAGAGTCTTCTGCATATCGTCTTGGTAGCTTCAGAGGCGCCATTGAAGCAATTGCAAATCCTTACCCTTGGTATCATCCAAAATTTATTCAAGCTTTTTTATCCAATCACATCTCATTAGCTATCCAGTCTTTTGATGACGAAACTCATAAGTCGTCTTGGGCAGATGTAGCTAGAGCTGCCAACGAACACAACGATCCTGGGAATTTTACAACCTTCATTGGTTATGAATTCACAACTTCTACGGATGTAGAAAATGGTAATTTACACAGAAATGTAATTTTTGAAGGTGCAAAAGCGCCTGAAAGACCTTGGACTAGAATCGATTCTATTAATCCAGAAGATTTGTGGGTATGGATGGATAAGCTAAGGAATAAAGGCATAGATTCTATTGCTATGCCACATAATTCAAATGGGTCAAATGGTCAGATGTTTGAAGTAGAGCAATTCGATGGTTCGCCTATTGATAAAGCATATTCCGCATTGCGAATGAGGAATGAGCCTATTGTGGAAATGACTCAGGTTAAAGGGACAAGCGATACCCATCCTCTTTTGTCGCCTAATGATGAATGGGCAGATTTTGGTATCATGGACTCAAGAGTTGGAAGCTTCCCAAGAACTTATTCACTTCCTTCGGGCGGTTATGTGAGAGATGCCTTTTTTAGAGGAATGGTTCTTGAATGGGAGGATAGGGGAAATCCTTACAAGTTTGGCTTAATTGGTTCTTCCGATACTCATACTGCAGCTTCTTCTTATGATGAATCAAATTTTTGGTCAAAAATTGGAATCATTGATGCTACTCCTGAAGGAAGAGGTTCGGTACCAGTAACTGATTATCAGCAAACGATTTTGGGACGTCAGAGTAATTTTGGTGATACGGGTTTACCAATTGAAATCTATGAAGGTCAAGAAGGTAGCTATTTAGAGTCAGGATTTACTCAGTGGGGTGCTTCTGGTTTGGCTGCCGTTTGGGCAGAGGAGAATACCAGAGAGGCTATCTTCAGTGCATTACGAAGAAAAGAAACTTTTGCTACCAGTGGGAATAGGATTTCAGTTCGATTCTTTGGTGGCTATCGTATGAACGAGTTAGACCTTGATAATGAAAACGTCATCAGTGAGGCTTATCGCAATGGAGTTCCTATGGGTTCAGACTTGGTTTCCAAAGGCAGTAATGTTCCTAACTTTTTCGTTTGGGCGCAAAGAGCAAAAAATGGAGCGCCGCTGCAAAGAGTTCAAATTATAAAAGGTACGATAAATCAATTTGATGCTGCGCCAAAAGAAGTTGTATATGATGTAGTTTGTTCCAATGGAACTAAAGTAAATCCAATTACAAATAGATGTCCAGATAATGGAGCTACGGTTAATACCGAAACTTGTGAAATATCGAATGATGTAGGATCAGCTGAACTTAAAACTGTTTGGACAGACCCTGACTTCAATAAAAATGAAAAGGCTTTTTATTACGTAAGAGTTTTAGAAAACCCTAGTTGTCCTTGGACCACTTGGGATGCAATCAAAGTAGGATTGAAACCCAGAGAAGATTTACCTAAGACTTTTCAAGAACGAGCTTGGTCTAGTCCTATATGGTACATTCCAAACGTTCCAAACCCTGGAGGAGTTTTTACAATCAGATCGATAATGGACAGTGTTCAAGAAACTGAAGAACCATTAAATACTAACTGATATTAAATAGAGAATTAATTGGCATAATGATTTTTGAAAATGCGCATGAGATTCTTAAAAAGATAAAACAAAAAGAAGTTTCTGCTCAAGAAGTTCTTGAGTCTTTTTTAAAACAAGTAGAAGCAGTAAATCCATCAATCAATGCGGTAGTCGCATTAGATGCAGAAAGAGCTTTAGAAAAAGCCAAAGAAGCAGACAAAAAAATAACTTCTAAATCAAAATTGGGTTCTTTACATGGCTTACCAATGACGGTTAAAGATGCTTTTGAGGTTGAAGGTATTGTTTCGACTGGAGGGAACCCTGCTTGGCGAGATAATATTCCAAAAAGAAATGCGGAGGCTGTTCAAAGATTAGTTGATGCTGGTGCAATCATTTTCGGCAAGACCAATGTGCCCTTTCTTTCTTCAGATTTGCAAAGCTTTAATGAAATTTATGGCACTACAAATAATCCTTGGGATATGGAAAGAACTCCTGGAGGTTCTTCTGGAGGCTCCGCAGCAGCTTTGGCTTCAGGCATGACGCCTTTAGAACTTGGCTCTGATATAGGCGGATCGATAAGAGTCCCAGCTCACTTCTGCGGTCTTTTTGGACACAAACCTAGTTACAACATCATTTCGGAAGTTGGACATATGCCTCCTCCGCCAGGTTCGATATCAACTGGTAATGGTTTATCTGTGGCAGGACCTCTTGCAAGATCTCCTGAAGATTTGGAAATTGCATTAGATACCTTGGTTGCAGCTCAAGAGCAAGATAGCTCAGCTTGGAAAATTAAATTACCAAAAGCCAGAACAAAAAAAGCTAAAGAAATGAAAATTGCAGTCTGGCCTGATGAGACTTATGCTGAAGTAGATGGCGAAATAACAACTCTAATTAAGGAAACTGCAGATGATTTGCAACATGCTGGTGCTAATATTGAAACGGCGAACTTACCAATAAGCTTCAAAGAAATTGATAAAATTTATAGTCAGCTTTTGAATCCTCTGATGCTAGCTGGCTCTCCACAAGAAACCTTTGAAACACTTGCTAAATTAAACGAAGGGTTGGATCCAAACGATATGTCAGAGCTTGCCAAAGTTGCCAGAGGATCTGTTTTAAAGTATGCCGATTGGGTTGTAGTAAATGCCATGAGACAAAATATGCGTCAAAAGTGGAGAGAATTTTTTAAAAAATACGATGTTATTTTATGTCCAACTTCAATTACTCCGGCTTTCAAGCACAACCACAATCCAGTTCATGAAAGAAAACTGACTATAAATGGTAAGGATGATGAATATCTCAGAGCAACTTTATGGGCTGGCCCTGCAGTTTCGGCTGGGTTGCCCAGTACAAATGTTCCGATAGGTATGTCTTCAAAAAATCTTCCTATAGGAATGCAAATAACAGGTCCTTATTTAGAAGATAAGACTTGTATCGAGGTAGCTAAAATCGTTCGAGATTTGAGAGGCGGGTTCAAAATACCGCCTAGCCTTCAATAGTTTCACTTAAATAAAATGAAGAAAATATTAGTTTTTTTTGGAATAGGCTTTGTCATCTTATTATTGGATTTAGTTTTCAATTATGATGAAGACGAGCTAAATATTTTTATCTCCGATCAAGAGATTGAAAGCTTGATATACGCTTGGGAATTACAGGTTGGTAGATCGCCAACCAGGACTGACATCAAGAACATCATTGATGATGTAATCAGGGAAGAGATTTTATACCGAGAAGCTTTGAGATTAAATCTTGACCTAGAAGATCGCATAATTAAAAGGAGACTTGCTCAAAAAATATCATTTTTGAGAGAAGAAACTTCAATTGCTCCTCCAGAACTAGATGAACTTCAGAAATTTTTTGAGAAAAATTTAGATTCATATATTTTTCCTGAAAGATTTACTTTTACTCATCTTTACTTTTCTTCGGAAAGAAATGGCGAGCAAAGATCAGAAGAAGCTTTAAGAAATATTCAAGAGAATGAGGATAATTTGCCTAAAAGCGATCCTTTCATGCTGGGGAAAAATTTTATTGAAAAATCCAGATTTGAAATACAAAGAGATTTTGGTAATCAATTTAGCGAAGTTTTTGAAGAGCCTATTTTTGATACATGGCTAGGTCCAGTTGAATCGGCATATGGCTTCCATGCTGTTAAGTTACTTAATAAAGTAGAAAGCGTTACTCCCACTTTGAATCAAGTAAAAGAAAAGGTAGAAGTCGATTTTTATTTGGAGGAAAAACAAAAAACTTTAGATTCCTACTTGTTCGAATTGAAAGATAAATACCAAGTCATCATTAATCCAAAATACCTCTTTGATGACTAAAGTTTTAGTTTCTTTATTTTTCTTTTTTTCATCCGCTTTTTTTGCCCATGAATTTAATCCTGCTCATCTATTAGTAGATGAGACCAAGGAGCTTGAATACGAAGCCCTTTGGATGACGCCAATAAGAAACCTTGGCACCTCTCCAGAGCTTACTTTCCCTGAAATTTGTGAAGTTGAGAAAGACCTACCCTTTAGGCAAGGAAAATACATCTCGGAAAAAATAAATTTAAAATGCACTGAGTCACTTAAAGGAAAAGCGATTCAAGTTAGCGGTTTGAGCATTCTGAATGATGCCCTGGTAACGGTAAATCATTTCGATGGAGATAGGTTTGAAGGCTTGATGAATCTTAAAGCTCCGGAAATTATCATTCCTTTAGACAAACAGGTTTATCCAGCTGGTTACTTTTACTTAGGAGTGGACCATCTGCTCGGCGGACTTGATCACATCGTATTTGTTTTAGGCCTCATTTTTTTAATTTCAGGATTTATGCCATTGTTTAAAACGATAACAGCATTCACTTTGGCACATAGTATTACTCTAGCAATTTCTGTCTTGGGTATCTTTAAACTGCCGTCAGCTAGCACTGAAGCCTTGATCGCATTGACGATCGTATATTTAGCATATGAATTAACTAAGGCAGAGACTGAAGTAAAAAGACCATGGCTGATGGCTTTTGGCTTTGGTCTCTTACATGGGTTTGGTTTTGCTGGGGCATTATCTGAGATCGGAATAGCAAATGATCAACTTTTTCTTTCTTTATTATTCTTCAACATAGGTATTGAGATTGGGCAGCTTATGATTATTCCCATCGTAGGAATAATTATTTTATTACTTAATAAAGTTGACCTTAAAAATTTATTTCGAAGTCTGGTAACTTATGGAATTGGTGGCATGGGCTGTTTTTGGTTTATAACGAGAATTTGGGGTATTGTCGCCTAATGAATCCATCGTTTAATGCGCCTTTGGTTTTGCTCATGCAAAATTTTTTCATAATTTCTTTTTTTACTTTTTTAGGAATCTGTATTTATCTTTATCGAGCTAAGAGTAAGTATCTTCTTGCCTTTTTGCCATTATTGGCACTCTCTGCACATCAGTTTGAAGAATATGTGTTGTCCCCTCTTTTATTTGGCGATTACTATCATTTTTTAAATTGGGCATATAGAAATGCAATGGATATTTCACCAATGGAAGTAACTTTGCTAAATCTTACGCCTTACATAATTCTCTTGCCGGCTTTGATCATATCTAGAGCAAGATCGGAAAAAATATTTGGAATATTTTTTCTTTTCAATAATGCTCTTACCATGGCAAACGCAAGCTTTCATATTGGTATTTCAACAGCGCAAAATATTTTTAGTCCGGGAATGGCAAGCTCCTTGTTCTTTTACATCCCGCTCTTTGTTTATGCAGTTTTATTTAATAAAGAAAATGGACTTTCCAATAAACCAATTATTGCAATCAGCCTCTATGGATTCATAGGGCACTATTTACTTATCTGGTTGGTGAATATTTTTTAATAAGTCATATAGTTTTCTCTGACTTGTAAAATCTTTGTGAATGAAACCTTAAAGTTATCAATTTTAAAAAGTTTTGAAAATTTTCCTTACTCATGTTTAATAATTATTGATGAAAGTTTTAGTTTTAGGAGGTAGTGGTGGCATGGGAAGATTTGCTTCCTCCGCAGTCAGCTCTATAGATGGAATTGATTCTATAACTATCGCCGATATAAACGAAACTGCCGCTTCTGATTATGCTAAATCCTTCAAAGATGACAGGATTACCGGGATAGGCCTAAATGTTTTAGACAAAGACTCACTTAAAAAAGTTACAGCTTCCGCAGACGTAGTTCTTAATCTCACAGGGCCATTTTTTAAGCTTGCTTACCCAATCTTAGAGATTGCGTTGGAGCAAAATTGTCATTATTTGGATATATGTGATGATTGGGAGCCAACTGAAAAAATGTTTTCCCTAAACAAATTAGCTGAGGAAAAAAACAAGATTGCTATTTTAGGATTAGGAGCCAGTCCGGGCATAACTAATATGCTTGCTTTAAAAGCCATGAACGAGTTGGATAAAGTTTCAAATGTTTATACAGGCTGGGATGTCTCTGGTGCAAAGCCAGAAGATGAAAGTTCTCAAACGGGAGCCAATGCTGCAATGGAGCATGGGATTGAACAGATGATAGGACAAGTTAAGGTTTATATAAATAAAAAATTTAAAATGGTAAGGCCCTTAACAAAAGTAAATGTTCAATATCCTCAGTTAGGTAAATTTAAAGCAAGTATTTTCGGTCATCCTGAAGCAATAACTTTCCCTCACCACTATCCAGACATTTCAACAAGCTTGAATTTAATGCATGGTAACGAATTAATTAATGTTTTTGTCTTCAAAATGATTAGATTCTTCATCGAAATAAAGCTGCTCACAAAGAGTCAAGCAGCAAATATATTGGAAAGACTTGAAAGAAATAATACAAGTAAGCCCAAGGATATTTTAAATTCCCTGCCTGAGGTTTATGGACTGGCTCAGGGTTTGAAAAACGAAACTGAAACTATTGTTGCTGTTACGCTAGACGGTTTTGAAGATAGCATGTCTATGGGTGCAGCAACTGGCTATCCTCTGGCGTGCGGATTGAAATTGTTACTTGAGAAAAAGATTACTAAATTTGGAGTATTAGCTCCTGAGGCATGCGGACTAGATCCAGATAACTTCTTTGATGAATTAAGTGGTTTTCTGGGAGATGGTGCTCAAATTAAGACAATAGTAACTCAAGAAACAGTCAACTAGATTTTTACAACCAGCGTCTTACCTTTCCTTTATAAGTTAAATAATCTTCTCCGAAAGTCTCTTCCATCTGTACCTCTTCTTTAATGACAAACAAATTTCTTACGATAAAAAAGAAAATAATTAAAAAGATAAAATTAATCGGATTATTTAGGATGACCAATAATCCTAATAAAAAAGAATTCATACCAACATACATTGGGTTTCTTGAGTATTTGTAAAAACCCTCTGTAATCAAAGTAGTAGACTCACTAAATGGCACAACACCGGTCTTTGCTTTTATAAATCTTGCAATTGAATTGAAAGCTAATAAAAATCCTAATCCAATGAGGCCAAGTCCAACTAAGATAAGAGGCAAGGCCTGTGAAGAAGACTTTCCGAAATACCAAGTGGCGAGCATGCATAGTGAAAGAACCAGTAAATAATGTGGTGGGTAAAATTTCATCTATACATTGTAATATTAATAGAATTTAAATCACTACCCTCTTTATAAGCTTAATTTAATTTGAGTAAATACCTTCCTCTTATGGAAAATCCTACTTTTCTAGCTAACGTATTCTTCTTTACGTTCTCATTTGTGTGGTTTATCTTTGTAGCCGTCGGTAGTCATATGTTCCGAAGGTATTACAAAGATAGAAAATGAAAAACGCTCTTTTAATCGATCTTGGTGGAACAAACGTCAGGCATGCGTTTTTTATTAATAATGTCTTATCTAAAATTTCAAAAGAAAAAATCTCTGATAAAGAATTTATCCCCTTCATCACAAAATTACTGAACGGGGCAAAAAGTAAAATTGAATATTTGGTTATTGCTGCAGCAGGTCCAAATAATCAAAGCTTTATAAATCTTACGAATAGAAATTTGCTAATTAATTCTAGAGAACTAGAAGCCTCTCTCAACTTAAAAAAATGTTTACTTTTAAATGATTGGGAGGCGGTAGCTTTTTCTCTCAGTGAAATGAAAAAAAAATCTTTTTTATCAATTAAAGGTAATGTTCCCACGAATAAGAATACTCTATTAATTGGTCCTGGAACGGGTCTTGGTGTAACACTAATTATTCATGATCAAATTATTCCTACGGAATTTGGAAATGTCCTTAGTGCAACCAAAAGCATGGTGGAAATTTTTGGCATAGAAATTAGTGAGAAATTCCTTTCACTTGAAAATATTTTAAGCGGACCAGGAATAGAAATGCTTTATGAGGAGAAGTTTGGAAAAAAACTTTCCTCTGAAAAAATTATTACTTTAGCTCTTGAAAGGAATGAAGATGCGCTCTTTATAGTAAATAATTTTTTGAAAACCCTAATTACAATTGTTGGTGATCTAGTCTTGTCCTTCACGTGTAAAAGAGTAATTTTAGGAGGAGCTATTTTAAATAGCCTCAAATCAATTTTGACTTCAGAAAAGATACTTAATTACTTCCCCTCAAGAATAAATCCTAAATATTCTCAGCTGATAGAAGAAGTCCAGGTTGACCTCCTTCTGGAGGACGAACCTGGTATTTATGGTTGTTTAGCTTTTTTGAAAACTAAATAATTTTTAACTGGTAGGTACCTCAGCAGAATTATAATATCTTGGCTCTTGGCAGTCTGAAACCGTATTCCAATTATCTTCCACATCTGGATCAAGCTTTTGCCACTCAGAATCAAAAGCCTGTCTGGCCTCTTCAGTTTGATAAAAGTTTCCCCAAAAAAAGTCTACTTCATCCGTTTCATAATCAGGGCCCAAAATTACATAACTGAATGGTCCAGGGAGTGAGTTTGCATTAGTCAAAAACTCTTCAAGCTGACCAATTACCTCTCTAAGATCCGCTCCATCTTTGCCTTCTTTGTACAAGCACTGAAAATATTCAGAGGTAAAGCTGGTAGTTTCAAACTCCCCAAAAGTATCATTTGCTCTTGCTATGTAAGCGTCAAACGAAAATTTGTTTTCACCATCACAAGAAAGAATCTCAGCCGTATCTTCTGTCCAGGCTGCTACATTTTCATTCGAGTTCCATGTTTCCCATGCGGCTTCAGCCTCAGCTTTAGTATTCCATATCAACTGCCAAAAACCGTCTTCATTGTCGGAAGATAATCTTTCAACATGTTGAATACCGTAAGCGGATACCAAAGGTGAATTAACCTCTACCAATAAATCTTGCCATTCAGGCAAAACTTCGTTTCTGAAATTTTCTGCAGTGTAATAAACGCCTTCTTGACAAGGGACATACTCCATATAAAACATTTGCGGGTATTCATCCGAACCAAGATTGGAAAATGAAACATCCATTTCATCTACAGCTGAACTACAAGCAAAAACAAAAAAAAGAGCGGATAAAGTTAGTGCAAAGCTTTTCATTTTATTCTACAAAATCTTGCAGAGTCATAGCAGAATCATAAACTCTTATGTTTCTTACTATTTCTCTTTCGTGCCACTCTACTAGCTTATCCATTTCTTTATCAAAAGGAGAAACACCAGCATCTCTTGAAGCAGAATCTTCCCATTGCTCCATTTCAGCTAAAGATTCATAACCAACCGTGTACAAATGGGTCTGCATTCCACCGCCAGCCATTCTTTCTGAAAGACCAAACTGCCCTGGAAAGGAATCTTTAATTGCCTCATTCAAATCTTCAGTTGCTTCAACTATGTCTTCTACATTTGAAGCTTTTGTTCGGAAGGGATAAATTGCCCAAACAGTATCTTTGTTGGAAGGTGATCCATAAGTTTGAATGAATACGTTTATTCTTGAGCCAACGCCTTCTGAGTTTGCATTAAGAACAGAGCCAAATTTTCTTACTTCTTCATTGTTTGGGTCGCTTACTTTAGCAAGCCAAATCTCATGCTCGGCCAGGCTTGGTTGAAGAAGCGCAAAGGAATGAGTTTCTTCTACCTTTCCTCCAGCGATATATGCGTTTAAGTGCAACGAACCTTTAAAATTATTTTTTACAAAGTCAGACGACATGAATTTATCTGTAGCAGCTACAATTTTTGCTGCATTTTGTGGATTATCTACTTTTATGAGATATTCAATCCAAGTGGGTGATGTAAAACTTAACGAGGAAGCGAAAAACATCGCTATATATATAATTTTTTTCATTTTTCTCTCCTTAAAAAATTTTCTTCAGTTACTATAACAAAGTTATACTATGAAAGTGTTAGCCAGGTTAATCATTTTAGTTTTGCTCACATCTTGTGCTTCTGGCTTCGTTGTCAAAGTTGATTCTGACGAAGGCTTTTCCGCCGCTAAATACAAAGACTTCAAAATTTTTAAACCCGATCCTTTCAGAGTTGAATCTGATGAAGAAGAAAACCCCATAAGAATAAACAGAATTGCAAGAGCATTATCTTCTTCTTTAGTGCAACTCGGATTGAACCAAAATGATCAATCACCTTTGAAAATAAGTTTTTCGGTAAAAGAAAAAGAAAGAAACAGGCAAATTAACTCGTCACATTTCTTTTATGGTTACAGAAATTATCCTTTTTCTCACAGGTTTTATGCCAATGACTTTCCTCCTTTAAACTACTTATCAGTAAAATTTTTTGATGAAGAGTTAGATAGAGTTGTTTGGTATGCAAATATGAGAATCAATACTTCTTCACTTGATGATCAAGATTTGGCGAACGAAATAGTTTCACAAATTCTTTCAAAATACCCAACAAATTCATAATTTGCACTTAGTTAGTGCAACGTCTGCACTAATTTAGACATATTCCAGAAAAAACTTTTTGTTAAAGTTTCTTTTGTACATTATTAAGGGGAATATTTTATGGACACTGGTAATACCGCGTGGATCTTAACGTCCACAGCTTTAGTTTTATTTATGACTTTACCGGGGCTGGCACTTTTTTATGCTGGTCTTGTAAGAGCAAGTAACATTCTTTCGGTTTTAATGCATTGTTTCACCATTGCATGCATCAGCTCGATTGCTTGGTTAGTAATTGCCTATAGTATTGCTTTCAGTGGGAATGGTGCATACGTTGGAGATTTAGATAATCTCTTTTTGGCTAATCTTTCAAGAGACAGCATGGCTGGAGATATTCCAGAAAGTGTGTTTTTCATGTTTCAAATGACATTTGCCATCATAACTCCCGCATTGATAGTCGGTGCTTATCCAGAAAGAATCAGATTTAGTTTTGTAGCTGTCTTTTCATTATTGTGGGTGATTTTAATTTATGCCCCAGTCGTGCATTGGATTTGGGCAGAAGGTGGCTGGCTTTACGAAATGGGAGTCAGAGATTTTGCCGGTGGATTGGTAGTTCATCTGACTGCAGGAATAACTGCCTTAGTGATAGCTTTCTTCTTGGGTCCAAGAGACGGTTTCCCAAATTCTGTTCAACCTCCTCATAACCCTGGACTTACGATGATGGGTGCTTGTATGTTATGGGTAGGTTGGTTTGGCTTTAATGGCGGTAGCGCATTGGCTGCAAATAGTGATGCTGGTATGGCAATTCTGGTAACTCACATTTCAGCAGCTACAGCAACAATTGTCTGGATAATTATCGAAAAAGTTAAGTTTGGTAAATCTTCTTTGGTTGGAGCTGTTACAGGTTGTATTGCAGGTCTAGCCTCCATTACTCCAGCAAGTGGATCAGTAGGCCCAATGGGTGGCTTGATCATAGGTTTGATCTCCGGTGGCGTTTGTTACTACATGGTCAATGTTGTTAAAGAAACTTTCAATATAGACGATTCACTGGATGTTTTTGCTGTTCACGGAATTGGTGGATTATTAGGAATTTTGCTTATCCCATTTTTGACTGCAGAAAGTTATGGTGGAATTGGATACGACGAAGGTTCGAGCTTTAGTGATTTAATGACTACACAAGTTATTGGTGCGGTTAGTGTTGGCTTATTTACTTTGGTAGGCTCAGTCATTTTATTGCTTATCACAAGATCTATATTTGGATTGAGAGTATCAGATGATTCTCAGGAAGAAGGTCTAGATGTTGCTGAACACGGCCAGTCAGGTTACAAACTTTAAATGAAAATAATCTAAGATGAACTCTGGGATTTTCATTCTTGGCGGGATAACCTTTTTAACAGCTTTTGTGCTTTTTAAGATAAGTGCTTTTATGTATCTATTGCAAGATATCAAAGAAGGCAAAGAGAGATCTTGGTTGAAGCTTTTTCAGGTATTTGTTGTTGATCTAATAATACTAATCGCTGGTGTTATTGGAACAGGTATAATTTTCATGACTCTACTCAAAATGGCTCATGGATAAATGCAAACTAAAATTACTCTAGGTTATTTAGGCTTTCTTCCTTTTGCAGCTCTCACAATACTGCCTTGGGTTCTTGGAGAAACTTACGAAGAAATTTCTTTTCAATTATTAGTAGTATATGGGGGAATAATAATCTCTTTTTTATCAGGAATTATTTGGGGTATTGATTCAACAAATCGAAAAAATCTTATTCTAGCCATTATCTTTTCTCTTATGGGATTTGGAGCAATTCTATTAGCTTGGATAAACCTCATTTATGCGATGACTTTGCTGTTTTTCTTATTTTTTCTTTTCTTTCTTTTAGAGTCAAAGGTCAATCCTCAATTTACTAATCCTGACTACCTAAAGCTGAGAAAAAACCTTACTTCAGGAGTTTGTGGCTGTTATATGTTTTCTATTGTCATTCTGATTTATTAAACTATAAATATGAAGTGGTCAAAAGAAGAAGCAAATAGTTGGTATGAAGAACAACCATGGCTTATTGGTTGCAACTTTTTACCAAGTTCAGCAATCAATCAACTAGAAATGTTTCAAGAAGATACCTTTGATGAAGAAACAATTGAAAGAGAATTGGATTGGGCAAAAGATCTTGGCTTCAATTCTTTAAGAGTTTACTTGCATGATTTGCTTTGGTCAGAGAAAGATAAGTTCAAAAAAACTTTTGATAGATTTTTAGATATTTGTGAAAAAAGAAAAATCAAACCAATTATTGTCCTTTTTGACGATTGTCACCGGCCCTATCCGAAATTAGGTATGCAACCCTTGCCAGTTAAAGGTGTTCACAACTCTGGTTGGAAGCAAAGTCCTGGGATGGAATTAGTCAATCAAGTTGATGAGGAAAAAATTGATGCAAAAGAATTAAATAGATTAAAAGAATTTGTCAAAGGCGTCCTCCGAGACTATTCAAATGACGAAAGAATTTTGATGTGGGATATTTATAACGAACCGGGTCAATTTGGGATTGGTGATAAAGCTCTAAAATTACTTAAATATACTTGGGAATGGGCCTACGAAGTCAGACCTTCTCAACCTCTAACTGCTTGTTTAGATGGCTCCATCGGTGATGAGATCTTAAAACTCAATGGTGAAAATTCAGATGTAATAAGCTTTCATACTTATGAAGCAGAAAAATTGGAACCAACCATTGAAAGACTTAAAGAATTTGGAAGACCATTGTTATGTACCGAGTATATGGCAAGGGAATTTGGTACTACTTTTGAATTCTCACTTCCCATCTTTAAAAAAGAAAATGTCGGTTGTTACAATTGGGGTTTTGTCGCAGGAAAAAGCCAAACTCATTTTGGCTGGTCCACAATTTTAGAGCTTCAAGAAAAAAAGAAGAAAGGTGAATTTATAAATGAAGGAGACGAATTGCCGGAGCCCGAAGAGTGGTTTCACGATATTTACAGAATAGATGGCACTCCATTTAATATGGAAGAAATTAAATTTATGAAAAAATTTTTAGGAAGCTAAAAAAGGCGGGTGTGCCCCGCCTTTTTTTGTTTATTGAGTATAAAGCTCCCCATTCCACAAAGATAATTGTGAAGAAATTTCGTTTGAAACAACTTCTGAGAAAGATTGTGTTGCTCTATTAAAATTAGCTAAAGTTTCAGAAGCATTAAATACAGCAAGCTGCTCCATCATTTGCTTATGATCCTCATAGCCAGCCCAAACAAAGAGTGTTTCTCCTTTGACTGCTCCTGCAAATGCGACTTTCATTCCATATGAATCACTTCCAATGCCGAGCTCTTCTATTTCTGAAACCATTTTATCCCATGCTGCCATGTACCTTGGCAAATCAGATGTATGTACTCTCCAGATATAAAAAGCCTTATTTTTTTCTACATCTTGAGGAGTAATTTTTTCTCTTACATTCATATAAACAGTTTCCGAAGTATTAACGGTTCCATTTTTTAAACCAGTCGTTTGTAATTCTAAAACCGCAGCCGAAGTAGCAGCTACTTCAATTGCTTTTTGATAAGAATCTATATCAGTGTAATAAAAATCAATTACATGAGTTGTAGGATCATCACCGTTTGCGTTAAAAGCATAAAGACCTGCAGATATTCCTAACTTTTTGAAATCGCCAGAGTTCATGTATTTATTGACGTTGGCGAAAGTTGCAGCTGGGTTTATAGAAGTAATATTAAAAGAAACTTGCATCCCAGATGACGCAAACTGTTGTGCAAATGCACTAGTGCCTATTAAAGTTAAAGATAATAAAAATAATTTAAAGATTTTCATTTTTCCTCCATTTATTTAGCGTATACGACTTCACAATTCATGATAAAGCCTCTTTTGAGTTTTCTTAATTTTGGGAATTTATTTCCAAAAGAGGTAGACCAGTCTTCACCTCTAGCATCAATGAATTCTCCTAATCTTTGAGAATTTGGTGCTTGAGTTACAACCATAATCTGTCCAGTGTAATCCCCAGTGTTTACTTGAAACGCACTTAAAGTAACATCTTCGAATCCGTTGGCTTGGGCAGCAGCTTGATATTCTGCTAAAGCTTCCATATAAGCTTGAGGATTTTTAGTATAGACATTCAAATTATAATTTGAATACGTCATGCCAACTTCAAAGCCTTCTCCGACAGGGCTCATAGGTGTGTAATGATCTATCATTCTCACGGTCCTCTTATTAGCAATTTTTGCAATTTCTGCTGCAACTACAGGATCATAGTAATTTCCAGAAACTGAATCTGCATGACTGTCGAATAAATTAAAATAGTACATGTCACCAAATTCCTCAGCGCCATAACTTGGAAGACATACTCCGGCAGTTGTTGCATTTGATGAAGGACTGGTAATAGGAGCGCTTTTTCTGGCCCACTCCATGTAACCCATAGGGTCAGATGTATTTATTGTAAACACATTCATTGCCGGAGCTGCATAAGCAACACTTGCAACAAAAGTTACAATTAAAATTAAAAGTTTTTTCATTTTTTTCTCTCCTTAAAAAAATATTTTGGAGATTTAATATAGCAAATGAGTTTTTTCTATCAAGACTCTGAGAATTTTTTTACTTCTCGCCAAACCCTTAATAAATTTCCCCCAAAGATCTGTTTGATTTCCTCTTTTGAATAATTCCTTTTTAAGAGCTCTTCAATTAGATTTGGGTAAGTAGAAGTATCCTCTAACCCTACAGGAAAATTTCGCCAACCATCGTAATCGGAGCCTATTCCAACGTGATCAACACCAACTAGATTTTTTACTCGATCTATATGATCTGCAACATCTTTAACGGTGACAACAAGTTTTGGGTATTTTTTCTTTTCGGCAATGAATTCAGAACCAAAACAAATTTGAATGACGCCTTCGTTCTTTGCTAATTCTCGCAACATGTCATCTGAAACGTTTCTTTCAAATCCAGGAACGAAATACCTTAATGAGCTGTGAGAGGCAATAACAGGTGTTTTAGTTAAACGGAGAACTTCGTAAAAGGCTGCATCAGATACGTGACTTATGTCAATCATTACCCCTTGTTTATTCATTTCAGCGACTACTTCTCTTCCGAAAGGACTTAAACCGCCCCAATTTTTATTTTCATCATAAGATGAATCTGAAATATGATTGCTTTTCGAATGTGCCAAAGTAATGTAGTTAATGCCCATATCGGAAAATAATTTTATGTTTGAAAGCTTGTTTTCGATTGGAGCACCATTTTCCATGCCATAAACAACTTGCATAATATCTTTATCGTTTGTTATTTCTTCTGGAGACTTCACCAATTTAAATTTATTGGGATTTTTTTCCATAATATCTTCAAGAATCTGAATGAGTTCTTCAGCCATTTCAAAGGCTGTACCTTTTTCTTCTGCAGATGGCGGAGTGAAAATAACAAAAAAAGGTACATTTAGTCCTCCATTTACAGCTCGATCATAATCAAAGTGCAAGGAAGAAGCCTTTGTGATGTCTTCGTATGTTCCGTTTTTATCCTGCTGCATATAAAGTTGAATGGGAGTATCAAGATGGGTATCAATAATTAAGATTTCTTGTGCTAGATCTTGAGCAAGATCTTTGATCTCATCTCTTTCTCTTTTTTTATCCATTAGCTTTCTAGCCTTCATGACATCTTGAAGGCGTGCTTGATAATTTTTATCCTGACTTTCAGAAAAAGCTAATGGAGAAATAAGTAAGAAAGATATTAGAGCTAAAAATTTTATAATTGTCATGGCAATCTTATTTTATCAACCATCTGCCCTACTTCAATTGGAGGTTTGGTTGAAAACGATGAAACCGATATTGCAACTGCAAAATTAATAATCATGCCTAAAAAGCCTATTCCTTCTGGGGAAATACCCAACAGCCAATTTGAACTTATATCAAGCTCACTGAATAGAAATTTAAAATAAATAATGTAGCTAGCGGTAAACACTAATCCTGCTAGCATACCTGCTATTGCACCTTCCTTATTCAATCTTTTAGAAAATATTCCTAAAAGGAGGGCTGGAAAAATTGTTGAAGCAGCTAAGCCAAAAGCAAAAGCAACAACTTGTGCTACAAAAGCCGGGGGATAGATTCCGAAAAGTCCTGCGATAAGAATTGCAATCGCAGCCGAGCATCTAGCATAAAATAATTCTTGTCTTTCATTTATTTTTGGCATAAAAGTTTTTTTAAGCAAATCGTGAGATATGGAAGAAGAAATGACTAAAAGAAGTCCTGCTGCTGTTGAGAGTGCTGCAGCTAATCCCCCTGCTGCAACCAAAGCCATAACCCATGCTGGCAGCTTAGCTATTTCAGGATTAGCTAAAACCATAATATCTCGATCGATATATACTTCATTCGCATTATCATTGATGGGGGTATTTACTATTTCTCGTTCTCCTTGAGAACCAGTACCATCTGAGAAAATTGGCCTACTTCCTTCGAAAGGTTTGCCGGCAGAATAATTTATTAAGCCATCCTCATTTTTGTCCTGCCAAGCAATTAAGCCTATATTCTCCCAATTCTTAAACCAACCAGGTGAATCGATATAGCTTTTCTCTTGAATTGACTCTATGAAATTTACCCTTGAAAAGGCTGCAACCGCAGGAGCGGTTGTATAAAGCAAAGCTATGAAGACCAAGGCATAGCCAGCTGATTTTCTGGCATCACTTACTTTAGGCACCGTGAAAAATCTTACTATGACATGAGGTAGGCCAGCTGTACCAAACATCAAAGCTGCAGTGATGCAAAAAATATCAATATTTGATTTGGTATTTTCCGTATAAGCGTTAAAACCTAAATCAATGGAAAGTTGATCAAGCTTGTCTAAAAGATAAGTTGAGCTATTCACTAAAGTATCGCCAAATCCCAATTGCGGAACGGGATTTCCAGTAATCAATATAGAAATAAAAATTGCAGGAACGAGGTAAGCAAATATCATTACGCAATATTGAGCAACTTGAGTATAAGTGATACCTTTCATGCCTCCCAAAACTGCATAAAAGAAGACAACTATCATTCCAATGATGACACCAACGTTTATTTCAACTTCTAAAAATCTTGAAAAAACGATACCTACCCCTCGCATCTGGCCTGCAACATAAGTAAATGAAATAAAAATCAGACATAAAACAGCGACCAGCCGTGCTGTTTTTGAATAATATCTTGTACCAATAAAATCAGGAACGGTGTATTGACCAAATTTTCTTAAATATGGAGCTAAAAGCAACGCAAGCAGAACGTATCCACCTGTCCAACCCATGAGATAAACAGCGCCATCCTTTCCTAAGAAAGAAATGAGTCCTGCCATTGAAATGAAAGATGCAGCGGACATCCAGTCTGCGGCAGTTGCCATGCCATTTGCTACTGGATTTACTCCCTTACCTGCTACATAAAATTCATTTGTAGAACTGGCTCGTGACCAAATAGCAATACCAATGTACAAAGCAAAAGATAGGCCAACAAAAATATAGGTTAGAAGTTGACTACTCATTTTCCTCTTCTCGGTTTTTCATTTTCTTTTCTAAACGATGCATGGCAAAAACATAAACAAAGATGAGAATGACAAAGCCATAAATGCTACCTTGTTGAGCAAACCAGAATCCTAACTTAAAGCCGCCTAAAGAAAATTGGTCTAAAAAATCCGAAAGAATGATGCCGAAACCAAAAGAGATAACAAACCAAGTAAAGAGGAGACTTGCGAGAAGTTTTAAATTTGCCTTCCAGTAATCTTGCGGTGACATTATTTTGATAGTTTTAAAAAAATTATTATAAGATGAATTAGTTAAACTTTACCAAAGGTCAATTATGGAAAACAAAGAAAAAGTTTTAGTAACAGGTGGATCAGGATTTATTGCATCGCATTGTATTATTCAGCTTGCTGCAGCAGGTTATCAAGTCAAAGCTACAGTAAGAGACTTATCCAGAACCAATAAACTCAATCAAACCCTTCTAAATGGCTTGAAAAAATATGAAGGGAAATCAGATCTTTCGGTTGATTGGCAAGTAACTAATCTATCTTCTGATGAAGGCTGGGATGAAGCCATGGAAGGATGTGATTATGTTCTTCACGTGGCATCACCGATTACTATGCAATTACCAAAGAACGAAGATGAAATGGTTAAGCCTGCAGTAGAAGGAACGCTGCGAGTTTTAAAAGCTGCTTCAAAAGCTGGTGTTAAAAGAGTTGTCATCACCTCTTCTGTAGCTGCAATTATGTACGGTACCGATAAACAAGGTGTTTTTAATGAAGAAGATTGGACCAATCCAAAAAGCAAGACAACCAACGTATATGCAAAATCAAAAACTTTAGCTGAACGAGCTGCTTGGGATTTCATGAAACAAGATACTTCTGGCATGGAACTCTCTACAGTTTTGCCTGCAATGGTTTTCGGCCCTATTTTAGAGGAAGATTTTGGCGTTAGTGTGGGTGCAATTCTAGATATGATGAATGGAAAATATCCAATTGTTCCCAATTGGGATATGGGTGTTGTCGATGTAAGAGATGTTGCTTCACTTGAATTATTGGCGATGACCAAGCCAGAGGCGGCGGGCAAAAGATTTGTTTGCTCAGCAGAAAATATGTTTATGAAAGATCAAAATGAGTATCTCTCAGAACTTTTTCCAGAATCTGCTTCCAAGATTCCAAAAAGAGTAGCGCCTAATTGGCTTATAAAGTTTCTAGCTCTTTTCTTGCCCGCTTTGAAAATGATTGCTGAAGGCTTAGGTAAAGAAAGAAGTATGGATTCATCACAGGCAAGAGATTTATTAGGCTGGAACCCTAGATCAGCCAAAGAAGCTGTAAAGTCTGCTGCCGAGAGCGCCAAAGAATTTGGCCTGATAGAAGACTAAGAATTTAAAGAACTTTCCAATACCCAAAATTCTTCAAAGTATTCTCCAGATTGAGGACGTTCCTTATAAAGAGAAGTGTAATATCCTCCAAAGACCTTTCCATCTTGAATATCAGACTTGGGTCTAGGGTCGCCAATTTCAAAAGGCTTGCCTGTGTCAGGATTTATTCTCTTCACAAAAGTACTATCAGCTATTTAAAGATTCAAGGTCAAAACAAGAAAAGAATTTTCTTATCTCCTCAGAATTGTTCATTTCCACTAAAGCTTCTTCTTCAGCTTCTGAAAGAGTTTTTTTCATACTCAAAAGATCATACCAAGTATCAGAAGATAAAGTTATAGAAAGACTACACTCAGATGTTTTATCAATAACTGCTACAGAGTTTCTAATAGAATAAAAAATTTTTTCATCATCAGAAAAATTAAATTGTAATGTCTCCGCATAAGCATCTGCTTTTTCAGGAAGCAATAGAACCCTTAATAGCTTTAATGAATCAATAGGAGTTCGCCTGGACAGTTCTCTTTTATTGAAACGGTGCTTTCTGAAACGACTTAAATTTAAAGACTCATCCAGCTCAAGAGCCCGGGTAATGCACCAGTTCCTTATATTTGCAGCTGAGGTTGTATAAGCTACTCCTCTAAGAGCAGCAGCTAAACGTTTACGATCTTGAGGTTCTCCTGCATCTGCTATTCCTTGAGAGTTCAAATTTGAGCGCACCAACCATGAAGAAAGTTCTATAGCCCATCGGAAATCTTCTTTTTCCAAAGACGAATCAATAATTTCTCTCACCTTTTCAATTCCACCAAAGCCTTCTATAAATCGAACGGCCCTTTCTGGGGAGGGTACTGGAAAAAGATTCGCTTCATCCTCATCAAACCATCCAAAAAGACCAGAGTAAATTTGTCTTACATGATGCTCTACGACACCGTATAACTGTTGCGTAGTGTAATGCTCTTGAAAGTGGGTCGGAAGTTTAATCGTGCTAATAGCCTCATTTAGAGTCAGTCCCTTATTAGCGCATCTAACAGTTTGATCCCATAAAAATTGCAGAGTATCTCGATAATTTATAATTATTTTTTTTATTTCTTCTTGCCCTGAAAACGGAGGACCGTGAGCGCCAATCAAATTTTCAGCTTCAAGTTCTGATAGTTGATCCAAGCCTTTCATCATAATTCTAGGATCTCGATATTCTTCTCCTCTAATGGCAAATACATTGAATAAAACTGGCCACAAAAGGTTGTTGATAGCGAGCTTTAAATCGGGAAACCATATCGTAATGGAATCGGTTGCATCGGATGGAGCAGGAAAAAACTCTACTTTTAAGCCAGCAATTTTTGCTTTTGTTGGCTCAATAAATGTGTGTTTCGGTGGAATGTAACCATTGGTGAAAGGAGCATGCTCAGGGTTACGAAAAAAATTTCCAAGCCCCAAATTGACAACACCATCAGGTCCTTCTTGGGGCATGGAAGTCGCGAACTGATGAGCCAATCCTCTCGTTACTCTGGGTGCTACCTCTCCGCCAAATCTATCTAAATTAGCTTGAATACCGTCATGTCCCCAAATAGCTAGCTTGTTGTTTTCATCGATGAGTGTTTGCGTACCGCCAACATAATGAAAATGCGTGTAGATGCATGCTACAACTGGAGCTTGGGTCTCCTTTCTTACTTCCTTCAAAGCTGCGGCCATTTCCTGATTGCTTTCTCCAGTGTCGATACAAATCAAACCTTCGGGTCCCTCTACAAAAGATTGGTTGGAAAGACCATTTCCAATTAAAGACCAAGAATTTTCACCAACTTTATAAAGCTTTTTTTCTAAACGCTTACTGTGTTCCAAAGTTGTAGGATGAGCCAGTTGCCCCTTGGGGCCTGTTTGCGTAACTCCTGGCTTGAAAGAATCTTCTACACTCATTACAAGCCCAAACTACTTATTACTTTTTGACTTGGAGGAACAACTTGGAGGAAGATTGATTGTAGGATTTTGATCAAAAAAACCGACCGGAATTAAGTGTACTCCGCAATACTCTACTGGCATTACAGGCCAGTCTTCCGGACGTGGTAAATGTGTTACTCCAAAAGTAAGCCATGTAACCAAATCGCATTCGCTTATGTTCCTGTCTTTAGCGGTAATCTCTTCTAAACCGCCCTCTCCAGAATGCATAACTGTATGTCTGCCACCCCCAGATCTTTCTTCGTTCTGAAACGGAGTTGCCCAAATGTTGTGTTTTGCAAATGCAGCTCTTTTTCCTGGGGGAGAATCAGGATTTGATAGCAGGGTTGGTGTATTTCCATAAAGTATCTTGTAGGCTGTTGGCAAGCCAACTTTATTTAGTTTTTTGGGATTTACGATTTTCCATGAACGACTTTTTTCTGGAGCAATATTCCTTTGTGCTTCACTCTCCTTTGTTAAATGAGATGAAACAGCTTGAAATTGAGTACCTTCTGGGTTCGTGTTATTGATAGGTAGGGGCTCAACATTTGTTTCATATAACTGATTGTCACCATCATCCAAATCCCAATCAATTCTTACGTTAAAAAGGTGTTGATGAATAGGTGAAGCTAATTCTGGAGAAATTTTAAAATCTTGTCCTGGTTTATGGATATCTTCATGGAACGCGCTTATGCCAACTACACCAGTAAGTTTTATCTCTAATTGTATCGTGCCATCTAAATATAAGTACCAAAATATGCCATAATCGTAGTTACCTATAGTTGCAAAAGAACTTACTACAAGACGACGTGATCGTCTTACTTCGTTGTATCCCATTTTAGTGGAATCATTATGTTTCCACTGAACGCCAAAATCTTCTTCATGAATACATATTGCGTTTTCAATTGTTTCGACAGAACCATCAAAAGCTAATTTGTGTGCATCTAAGTAGTAAATTTCCCCAAGACAATCACATCCCAAGGTTAAAGAATTTGTCATTGTTCCAAATCCATATTCTGTGCCATCGTGAACTGCCTTCCACCAATGCATTGGATCAGATGAGCCATAAGGCACTACCATATCCGATAATCCTGCTCGGTAGAAAATTGGCCTATCATTTAAAGAAACTTGATGTAAGGCTAAGCCTTCAATAGGATCAATAGAAGCTCTTAGTTTCCAACCCTCCCACGAAATCAAGTTATCTTCAACAGAGAATCCTACTCCGTAAGGTTGAGTTATGGCGATTTCCTTTGGATTTTCTCTCAAAGACTCTTGGCCGTCTTTATCATATCTAGCGTGAGCTTTAGGAACTCCAACGACACCATGATCTTCAATTTCCACAACCTTATTTTCAGTAAGATCAATATGCGCAATCAAGCCCTGAATAGGTCGAGCGTAAGCATTGTCTTTTTCACTATCTTTTAAAAAGGATATTGCTTTGAGTGCTCTGTTGCCATTTTTAATATTCTTATTTACGAATCCTCCTCCAGGCCAAGGATCTATTTGAATGAGACTCAAATCTTTTATACCTCTTTTTTCCAAGGCCTTTTGATAATTCTCATCACCCATAGTTAGCTCAATAGCCTTAAAGATTTCAGCCAAGGTATAAGTAGGTCCCGCGTTATTAGATATTTTTTCTTCTTTTAAAAGTTCTTTTTTTGATAGATTTATTTCTGCCTCAAAACCATTAGATTTTCTGTCAACGCCAACTATTTTTACGACTCTTTCTAAGTTAGTGCTTTTTTTTAGCTTTTTTTTGTCTGGCTCCTCTATAGAAATATAGCTAAAAGAAGAGTTTTCATGGCTGTTACTAGATCGTTTTAGAATGGAAACAGCCTCATTTATCTCGGATGCAGTCAAGGCATTAAGAGGATGATTATTTTTCATAATAAAAAGAGTATATAAGATTAAAAGTTAAAAATTATTTCTTTTTATTAATCTTGTAAGCTTTAGATTTTTTTGGAAGAGACCCTTTGACAATAGACGCTCGTTTTAGAATTTCTTCATATTTTGAACATTCAAATTCTCTAAATCTCATATAATCTTTAAGCATATCTTTCATATTAAAGCTTATGGCTGACCTATAGATAAGAAAACAAGCATCAAACTCTGTTAATTCCTTGAATTTAATTGTTTCTACAACAGGTGGCTTAGAATTCTTTTCTTCTGCGATTAAAAGAGAATAATTAAAGAAAAGAACAGATAGAAAAATAACTTTTTTAATAAACATTAATTATCACCAAAATTTTTTTAATAATTTTAAATTAGTGGATATATCAGTCAAGAATAGCTAATCTAAAATATATGGATAGAAACGAACGGTTAAGCCGATCAATCCATGCAAGACGAAGAAGGGCTCGTTTGAAGAAAACGCTCTTGCAAAGAAGCAATAATTTATATGCCCATCTTGACAGATTGAGACAAAAAAAAAGAAAGTTTCATATAAAACATCCTTTAGTTTACTAAATAGCTAAAGTTTTAAGTTTTATATTTTTTAATCATACTCATAAGAGGCTCTAAATGCATGGAGTCATGTGGTCCAAACACCTCTTCAATATCTCCGTTTTCCTTTTCTCCATAGAAATCTAAAATACATTTTTGATAACTTTTTCTACTTTTTAAAAGTTCCCAATAATTTTTTACGTTTGGCAGTTCTTTTGACTCCAGAATCTTTTCAAGTCTTACGTCTGTTAGTCTGTGCAAGCAGCACATTAAATTTATATCTATGTGTGAAAATTTGCCTAGAAAGTAAGGGCCAGAGTTTTCTAAATTTTTTTCAATATCAAGCAGACTTTTTGCCAGTACTTTGTAGCATCTCTCTGCAACTGGCTTTTGGATATTGAAAAATTTCATAACTAAGAAAAAGCGTCCTCTTTCTCTCAAAGGATGTTTCCAAAAGATTTTAATGGCTTGAAAAATAGATAAATATTTTTTGACCATGAAATTTATAAGAATTATCGAGAAAGGTGGTATTGCGGTACCTAAAGTTTTCCCTAAAGGAACGCCATCAGTCAGAGTGGTATCTTCTACCCAGGTATTAAGTTTCTCTTGGTCTACGTCTTCTGGCCACAAATCTATGTCTATTTCACCAGAAAAAGAATTTAATTTTTTAATAATGTTCGTGCTTTCCGTAACTATTTCTCCATTAAAGTCTAATGTAGGCACAATACCTTTTGGATTTATTGCGAGATATTCCGTTGAAAGATTCTCTGCCTCTGGATATTGATCGCAAAGTTTTATCAGGTTGCTTTCATAAGAAAGCCCTTTTTCTTCCATAGCAACACGAACCATTTGACTACACAAAGACCACTTAGCATGATACAACTTTAATTTCATAGAAAATCATCTGGGAAATATTCTTTCAAATTTTTCCTTAGCAATTTAGTCCAAATTTTATAGCCCTCTTGATTCATGTGAAGTAAGTCTTCTGTATAAAGTTCGGGTCTAGGCTTATTGTCATCGGATAACATTGGTGGTGAGACGTCAACAAAAATTAGGCTGGACTCCGTCCCAGCCAAATTTCTGACCGATTCATTCCATTTTTGCTGTCTGGGTCTTTGGTCAAATCGACTAGGAGAAGGCTGAATGCTGATAGCAAAAACCATTGTTTTTGGAAGCTTTTCTTTTACAGAATTATAGAAGGATTCAAATTCAGCAAAAACATCTTCAGGGGAATTCCAACCATTGATATCGTTTGTACCGCAGAAAAATACTATTGCCTTTGGTTTGTATGGAAAAACGATCTTATCTTTATGGCGGTTTATATGTTTGGTGTGTGCTCCTCCGAAGCCTCTGTTAATGACCTTAAGCGGACTCATATCAACTTCCAAAGACTGCCATAATCTGATTGAAGAACTTCCTATAAATAAAAAGCCATCAGTCGGAGGCATAGCAATCTTATCTTGCTCAACAAATTCTTCAATATCTTCATCAAAGCCGTCAATCTTGTTGTAACTTCTTATTCTGTTAACCCAGTATTTAACTTCTTCGTCATTGAGTTCATATCCAAGAGCTTTAGCGCCTTCTTTAACTCGATACTCCCAATATTTTTCATATGCAAACCAGCCTCCCAAGATAAGAATAAATAAGATACCGATTACGTAAAAAGAACCTCTTTTAGTCATGCTGCTGTTTATATGCTTAAATAAATATATATGCTATCAAAAAAATTAAAAGTTCATGTTAGATAAAGTTTTTCTATTTATATTTGGGATCGAATGGTTCGGCTTTGGAGTTTTAGGGCTTTTCTTCCCGGGACTTATTTCCGATATGATTGGTATCTATGAAACCTCTGATTTCTTTTTAAGCGAAACCAGGGCTTGGTATTCTTTTTTTACGATTCTGGGATTAATGTCTTTGATAAGTGTCTATCGAGTTAGGCTTAGAAAAAAAGTTTATTTAACTTTTGGTATTTTGATGGGTAGCTTTCTAATTGGAAGAACATTAAGTTTTTTTCTAGATAATAGTTTTGGTACAGGCACTGCAATTGCTTTTGCAAATGAGCTTATTGTTTTCGTAATTTCCTATTGGCGTTATACGAAAAGAGACTTTATTTTTTAATGAAAGTTTTATCTTTTCTTATCTTAATAGTTTTTTTTGTTAGCTGTTCTTCATCATCTCCATCCAAAGTAATAGAAACCTCAAAAGGAAAACTTCAAGGTTATGAAGAAAATCAAGTTAACTTCTTTTTAGGTATCCCTTATGCAGAAGCACCTTTGGGAGACTTGAGATGGCAAACACCCAAACCCATAAAGTCTTGGGAAGGAATTAAAAAAGCAGATAGTTTGGGTTCTGCATGCATGCAGCCAACTAACATAGGAAACTCTGCCTTCTTGGATTTAATGCTAGATGGTTATGGTTTGGCTTGGTATCAAAAGCTGATAATTAAAAGTCTGTCTTTTTTTGCCCCAACACTATCAACTGGTGATTTTTCAGAAGACTGTCTATTTTTAAATGTTATTGCGCCTGAAAATGCTGAAAATCTACCGGTGATGTTTTGGATTCATGGTGGCGCTGGAAGATTTGGATCAGGAGGAGATGCTATATATCTTACTTCAAAGTTTGCTAAAAAAGATGTAATTCTTGTAACCATTAATTATCGTTTGGGATCACTTGGCTGGTTTGCTCATCCAGCATTATCAGCTGAATCAGAAGCTGGAGTATCAGGAAATTATGCGTCTTTAGATCAAATAATGGCATTAAATTGGGTAAAAAATAATATTTCAAATTTTGGTGGTGATCCCAATAATGTAACTATTTTTGGAGAATCAGCAGGCGGTCAGGCAGTGGGAACTCTTTTATCTAGCCCGCTTTCTAAAGGATTATTCCACAAAGCAATTTCTCAAAGTGGCTCTGGTATTTTGGGTACTCGCTCCTTGAGAGATAATTCAAGAAACCGATCTGCAGAAGATATAGGCTTGGAGCTCGCGGAACATTTTGGAGTTGATAACGATGAAAAAGCTCTAGAGAATCTTAGAAAGATTCCAGCTGAAGAATTCATACAAATTTCTGATTCTGAAAAAGACGCTAACTTAATTAGTAATGTAACTCAGATAGTTGATGGATATGTTTTTCCTTATATGTTCAACGAAGCCTATCGGAATGGGGCAACTCACAATGTGCCATACATCACAGGTTTTAATGCTAATGAGGGCACAACATTGGTTCCGCTAATATTTCCAGAGCCGATTTTTGAAGCATCATTCAGCGGAGAAGATTGGTTAGATGAGTTTTGGGAAATATTATTAGATGGCTTTTCAGGGGAAGTGCCTGAATCAGTCACTGCTTATGTAAACTCAATGGAAGGAAGTGATTATGACGCTGCTGCTCAGGTTTGGGGAGACATTTGGTTTGGTGGGCCCGCTTATTATTCTGCTCAAAAAAGAAGTGATGATGGTTTAAAGACCTATTTGTATTTTTTTGAAAGAGCGGTTCCATCGGAAAAACAGACCATTGGTGCAACTCATGCACTAGAGCTGGCATATATTTTTGGAAGCTTCTTCCCTTTCGTAGCACGAGATGATTGGGACGAAGAACTGAGCGAAATTATGCTCAATGATTGGACTGAATTTGCTAAGACTGGAGTTCCCAATGACTCTTGGCCTGAATTTTCTTCTCAAGAACCAACTGCAAGGATTTACGGAGACAGTGTTTACGAAAGTAAATTAAAAGACTATAAAGTCTTCGAAGCTTTAGCTGACTATTTTAATAAATTTTAATTATTGCTTTTCAGATGCTTGTTGAAAAATTCTAAAGCATCTTTTTGACATTGGCGTCTGATTGACCAATCGCCTCCAGTACTGGCCCCAAAGTGGATTTCTCCAGATTCAAAAATTTTTAATCTATCTTCAGGTTGGTTCATTCCTAATTTTTCTCCAGAGTCCGTTTCGTAAGTCATATTTCCATCTTTAGCAACGGTACAGAATTTTTCTGAAACAGCTATAGCATCAGGCCAATGTGTAACAGGATTGATGGAATCAAAACTATGTTCTCCCCCGGGATAAGAAATCACTGAACTATTACCTCCAGAAGCATTAACTATATCTGACATTTGATGCACTAAGGCTGCTGGAGTGTAATTATCGCTTTCACCAACAAGGTTTAAGATCGGTCCAGAATTCCACCTGTTTTCCTCAGGCTTAATGTAAGTTGCTGGATAAAATGGCAAACAACATTTAAATCTTTCGCCATTGGGAGCTAATTTTTCAGCTAAGGGCTCCCAAAATGAATAGAAACTCACTGTTCCACCGAGGCTCCAACCGGTAATGCCAATTCTTGAAGAGTCGATATCAGGGTGTCTGGATATAATTTTAAGGGCCTCGAAAGTATCTACCATCATCATGGCTGCAGTAACAGACATCTGATCTTCAACAGTTGATGCTACGCCTCGCGAGTCAAAGCTATGCACCCTGAAAATCGCAAATCCTGCTTCTAAAAAATTTAATATGTGCTCATGATGGTGCCCTGCCCAGTTGTCGCTTCCATGCACACAAAATATAACTGGAAACGGGCCATTACCCTTTTCCGGAAATATCAACCAGCCTTGTGCGTCTATTTGGGGAGCTTTATCTAGCTCATTTAAAATATGATAAAACTCAAAAGGATTAGAAGATTTGTATTCTAGATATCCTTGTTGACCACTTTTTAATTCTATAGTTTCATTCATTATAAAATAAGAACAATTCCCATCTCTCTTGAGAAGTGTTTAAGAAGTTTGGCATAATAATCTACCTTTTTTAACTAATTTTTATATCTTGAATAATCTTGAATTCTAACCTACCAATTGACGACCTCATAAAAATTGCAGTTGATAACAAAGAAGGTGTCATTGCGAGCAATGGTGCGCTAGTAGTTACCACAGGCAAAAGGACAGGTAGAAGTCCAGCAGATAAGTTCATAGTCGATGACGAAATTACCCATGATTCGGTAAATTGGAACTCTGACAGCCAACCAATAGAACCTGAAAAGTTTTCTAAGCTATGGCAAGAATCTGAAGATTACATTGAAGATAAAAATATTTTTACAGCCGACATGCATGTTGGCGCAAGTGATGAACATTACCAGCCGGTTCATGTTGAAAACGAATTGGCTTGGCATAATGTTTTTTGTCAAAGCTTATTTATAAAACCAAGCTCATTTAATCCTGCTGAAAAAGATGTATGGACTTTGAGATCTCTTCCAAACTTTGAGTGTAAGCCTGAGCTTCATGGCACAAACTCGGATGGCGCTATCATGGTCAATTTCAGTGAGAAGAAAGTTCTGATTCTTGGAATCGCATATGCCGGAGAAATGAAAAAGTCTATGTTTGGGGTTATGAATTTTATATTGCCAGATGCAGATGTATTGCCTATGCATTGTGCTGCCAATGCTGGAGCAGATGGAGATGTATCTTTATTTTTTGGTTTATCGGGCACAGGCAAAACTACTCTTTCTGCTGATCCAGAAAGATGGCTCATCGGAGATGATGAACATGGCTGGGGAAATGGAATCGTCTTTAATATTGAAGGCGGCTGCTATGCTAAGACGGTTGATTTATCTCAAAAAAATGAACCCGTCATATGGAATGCCATAAAACATGGTTCAGTGGTTGAAAATGTCATCTTTAATCCTTCTACTTTGGAAATTGACTACACTGATCAAACTCTCACTGAAAATACTCGAGCGGTTTACCCTTTAAGTCATGTTGAGCAACACCTAGAAAAAAATTATGGCGGTGAACCTCAAAACATAATTTTTCTTACGTGCGATTTAACTGGCGTCATGCCGCCAGTTTCGATTTTATCTAAAGAGGCTGCTGCTTATCATTTCCTTAGTGGTTATACAGCTAAAGTAGGTTCGACAGAGTTGGGTTCATCATCTGATATCGACTCCACTTTTTCAAACTGTTACGGCGCCCCTTTTTTTCCAAGGCCCGCTAAAGTTTATGCAGAGTTACTTATAAAAAGGATAGAAGAATTTGGTAGCAAGGTTTTTATCGTTAATTCTGGCTGGACTGGTGGTCCTTATGGAGTTGGCAAGCGCTTTGATATTCCTGTAACTAGAGCCGTTATTAAAGCCATACAAGATGGCTCTATTAATGATGCTGAAACTGAAAAACTTGAAATAATGAATGTAAAAGTACCTACAAAGCTTAATGGTGTCGATACGAAGCTTTTAAATCCAGCTGAAACATGGTCTAGTAAGGATGATTATGACAACGCTGCTAAAGAATTAGCAGCTAAATTTAAGGAAAACATAGATAAGTTCGATATCCCAGACGCAATTAGACAAGCTGGGCCAATTATCTAAAAAATTTATGACAAGGTCTTTGGGAGAGGCCTTATCGCTTCTGGCCGATAAGGGTGATATAAACCTAGAAAATTCAATTTCTCGAGGAATTGAAAAAGAATCGCTTAGGGTTTCAAAAGATAAAACCATTTCAAGTGCTGATCACCCTTCCTCATTGGGTTCGGCTCTCACAAACAAATACATTACGACTGATTTTTCTGAGGCCTTATTGGAACTAATAACGCCTACTCATTCCTCGATAGAAGATGTCCTTAAAAATCTAGATGAAATCTGTAAATTTGTTGTTGAAGAAACTCCTGAAACCATTTGGCCAAGCAGTATTCCGTGCAAGATAGAGAACGAAGATTCCATTAGACTCGCTGATTATGGGACTTCAAATTCTGGCCTTCTTAAAACATTGTATAGATCAGGATTGAGCTATCGATACGGTTCGATGATGCAAACGGTATCTGGCATTCACTATAATTTTTCTTTTAGCGATGCGTTCTTTGAAAACTTAAGAGGTGAAGAAGATCTCCAGACTTTCAAAAATAAATCTTATCTAAGTCTAATAAGAAATTTTAGACGTAATGCTTGGATGATCCTTTATCTGTTTGGATCAAGCCCAGTAGTGCCGAAAACTTTTATCACTGATAGAAAAAATTTCCTCCAAGAATTAAATAAAGAAGATTTATTTTTAGAATATGCAACTTGTCTAAGAATGAGTGAATTGGGCTACATGTCCAAGGCGCAAGATAATCTCTTCATTGCTTACAACAATATTGACGAGTATTTGAAAGATTTAAAAAATGCTTTAACCAAAGAACACAAAAGATATGGTGAAGTTGGCGTGATTAAAGACGGCAAAAGAATACAAATAAATACTTCCATTATTCAAATTGAAAATGAATATTACAGCTCAATTAGACCAAAGAGAGTTACTCCGCCAGGTGAAAGGCCTATTAATGTTTTAAGAAATGAAGGTATAGATTATGTAGAGATTCGAGCATTGGATAATAATACTTTCTTACCAAGCGGTATCGATGAAGATACCAGTTATTTTTTAGAAGCCTACTTAATTGGTTGTTTTTTTGGTGAAGATAAAAAGTCTACTCAGGATGAAATTAAAGAACTCTTAGTCAATTGGGAAAATGTTGTAAAAGAAGGAAGAAACCCTGGGCTTAAACTTTTAAAAAATAAAGAAAAAATAACTGTCAAAGATTCGGGAATGAAAGTAGTTGATTCTTTAAGAGACATTTTTGAACAGATGCCCCCTGAAATGAGTGACTATGTAGAAAAGGTTATGAAATCTTTGGATAAGCAAGAAGGAAAACTAAACGATGCCTCACTTACGCCCTCCGGGCTCATTGTTGATCAATTAAAAAATAGCAATAAAACTTGGGAAGAATTAAATTTAGAGCTAGCGAAGGAGCATTTTAACTCTCTTAACAGCTTAGAAAAGGACTTAAATTATCTTTCTGAAGAAGCTAAAAGTTCATTGGAAAAATTCAAAAAGTTAGAAAATCATCAAGAAGAAGAGTTTGAGGTTTATCTTGATAAATTCGTAAACGATATATAAGGTTTGTGTCTATTTAAAAATAATTAAATCGGTATTAGGAGAAATATGAAAGCATACGTCTGTAGAGAATTTGGTCCCGTAGATTCACATAAAGTAGAAGAAATAGAAGATCCCAGAGCAGAACCAGGAATGGTTGTGATTGATGTCAAAGCTGCTGGGGTAAGTTTTCCAGATGTCTTAATCGTACAAGGAAAGTATCAGTTTCAGCCGCCCTTTCCTTTCTCTCCAGGAGGTGAGATTGCTGGAGTAATTTCTGAGGTAGGCGAAGGTGTAGCTGATTGGAAAGAAGGAGACCGAGTGATTGCAATGGTCGGTAATGGCGGGATAGCAGAAAAAACATCTGCTTATGCAGCTACTTTAATGCCGTTACCTGAGTCAATGGATTTTAAAGATGGCGCTGCTTTTCCTTTAAATTATGGAACGACTTACTATGCTTTGAAGCAAAGGGGAGAATTAAAGAAAGGCGAAACACTATTAGTAACTGGAGCAGGAGGCGGAGTTGGAACAACTGCTATAGAAATTGGTAAGGCAATGGGTGCTAGAGTTATAGCTGCTGCTAGTAACCAAGAAAAATTAGATATTGCAAAAAGATTAGGTGCTGACGAGTTAGTGAACTATGGCGATGGCGAACTAAAAGAGAAGGTGAAAGAATTAACTGATGGCTTAGGAGCAGACGTTATTTATGATGCTGTCGGTGGAGATATCTTTTTACAATGCATGAGATGTGTAAACTGGAAAGGCAGAGTATTGGTTATCGGTTTCCCTGCAGGAATTCCTAAAGTTCCAACAAATCTAGCTCTTTTAAAAGGGTGCTCAATAGTTGGTGTTTTCTGGGGAAGCTTTACCGGCAGAGAACCTGAAGAAAATGCCAAAAACTTCGAAGAATTATTTGCTTTGCATAGTGAAGGCAAATTAAAACCAGAAATTACCAAAAGCTACTCTTTGGACCAAGCTGTTGAGGCAATAAAATCTTTAGAGGATAGAACTGCTACTGGAAAAGTTGTAATTGAGATATAAAAAAAAGGGAGGCAAAGCCTCCCCTTTTTTTAGGTCTGCTTTTAGGCTTTAGTCCAAATCCTACCAAAAATCATTACTGTGATGACAAGCCACCATCCTGTATTAATTGGATTAGCAGTAAAAACATTCGTCCCGGCTTCTGGTGGAGTTGCGTCATAAGCATCAACAAAAGCTTGTGAATAGGCGCTCATTGATTCAAGCTGTGAAAGACTATAAGCAGTTCCCTCTATAATTTGAAAAGCAATAGCTCCTGTAAAAAGACCATTAAAAATAATCCCCAATGAAAATAAGGACACAAGAGTTTTGTTCAATACTCCAGCATCCTCTGCTCTCATTTGGTTTGCGGCTCTAAAAGCAACCCATAATAAAAAAGCTATTCCTGCAAAATATATTGCATTGGAAATAAGGCCGCTATTCATATTTGACCATATTTGATATTCATCCATTTTTTTCTCCTTAATTGTTTATTAAAAAAAGGGAGGCAAATGCCTCCCTCTGTGATTATTTATTCTTTAGGTCCAGGGGCAGTCCACATGCCACCAATTAGGCCGACTAAAATTGCTAAGATGAATACTATTCCAACAGGATCAGCAGGTATTAAACCTGGAGATATATATTGAGTAGCTCCTGTTACATCTACGAAATTTTGTAAACTTCCGTTCAGTTCTTCTCCTGACTCAGAAAGAGATAAGGCCCAATTATTAAGCAATGAAGCGATAAAAGAATAAGTACCAGATACAAAAGAAACTACACACAGTGAAATAACTGTATGCAAGACTTTCCCAAAAGTATTTACTCCATAAATATGTGCATTAGATACGCCTCTAAACATCATCCATAAGAGGATGAAGTATGCAATTAAAAATAAGCCACTAAGTTGCATTAAGCCTATAAAACTTTGATTTATGAATGCTATTTGTTCCATGATTTTCTCCTAGTTGTTAGATATTATTTTTTTGGCAGCCAAATGTTGCCTAAAATTATAATTGCTACTATTACTAATAAGACCATAGCGCCAGTAGTTGGTGTGTTTGTGGGAACGGTTGTGCCAACAAAATCGATAAAACCTTGTGCAGTTTCAGACTTGTCTTCCAAAGCATCTAAACTTCTTGCAGTGACGATCCAGTTTGTTACAGCATTTGACCATTGCATAAAAGTACCTCCTAAAACAGCAAGCCCAAAAGCAGATGAGACGAGCTTCCCAAAGAGATTAGTCTCGTCTGATGCTCTGGTAGCGGCAGCTACTCTGATCGCAAGCCAAATTAAAAGAACTGTCGCAACAAAGTTTAAGCCATCAGCTATCCTATTAGAACTCCACAAAGTCCATATTTGATATTCTTCCATGATTTTTTCTCCCAAAAAATTTAATAAGAATTATTCTTATTTAAATATATATTATTTTTCTATTTTTGAGAACCAGAAAGAAAAACTTCAGTTGAAAGTAACAATGCTTTCAAGAACTTCTGCCATCTTCTCTGGAGCATGTGGCGACTTAAAGAATCCAAAATAATTACCATTCGGATCAATAACGGCAAGATTCATACTGTGATCCATATCATAATTAGAGTTATCAGATCCTACTACTGGAACAAAAGGCAGGGTTAAATCTGTGGCGAGCCTATAAATAACTTCAATATCTCCAGTAATTCCTTTGAAATCGGGATTAAAAGCCGCAGCATATTTCTGCATCTTTTCTGGAGTGTCGCGATCTGGATCAACAGAAATCATTCTGAAGTTTACTTTTGAAGATACTTCTTCTGATAAATTGTTATTGGCCATTGCCATTTTTTTCATCGTCATGGGGCACATGTCAGGGCAAGATGCAAAGCCTAAAAATAATACGTCCCAAGCGCCAATTAAATCATTATTTGAAAACTCAGCATCTCCTTCATTGAGTGTAAAACTATTAATTTGTCTGGTTCTGACTAATTTATAAAATCCTATTTGTTTGTATTCTTCTGCAGTAAGTTCTTTCGGCGCAATAGTTGAGTAAACGAAAAGACCTGCAACCATCGACACGATAAGGAGGCAGGAAGCTACGGTTATTCTTATGGATTTATTATTGCTCATAGTTGAATTGGGATTAATTTATCAAGGGCCATACAAATAAACAATATTGTTAAAAAAACAATAGAGTAAAGAAATAAAGGCAAAGCTAATCTGTTGCTTTTGTCAAAAATCAGCGCTACTGCGAGACCAATGAAGGCAGCATTTAAGACTGTTGCGCTTATGAAATAAAATCCACCAAGATAACCAGTTGCAAAAGGAAATATCGAAATCACAGCTAATAAAACTGAGTAAAGTGCAATTTGTAATTTTGTATACTCGGTTCCTTTAATAACTGGCATCATTGGAATCTTTGCTGCAATGTAGTCTTCTTTTCTATTAATGGATAAAGCCCAAAAGTGAGGCGGCGTCCAGATAAAAATAATTAAGACCATCAACAAAGGGAGAGCATCTATAGAATTAGTAATTGCCGTCCATCCAAGAAGTGGAGGCATTGCACCAGCGATACCGCCAATAACTATATTCTGCGTACCAGCAAACTTAAGAATTTTCGTATAAAAAAAAGAATAAAAAGCCCAAGTAAGCAAAGTCAATGAGAGAGTCAAAATATTATTAAATATTAATAAGAGTATCGTTCCAGAGGCTAACAAAATTCCAGAAAATACTTTTGCGTTGGTAACTGAAATTTCTCCTTTTACTAAAGGTCTATTCTTGGTTCTTGCCATCTTGCTATCAATTTCAACGTCTAAAATTTGGTTGATAACTGCACTGGATGAGGCGATTAAGGCTATTCCAAAAAGACCAAAGACAACTCTGGATAAGTCTCCGGCGAACCCATCTGCCAAAAACATTGCTGTGGCAGCAGTTAAAACCAACAAATAAATTATGGAGGGTTTTGTAAGCTTTAAGTATCCAGATATTGGAAACTTTTGAGATTGAGAAATTGCTTCAGTATTCACGAGACCTTAACCTAGCATACGACAATCCCAACAATAGGAAAAGAGCTCCAAGGTTGTGTGCAATAGCAACGTAAAGCGGAAGTCTATAAATTATGTTCGAGATACCTAAGGCAAGTTGAAGAAAAAGTAAGCCCCCAATTAGGCCAGAAACAAAATAGTTTTTTTCTTTTGCGAATAAATATGCCAAAAATAAAAAATACAAAGTCACAATTAAGGCACCAAATCTATGTACCAGATGAATTGCCACCCTTGATTGGTGGTCCAGCTGCCCACCTAAATAATCAGGGCCTATTCTTTGAGCGAAATTTAGGCCTTTGACATAATCTGCATCAGGCAAAATTTGTCCTTTGCAAAGTGGAAAATCTGAACAAGCCAAAGCTGCATAATTAGAGCTAAGCCAAACTCCCAGGATTATTTGAACAATCAAGATGGGAAAAGCTATGTTAAGAATCTTAAGAGTGCTTTTAGATACAGAAAAATAATTGATGTTGCCTAAATTTATTTCTTTTAATTTCAAATAAGTTAAAAAGAGTAAGGTCGTGGTCGCAAAGCCTCCAAGCAAATGTGCAGTAACGACCTGAGGCCATAATTTTAAGCTTACTGTGAAATAACCAAGCAACGATTGGAATAAAACCAGTGCTGTCATCGTTGAGGTTATTTTCACGATGAAAGAGTTTCTCGGCTTGGAAAAAACCGCATAAAGAAAAAGTCCAATTATCAAAAGGCCTAAAGAACCAGCAAAATATCTATGCACTACTTCCGGCACTGCTTTTTCAATTTCAAATTTTCTTTCTGGATAAAGTTCGTTGGCTAAAGATATTTCCGTTTCTGACATAGGCCAAATGGCAAAACCATAACAGCCCGGCCAGTCTGGGCAGCCCAATCCGGCGTCGACTAGTCTCGTCCAAGCTCCAAGCCCCACTACAGTGAAAGCCAGAAAAATGCCAAGCAAAGCAATTAATTGTATTCTTTTTAAATTAGCCAATTTTTGATGCTCTCAATAATTTCTTAATATCAGATAAGATTTTTTTTGGATCAATGTCTCCTTGATAGGACAAAATAATATTTCCTAGAGGATCGGCTAAGAAAAAACCAGGTTGAACGAATGGGTTTATGCCAGCTTCAATCATTTTTTGTTTTAAGAGATCTAAATTCTTTGCAGATATGGGAGTTAAGTTGGTTTCGTCTTGAAAAAGTTTTTTTATCTTTTCGTTTGTTTTTGATGAAGCAACATAAAAACGCTTCACCCTATCTTTTTCTCTGCCGATTGCAGTATTTATTTGTCTGGAAAAATAAAAAGCTTCCAAGCAAGCTTCATTACAACGATCATCTATGAAGTGGATGATCATCCACTTTCTTTCCATCGAATCTATATTTAGCGGTTGATAATCCAATTCAAGTTCCAAGCTGCCAAGGTCAACCGGTGGATTTATCATGGTTCCATAATTAACCGTCGCCTTGGGTCCAAGGCCAGCGTAATACCAAAATGTAGACAAAGAGATAACCAAAAATGGCGTCCCAAAGATTATCATTGCTATAAGAAAGCCTTTGTTTTTCATGTCACCTGCTTTTTTCTAAATAAATAATAACCACCGAATAAAACTACTAGAGCTAGGGCGAACCACTGGATGGCGTAACCAAAATGCCTAGTTGATTTCAATGAGGTTGGTCGCCAAATAGGCTCCAAACTTAAATTCGATAAGGCAGAAAGTTCAAATACATAAGGTAAAAACTTATACCCACTTAAATCTTCCATCAATTCTTTATCCAATCCTTGAATAATAAAGTTGTCTGCAATTTGCTTTGCCTGATCTTCTAATACAAAGTCTTTTGAAAAAGGTCTTATCATTCCGTCTAATTTTAAATTTGTTTGAGGCAAAGAAAGCTCTGGTAAAGAATCTCTTTGATCAGATTCAATCCAGCCTCTAGAAACGAGTATTTTTTTACTGTCAGCTAAAGTAAATGACGAAAAAACCACATATCCAGCTTTGCCGTTAAATGTTTTATTATCCACAAAAAAATTTTTTTTATCGAAAATCCCAGAAATTTGTATATTCCTATAATATAAATTTTGATTGAGCTCGCCTGGGTTTGTCTCGACTGGCAAAGATTGTCTCTGAGAAAAAGTATTTTCTAATGCCTTTTTGTCATAGCCTCTGTCTATTTGCCAAATACCAAGAGATAATGATCCTATAAAAACAACGAGAAAAATCAACAAAATCAAATATTCAGAAACTTTCATAACCAATGCTTAAATTCATAATCGCAGTCCTCGCCCTTGCCATGCTGGTAAGCCTTTTTTCAAGTGCGTTTTTTCTTTTGAAAGACAAAGGCAATACCTCTAGGGCGATTTATACTTTAAGAGTAAGAGTTACTATAGCGATGCTGCTTTTATTAACTATTGGATACGGTCTATACACAGGTCAACTTGGTCTTAACTCCCCTTGGGGTTAAAACACATAAACTACTAGTACCAATAAGATCCAAACAACATCCACAAAATGCCAATACCAAGATCCGGCGGCTAAGCCAAAGTGATCGTGTTCAGAAAAAGCACCACCAAAGCCACGTATGGTCATGATTGTTAGGATGATTGCTCCTAAGCAAACGTGAAAGCCGTGAAATCCGGTAAGCAAAAAGAACGTTGTGCCATAAATACCGGCGCCTAAGGTTAAACCCATGTGCGCGTATGCTTCGTAGTACTCCAAGCCTTGCAAAAAGACAAAAATAAAACCTAGAGAAATGGTTACCACCATCCAGCTTTTAAAAGCTGCTCGTTTGCCTTTTTTAAGAGCTGCCTCAGCTAAGGCAATGGTTCCGCTTGAAGTCACCAAACACAAGGTATTCCAGAAAGGCAACCAAGTATGCAATTTGGTAATCCCTGGCATGTTCATGTTTTTTTCAGCTCCAGGAAAAAGTTCATTGTCAGGAGTTACCATGACCGGCCAAGTTGCTTCGAAAGCTGGCCACAAAATATTCGTTATCGCTTTTTCACCTTCCCCGCCTAGCCATGGCACAGAAAACATTCTGACATAGCCAAGTGCTAGGAAAAATGCAAAGAAAAACATGACTTCAGAAAAAATAAACCAAGCCATACCCCAAACAAAAGATTGGTTGAGCTGATCGCTATACATTCCTTTGTTGTTTTCATTAATTACATTACTGAACCAAACAAACATTACTCCCCAAATAACAGCAAACGAGGTCATAAGAAGGATGTAAGAATTCGAACTTTCTTTGCCCAAATCATTTATCGTGCTACCCGCGCCCAATACGAAAAGAAGCAAGCCAAAAGCCATGAATATTGGCAGCTTGCTACTTTCAGGTACGTAATAAGAAGAATCTGAACTCATATTAGTTACTCGCTTGTTTCGTCATTTGATCTTTTGTGATATCAAATAAAGTATACCCCAAAGCCAAAGAAGAAATATCTGCTGGCAAATCGGGATCGATGACAAATTTCAAAGGGATCGAAATGCTCTCACCGGGCTCAAGGTATTGTTGCTCAAAACAGAAACACTCTGTTTTGTGAAAATATTGCGCCCCCTTACCTGGAGAAACACTGGGAATTGCTTGAGCAATCATTGGCTTATCAGTGGTGTTGGTAAAAACATAGGACATTAAATTTTGCTCGCCAGTCTTTACTTTCATTTGAGATCTGTCTGAATCAAAAAACCATGGCATGTCATTGTTGTTGGTAGTGGTAAAAGTGATTTTTATTTCACGGTTACCAATATCCTCATACTCGGAAAAAGTAGGTCCAGTAACTTTTCCATTCAGTCCTGTGATTTCACAGAACACGTCATAAATTGGTACTAAGGCAAAACCAAATAAAAACATTCCAACAGTTGCTAAAAAAAGTTTCGAAACGCTTTTTTTAATACTGCTCATTTTAGCCTTTAGCTTCTCCAGCCTCTAAGTTAGGAGGAGTTTCAAAGGTATGGTAAGCAGGCGGTGAATTTAGAGTCCACTCAAGACCTTGTGCGCCTTCCCATACTTGACCGGTAGCTTTTTTACCGTAAAAGATTGCTTTCAGAACTACATATAAGAAGAGTAGCTGTGATAATCCAAACAAAAACGCTCCAACACTAACTATCATGTTGTAGTCAGCAAATTGCATAGCATAATCTGGAATTCTTCTTGGCATGCCGGCAAGGCCTACAAAATGCATCGGGAAGAAAGTTAAATTTACTGAGACAAAAGATAACCAAAAATGAGTTTTGCCCATAAATTCGTCATACATGTAACCGGTCCATTTCGGAAGCCAATAATATACAGCAGCAATGATTGAGAATAACGCTCCTGGGACCAATACATAATGGAAGTGAGCGACAACAAAATAAGTATCATGGTATTGAAAATCTGCTGGAGCAATTGCCAACATCAAACCTGATAAGCCACCAATGGTAAACAATGCCACAAATGCGATTGCAAAAAGCATTGGTGTTTCAAAAGTTAGCGAACCTTTGAACATAGTAGAAAGCCAGTTGAAAACTTTCACTCCAGTTGGGATCGCAATTAGCATGGTGGAGTACATAAAGAATAGTTCTCCAGCTATTGGCATTCCAACCGTGAACATATGATGCGCCCAAACTACAAAAGATAGTAGCGCAATTGAGGCTATCGCATAGACCATGGAGTCGTATCCAAAAATAGGCTTTCTAGAAAAAGTTTCAATAATATGAGACACAATTCCAAAGGCTGGCAAGATCATGATGTAGACCTCAGGGTGACCAAAGAACCAGAATATGTGTTGAAATAAAACTGGATCTCCTCCACCGCCGGCTTTAAAGAAACTGGTGCCAAAATGGATGTCCATTAACATCATTGTCACTGCCCCAGCTAGAACCGGCATCACTGCTATTAATAAGTAAGCAGTAATTAACCAAGACCATACAAATAGAGGCATTTTCATAAGAGTCATGCCCGGTGCTCTCATGTTCAAAATTGTGGTTATGACATTGATTGAGCCCATGATAGAAGAGGCTCCCATAATGTGTACTGCAAAGATAAAGTAAGTTACTGTAGGTGGTGCATATTCAGTTGATAAAGGCGCATAAAAAGTCCAACCAAAATTTGGCGCTCCACCTTCCATAAAGAAAGTAGCAAGTAAAACTCCAAAAGCAGCAGGTAAAATCCAAAAGCTTAGGTTATTCAATCTTGGCAAAGCCATGTCCGGCGCACCAATTTGCATTGGGATTAGCCAATTAGCCAGACCAACAAAAGCAGGCATGATTACACCAAATACCATGATCAATCCATGGTTTGTTACCATTTGGTTGTAAAATTCTGGAGAAACAATCTGACTTCCAGGCTCAAAAAGCTCAGCCCTAATGACCATAGCCATTGCTCCACCAATGAAAAGCATGATGAAACTAAACCATAAATATAGTGAACCAATGTCCTTATGGTTAGTGGTGTAAAGCCAACGGGTTATGCCCTTGGCCGGACCATGATGATGATCGTCGTGATGTCCTTCTATTACTGCGCTCATTTCTTAAAGCTCCTTTTTATAGTTTGTTGTTTTTATAATCTAAAATTTCTTTTGGCACGACAATTTCGCCGTCGCCTCCAGCGTCATTACCCCATGCCTTTCGGGTGTAAGTAATCACTGCTGCAATTTCTACTTCGGTAAGTTGTTCTGCATAAGATTGCATCGCTGCACCTTGAACACCTTCCATTAAAATCTCTACTTGTCTGCCTTTATCGTTCATGACAATTTCACTGCCAGCTAAAGCAGGGAAAACTGGCGGAATACCTGCACCGTTAACTTGGTGACAAGCCACACAATTTTTTAAATAGACTTCTTCGCCAATCGCAAATAGCTCATCTGTTTCCCAGAGTTTTTCTGTGAGAAGAGCTTGTTGGGCTTTCAAATCTCTTTTTCCTTGAATAAAATCTTTGTATTCAGAATCCGACACTGCTTTGACTACAATCGGCATATACCCATGGTAAACCCCACATAGCTCGGTACATTGTCCACGATATACGCCAGGCTCATCAACATAAGTCCAAGCGGTATTAATAAATCCAGGAATGGCATCTTGCTTCACGGCAAAATCTGGAACCCACCAAGAATGGATTACGTCGTTAGCAGTGATTAAAAATCTTACTCTTTTGTTGACCGGAATAACCAAAGGCTCATCGACCTCCAAAAGATAGTTTTCCGTTTTGGGCGCGATGTTGTTTCTTGCATCGAGAGAAGTCAGGAGGTTACTGAAAAAACTCACCTCATCTTCCATATATTCATACTGCCACTTCCACTGATGGCCGGTGATCAGAATGTTGATGTCACCCTCTTCGTCATCGTAAGCCTTGATCATGGTGGTAGTAGCAGGAATTGCCATACCAACCAAAATGACCGCAAACAATATTGTCCAAGTAAGTTCTAATTTTGGGTTATCATCAAAATCGGCAGGTTCAACGCCTTCTTTCTTACGATACTTGATAATAAGGAAAACCATGAAGCCCAAAACCAATGCACCAATGACGACACAAATCCAAAAAATCGTCATGTGTAAACCAAAGATTTCTTGGGCAATGGCGTTAACGCCAGGGGTCATATTGATGTCGTCCCAGGCCGAAAAAGACAGAGGCGCTAAGAACAATGCCGTGAGGCACATAATAAGTTTTTTCAAATACATCTCAAAAAGTTTTTTTGTGGGCGTTACGTGCAAGAATTATATATGAATAAGCCTTAATCAATAGGCTTTTCCAGCAATCTAGAAGTATCTGGAATAAGATTAGTCCATAATCTAAATGACTCTGCGCCCTGCTCAACCAGCATGCCCCATCCATCCGATACTTTTTCAGCTCCAGCTGCTAAGGCATCCTGCATAAAGGCTGTCTTTTTAGCAGAATAAAAGAGATCGTATGCTAGCTTTGTCCCTGTAAATAAGTCTTTCGGAAGCCCTAAGGATTCTCCAGCTTGCGTTGAAATTGAAGTTGAGTTGATAACAAGATCATAGGAATCATCCAACAAAAAGTCATCCGAAAGGTCTCCAGCTTCAAATATTGTGTTCTTTTCTTTTAGATTAACCTTTGCTTCTAAGTCTTCTCTTAATAAAAGAGCTTTGCTTTCAGTTCTATTAGCCACTTTCAGCTTCGCTGGTTTTTTTTCGATGATGGAAGGAATAATTCCACGAGCAGCTCCTCCAGCTCCCAAAATCAATATTTTCTTATCCTCTAAAGAAACTTTTAAATTTTCTTCTAGATCTTTGATTAGACCAAAACCATCGGTACAGTCTGCAAATATCTTTTCGTCTTTCGAGTAAATGACATTGCACGCTGAAGCGAGCCTGGCTCGATCAGAAATTTCATCTGCGTAATTTAGAGCCGCTTCTTTAAGAGGCAGTGTTATGGAAACCCCTTTACCGGCATCCTTAAAAAAGTCGGCAAGCCATGTTTCTAAAGTTTCTGGTGTAACTTCGTCTTTTTTGAATTCAATTTTCGTATCAAATTGACTGGCAAAGTCTTGATGAATCTCAGGAGACTTTGAGTGACTAATTGGCTTGCCTATAACGGCGAGTTTCAATTTCTTATCCATTCATCAGTTATTAAATTTTGTATTGGAGTAGGTTTATCTGCTCCGCCAAGCTCTCCTTCCAATATAGATACCTCATCTCCAAATAAGTTTCTAACTTCATCAGCATTTTTTGCTGGAGGTTCTGATGAAATATTCGCTGAAGTAGATGTGATAACGCTATTTAACTTTTCAGAGAGTTCAATAATTGAAGGATGAACGCTTTGCCTCAAAGCCACAAAGTCGCTATCGCCTTTTATCCAAGAGGGAACATTATCGTTTGCTGGAACCAACCAAGTATGAGCTCCAGGCCACTTACTTTTCGTTTTGTTTATCAAATCTTCAGACAAATGTGATAGGTAAGCATCAAAATGGGAAAAATGTCCTGAAACTAAAATTAACCCTTTGTCTAAGGTTCTTTGTTTAAGGAAACAAATTTTTTTTACATCTTCTTCTGAATCAGGCAGACAACCTAAGCCCCAAACTCCCTCAGTTGGGTATGCGTAAATCATTTTCCTTAATAATTTAGCTTTGAAGCTCCTCGTTTTCCTTTTTTAAAGCCTCTTTTTGCTCTTCTCTGAGGTTTTTTACCTTTTCAGCGAGTTCCTCGTTCCCTGTGGATAACATTTGAGCAGCTAAATATCCTGCATTTATTGCCCCAGCTTTACCAATAGCAACCGTTGCAACTGGCACGCCCTTAGGCATTTGCACAGTAGATAAAAGAGCATCAAATCCGTTCAAAGGTCCGCCGTCTCCAGGCACGCCTATTACTGGTAAAGTGGTTTTGGAAGCAACATTTCCTGCCAAGTGAGCGGCCAAACCTGCAATGCCAATAAAAACTCTGACTCCATCTGCTATTGCCTCATCTATGTGGGCATGCAATAACTCTGGTGTTCTGTGCGCGCTTAAAATATTTATTGTGTATGGAACGTCGAGCGTATCGAGAATTTCTCCAGCAGCTTTTGCTAAATCTAAATCTGATTTTGAACCCATGACAATTGAAACTTTCATTTTTGATCTCCTTAACTAAAATGTTATTTTACAGATGATAAAAATAAATTGAATAACAATCGTGGCAATTAGAAAAATTTTAAAATTTCCTGATCAAGATTTGCGTATTAAAGCAAAGCCTGTCGAAAGTTTTGATGACGAGTTGAAAACTTTAACGGACGATATGTTCGAAACCATGCACTCTGTAAATGGCATTGGTCTGGCTGCAACTCAAATTGGTGTTGCTAAACAAGTAGCAGTCATCGACATCAGTCCAGAAAAAAATGAACCTTTAGTAATCGTCAATCCTGCAATCCAAATTTTGGATCCTTCTAAAACTGAGGATTACGATGAAGGCTGTTTAAGTGTTCCGGGTTTTTTTGAGAAAATTTCTAGACCATCAGATATTAAGCTCACCTATCAAGACCTAAATGGAAAAAAACAAGAGATTAAACCCGAAGGACTATTGACCAAAGTTGTCCAGCATGAACTTGATCACCTCAATGGTCGGCTATTCGTTGATCATATTTCTGAACTGAAAAGAAGAAGAATCCGAAATAAAATTGTCAAACAGAAATAATGAAAATCCTATTTGCTGCTACGCCAAAAATTGCTCTTAAAACTTTAGAAACGCTCTACGAATCTGAACACGATTTAGTTGGAGTAATTTGTGCAGAAGAAAAACGTTCGGGTAGAGGTTTAAAATTTGTTAAAAGTCCAATTAGAGTTTTTGCGGAAGAGAAAAAAATTAAAATTTTTTCATATGATGAAATCAAAGATAAAAAGTTCAGACCTACCTTGGAAAAACTCGATATTGATCTTCTTCTTGTCTTTGCTTTTGGACACATCATTAGTGAAGAACTTTTGAATGTGGCAAAACATGGAAGCTTTAACATTCATACTTCTTTATTGCCTAAGTACAGAGGTGCAGCTCCAATTCAAAGAAGCATAATTAACTGCGACCGAGAAACAGGAATTACATTCATGAAAATGGATGCTGGTCTAGATACGGGTCCAATTGTAACCAGCGTAAAATTTCCTATTGAGGAAGGAAAGAATACCGAAGATTTAGAAGAAATTATGAGCGATATTTCGTCTAGAAATATTATACAAGTAATTGATTCTATTGAGGAAAATACATTTTCACTTACAGAACAAAATGAAAATGAATCTTCTTATGCTCCTAAAGTAACCAAAGATGAAGCTAGAATAGATTGGACAAAATCAGCGGAAGAAATAGTTGGCAAAATTAACGGTCTTTGTCCTAATCCTTGTGCATTTTCAGAATATAAAAATGAAAGAATTATCATTCACCGTGCAAAAATAAATGCCCTACCCGCTTCGGATCCTGGAAAAGTTATTAAGGCTGATAAAAAAGAATTTTTAGTCTCTGGAATAGATCAGTGTGTCGAAATTAAAGAGCTTGCCAGGCAGAATAAAAAAAGAATGGAATACAAAAGTTTCTACAATGGATCAAAAGATTTTTTTAACTCCGATGAAAGCTTTAAATAGTGATAATCAAATTCACAATATTATTTTTCTGAGAGTATAATTTTTATTGGAGTAATAATTGAACATCTTAATTTTAGGTGCCGGCCAGGTAGGATCAGAATTAACTGAAATTCTATCCGAAGATGGTCACAGCATAACCCTCGTCGATCTTAAAGAAGAAAAACTCGAAAAAGAGTCGGAACAACACGATATAAAAATTGTGTGTGGTAATTGTTGCTATCCACAAACTCTCGAAGACGCAAATATTCAAGATACAGAGTTGGCTATTGCCATGACCGAATATGATGAAGTTAATTTGGTTGCTTGTCAGATGATTAAACATCTCAATAAGAAAACTAGAACAATGGCTCGAATTCGAGCTAGAGAATATCTTAAGGGCAAGGGTAGTCAGATTTTTGAAAATGGAGAATATTCGATTGACGTTTTAATTTCTCCAGAGACTCTTATCACTGAATACATTTCAAAATTGGTTCAGCTTCCAGGAGCTCTTCAGGTTTTAGATTTTGGTGATGGACGAGCTTCGATGGTGAGTGTAAAAGCTGTCGAAGGAGCCCCAATTACTGGTCATAAAGTTTCAGAACTAAGAGAGCACATTCCTAATGCAGACACTAGAGTTGCCGCTATCTATCGAGAAGAAGAGATTATTATTCCAAGTGGAGAGGATTACATAAAAGATGGCGATGAAGTTTTCTTTATCTCTGCTAAAGGAAATATAAAGAAAGTAATGTCCGAAATTAGACCAAGAGATTCTAAGTACAAAAATATAATGATTGCTGGTGGCGGAAAGATTGGGAGAAGATTAGCAAAGATCCTTGAAGATAAATTTAGCGTTGTAAAGATTATTGAAAAAAGTAGAAAAAGAGGAGATTACTTATCTGAAAATTTAGATTCTGCTTTAGTCCTAAATGGCGATTCAACAGATGAAGACTTATTAATTGAAGAAGGCATAGAGTCGATTGATATGTTCTGCGCAGTCACTGATAGTGATGAAGCTAATGTTATGTCTTCCTTGTTGGCAAAAAAACTTGGAGCAAAAAAAGTGCTTTCCTTAATGAATAAACAATCTTTTTTAGACTTGATTCATCAAGGTGAAGTAGACATTACTGTAATTCCAAATGAGATTACAATTGGGGTTGTTCTGAAAAACATAACTAAAGCAAAGATTGAAAGAGCCCATACCTTTAAGAAAGGTAAATCTGAAGCTTTGGAGCTAATAGCCAGCCCCGAAACAACTCCTAGGATCATAGGTCAGGAAATAGATGATATTAAGCTACCAAATGGTTGCACTATAAGTGCTGTAATACGTGGTAAAGAAGTTAAAATCGCTCATCATGATGTTAAAATTCACGAAGATGACCATATAATTATCTTCTTATCGGATAAAAAACTATTTCCAGCTCTAGAAACAAGTTTAATGAGTTAAGAAGACATTGGATGCTTTTTAAGAATTTTAAATGAAGTTTAGGTTAATTTCTAGAGTTTTGGGAATAGGTTTGATCGCCTTTTCTTTTTTACAACTAACACCAATTATAGTTTCAATTATCTATAACGAAGATAATATGGCAGCTTTTGCCTATTCCTTCTTTATTACCCTTACATTTGGCTCGTTTCTTTATTTGGTTAATTTTGAAAAGAAATATGAAGGCATAAGAGTTAAAGAGGGTTTTTTGTTAACCGTTCTGCTTTGGTTATTCTTTACTATATTTGCAACTTTACCACTTATATTTGGAACTAAAGGCAACTTATCCATAGTAAGCGCTTACTTTGAAGCCACTTCAGGTTTAACAACTACAGGTGCAACGATATTTTCTGATTTATCCGGAGAATATTACTCTATTCTGTTTTATAGGGGCTTGCTCCAATGGATAGGTGGACTTGGTATTATTGTATTAGCCATTGCTCTGATGCCGCTTTTAGGGATTGGTGGAATGCAGCTATATAGGGGTGAAACTCAAGGCCCTATTAATCAGAGCAAGTTAAGGCCAAAAATTGCTGAGACTGCTATGGTTTTGGTCTACATCTATCTTATTCTAACTTTGCTTTGTTTCCTGTCCTACTTCATAGCTGGAATGGAATATTTTGATGCAATAGTTCACTCTTTTACTACGATTGCAATTGGAGGCTTTTCTAATTACAACGAGAGTTTCGCCTTCTTCAACAACAACACAATTTATATTTTGGCTGTTGTTTTTATGTTCATTTCAGGCATAAGTTTTTCTCTGCATTACCTTTCCTTTTCAAATTTTAAATTGTTCAACTATGTAAAAGATCCTGAATTCGGGTTTTATTGGAAAATGCTTTTTCTTGCTTTTGTTGTGTTCTTAATAACTATCTGGTTAAGCAGTTCTGAGATTTCTTCGAGTCTAATAGTATCTTCATTATTCACAGTCACTTCGTTTGCGACAACTACAGGATTTACCGTTTTAGATCATACTGCATTTCCTACTTACCTCCCTCAACTGCTAATTTTTATTGGGATGATTGGTGCTTGTGCAGGATCAACTGCGGGAGGCTTTAAAGCGATAAGAGGCTTAATACTTTTAAATCATGCGAGGAGAGAGCTTAAAAAACTCATACACCCTAATCTTGTCTTGCCTTTAAAGATTGGCAAAAAGAAAATCAATAGTGAAGTTGCTGATTCCGTATGGGGATTTTTAACAGTTTACTTGCTTACTTTTTTGGTTGGATCTTTTATCTTGATGGGGCAGGGGATAGATACAGAAACTGCTTTTTCTGCAATAGCGGCATGTCTAAATAATTTAGGTCCAGGACTAGGTGAAGTAGCTTATAATTACGCAGGAATGGATGCGTTTACGAAAGTCCTTTTGGCTTTTGTAATGATACTTGGAAGATTAGAAATCTATACTTTGTTAGTATTATTTACAGCATTCTTCTGGAAAGAATAGTAAGTACTTACTTCTAATAAGATACAAGAATGGCTGAAAATAAAATGGATAAAATTGTTTCTCTTTGTAAGAGAAGGGGTTTTATTTTTCAAACCGCAGAGATATATGGAGGGATGCAGGGCGTTTATGATTATGGGCCGCTCGGCGTTGAACTTGCCAACAATATTAAAAGGGCTTGGTGGGAATCTATGATTTACCAAAGAGATGATATAGAAGGCTTGGATTCTTCAATTTTGGGCAGCCAAAACATCTTTGCTCAGTCAGGTCACGAAGATACTTTCACCGATCCTTTAATTGATTGCAAGGACTGTAAATTCAGAATGCGAGCAGATACTCTAGATGAAATGAAGTGTCCAAATTGTGGGTCAACAAATTTAACCGAGCCAAGAGATTTCAATCTGATGTTTAAAACTAATATCGGGCCAGTAGACGATGGCTCTTCCTTTGCCTATCTTCGTCCAGAAACGGCTCAGCATATTTTTATTAATTTTAAGAATGTTTTAGACAGTACTTCTAGAACACTGCCTTTTGGAATTGCCCAAATTGGTAAAGCATTTAGAAATGAAATAACAGCCAGAAATTTTATCTTTAGGAAAAGAGAATTTGAGCAAATGGAAATGGAGTATTTTGTAGAACCGAAAGATGATGAGAAATTTCATGAATATTGGATTAAAGAAAGAATGAAATGGTGGTTAGATCAGGGCTTGAATGAAGATAATTTAGAGATTTTAAATGTCCCCAAAGATGAATTATCTCATTACTCCAAAGCAACGGCAGATATTATGTATAAATTTCCTCATGGAACAGAGGAACTGGAGGGGATTGCGAATAGAACAGATTTCGATTTAGGATCTCATACCAAGTCTCAAGGAGAATTCAACATACAAGCTAAAACCAAGGAAAATAAGGCTTCAAAAGCTAAACTTGCTTTCCAGGATAAAATATCAAATAAATGGCTTGTGCCCTATGTTATTGAGCCAAGTGCAGGGGTTGAAAGGGCATTTTTAGCTATTCTAAACGACGCATATAAGGAAGAAAATCTTGAAAATGATACGAAAAGGGTAGTATTGTCTTTGAAAAAGCATCTATCTCCTATAAAAATAGCTGTAATTCCCCTTAAAAAGAACGTAGAAGCAATAGTAAGCGCTTCTCTAGAAATAAAAAACAGGCTTTTAAAGCTGAATATTGGAAGAGTTGCAGTCGAAAACACTGGAAACATAGGAAAGAGTTATCGAAAACATGATGAAATTGGCACCCCAATTTGTATAACAGTTGACTATGACACCATAGAAAAGAACAAAGTTACTTTTAGAGATAGAGACACTATGGAGCAAGAAGTAATCGACTTAAAAGACATAGAAACAAGCATTCTGAAGCTGTTTAAGGGCTAAGGATGTCAGACCAGAAGTATATTATTCTTGATAGAGATGGCGTTATTAACATTGATCTCTTTGATTATGTTACTAAGCCGGTAGATTTTAAATTCGAGGATGGAAGCCTTGAAGCATTATCTATATTATCCGAGAATAATTTTAAAATTGTTGTTGCCACAAATCAGGCCTGTATTAGTCTCGGCATAGCTTCTAAAGATCAAATAGACAACGTCAATTCTCACATGAAACAAAAAGTTAGAGAACACGGATCAGATATTATTCATGTAGAAGTTTGTCCCCACAGACCCGAAGATAATTGTGAATGCAGAAAACCAAAAACCGGCCTTTTGCTCCAAGCAGAGAAAGCTTTAGATATTAATCTTAAGGGCAGTTATTTTGTTGGAGATAAATTTTCTGATGTTCAATGTGCCCTTGCTCATGAATGCAAACCTTTATTGGTTAAAACTGGTTATGGAGAGATCACTTTGAAAAATCATGATACTTCTCAAGCTCAAGTTTTTGAAAATCTATTGTCAGCAACAAAATTTATCTGCCAATGATTTCATATGTAAGATCTTTTCTCTTTTATCTGGTTTTAGGAATTTCTTTAATCGTCATATCTTTAACCTTCCCAGTTTGTATTTTTATTGATAGAAAATTCAGACAGAAAATTATTCTTTCCTGGGTTGCTTTCTTTCGTTGGTGGATAAGAATTTGTTGCGGAGTAAAGATTGTTTTTGAGGGAAATGTTGAGGTCGTAAACTCGCCAAGAAAAAAAATTTACTTTCCAAACCATCAAGGTTTTATAGAAACTTTGGTTTTGTACGAAAGATTTGTTCCTACAGCAACTATCCTGAAAGATGTTTTATTATCATGGCCGATTATTGGCTGGGCTTTGAGACTGCTTAGTTCAATTCCAATTGATAGAGGCAAGGGCTCGGAGGCTGTAAAAAAGATTTTTTCTATGGGAAAGGAATTATTAGATTCTGGTTTTTCTTTAATCTATTACCCAGAAGGCACTAGAAGAAAACCGGGAGAACTTGGTATTTACAAAAAAACAGGAGCGGAATTAGCTTTGCAAACAGATAGTGAAATTATCCCTATCGTACATAATGCAGGAGAATCTTGGTATGGCGGGGATTTTATTATTAGGCCGGGTGATGTAATTTTTTTTATCGGAGACCCTATTCAGCCATCAGAAAGCTCCTCTGAAACAACAAAGAAAGTTAGGGACTGGACGGAAAACAAATATTCAGAACTTTTTTGAATTAAATATCTATATTGCCAATTAAAGAGGCATTGGTTTCAATAAACTCTCTTCTATTTTCGACATTATCTCCCATAAGTTGCTCAAACAAATCACTAGCTTCATCGGCATCTTCAATCTTTACTTGAACCAATCTTCTGCCAACAGGGTTCATAGTGGTATCCCATAGTTGTTCTGGATTCATTTCGCCTAACCCTTTGTATCTCTGAAGGGATAAACCTTTTCTTGTAGAGTCCATTAATTTATTAAATGGCTTGAGAAAATCTTCTATTTTTATTTTTTCTTCAGAAATAACGAGATAACTTGTTTTTAATTTGAGATCTTTAAGTGCTTTTTTGTAAGCCTTGATAATCTTGTAAGGAGTTGTCTGATTAGATTTGAAAAATGAAAAGGGAATTATAGAAAAGGATGAGTGCCCGTGTTCAGACCTTTCAACCAAAATAGACTGCTTATTTTTCTCATCAATAGAAGCCTTCCATGCGACACCTTTTTTCTGTTCGATATTTTTCAGAAAGACTTTTATCCATTTTTTTACATTTTCAGCAGATGGAGAAGAAGGAAACTCATCTGCATTCAACATTGAAATGAGAATATCTTGGTCTAAAGAAACCGATGGGTTTGCAATAGTAGATTGAAAACTATTGAAGAGTTTTAATAATTCTTTGAATTTTCCAGCTTCTATTTTTTTAGATGCTGTTGCAAACAGTTCAGTTTCATCCACTGCTTTGTCCACCAAAAATTCTTGAAGAGCTTCTTCATCTTTTAAATAAATATCTTTTTTGCCTTTCTTTACTTTATAAAGGGGAGGTTGGGCAATAAAGATATGGCCAGCTTCTATTAACTCAGGCATTTGTCTGTAAAAGAAAGTTAAAAGAAGAGTTCTGATGTGAGAACCATCTACATCAGCATCGGTCATGATAACAATTGAGTGATATCTAAGTTTTTCTAGAGTAAATTCGTCTCTAATTCCACAGCCAAGAGCGGTAATCAAGATGACTATTTCCTGACTGCTTAATACTTTGTCCAGTCTTGCTTTCTCAACATTTAAGATTTTTCCTTTTAATGGCAAAATTGCTTGGTTTTGTCTGTTTCTGCCCTGTTTTGCTGAACCGCCAGCTGATTCTCCCTCAACGAGATAAATTTCACTTAATTCCGGTTTCTTTTCCTGACAGTCTGCAAGTTTTCCAGGCAATCCAGATCCATCCAATCTACCTTGTTTACGAGTCATTTCCCTCGCCTTTCTGGCAGCTTCTCTCGCTCTTGAAGCTTCCAATATTTTTGAGACAATTATTTTTGCCTCGCTTGGATTTTCCAATAAATAATCAGAAAGGTGCTTATAGGTTTCTTGCTCGACAACCGGTTTTATTTCTGAAGATACCAACTTGTCTTTTGTTTGAGATGAAAATTTTGGATCAGGAAGCTTGGTTGAAATAATTGCAGTAAGTCCTTCACGAGCATCCTCACCGCTTGGAGGAGATGTTTCATTTTTTAAATAGCCTTCTTTCTCCATGAAATTATTTAGAGTTCTAGTAAGGGCAGTCCTAAAACCTACCAAATGACTTCCTCCATCGCGTTGAGGAATGTTGTTGGTGAAACATTGAATGTTTTCCTGATAAGAATCATTCCACTGTAAAGCAATTTCTATAGAGATGCCCTTGCCTGCTTCTTTGCTGAAAGAAAAGATTTTATTTAGCGCGGTTTTATTTTTATTTTTATAAGAAACAAATTCTTCTAAGCCACCCGTAGATTTAAAAACGTTACTTTTTGAAGATCTCTCATCAATGAGTTCTATTTGCACTCCTGAATTTAAAAAAGATAACTCTCTTAATTTTTTTTGAACGATCTCGTAATCAAATACCCTGTTCTTGCCAAAAGTAGATTCTGAAGGAACGATCGTTAAAGTCGTGCCTTGATCTTTTGTAGATCCGCTTTTTTTAATCTTATTTTTTGGAACACCATCCTTGTAGGATTGTTTGTAAACATTTCCTTCTCTTTTTATTTCCAGCTCTAGAGTTTCTGATAAAGCATTTACCACTGAAACGCCAACGCCATGAAGTCCCCCAGAAACTTTGTAGGAATTATCGTCAAACTTTCCACCGGCATGTAACTTTGTCATTATCACTTCAGCTGCAGAAATGCCTTCATCTTTATGAATGTCTACTGGTATACCTCTGCCATTGTCACTGACACTAACTTTTGCATCGGAATGAATAACTACTTTAATTTCATCACAAAAACCAGCTAACGCTTCATCTATAGAGTTGTCTACAATTTCGAAGATCATGTGGTGTAACCCAGTACCGTCATCGGTATCTCCAATGTACATTCCTGGTCTTTTTTTAACGGCTTCTAGCCCCTTCAGAACCTTAATGTTCGAAGAGTCATAAACTGCTTTTTTAGGAGCTTTTTTAGGCATCAAGTATTATAAATCAATTACAAAATCAAACTCATATTTTTCTAAGTTTTCCAAAGAAGTTATAAATAATTGACAATCAGCATCTTGGAGAAGACTTAGTGCTAAGTCCAAATTTTTGTCATCAAGCTCAGAAGGCAAGTCGTCAAGCAAGAAAATTGTTTTGTTTGGTCTAAGATCGTTGTAAGCTTCTATAAAAAATAAATAAATCAATAAAATCAATAGCTTTTGTTCACCTCTTGATAAAATATTTCCAGAATCTTGTTTATTTATTTTAACGCTTAAATCAGAAGTTTGCGGACCTAAAGAGGTAAATCCCCTTGACTGATCCTTAACAAAAGACTCCCTTAACTCCTCTAATAAGTTATCTTTCCATCCTTTATCGTAAGTAATTGAGATCTCCTTAAACTTATCTTTTAGATTTTCAGGTATAGACAAGGAATCTACAAAAGACGGAAAGCTTTTTAAAAAAGAATCTATAAACTGAAGCTTCTTTTTGGTTAATTTCTGAGACAAATCAATGAAGACTTTTGTCCAAGATTTAAGCTCAGAAGAAGAGCTTTTTTTCAGCGCCCTATTTCTTTGGGCAAGGGCTTTTTTAAACTTCAAGTGATCTATTTTGTATTCGTGTTCCACGTGAAACATTAGGTAATCAATAAATGACCTTCTGTTCTCCTTTGGTGCTTCCAAAAGGCTCAAAGAAAAATTATTTAGCACCAGAGGCAGAAAGTCGTTTTGAATATTTACTGATTTAGATTTTACTGAGGATGATAATTCCTTTGTTAAAGAAAATTTTTCTCCATTTAAGATCGCATCGACTTTAAAAAAATTTGATCCAAAATTAATCATTGCATTTGCAGAAGATGTTCTGAAAGACTTTTTAGATAGAATGAAAAAAATCGCCTCTAAAAAAGAAGACTTCCCTGCCCCATTTTTTCCAAGAATTAGATTCTTTTTTGCAAGGTCAAAAGAAGAGTTTTTAAAAGATCTGAAATTGTTTAAATTGATTTTTGATAGCGGCATTTCATCATAACCTCATCGGCATGATTACGTGTACTAAATCATCACTGGAAGAATTTTTAACTAAGCAGGAATTTTCCGAACCAAAAAAAACAAATTCAATATCATCGCCCGGAAGATAATTTAAAGATTCTTGAACGTAATTTATGTTGAAGCCTATTTCCAAATCTTGTCCAGAATAATCTACATCCAACTCTTCTTCTGCACTTTCTTTGTTTGGATTATTAGCAAGGATTTTTAATTTGTCTTTGCTAAGTTCAAATTTAACGCCTCTAAATTTTTCATTAGAAAGAACTGCTGATCGTGACAGAGCGGTAAGAATGGGAGACTTAGAAGTTGCAAGAGATTGTTCCTCCCCCGAAGGAAAGACTTTTTTATAATCTGGATAAGCTCCTTCAATTAATTTGCTTATAAAAGTAAAATTATCAGATTCAATTTTTAATTGAGAGTTGTTTGAAGAGAAAGAAATTTCCTCAGGAAATAAATTTAAAATTCTTTGCAACTCTAGTGCGGTAGATCTGGGAATAATTAATTTTTTATCTTCCAAATCTTCAGAATGTGAATAAGATCCCCAGGCAAGTCTGTGACCATCAGTAGCAACCATATTTATTTTCTTTTGAGCAGTCTCAAATAACAATCCATTTAGATAATATCTAACGTCTGCTGATGCCATAGCAAAACTAGTGCTTTCTAAGACCTTTCCAAACTTGCTGCCATCCAAAGTAATATTAAAATTATGATCCTCTAGATCCACGAATGGAAAATCCTGAACAGGTAAAACGGCCAAGTCTGCTTGAAAGCTTAATGCTGAAATTTCAAGTTGATTTTCAATAACTTCGAAATTTAACTCTGTATCATCTGGAACAGACCTTATGAGTTCAAATAGTTTTCTAGCTGATACAGTTGTTTCTCCATCATCCGATATCGAGCAATCTGAAACAATAAGAGATAACTGTCTTTCTAAATCAGTAGCAACAATTGTTAAATTTTCATTATTTGCCTTTAATAAAACATTAGAAAGTATAGGAATTGTTTGTCTTTTCTCAGCAATTGACGAACATAATGAAAGTTTATCCGCTAAAGCCTCTTTTTTTGCTGAAAATTTCATGCTGTCAATGTTCTTATTAATTTAGTGTAATCTTCTGCTATGTCAGCATCTTCTTCTCTAAGGGCTGTAATTCGTCTACATGCGTGCAATACAGTTGTATGATCCCTGCCGCCAAAAGAATCTCCTATTTCTGGCAAACTGTGATTAGTTAATTCTTTTGATAAACACATTGAGACTTGTCTGGGCCTTGCTAGAGAGCGCGTTCTTTTACTAGATAAAAGATCAGAAACCCTTATGTTGTAGTAATCAGAGACGGTTTTTTGTATGTTTTCTATGCTTATTTGTCTTTGTTGAATAGCAAGTAAGTCTTTTAGCGACTCTTTAATCAAATTTACATCAATTTCTCTATTCGTAAATTTCGCATTAGCACCTACTCTTCTTAATGCCCCTTCAAGCTCTCTAACATTAGATCTAATTTTTTCTGCAATATAAAAAGCTGAGTCTTCTGACAGGTTTAATTCCATTTCTGAGGCTTTAGTTAACAAAATTGCAACTCTTGTTTCTAATTCAGGCGGCTCTATGCTAACTGGAAGGCCCCATCCAAGCCTGGATTTTAGCCTCTCTTCTAAACCATCTATTTCTTTAGGATATTTGTCACAAGTTAGAATCATTTGTTGGCCGCCTTCTAATAAAGTGTTAAAAGTGTGAAAAAGCTCTTCCTGAGATTGTTCTTTGCCAGCAAAAAATTGAATATCGTCGATTAGAAGAGCGTCAACAGATCTATAAAAATTTTTAAAATCGTTTATTGATCCTAGCTGCAAACACTTCACCATGTCGCTTACGAACCTTTCTGAGTGTACATAGACAATGTTTTTGGATTTGTCCTGCTCTTTTAGCTTATTTCCGACAGCATGCATTAGATGGGTCTTCCCCAGTCCAACCCCCCCATATATGAACAGTGGGTTATAAGCTGCATTTTTAGACTCAGAAACCTGTTTAGCAGCTGCAAGTGCTATGTTATTAGATTTGCCCTCTACAAATGTTTCGAAAGTGTAATCATCATTAAGAGTGTTCTCTTTGTTAAGAAAAAGACTTAAATTTTTATTATTTTCCTTATTAATCAATGGCTTACGCACAGATATGAGCTCATATACAAGCGGCATATCAGATAAATCTTCTTTTAATAAGTGTTTTCTAATGATTTCGTCGTAATTTTCTCTCACATGTTCTTTAATGAAAACGTTGGGAGCGAGTATAAAAAGATCTTTGCTTCCTGAAGGAGACTTATTTACAGAGAACTCTAAAGGATTAATCCAGGCGTTAAATTCTTCCTGGGACATTTCCTTTTGAAGAGCTTTTTTACATTTTTTCCAAGATTTGATCATCATGACGGATAAAAAGATAATATACCTTATACACAAAGTTATCCACAGGATATGCTATTAATTTTCTGTGGATAACCTGTTAGTTCTTAGTTTTTTTTATTTATTTCTATTTATTTTTTCTTGCTTTTATCTTTTCAATCTATATTATTCTTTTGCTCAATCAAATCTTAAAAAAATGAAAAGAACGTATCAACCCAGCAAAATAAAAAGAAAAAGAACTCATGGTTTCAGGGCGAGAAATTCTAGCGTTTCAGGAAAACAGGTTTTAAAAAGCAGAAGAAGTAAGGGAAGAAAGTCTCTCACAGTTTAAGTTGTCTTATAAGCCTTTAGTGGGAAAGGATGACTTCGATGAAGTCTTCAATAATTCCAGCGAAAATATAAGTTCAGAAAATTTTAGAGCTTTGATACTAATTACAAACGACAATTTTAAGCTGGGCATGATTCTTCCTAAAAAAAATATTAAACTTGCGGTTCACAGAAATTATTTAAAGAGAATTATTAGGAATTTATCTATCGATATCTTTGCGGAATCTAAAGTATCATTGATTGTGGTTTCAAAAAAAAGAATTTTAGATTTTAAAAAAGAAAAATTAAGAAGAGAAATAAAGACTCTGTTTTTGAATTTAACTAAGAAAATGAATGAAAAAAATAATTATATATTTAATTAAATTTTATCAAATTACATTAAGCCCCTTGTTAGGTTCAAATTGCAGATTTCAGCCGACATGCAGTCAATACATGATAGAGGCTATAAACCTTCATGGTGTTTTAAAGGGGGTAAGTCTAGGAATTAAAAGAATTTCTAAGTGTCATCCTTTGGGGTCCAAAGGATATGATCCGGTTCCTGGAAAAGAAGAATAATGGAAAATTTTCAAAGATATTTTCTAATAGCTTGTGTATTCATTATGAGCTATTTCCTAATTATTAGATGGGATCCACCATCTAATACACCAGTAAAACAAGAGGTTAAAACCGAAGTAAGTACTTACTCGCAAACAGAAGACTTTGGCTTTATTGATGAAAGCATAAATAATGAGCCTGCAGAATTAATTACAAATTCCGTTTCAGCAACTTGTGCCTCAGGCGGAGACTACGAAATAGATTCCAATAATTGGAAAATTTCTGTTGACCTAACAGACGGTTCCTTAAAAAAAGCTGAATTAAAAAATTATCCAGACGAAATTGGCTCAAATAACAACAAACTAATGTTTGATGCTTGTGGTAGAAACGAATATTCACAATTATCTGGGTTCGTATTTGGAAATAATGTTAATCAAGATTTTTCTTCTTTCAAGATTGAAGACATAAAAAGGAGTTCAGATACAAATAGCTACACATTTGTGAGAGAGTCTTCTTCTGTTAAAGAATCAAAGATTATATCTTTTCAACCTGAAAATTATTTTGTAGAAGTTAAGCACATCATAAGAAACTTATCTTCAGAAGTTATAAATTCTTCGTCTTATTCAAAAATAGAAAGAAACTCCCTTAAGCCTCCTGGAACTGAAGGCGCATTTTTTGGAGACCCAGCAAACTTTGCTTACCTTGGTCCGGTTTTTTCTACTGAATCTGATAATTATCAAAAAGTTAATCTGGGAGAGCTAGAGGAAAACGATTTTAAAGAAAACTCTATAAAAGGCTGGACTGCTTTCTTAGAACACTATTTCTTAACTGCTATTATTCCTGACCAAGAAAACATAAATGTTTTCGTTGGGAAAAAAAACAAGACAAACGAGAAGTTTTCGGTTGGAGTCGTCGGAAGGCCAATAAAAATTCAGCCATTTGAAGAGACTTCCTTTAGTTATTCACTGTATTTTGGTCCAAAAGTTCAGTCAGAGTTATCCAAGGCAAACCAAGACCTTCCTTTGGCAGTAGATTATGGGTTTTTATACTGGATAGGGCAGCCAATGTTTCTGGCTATGCAATTCTTCTATGATATGGTCGGAAATTGGGGGTGGGCTATTGTTTTAGTTACTTTGCTAATTAAAGTGATTTTATGGCCTTTATCTTACGTTTCATACAAATCTATGGGCAAAATGAGGCAAATTCAGCCTCAACTGAAAGATCTACAGGAAAGACATTCTGGAGACCGTCAGGCCATGTCACAAGCAATGATGAAGCTTTATAAAGATGAGAAAGTTAATCCGGCCCTTGGGTGTCTGCCGATGTTGCTTCAAATGCCTTTTTTTCTTGCTTTTTATTGGGTTTTAATTGAAACCGTTGAGCTAAGATATGCTCCTTTTATGATATGGATCACAGATTTATCATCAAGGGACCCTCTATTTATATTGCCTATTCTCAATATTGGGGCCATGTGGGCTATGCAAATGCTTCAACCACAGCCTGCTGGGATAGACCCAATGCAAGCAAAGATATTTAAGTTTATGCCGTTAATATTTGGTGTTATGTTTGCTTTCTTCCCTGCGGGCTTAGTTCTGTATTGGCTCATTAACTCTTTGGTGTCTGCAATACAAATGCTCATGCATTCTCCTAGAAGTGCTTAGTGAAAAAGATACTATAGTAGCTTGTTCATCTCCGCCTGGAAGAGGTGCTATTTCTGTAATAAGGCTTTCGGGCGATAAGGCTTTTTCTATCATTCAAAAAATAACAAGAAATAAGCTTAAAAAACAGATATCTGTGGTTAAGTTTCCTTTAAATGCTGATTTAATTGAGAAGTGTGTACTTACTATCTTTAAGGCTCCAAATTCTTACACAGGGGAAGATATTGTAGAAATTTCAACCCATGGGAATCCTTATATTGTGGAAGAAGTAATAAAGAAATGCTTGGATTCAGGAGCAAAAATAGCTAAGCCAGGCGAATTTACTTTAAGAGCTTTTTTAAATAATAAGCTTTCTTTAGATCAGTCTGAGGCTGTAATAGAAATTATAAATGCCAATTCAAAAGCTTCTTTGAAAGCTGCACAGAACAGCCTTGAAGGCGGGCTAAAAGTAAAAATATCAGCTATTCAAGATAAATTGAGAGAGACACGGGTTCTAGTTGAAACTTTAATAGACTTTACGGATGAAGATGTAAATGTTTATATCGAAGAGGTTATAAACAAAATTAATGAATTTAAACTATTTTTCGCTTCATTTAATGAGGATATGAAAGCATATAGTTCAATTTCTAACGATGTAAAAGTTGCTGTTATTGGACCGCCAAATTCAGGAAAATCTACCCTAATTAACGCTATAATCGGCAAAAAAGTATCTATTGTTAATGAAAAACAAGGAACTACCAGAGATGTGGTTACTTCTTCTTGCTTAATTGATGGAATCAGGTTTGTTTTCAGCGATACTGCTGGAATTAGAAAAACTTTAGACAAAATCGAAAAAGAAGGCATCGAATTATCCAAAAAAGCACTTAAAAGCGCTGACATTGTTATTTACTTAGCTGATAAGGAAAATGATTTTGATAAATTGCCAATTGCAAAGAATAAAAAAAATATTTTTGTTTTGAACAAGATTGATCTTGCTAATAAAAGGGCTCCTGTTGGGGGGTTTGCAATTTCAGCAAAAACGAAAAAAAACCTTAAGTCACTTAAAAAAGCCCTTGCTCATAATTTTTTGAAACTTAACCAAGAAGAGCTCTTGTCAGTAAATATTAGACATTTAAATTTAATAAAAAAGGCATACAAGAATATAGCTTTAATTTCCCCTGGCTTGGTTAGTTCTAATTTAGAACTGGTGGCTGAAAATTTAAGAAACTGCGATGAACTTTTGGGAGAGATATATGATCCTATCTCTTCTGACGATATGCTAGGAAAGATATTTAATAAATTTTGCATTGGTAAATAATGCTGTTGATAAGAGTGTATAAATTGTTAAAAGTTTTGAAGCTAATTTTAAAGTTTGTCTTTACTCACAAGTAATACAGTTTTGTTCTCAAAATATATACAGACTATTTAAGAAGATATCATTGGCTCCAATGCTTTCAACTCCTAGCATAGGTAGGTTATCAACAGAATATGCGCCGCCCTATAACAATAACAATATAAACTAATTTATATAAATAATTTATATAATATTTATTTATGAGTGTGGATATCATTGTAATCGGAGGAGGGCATGCCGGATGTGAAGCTGCCTATGCCGCCTCTAGATTTAAAAAGAAAGTTTTGCTTGTTACTCACGATGTTTCAACAATAGGACAAATGTCTTGTAATCCTGCCATTGGGGGCTTAGGCAAAAGCCATCTTGTTCGAGAAATAGATGCTATGGGTGGGCTGATGGGAGTTTGTGCTGACAAAGCAGGTATTCACTTCAAGGTCTTGAATGCCTCTAAAGGACCAGCTGTTAGGGCCACCAGATCTCAGTCAGATAGGATTTTGTATAGTAAGGCAGTCAGGTATTTAATTGATAGTAAGGACTTACTAACTTCTGTATCTGATGAGGTGGTTGATATAGAAGTAAATAATGGTAAGGCCACTGGGGTAAAGCTAAAAAACGGAGAAATAATAAGCGCAAAAAAAATTATTTTAACCGCAGGAACTTTTTTAAATGGAAAGTTGTTTACTGGAGAAGAGGAAGAAGAAGGAGGAAGAAAAAGGTCAAAATCATCAAAGATACTTGCAAACTGTTTGAGGTCTTTAGACTTAGGGGATGCAAGATTAAAAACAGGAACCCCTCCTAGGATACTCACATCGTCAATAGACTTTTCAGTATTAGAAGTTCAACCTGGAGATTCGCCAAGACCATGTATGTCTTTCATTGGCTCGCCTGATATACACCCCAAACAAATGAATTGTTTTATCACAAGAACGAACAAAAAAACTCATGATTTTATAAGATCTGGACTCGACAGGTCTCCGATGTTTTCAGGAAGAATTGACGGGGTTGGACCACGGTATTGCCCTTCAATAGAAGACAAGATTCATAGATTTGCTGACAAAGAATCTCATCAAATATTTATAGAGCCCGAAGGACTTACATCTGAGGAAGTTTATCCAAATGGCATATCAACAAGCATGCCGAGAGATATTCAAGAAAAAATGGTTAAAAGTATCTTAGGATTTGAAAAGGCTAAGATCAGTCAATTTGGATACGCGGTTGAATATGATTTTTTCGATCCGAGAAACCTTTCTCAAACTTTGGAGACAAAGAGAATAGAAAACCTTTACTTTGCTGGGCAAATAAACGGCACCACAGGTTATGAAGAGGCAGCAGCGCAAGGGTTGGTGGCAGGAATAAACGCTGCGCTGAGTTTAGACGACAAAGATCCCTGGATAGAGTCAAGAGGAAATAGTTACATAGGAGTTTTGATAGACGATTTAATAACTTTGGGCACAAAAGAGCCTTACAGGATGTTTACAAGCAGAGCAGAGCACAGGTTGCTTCTCAGAGAAGATAACGCAGACCAAAGAATGACCCCTTATGCACATTCCTTGGGAATTATAAGCAACGATAGGTGGGAAACTTTTCAAAAGAAAATGGCGAAAATAGACGCCGAAACAAAAGCGCTTGAAAAAATAAAAATTGATCCTTCTTCATTTGGAGGAAAAAACAAATCAAAACAACCTGTTCTTTCCGTTTTGAAAAGGCCAGAAGCAAAGCTGGTGGATATTTACAACTTAATAAAAAGACCGCTTCCAGAAAAAGGCGTGCTTTTAGATATAGAGACAACAAAAAAATATGCTGGTTATATTGAAAGACAAAACAAAGAAATAAAAAAAATAAAGAAATACGAAAACGCAAAAATTCCAAGAGAAATTATTTTTTCTGAAATAACAGGACTGTCTAATGAGGTAAAGCAAAAGCTGGAAAAGGTTTTGCCTAAAACCATAGCTCACGCTCAGAGAATCCCGGGGATTACGCCTGCTGCCATATCTCTTTTATTAGTTCACATCAAAAAAGAACAAAGCCTGCTCAAAGAAAAAATTGGATCTTAAAGAACTGATTGCGGCTTCAAGCCTGAACCTAACTGATATTCAAGTCAGCCAGGCTGATAAGTATTTAAATCAAATTTTGAAATGGAACAAAACGCGAAACTTAGTATCCAGAAATTTGAGAAAAAATGATTTAGCAGAGCATTTTCTGGACTGTGCCGTTTTGCAAAAACATCTTATTCCTGGATCGGTAATTGATCTAGGAACGGGATCAGGTTTTCCAGGAATTTGCCTAGGGATTATAGATCCTAAAAGAGAGCTAACCCTTGTGGATTCAAACAGAAAAAAAACTTCCTTTTTAATACACATAAAAAACGAACTCGGGTTGAATTCAGTCTCAATAAAGAATTCAAGGGTGGAGGAAATTGAACAAATAAATGAAACAAATATTGTTTGTAGGGCATTCAAAGAACCAGATGCCTTGTTAAAAAGTTTGGAAAACAAAATCACAAAGAAAAACAAAATAATTTTAATGGTTTCTGAGAAGGAACCCCTTTTTGCTCAAGGTTATGATATCGCCTACAAAGCGTCAGAGGCATCTAAAATTCTTGGAAAAAAAAGAGGTTTCTTGGAAATTCAAATGTCCTAAAACTGCTATAGTAAGCTTGTGAAAATTCTTGTTGTAGCAAACCAAAAGGGGGGCGTAGGAAAAACCACTACAACTTTAAATCTGGCCGCAAGCTTGGCGGCCGCGGGAAGAAAAATTCTTTTATTGGATATTGACTCACAGGCCAACCTAACCACTGGGCTCGGCGGAAAGAAGACATACGAAGAAACCACCATCACAGACGTACTGCTTGACGATGCTTCGTTAGAGAGCTTAATTCAAAGAAAGCCTGATTTTAATTTTGACGTAATTCCAGGCAGCCCAGATCTGATATCCGCAGAGTTAGAAATGGCAAAGGTTCCCGATCCAACTTCAATTTTGAAAGGAAAGCTAAACCTATTGGCACACAAATATGATTATTGCTTGATAGACAGCCCACCTTCATTAGGCATGCTGTCTGTTAGTGCTTTAAGAGCAGCGGACAAAATAATCATACCGTTGCAATGTGAGCACTTTTCAATTGAAGGTTTGGCTGCAATGCAGAGGACAATAAATGAGATAAATGAAGCTACGGGAAGCAACCTAAAGATTGATGGAATTTTAAGAACTATGTTTGATCAAGAAAAAGAGAGGGCTAGAGAAATATCTGAAAAGCTCGAAAAGTCTCTTTCTCAGCAGGTATTTAGTACCATAATCCCTAGATGCGACCTGCTTGCCGAGGCCCCTTCGGAGGGAAAGCCAATTATGTACATTGACCCAGACGCCAAAGGAACATTGGCATATTTTGCGCTTGCTGGTGAGATAATAATGAAGTTTGAGGATAAACATGTCGCCTGAAAAAAAGAAAAGAGGGCTTTCAGCTTTTTTGTCGCCCGAGCAAGAAAAGAAAAAAAACAGAGGCATGGGCGCTTTTATAGGTTCTGAAGAACCCTTGCCAGCCAAAAAAGCAGAGGCAATCAATAAGCCTAGCCTTGGCATTACTCAAGCTGAAATTAGTAGCATTAAACCAAGCAGGTTCCAAGCAAGAAAAAACATCCCCCCAGAAAGCATCAAAGAGCTCTCCGACTCAATTAAAGCCCAAGGCGTAATTCAACCCCTAATTGTCAGAAAGCTTGCTAAGGGTTATGAGCTAGTTGCTGGAGAAAGAAGGCTTAGAGCATCAAAACTAGCCGGTTTGAATTCTGTTCCTGTTTTGATAAGAGAAGACTCTGAAGAATCTGCTTTGACTGTAGGCCTCATAGAGAACTTGCAAAGAGAGGATTTGAACCCGCTTGAAGAGGCAGAAGGAATTTTGAGGCTACAAAAGGAATTTGGACTTACCCAACAATCCATGGGAGAGGCATTAGGAAAATCAAGATCGGCTATTGCAAACTCTTTGAGGCTTTTACAGCTTTCAAAACCAATTCAAAAGATGCTCTTTGATGGCCAGTTAACCATGGGACATGCAAGAGCCTTATTGCCGCTCCCCCCAGCTTATCAAGAGCAAATAGGAAAAAAGATAATTTCTTCGAGTCTTTCTGTTAGGCAAGCCGAAAAATTAGCAAGCTCATACTTAAACAAAAAAACCGGTAGAGCACGTAGCTCTTCGAAAGATCCGAATATTGTGGCGCTAGAGAACTCTCTCAGTGACGCGGTTAATTCGCAAGTAATAATTTCTCACAAAAAGAATGGTAGCGGAAAAATTTCTTTCTCTTATAAAGATCTTGACCAGCTTGAGCAAATCATCAAGCCCTTTAAAAAAGAATAATGGCAAATAAATTGCATCTAAGCCTTGAGAATTGGGCGGGGTAATCACTATAATGCACTGCCCAAAAAAACATGGCTAAAGAGAACGCACAAAATTTAATTGAAACCTCAGATTACATAGGCCACCACTTAGTAAATCTAACTTTTGGCTGGTGTGAAAAAACTTCTTCTTGGGGTTTTGCTAATCATCAGCAAGAACTCTTCAAAGGACTGGACTCGGCATGTAAGGTTTCAGAAATGGGTTTTTGGTCCTTTCACCTAGACACAATTTTTATGTCAATTCTGCTTGGCGCCGTTGTCTTCGGTTTTTTTGGTTTGGTTAATAGGGCAGCAAAAAAGGGCGTGCCCAGTAAGTTACAAAATTTTGCTGAATTTGTTCATGAGTTTATTGCAAGCGCAGTCAATTCTGGTTACCACGGCACCTCTAAAATAGTTGGCCCCTTGGCTTTTGCTAGCTGTCTCTGGATCATCTCTTGGAACTTAATGGATTTGTTGCCGGTAGAAATGGCCAGTTTCTTTGGACATTTTGGAGGCGGATTCAACTATTTCAAAATTTTACCAACGGCTGATTTGAATGCTCCCCTTGCTCTTGCAATCGTGGTGATGATTCTTGTTACTTATTACAGCGTGAAAACTCATGGGGCAGGAGGATTCCTGAAAGAGCTTTTTATCGTGCCGCTTGGGCCATTAGAATTTATAAGCTATGTCTCTAAACATGTTGCACTGGCTTTAAGACTTTACGGAAATTTATTTGCAGGAGAAATGATCTTTATCCTGATTGCCATTATGTTTGGCCAATTTGCAATGTCTTTTTCCCAAACTTTGTGGTTTCTGCCTGGATTGATCTTGAATTTATCTTGGGCGTTATTTCACATTTTAATTGTTGCGTTGCAGGCATACATTTTCATGATGCTTACAATAGCTTATTTAAACTTGGCTAGTACCAAACACTAGCTAAAAAATTAGGAGACTAATATGGAAGTAGAAGTAGGTAGATTAATAGCAGGAGCACTGCTTACCGGTCTTGGCGCTTTAGGTGCTGGGATAGGTATTGGAAGTCTAACTTCAAAATATATTGAAGCTGTGGCCAGACAGCCCGAGCTTCAAGGCCAATTGTTCGCGCAGGTTTTGATTGCTCTTGGGCTTACAGATGCATTGCCAATTATTTCTTTGGCTGTAGGGCTACTATTCTTGTTCACCTAAAAACATGAATATAAACGCTACTTTTTTTGCAGAGCTTCTTGCTTTTTGTATCTTTGTATTCATTACTTACAGATACATTTGGCCTAGTATGGAAAACCTTCTCGAGGACAGAAGAAAAGAAATTTCTGATGGTCTCGAGGCTGCCAGTCAATCTCAAAGAAAACTTGAAGAAGCAAACAAGGAGTCAGCAACGATATTAGATGGAGCGAAGGCTGAAGCTTCCTCCCTAATTAATCAAGCAAACTCCAGAGCAGATCAAATTGTCGATGAGGCTAAAGAACAAGCCGTGGAAGAAGCAAAGAAAATCAAACTCTCAGCAGAAGCAGATATCGAGCAAAGCGCTAACAAGGCTAAGGATGGGTTAAGGGACGAAGTCGCTGCTCTGGTAATTGCCGGCGCCCAAAAGATTTTAGACAAAGAGATAAACGCTAAGGCCAACAAAGAAATCATCGATTCGTTGATTAAAAAGATTTAATGTCAGAAATAAGAACACAATCTAGACCTTATGCTGAAGCAGCTTTTGAAGTTGCCTTGGCGGATGACACTCTAGATGCGTGGACAGCAGATTTTTCTATGATAGAACTTGCTCTTGAAGATCAAAAAATATCTCAACTAGTAGAGACCCCAAGCATTTCACAAAGTGAAAAAACAAATATTTTTTGTGAGCTATTTAGAGACGAAGTTCAAGAAAAATTTGTAAATTTTCTTTCTGTTGCGGGAAGCGCAAATAGACTGAGGCTTTTGACTGATATCAGCAGAAACTTCAAGGAACTTGTTGCCAAGGAAAAAAATTTAAAGAACATTACCGTTGCTTCTTCTTACAGAATTGACAAAGAACAACTAAAGCAAATTGAAGCAGCTTTAAAGAAAAGAATGAAAGCCGAAGTAAGCGTTGTTACAGAAATAGACAAAAGTCTTATTGGCGGCCTAAAAATTTCTTATGACGATCAAGTAATTGATTTGTCGATAAAAAACAAACTAGAAAAGTTGAAAACTCAACTTAGAACATAAGAGGTTACAAATGGAAGATTTAAACCCATCAGAAATTAGCAAGATTATAAAAGATCGAATTAATAAGTTGGATGTGTCTGCTGAAGAATCGAACGAAGGTACGATTGTGTTTCTTGCTGACGGTATTGCCAGAGTTCATGGACTCAGTGAAGCCATGTATGGGGAGCTAATCGAATTCACCGGCGGTGTATTTGGCATGGCGTTGAACTTGGAACGCGACTCTGTGGGAGTCGTAATTTTTGGTGATTACAAGCTGCTCTCTGAAGGAGATACCGCAAAATGTACTGGCAGAATTCTCGAAGTCCCAGTCGGCGATGAGCTTGTTGGCAGAGTAGTAGATGCGTTAGGAAATCCAATCGATGGTAAAGGCGATATTGGTTCCAAGCTAACTTCGCCAGTTGAGAAAGTTGCTCCTGGGGTTATGTTCAGAAAGCCAGTTGATCAGCCAGTTCAAATCGGACTAAAAGCGGTAGATAGCATGGTGCCTATTGGGCGAGGCCAAAGGGAACTCATTATTGGCGACAGACAGACAGGAAAAACGGCTATCGCCATCGATGCGATCATAAATCAAAAAGGCAAGAACATGACTTGCATTTATGTGGCAGTTGGCCAGAAACAATCCTCAATAGCTGCAACAGTAAGAAAGTTGGAAGAATTTGGCGCAATGGATCACACCATAGTTGTAGCTGCTGCGTCTGCAGACCCAGCACCAATGCAATTCTTGGCTCCATATTCTGCTTGTTCTATGGGGGAGTATTTTAGAGACAAAGGCGAAGATGCTTTGATAATTTATGATGACTTATCTAAACAAGCAGTTGCTTACAGACAAATTTCATTGCTACTAAAAAGACCGCCAGGAAGAGAGGCATACCCAGGCGATATTTTCTACCTTCACTCAAGGTTGCTCGAAAGAGCCTCACGAGTCAATGAAGAATATGTTGAACTAGAAACCGGCGGGAAAGTAAAAGGAAAAACGGGCTCTTTGACTGCGCTTCCTATAATTGAAACTCAAGCAGGGGACGTATCGGCTTTCGTACCCACGAACGTGATTTCGATTACTGACGGACAAATCTTCTTGGATACTTCTTATTTCAACAAAGGTATTTTGCCGGCTATGGATCCAGGAATTTCAGTATCCAGGGTAGGTGGAGCAGCTCAATTGCCATCAATTAGAAAGCTTGGCGGAGGAGTTAGGATAGCTTTGGCCCAATTTAGAGAACTCGAAGCATTTGCGCAATTTGCCTCAGACTTGGATGACGCTTCTAGAGAGCAGTTGGAGCAAGGACAAAAAGTAACCGAAGTTATGAAACAAAAACAGTACTCACCAATGTCAGTTGGGGAGATGTCTGTAATGCTTTATGCCGTTAACGAAGGCTATATGAAAGATGTAGAGCTCAACAAAGTAGCTGATTTTGAGTCTGCCTTATTGTCTTTTATGGCATCTGAATATAAGGAACTCATGGCTAACTTAGATGAAACTGGAGAATATTCCGATGACGTGCTTGGTAGCTTCAAAGAAGCGCTAGAAAAATTCAAATCAACACAAACTTGGTAGCATGGCTAATACAAAAGAGATAAGAAAACAAATTTCCAGTATTTCAAATACGCAAAAAATTACGAGCGCCATGGAAATGGTTGCTTCTAGCAAGATGCGCAAAACCCAAGACAGAATGGAAATGGGCAGACCCTATGCAGATCGCATGCTCTCCGTTATTGGTCACTTGGCTAATTCAAATCCTGAATACAAGCCATTGTATATGACAGAAAGAGAAACCAAGAACATTGGCATCATTGTCGTAAGCTCTGACAAAGGCTTGTGTGGCGGTTTAAACATAAACTTATTTAGAAACTTGGTCGGCTTTTTAAAGGAACAGGCTGATCAAGGAATTGGCCAACAGTTTTGTTCGGTTGGCACCAAGGCAAAGGTATTCTTTAACTCTTATGGGGGCAACGTTGTTGCGGCTGCAGAGAAGCTTGGGGATGTTCCAGCTTTAGAGGATTTGATTGGCTCGATAAAAATCTTGTTGGAAAAATTTGAAGCAGGAGAAATTGATAAGGTTTATTTAGCCAGCAACAGATTTGTTAATACCATGACGCAGCAGCCAGAAATCAAACAACTTCTGCCGCTCTTAGCAGAAGACACGCCCGACTTGAAACACAGATGGGACTATATCTATGAGCCAGATGCGAAAGAATTGTTAGACGGTTTAATGCAGCGTTATATCGAATCTTTAGTCTACCAAGCCGTGATTGAAAATATAGCCTGCGAGCAAGCGGCAAAAATGATTGCGATGAAAAATGCTACCGAAAATGCTGGCACTCTCATCGACGAATTACAACTTATTTACAACAATGCGAGACAAGCGGCAATTACTCAGGAACTTTCTGAAATTGTCGGCGGAGCTGCAGCATTATAAAAATTATTGAGGTAAAAAAATGAGCAAAGGAACAGTAGTACAGGTTATCGGAGCGGTAATCGATGTAGAGTTTTCTAAAGAGGAGCTGCCTAAGATTTATGACGCGCTTGTCGTAAAAGAGGCTGATCTTATTTTAGAGGTACAGCAACAACTTGGAGATGGCGTAGTCAGAACTATTGCCATGGGAATCACTGAGGGGTTGAAAAGAGGAGCCGAGGCAGAAAATACTGGTGAGCCGGTAACTGTGCCTGTCGGTGAAAAAACCTTGGGTAGAATCTTAAATGTGTTGGGAAAACCAATAGATGGTAAGGGCGAAGTTGGCGAGAAAGAAAGAATGCCAATACACAGAAATCCTCCTTCTTATGAAGAACAGGCAGAATCATCTGAATTATTGGAAACCGGAATCAAGGTAATCGACCTTATGTGTCCTTTTGCCAAAGGCGGAAAGGTTGGTTTGTTTGGTGGAGCTGGTGTTGGAAAAACCGTGAACATGATGGAGCTCATTCGAAACATTGCTTATGAAACCAGCGGTTATTCAGTTTTCGCTGGAGTGGGCGAAAGAACCAGAGAGGGAAATGACTTCTACTTGGAAATGACTGAGTCGCAAGTATTGGACAAAGTGGCCCTGGTTTATGGGCAGATGAATGAACCTCCTGGAAACAGAATGAGGGTTGCTCTTTCTGGTTTAACCATCGCAGAGAAATTCAGAGACGAAGGTCGAGACGTTTTATTATTCATCGATAATATTTATCGTTATACCTTAGCTGGAGTGGAATGTTCTTCTTTGTTAGGCAGAATGCCTTCAGCAGTGGGTTATCAACCTACGCTGGCTGAAGAGATGGGAGTTCTACAAGAAAGAATTACTTCGACCAAAACAGGTTCGATTACTTCAGTGCAGGCTATTTATGTTCCGGCAGATGATTTAACAGACCCATCTCCGGCAACGACATTTGCTCACCTCGATGCGACTGTCGTTTTGTCACGTCAAATCGCAGCTCTTGGAATTTATCCTGCAGTAGATCCGCTTGAGTCTTCTAGTCGTCAATTGGATCCAAATATTGTGGGCCAAGAACATTACGACACTGCAATGGGCGTTCAGCAAGTGCTGCAAAGGTATCAAGAACTCAAAGACATCATTGCTATTCTTGGAATGGATGAACTTTCCGAAGAGGACAAGCAAACGGTAGATAGAGCCAGAAAAGTAGAAAAATATTTATCACAGCCTTTCTTTGTTGCAGAAATTTTCACCAACTCTCCAGGAAAATTTGTTTCTATCAAAGATACAGTGAGAGGCTTTAAAGGAATTCTTGATGGTGAGTACGATGACATTCCAGAGCAAGCATTCTTAATGGCAGGCCCTATTGAGGAAGTGGTAGAAAACGCAAAAGCTCTCTAAGCATGTCGACAATTCTTTGCAACATCGTAAGCGCTGAGTCGGAAATTTTTTCTGGCCAAGTTGAAATGGTGGTTGCAACTGGAACCTTAGGAGAACTCGGCATAACACCAGGACACTCGCAACTTCTCACAGGTATCAAAGCAGGTCCGGTGAAGGTAATTTTAGAGGGCGGCGAAGAAAAAGTATTTTTTCTGTCTGGTGGGTTCATCGAAGTTCAGCCAGATGCAGTTACCTTGCTTTCAGATGTTGCAGAAAGAGCCGAAGATATTGATGAGGCAGAAGCTGAGAGAGCTAGAGAGTTAGCAGAAAGGGCAAGAGATAATGCCAGTTCGGATGTAGATTTTTCCAAAGCCAAAGCTGAACTTGCAGAAGTTGCTGCAAGATTGCAAACGCTTCGCAAAATGCGAAAGAAATAGTCAAAAGCTCCTTAAAAATCTAGAATACGCTCTAATCTGGGCTGTTCATGAAAATCGACGCAATTATTTTAGCTGCTGGCAAAGGCAAGAGAATGCAATCCGACTCGCCAAAAGTATTGCAACAAGTTGCCAGAAAAGCTTTGCTGCAGCATGTTTTAGATACTTCTCTCGAATTAAAAAGTTGTCAACTTCACATTGTTGTTGGCGATCAGGCCTCTTTGGTAAAAGCTTCTGTATCTGCTCCTAAAAACAGCAAATGGTCCAAACAAGCAAAACAATTGGGCACAGGACACGCGGTAAAACAATCTTTAAGAGGCTTAAGAGCTGGATCGATAGCGCTTATTCTTTATGGCGATGTTCCATTAGTGAAAAGCTCTACGATGAACAACTTAGTAAAGGCAGCTGGAAAAAGCAGTCTCGCCCTCCTTTCATTTGAGCAAGAAACACCAAAAGGCTATGGCAGAATTATCAGAAGTCCCAGAGGCAAGGTAGTTGGAATTGTTGAAGAGAAAGACGCAACAACAGAACAAAAGAAAATCACTGAAGTAAATTCTGGAATTATGGCAGTTGCTTCAAATAAGCTTGAAGAGCTTCTTAAGGGCTTGAAAAATAAAAATGCAGCAAAAGAATATTATTTAACCGATATTGTAAGCTTAGCAAATGAGAACAAAATACCTGTAAAAGCTGTCAAACTAGATAGCAAGGAGGAAGTTTTGGGAGCAAACAATTTAGAAGAGCTCAATCAGCTCGAGCGAAACTATCAACTGTTGAAAGCCAAGGAGTTTTCAAAAAAAGGAGTGATTATCTTTGATCCGGCCAGAGTGGATTTTAGAGGCGAGGTCAAAATTCAAAAAGGCAGCAGTATAGATATCAATTGTGTATTTGAAGGAAAGGTCGAAATTGGAAAAAACGTCATCATTGGCCCAGGCGTGATTATACGAAATTCCAAGATAGGCGACGGCTCAAGAATTGAACCTTACACTTTCATTGAAAATGCAATATTAGAAAAAAACGTCACTGCCGGCCCATATGCGCACATCGGACCCGATGCTCACCTTGAAGAAAGTTCTGAGATTGGAAACTTTGTTGAAGTAAAACGCAGCAAAATTGGCAAAGGCACAAAAGCCAAGCACTTGGCTTATATTGGCGATGGCCAAGTTGCAGAAAATGTTAATGTTGGAGCGGGGACTATTTTTGTAAATTACGACGGTAAAAATAAAAACAAAACTAAAGTGGGTAAAGGCGCTTTTATTGGCTCCAACAGCTCTTTGATTGCTCCTATAAAAATCGGACAAAATAGTATGATTGGTGCTGGCTCGGTTGTTACGAGCGACGTACCAGCTGAAAGACTGGCCCTGGGCAGATCAAGACAAAGGAATATAAAGAAAAAATAATGTGCGGAATAATTGCAGCAGCTACTGAAAAAAGCGTTGGCAAACTCTTAGTGCAGGGCTTGTACAAGATGGAATATCGAGGTTATGACTCTGCCGGCGTGGCTTTACATCAAATAGATGATATTGCACACCTTAGATCTTTAGGCAAAGTTAAAAAGCTCGAATCCAAAATGGTTAAAGAAAAGCCCAAGGGCAAAATTGGTATTGCCCACACAAGGTGGGCTACTCATGGAAAGCCATCAGAAAAGAACGCTCATCCACACGTTTCTAATAACAGGGTGTTTATCGTGCACAACGGCATCATTGAAAATTATGTTGCTTTGAAAGAACAACTCATTAAAAAAGGTTACCAATTTAATTCCCAAACTGATTCAGAGTTGATAGCGCATCAACTGGATTTTTTCTTAAACCAAGGAAGTGAGATGCTGGAAGCCATGTCTTTGTTGAAAGAAAAATTAGAAGGAGCTTACGCAGTTGCTGCCATTGATTTGAAGAATGAATCGCATTTTTATCTCATGCGAAATAAATCGCCACTGCTTTTGGGTCAGTCCGATTCAGGCATGTTTGCTGCATCGGATCCTTTGGCGCTTGCTGATTTAACCAACGAATTTATTTTCTTAGAAGATGGGGACGTCGCAGAGGTATCTGCTAAAGAGTACAAGATTTTAGATAAGAACCAGAAAAGGGCTATTAGAAAAATTACCACTATCGATGTTTCAAGCGAGGCGATGGGCAAAAACGGCTACCGCCATTTCATGGAAAAAGAAATTTATGAGCAGCCAACTGCAATTCTAAATACTTTAGATGGCAGGATTGGGGGCGAGGACGTGCTCGAAAATATATTTGGGGAAGGTTCTAATGAGTTGCTTTCAAAAGTAGAAAGAATTCAAATCGTTGCAGCAGGTACAAGTTTGCATGCAGGCAGAGTAGCAGCCAATTGGTTTTCAGCAATCGCAAATCTCCCAACGCAAATAGATTATGCGAGCGAATACCGCTACAAAAATCCCTACGTCGATAAAAACACCCTCTTGTTAACCATTTCTCAATCGGGAGAAACTGCAGATACTTTGGGCGCATTAAGATATGCCAAAGAAAGAAGCTATTTGGGTTTTCTTACCATTTGCAATGTACCCACAAGCTCGCTGGCACGAGAATCTGATTTTGTTTTGTTGACCAACGCTGGTCCTGAAATAGGCGTTGCCTCCACCAAAGCCTTTACGACGCAACTAACTGCTTTGATGTTACTTACTTTGTCCTTGGCAAAAGCAAGAAACCTAAATCCAAGATTAAGAGGAAGAGTCGTTGGCGCTTTACGAGCTTTGCCTGAGAAAATAACTGAGTCGCTAAAGTTAAAACCTAAGATTATAAAAATCGCTAAAGAAATAGCTAAAAAAGACAATGCTTTGTTTTTAGGAAGGGGTATCTTTTATCCGATAGCTCAAGAAGGCTCTCTAAAACTCAAAGAAATTTCTTATATTCATGCTGAAGCTTATCCTGCTGGAGAGCTCAAACACGGACCGCTTGCTCTGATTGATAAGAATATGCCTGTTATTGCTTTGGCGCCTGAAAATGAATTGGCAGAAAAATTAGTCTCTAATTTAGAGGAAGTGAAAGCAAGAGGCGGTAAATTGTTTGTCATTGGAAATGCTGCAGGCAATATGAAATTGAAAGCAAAAAATCTGATCAATCTGCCAGAGTGCGACTTCTTACTGACACCGATTCTTTACACCGTGCCCTTACAGATTCTTTCTTACGAGGTAGCTCTGCTTAGAGGTACTGACATTGATCAGCCTCGAAACTTAGCAAAGTCTGTCACTGTTGAATAGAATTGTGTGTACTAGTTCTCTAAAGGTATTTTGGTGAAAACATCTTTTGTATTCTTCTTAACACTACTTTCTTTCAATATTTTTTCTGAACAATACCTTTGTAAACTTATTGTTTCTCCTACCCACAGTGAAGACATAACCCTATATGAAACTCACCTTTTTGAAAGAAACGGAGACTATTTTAAAAATATTGAAGATGACCAAGAGAAAGAACCCTTTAAATTGATTAGAGAAACTGAAAGATACATTCTTCTTAACAGAATGACCTCAATAATAATGATTGAAAAGAACAAACTTGAAATAGGTAGATATTGGATAGGTGTTCCTCAACCCTACAAACCAGATTTTGGTTCTTGTAGAATTAAATATGACTAAAAAAACGGGTACATACAATTCAACTCGGTCACAGTTGAGTAAGATCAAACGTCTTATTTTCTTGGCGAGAAATATATGATAATTTGAATCCATGAAACACTCATGCTTCTTTATTTTATTATTAGTTGTAACTTCATGCGCTTCTGGTCCGTCACAAGACGAGATAAATAATGCTGATTATGGAATAGGCGTTTCAGTTAACAAATGTATAAACATCGCAAAATCATTTATTAGTAATAGGTTAAAAGACCCTCCTTCAGCGAGATTTTCTGAAGTTGATTGCTATCAAGGTTGGGAAAGTAGCGTCCCTCTTGCGGGAGTCAAAATCACTTATGGTTATCGGTTTGTTGGTTATGTAAACGCCAAGAATAGTTTCGGCGGTTATACTGGATATACTCAATTCACTGGAGTTGTAAGAGATGATGGTTTTGGACCAAGGGTTATTCGGTGGTGCATGGTCTCACCAACTGATGAGTACAATCTTTGTATTCCTCAAATGGTCAATTAATACGACGTCCGTTCTAATTCCGTAACAGTAGAATAGTTTTGGGGGTAGGAGTTTACCTAATGAAAAATTTGTCTTTAACTCTTTTAATTTTTACCTTGTTGGGATGCGGCGAGATTGAAAGAATATCATTAAGCAAAGAACTAAAAGAATGGCGAAAGTTTCACTTAAGCAACGAAACAGAGATAGTTCAGAAATGTATGAGATTAAACTATAAATATACTCCTCAAAATAGAGGAAAAATCAGAAAATACGAAAAAGTTAAATACAAACAACCGTATTTTTATGTAAGATTTTATGGAAGTGATAGTCGCTCATACTCAACTTGTCATGTTCTCATTGGTTATAGATTTCCTGAATATAGTTTTTCTAACAATTACTTCTACAATAATAATCTTGACGTATATATTGGCGAAGATTATTTGTGTGATTATCTTGAACCAGAAAAATATGGCAGTTGCTAGATATCATGACCAAGGGAGATAAAAAACAGTCTCACACAAATCAATTCCGTAACGGTAGAGTAATTTTTGATTTTCTTTAGTTTTCCAAAAAACAGACTTTACATGTTTATCATGTTTAGCATTGTTTTGACTTCTCAAATCTATGCAAACGAATTTAAAGTCGGGTTTGCTGAGCTTCCCATTACCCCCGAATTAATTGATGAATGGGAAGATATAAATAACGACGCTCAATTTGATCCTGATATTGACGAGTGGACCGATGTAAACGGTAATAATCAATTCGATGCCGTGTGGATGGCGGGGTTTCAAAATAAACGAGCCGCGCAAGGAGTTAAGGATGATCTCATGGCGGTAACTACCGTGATTGATGATGGTCAGACTCGGATAGGAATTATTAGCGCTGACACTATTGGGCTGATGCGAAAATTTGTTCTTAACGTCCGTGAGGACGTTCCTGCAGAGTGGGGTTTGGATTACATCATGGTGCATGCAACACATAATCATGAAGGTCCAGATACTCAAGGTCTTTGGGGGCCAGGTTTTTTAAAAAGCGGCGTAGATGATGTTTATATGGAGCAGCTCAAAACAACTTTCATTAACTCATTAAAAATAGCTATAGATAACTTGGAACCCGCAGAAATGAGCCTGGCTTTAATTCCGACAAATCCTCTTACGCCTATCAAAGACAAACGCAAACCCATCGTGATAGACGACGACATAAGAGCAATTTTGTTTAATCGCCCCGATGGCTCAATTATTGGCTCATTAATTAACTTTGGAATACATGTCGAACTTGTATGGGATAAAAATCTAGAATTAACTGCTGACGTTGCAGGCTACTTAAGAAAAGGCATCAGCGAGGGTATTTACTATAACGATCAGCTAATTAGAGCCGGACTCGGTGGAACCACGTTATGGCTAACAGGAAATATAGGAGGCTTAATGACTTCAGGACCAACCGATCCAATTTATGATCCTGTTTTAAAAAAAACGCTTACCAAACCAAGTCATGCTAAAGCACGTACTTATGGATATAGCTTAGCAAACAGTGTTATAGAGGCTTTTCAGGCAGGAGATTTCAAGCAGTCTCTAAAGCCATCGATAACTGTCCACTCGACAGAAATAGAATTAGGCATAGAAAATTTCATGCTCTCATTAGGTACTTTGCTTGGCGTCATTGATACCGATCCTAAACTTAGCCTAATGCCACCGTTCATGCGATATCTGAGTGAAGTAGCATTTATCCAAATTGGAGACGCATCAATTACCGGCGTTCCAGGAGAACTCTATCCAGAAATTGCTGTTGGAGGCATAGAAAATCCTATCGGCGCAGATTACGTAATAGCGCCTCAAGAAGTTCCTCATTTACGAAGTCAATTTCCAGACAAACTTAATTTGATGGTGAATTTAGCAAACGATGCTATTGGTTATATCATTCCAAAAAGTGAATGGGATGAAGACGCCCCTTGGATTTATGGAGAGAATGAAGAAACTTATGGCGAGGTAGTGTCTCTGGGTCCAAATACAGCGCTTGTAATTCATGAAAATCTTATCAAGCTTATAGAAGAATCAAAAACTAAATAAAGAATGGACAATAACTGGAAACTTCTCGAAAAAACCTGCATCACATTCGGCAGAGTGCTGCTTGGACTTTATTTTTTTCTACCAGGGATTTCTAAAATTCCAACCTATGAACTCACAGCTGAATACATGGCATTGCATTCTATACCCTGGGTGAGCATTCTCTTACCCGTCACAATAGCTTTGCAATTGATTTTAGGAACCACTCTTATCTTGGGTTATCGCATAAAAGAGTCTGCTTTGATTCTGGCCGCACTAACTATTTTCATTAATATCGGTGTACATGATTTTTGGAATGATTATCCAAATACAGATGCAGGACATGAAACTCAGAATTTCGTTAAAAACCTAGGAATCTTTGCTGGTCTATTGGTACTGAGCGCAACTCATAAAGTTAACCAATGGAGAATTTTTCCTAATTCCTAAGCAAAGAAGGGCTGATAAAATTTTACTTGTTCAAGCTTTTCCAGTTTGAATTTTGTTCAAGCTGAAGGCTCAGTTTAAGCAGAAGCCGATCATCTCCCAGACGACTTGAAAGCTGAATGCCTATTGGTAAACCTTTTAAGTCAGTGCCACAAGGCAAAGTAATGGCAGGCGCACCCGATATATTCTGATACTTAGTAAATGGGAGAAAATCGTTAATCCTTTCCCAATGTTCTTGTCCGCTTACCTCTGGACCGAAAAAACCAAGCTTAGGAACAGTTGTACCAAGAGTCGGAGTTAGAAGGATGTCGAAGTTTTGCATAAAAGTTTCATATTGAGATACAAAGCGTCTTAGGCGCCAAAACGCTACAGGAACTTTGTGAATATTTCTCCAATGACGAGAGATAAGATACTTCGGCCATTGCTCTAATTGCGTGTGATCAAATTTTGAGCTTAGCTCTTTACCTACCGAATATCTAATCAAGAAGCCAAAGTGTGCCCACAATAACCAAAAATCTTCATCGAATTTTTTGTAAAAAGGATTCGATATCATTTCGACTTCATGGCCAAGCGACGCGCATAGCCTAGCCACATCATGAGTTGCCTGAACCAACTCAGCGGAACTATCTTCGCCAAGACAATTTTCTGTCAATACAGCTATCTTTAAATTTTTAGGAAAAGATTCCGATATGTCGCCAATTGGTGGAAATTCTGTAGCAGGAATGTTTTTTTCAATTTCTGCATGGAAAGCCCAAGTATCTCTAACAGATCTCGTAACCACACCATCGTGTAAGATATTTGCAGGTAAATAACTTGGAACTTCTTTGTCTTTGATCCGACCCCTAGATGCTTTGAGCCCGACCAATCCACAGCATGATGCCGGTATTCGAATAGAACCTGCTCCATCATTTGCATGAGCTATGGGAATTACTCCAGAGGCAACTAGTGCAGAGCTTCCTCCGGACGAGCCCCCAGTCGAGTAAGCTGTATTCCATGGATTACAAGTTGCCCCAAACCGCAAGCTCTCTGTAGTCCCAGTCAAGCCAAACTCAGGAGTAGTTGTGGTACCCAAACAATTCAGGCCGGTATCTATAATTTGTTTTGCTGCTTTTGAATATTTATCCGAAGGCTCACCCGGAAGACTTCTGCTGCCCAAATATAATGGAAGATCAGGAACCTCATCCGTATCTTTTATAAAAGTTGGAACACCCTGGAAGAATCCTGTAAAAGGCTTTTCTGAATTTGTTTGAGCTAAATCAAAATTTTCTACTGTAATTGCATTCAGTTTTGGATTAACTGCCTTAGCGCGCTCTATTGCATCTCGAGTCACAAGGCTTACACTCAACTCGCCTTTTTTAATTTTTTCTGCAATGCCAACGGCATCATCACTCCCAAGCGAGTCGTTTTGAAAAGCATTAACTACTTCATTTGAATCCATTATTCTCCCTAGTATTGAATCAATTATACTTTAATATAATGGATGCTCCGTTTGAGGAATTATATTAAATCCAAATGTTTAATCTAAAAACTTTATGCCTGATAAGCACATTTCTGTTTTGCAGCACCTTTTACGCAAATGCTAGGCCAGAATGGTTTGTTCCTCCGCCCTTAGACCCTTCCGGAGTAGAACTGGAGACGGTTAAATTACATGATGGAGTTTTTGCTTTAATGTCCAATACTCCTTTTGCAGACAATTCAGGGTTTGTTGTAGGCGACGATGCCGTTTTGGTAGTTGATGCTCATTTTACTGGAAATATGGGAAAGCAAATTATTGACGCTGTAAAAAAGATCACAGACTTGCCAATAAAGTATTTGGTAAATCTAAACGCATTTGGCGATCATGTTTTTGGTAACTATGTTTTTCCTGAATCTACTGAAATTATCGCGCATGAAAAGACCATAGATTTTCTCAAGAAAAATTCATTGCAAAAAAGGAAAGAAATAATTTCGGTTACAGTTGGCGGCAGTACTGAATTATTCAGAGATGTTGTAGACAGACTCCCGACTGAGTCTTTTAAGAAGAAGAAAAAATTAAATCTAGGAAATAAAATCGTTGAATTGTATTACTTTGGACCTGGCATGTCGCCAAGTGATACGGTTGTGTATGTCCCAGATGCCAGAGCGGCTTGGACAGGAAATTTAATTTTTGGAAAGGGAAGTATTCCATGGGCTAGATCTGAAATCGTTTCAGACTATTTGAAGTCCATGAAAAATTTTCAAAGAAAAATCGATCCTAAAATTATTGTAGCCGGGCATGGAAAAATCTCTGATGGCGACATAGTAGAGAAATATATTTCTTATTTGGATTATGTATTGGAATTTTCAAGATCTCTGAAAAAAGAAAATATTTCAATAGAAGAATATGTAAAAACGTTAAATATTCCTCCCGAGTATCTTATCGAGGATGACATTAAAGAGCTGATGGCAGGCTTTCATAAATGGAATGTGTTGAACTCTTATAAGCAAGTAAAAACTTCTGCGCCTCAGTTGAAAGACAGGAAAAATTTAGGACAAAAGGTCGACCGAGACGGTAAAGTTGTCAAATAAATACAAATGTTATTGAGTAAAGTATCGTGGAAGTAACTCTTCTGTTTACCGTAATCCTATCTGCTTTCATGATAGTTCTTGCAGTAAGGGTTCTTGACTTAAGAGGCAGCCCAGTAACGAAGTCTTTTCATAAACCTGACAGACAAATCGATCCAAAAGACTTAGAAAGAGCTATTCGGGGGCATGGAAATTTGATTGAGTATGCCCCTTTGTTTTTGATATTAATGTTGGCACTTGAATTAAGCGATGCATCGACAACATTACTTTACGCATGTGGGATTATTTTTACTTTGGGCAGACTGATGCATGGCATAGCATTTTCATTTATGAAGAAAAATGGATTCTTAAGGATTGGCGGCATGTCATTAACTTTTGTTGGTTTTCTTGGATTAATTGTTCCAGCCTTAGGGATTATATTTTTTTAAATCAAAAATGAATTTACTTGCAGGCTCAACAGGATTCCTTGGAAATAACATTCTCAAAGAACTAGGTTTTAACAAAAGCCCAACTATAGCTCTAGGCAGAAGACCCGTTTCTAATCTGCCAGATGATGCAGAAGAGTTAATAATTGATTTTGATAATCTTGAAGGATTGAGGTTTCCGGATATTGACCATGTCTACCTATCCATGGGGTATCCTTTGATTTACTTCAATGTGATGGGGCTAATGAGCGCAAGCCTGAAAAAAGATTTTTTCTTGGTAGATTTTACTTATCAGTTAGAACTAGCCAAAAAAGCCAGAGAAGCAGGTGCGAAAAATATTTCTCTTATTTCGGCAGTAGCAGCAGATTCAAATTCTTGGAATTTCTATCTTAAAACTAAGGGTATGCTTGAAGAAGAAATAATCAAACTTGGTTTTGAAAGTACCAATATTTTTCAACCAGGCCATCTCACAGGAAATAAGTTCAGGTTGGATATACTTTTGGCCGATGCAGTATCTTTAATATTTGATCCTTTCTTATTTGGCCCTTTAAAAAAATTTAGAAGCATTTCCGCAGAAAAACTCTCTGTCGCAGTTGTTAAAAATTCTCTGCAAGCAAAAGCAGGCATCAATTATTTTGATTACAAAGACTTCATATAAAAAGTTCTGAATTAATCTATTGCACATATTTTTTCCTATTGATAATCTCTTTGAAGGAGAGAAACTATGGAAAAGACTTTTGATTATGTAATTGTTGGAGCTGGAAGCTCTGGATGTGTGATGGCCAACAGGCTTTCAGAAAATGGCAAGAATTCAGTATTAATCTTAGAGGCAGGAGGAAAAGATAGAAATCTCTTTATTCACATGCCTTCAGGTTATTCCCAGATTGTTCCAACTAAAAGCAATTTGAATTATGGTTTTGAAACGGAACCAGAACCAACAACCAACAACAGACAGCTTTATTGGCCCAGAGGAAGAGGCTGGGGTGGCTCTTCTTCAATAAACGCCATGGTCTACATCAGAGGACATTCACATGACTATGACTTATGGAGACAAATGGGTAATAGTGGTTGGGCTTATGATGATGTCCTTCCATATTTCAAAAAAGCAGAATCTTTCAATGGAGAAGGAGATAAAGATTTTCATGGATTTAATGGGCCTCTGCATGTAAAAAAGTCTGAAAGGACCGATGATGAATTATTAGACGTTTTTGTCGAAGCGGGACAACAGGCAGGTTTTCCTTATACAAACGATTTTAATGGCGAGAATCAAGAGGGATTTTCTAGATACGAACATACTATGAGTGACACTAAATGGGGCCCTAGAAGATGGAGCTCTGCTCGAGCTTATTTGCATCCTGCCTTGAATAGAAAAAATCTAACTGCCGAAACGAATGTTCAAGTGAATAAAGTTTTGTTTGAGGGTAAAAAGGCCACTGGCGTAGAGTACCTTCATAAAGGTAAAACTTTATCGGCAAAAGCGAATAAAGAAGTCATTCTTTCCGCAGGTGCAATAAACTCACCTCAAATTTTGATGAACAGCGGTATCGGAGATTCTGTAGATTTATCAAAACACGGCATAACCACGGTCCACGAACTTAAAGGTGTCGGAAAAAACTTACAAGATCACTATGCTGTCGTAAATTCATTCAATTGCACAAAGCCTGTGACCTTGCATAGATCAGCTAGCTTTATAAAAACTCAGTTATCGGGTTTGAAATATTTACTCTTTGGAACTGGAGACGCCGCCTTCCCACCAACAAGCGCTGGAGCCTTCATTAAGTCAAGTCCAGAAAAGGACATACCTGATACGCAAATTCATTATGCCTCTTTCCATTCGCCAGATCTTCACGGCAGGGAAGGCATTGATGAAAATCATGGGTTTAGTGCGGTAATTTGTATTTTAAGACCGCAAAGCAGAGGACATTTGGAGCTCAAAAGCTCTGATCCAAGTGAAGCACCTCTCATGTATCCTAACTATTTATCCGAAGAGCAAGATGTTATTGATACTAGAAATGCTTTTAGGGAGTCCAGAAGAGTATTCTTGCAGCCCGCGTTTGATGAATATCGTGGCGAACAATCTAAGCCAGGCCCTGATTTAAATGTTGATAACGATGACGAAGTTGACGAATGGGTTAGAAATACTGGCGAGACTTTGTATCACCCCGTCGGCACCTGCAAAATGGGCGATGATGATATGGCGGTTGTGGATGACAGCTTGAGGGTTAAAGGAATTGATAATCTGAGAGTTGTAGATGCTTCCATCATGCCAACCTTAATTGGAGGCAATACCAATGCGCCATCGATTATGATTGCTGAAAAAGCTGCTGATTTAATCAACCAAGCTTCTGCATCTTGAAAAAATGAGAAGAATTATCACCGGCCACAATGAAGAGGGAAAATCGGTAATTTCAATAGACGGCCCTCCAGCAAGATCAATTGGCGAAGAAGCAGGAGGTCTGTTTGAGATTTGGAATACTGATGGATCTGGCTTTGATACAAAATCAAAAACGGATCGAGCGGATATCGATATTCTTCTTTCCCCTGTTAAAAGTGGAACCAAGTTTAGATATTTCCAGATAAATCCTATTCCAGAGGGAGTTCCTCAAGAAGCGATTGAAGCAGCTACTGCAGAAGCTTTCGAAAAAATTGGCGCCGCCCATCACAGAGTGGATACCTCCAGAAATGCTGCCATGCATGAAACCGATACGATTGATTACATCATTCTTTTAAAAGGCGATGTAAGTCTGATTCTTGATGAAGAAGAAGTTAAGTTAAAGCCTCATGATGTTGTTGTACAAAGAAGGACCAATCATGCTTGGGTAAATCATGGTAACGAGCCCGCTTTGTTGATTGCAGTACTTATCGACAGCAGTTTGGTTTAATAAATTGTAATTTTCATTTACAAAGTACAAAAAAATTGTAACAACAGTGTTTTTTCTTTAGACTGCAACTCTTGGGAAAATTTATGAACACGCAACTCTTTACGGACAAACTGGCAATTTCCTTGTCGGCAATTTGTGTATTGCACTGTCTTTTCATGCCTTCCTTTCTCATTTTATCTTCTTGGTTTATTGCCTTTTCGATCAATAATGAGTTCATTCATTACGCAATTTTAATTGTTGCTATTCCTGTGAGTGCTTTTGCCTTAGTTAGAGGGTATAAAAACCATAATAAACTGTCTTATTTTGTTTGTGGTTCTTTTGGCCTACTTCTATTATCTTTTGCTGTGCTCACTGCGAGTATTATTGGAGAAATAGGAGAAAAGTCTTTGACCGTATTGGGCTCATTATTTGTTATATACGCCCACTATAAAAACCATAAAGTTTGTAAAGAATTAAATTGTGATTGTCACAATTTAGAAAGTTCTTAATTTTCTTCTAATAATTTTTAGTTTTTCATAGGAGAAAGTATGTCTATTTTTAATAAAATCAAGTCAATTGGAGCTTTAACTTTTGGAATATTGCTCTTTGGTATTTCATCTATTTTTGGCTTTCAAGTAAGCGGCGAAAGTTTCGACGCAAATTTCAAAATTTCGTCTTGGACAGCTACTAAAAGCGGAAGCGTAATAACCTCGGAAGGCATAGTCGGTGAAGGCTATGGAAAAGTTTATTTGACTCACACTTTTAGTTCCAATAACCCAGAAGGGTCTTCTGGCGATTTTGTCGGTCAAGCAAGGACGATAAATAAAGACGGAGAGATGAGATTTGCGTCCTTACAAGGTATTTGGGAAAGAGAAGGAACCATTGTGACTATGTATACTTTGGATGGCGTAACCAACGGCGTGATGAATTACGCTAAAGGCAAGGTCGACCTATTTGCAGGTACCCTTAGTTTTAAAGTCTTCCCTATAGAATAATAATATCCAGCATGGCAAAATTTTTTCTGATGCTTCTTCTTTCCTTTGGATCCTGCTTGTCTGCTGACGAGCTCATGGCAGCCATCAAGAGCGAATTTCGTAATCCTGAAAATATCATAAGAGACGAATTTCGTAATCCTTATGAAACTTTAACTTTTTTTGGGATAGAGCCCTCAATGAAAGTGGTTGAGCTTTCTCCAGGAGGAGGTTGGTATACAGAAATTCTAGCTAACTACCTAAATAACTCGGGAGAGCTCATAGCAGCTCATTTTGATGAGAATTCTAATAATAATTATTTAAAAAAAATCAGAAAAAATTTTGAAAAAAAAATGGATTCAAATTCAATATATGAAGGTGTGAAAATTGTTGACTTAACTTCAGGGCTAACAGAGCCTAGGTCAGCGGATGCTGTTTTGACATTTAGAAATTTACATAATTGGCTTGGCTCCACCATGGATACAATTTTTGCTAATAGTTTCAAAGCTCTCAAATCAGGAGGAATTTTTGGAGTAGTCGAGCATAGAGCTGAAGTTGGCACTTCAATCCAAAATATGAAGAAGAGCGGATATGTGACCGAAGAACATGCCATTGAGGTGGCAAAAAAACATGGCTTTGTTTTAGTTTCGAAGTCTGAAATAAATTCAAATCCTAAAGATTTAAAAAATTATGAAAAAGGGGTGTGGACCTTACCTCCGTCGTTAAGATTAAAAGAAAAAAATAAAGGCAAATATTTAGCTATCGGAGAAAGCGACCGCATGACTTTGTTGTTTAAAAAACCCTAAGTTTTTTTATAAGCTATGAATTGGAAAAATCAAAAAAAATATTTATCATTTTGGAATGCTTAAGAACGAACAACTACGACTCTTAAAAGGCTTGCTGAATCACCTGGATGCAAAAACCAATGTAGATGCAGGCGGTATTATGCAAACGCCATCAGATACTTATACCAGCAAAGAAAGGTTTGACCTTGAATGGCAATCTTTTTTTCAAGATTATCCTCAAATAATTGGTATGTCAGGAGACTTGGCAGAACCAAATAGTTTTTTGACCACAGATGATTTTGGCTCTTCAATTATTGCCACACGAGATGAAAATGGAGTATTTAGGGCATATGCAAATGTTTGCACACACAGAGGAGTTCAAATTGAAAATGAAAAAAGAGGTAATAAGTCAAAATTCTCCTGCCCATTTCATGGCTGGACTTTTGACAACAAAGGCTCTCTCGTTGGCTATCCTAAAAGCGAACATTTTGGAAAAATCGATAAATCTTGTTACGGATTAGCTGAGCTTCCAAGTATAGAAAAATATGGTTTTCTATGGGTACATCCTAATAAAGAAGGAAAAATAGACTTGTCAAAATTGCTTGGTGAAAAATTAGAAAAAGAATTTAAGGCTTGGAGTTTTGACAGATTAATTCTTTCTAATGAAGAAGCCTATGAAACTGATATGAATTGGAAACTTGCAATTGATACTTTTGGAGAAACTTATCATTTTTCAGTTTTACACAAAGATTCTCTCTTCCAGTCTTTTCATGGTAATTGTCAGATGTTTGATAGCTTTGAAAGAAATGGAAGGTTGATCTTATGCAAAAGAGATATTGATGAAATGAGAAAATTGCCTGAGCAAGATTGGAACATCTGTACCGGTACGTTGCCAGTCTATTATTTATTTCCAAACATAATATTTATGCCAACACCGGAAGGTGCTTTTCTAGTAAGAGAATATCCTCTTGAAAATTCTCCACATAAAAGTGTTTCAAAAATTTCCTTTTACTTCTATCCCGAGGCCCTCGAAGCTGCAGAGAAAATGGGTGTTTCACCCGAAACAGGCCAAAATCCTTTAGAAGAACTTTATAGCGCTTTCGGCAGCGTTATCAGAGATGAAGATTATGTAGCGGCGGCATCCTCACATAAAGGATTGCAATCAGGAAACTTAAACTTTTTAACTTTTGGCAGGAATGAGCCGGCATTACATCATTATCACAATACGTACAGAGAGGCTTTAGGTCTTCAAAAACTCCCAATAATCGAATCTTAAGATGATCGATTTATATTATGCTCCGACCCCAAATGGCTGGAAAATATCCATCATGCTTGAAGAATGTGAAATGGATTATCAGGTCGTACCAGTAAATCTTGGCAAAGGCGATCAATTTACCCCAGAATTTTTAAAAATTAGTCCAAACAACAGAATGCCTGTGATTGTAGATCACGAAAATATTATTAATGGAGAGCCAATGAGCATTTTCGAGTCCGGAGCCATATTGATGTATCTGGGAGAAAAAGCTGGAAAATTTTTTCCCCAAAAAACTCCAGAGAGAGAAAAGGTTTTAGAGTGGTTGTTTTGGCAAGTGGGTGGTTTAGGACCTATGGCCGGCCAAGTAAGTCATTTCGTTAACTACGCACCAAATTTTCCTGGAGATCATTCGTACTCAGAAGAAAGATACAAAAATGAATACGATAGATTGCTTGGTGTAATGGATAGAATTCTGAATGAGCGAGAGTATCTAGCAGGTGATTATTCCATTGCCGACATGGCATCTTTTCCCTGGGTAACTGCCTATAAAAGATATGAAGTAAATTTGGATTTATTCGAGAACGTCCGTAGATGGTTTGATGCAATTAAAGCCAGGCCTGCTGTTCGCAGAGGAATTGATGTGGGTAAGGAGGCAAGAAATTTTGGTGAAGGCATTTCTAAAGAAAGTTTAAAGACCATGTTTAAACAAGATGCCAAAAGCATTGCTGAAATGGCGAAGAAAAAAGAGAAAGAATAAATCTTATAATTTTTTTTCGATAAGCTGAATTCTATCGTTACCGAAATACATGTCTTCTTTTTCTAAAAAGAAAGTTGGCGAACCAAAACCTTTACGATCCATTAATTCTTGTGTGTTTTTTACAAGTCTTTCTTTGGTTTCTGGTAATGCAATAAATTCTAAGAAATCATCAGCTTTTATCGATAGAGAAGTGACAATTTCATTCAAACAAACATCACTTGAAATGTCCTTACCTTCTGTCCAATAAGCTTTAAAAACTTTTTCTAAGTATTCCTCTATATCTTTGTTTCTATCAATAAAGTAAAAAGCACCGCGCATAGACTTTACGCTATTGATTGGAAAGATTTTTGGCCAGTTGAAAACAATGTCCCTTTGTTTTGCCCAATCGTCCATATCTTTTTGAGAATATTCCAATTTTTCTTTAACTGGATTTTTTCTACTTTCATAGACGCTAGGGTTTGTTGAATTGAATATTCCCCCAACCAATATGGGCTTCCAAATAATTTCAAATTCTTTATTTTTTCTAAGTTCTAAAATTCCCCTAAACGAAAGGTAGGTCCAAGGACTGCTACAATCTAGGTAATACTCAATTTTTTTCATCTTCGATCTAATTTTTGTTTATTAATACTTTATAATCTTACCTCTTAAGGATTCAAGCTGCTCACTTTAGGGGGGAAAATGGAAGAAGACCAAAAAAGACTAGCCGATGCTCTGGAAGAGTTAAAAGAACACAACTTCATGAAAATTCACGAATCTGCATGGAAGTTTATGTACTACAACCTGTTAAGAGGTTTGGCGATTGGCCTTGGATCTGTTGTTGGTGCCACAGTGCTAGTAACTATCTTTATTCAAATACTTGCTCAATTTGAGTTTATTCCCATCATTGGAAATTGGGCGCATGAAGTTATAGAAATCATTGAAAAACTAGATAAGTCTGGATGACAAAACCACTGGTTTTGAGTTCTGGAACGGTTTTCAAAAAAAGGTATGGCGAGAACTTTCGAAAATTCCAAAAGGAGAAACCAAAACTTACAAGGAAATTGCCAATGCTATTGGCCACCCCTTGGCAGTTAGAGCAGTTGCAAACGCTTGCGGGAAAAATCCTAATCCAATAAAAATTCCTTGTCACAGGGTAATAAGGTCTGACGGTAAATTAGGAGGATACAGTGCCCCTGGAGGCACAGCTGCCAAGCGCAGATTATTAAAAGAAGAACTTAAAACTTAATCGGCTTCTTTAGCTTTATATTTTTTTAAAGCTTCTGCGTATTCTTCTTCTGAAAGTTTATGCCAACCAATACATTTGCCCGTTGGACTTCTTCCACAGCCACAATCCATATTTCATCTCCTAATTGAGTGTAACTTTTTTTATTTGTCCAGGTTTTAAAATTTCAAAAAAGGAGTTGGGAAGTCCTTTTTTTGTCAAGGCTTTTTGCAATAAAGTTGGTGGCTCCAAAGTTTCTTCATCAGTTAATGAGAAGGTACCCCAGTGCATGGCGTAATTTTTTTTAGACCCTAAATCTAGGGCAACCTGCAAAGCTTCTTCAGGGTTTACATGATTTGCTTTCATGAACCACCTAGGCGCATACGCTCCTATTGGTATTAAAGACAGATCGGGTTTGCCCAGTTTTGCTTGTGTATCTTGGAAATCTTTAGAGTAACCCGAATCTCCTGCATGAAAGCTTTTAAAATTTGGAAAGGACATGAACCATCCGCCCCAGAGGCTTTTGTTTCTATCTGCTAAACCTCTAGCCGACCAATGTTGAGTAGGAGTGAAGGTAAATTTAGTTCCTTTAATTTCAATATTTTCCCACCACAAAAATTCTCTAGTATTTTTAATACCCTTTCGATTTAATAATTTTTGGTCTCCTTTCGGAACTAGAAACAAAGTTTTTGGATTTTTTTTTGAAAGTTTTTTTAATGAAGGGATATCCAAGTGATCGTAATGATTATGACTTACCGTAACTACGTCTATTTCAGGCAAGTCTGTAATTTGCATGGCTGGAGGGATAATTCTTTTTGGGCCAGCTATCTTCACTGGAGAAGCCCGATCAGAGAAAACTGGATCAGTTAAGATAATCGTCCCTTCTATATTGATTAAAAAAGTGGAGTGCCCGATCCAAATTAAATAGTTTTCTTTATAATCAGAAAAGTTTTTCCATTCATCTGATGACTCTATTTTTATTGGGGTTGGTCTTTTTCTATTGAAGCTCCACTTCAAAAAATCTCCAAAACTTTTTAAATTTGGCATGTTGTTGGTATTTTTAAATCTCTCGTCAGACATTAGAAGACTGGAAAACAAGATAAGAAATATTAATTTTTTTTGCATGGAAATTAGTTTGCATTTTGAAGCGATATTGTAATCTTATTGAATCTAAAACATAGAGAAATTTATTTAAAACATTTTAGATATGTATAATTCTCCCTCCGATGAGAATTTTAAGAAAACTATTGATGGTTTTTGGACTGCTTTTTATTGCTGCTGGAGCGATCTCAAGCTTTATAGGCGAGCTGACTGGATTTGTCGCTTTTTCTAGTTTACAAAACCTTTTGATTTCTTGTATGGGAGTAGTTATTTTTTGGTTGTCTCTTGAGCGCGTTCATCCTGAAGGTTATAAATTTTTTTTGATATTCATTGCACTTTCTTCTTTGTTGGGCTTTTTTTACTTTCCTTTGGGGATTCTAGGCTTCCTTTTAACGATCTTCGTTTTATGGTTTTTTAGAGATCCAGAAAGAGCGGTTCCTTTATCCGAAGCAGGTATTATTTCTCCAGCAGATGGCGTTATCTGCAAGATAGAAAAAACCCTCCCGCCTAAAGAGTTAAAAAGCTCTGAAGAATTATTAAAAATCTCGGTTTTCATGAACGTTTTCAATGTCCATGTAAACAGAGCTCCTGTTGCAGGCAACATTAAAGACATAATTTATGTTCCTGGAAAATTTATAAACGCCAGCTTAGATAAAGCAAGCGAACACAATGAGCGTAATATTCTTGTGCTAGAAAATAATAAAAATGAAGAAATTATTGTCGTCCAAATAGCAGGGCTCATTGCGAGAAGAATCCTTTCTTTTGTAAACCTTTTTGATTCTCTGAAGATTGGCGAAAGATTTGGCCTCATAAGGTTTGGATCGCGAGTTGATGTCTATCTACCTTCCAATTACGATCCAAAAGTAGAACTGGGACAAAAGGTCATTGCTGGAGAGAGCATCATTGCGAGTTAATAATTATGTCTGAAAGAAGTATCAAGAATTTTATTCCAAACCTAATAACTTTAACCGGACTTTGTTTTGGTCTAAGTTCTATAAGGTTTGCAGTTTTAGAGGATTTTAAAGCTGCAGTTGTATGCATTCTTATTGCAGCAATCTGCGATGTCTTAGATGGATTATTTTCTAGGCTCTTAAAAACTCAATCAGACTTAGGAGCTGAACTTGATTCTTTGGCTGATTTTTTGAGTTTTGGTGTGGCACCTGGAATTTTAGTTTATTTTGGAATTCTCGAAGAATTGGCTATTTGGGGATATCTTGCCGTTACTGCCTTTATTGTTTTTGCTTGTTTAAGGCTTGCAATATTCAACTTAAACTTACCGCCAACAGAGGATGCCCAAAAACAAGGTTATTTTTTGGGAGTTCCCACGCCATCAGGTGCAGGGCTGATTTTGCTGCCCTTGATTCATTCTTTTCTTGGTTTCAATTGGGGTATAGAAAATCCTGAGGTGGTTGCAATATACACTAGCCTAGTTGGCTTACTGATGGTCAGCAAAATTCCAACATTTTCACTAAAAGAGTTAAACATCACTGTTAATAGGAAGTTTTTTTTGAGGTTTTTTGTCGGTTTCGTAGTTTTAGTTTTACTTATGATAAATTTTTTATGGCAGTTTCTCTCTGTGGTTGGGATCTTTTATATTATTGGCATACCAGTAGCATTTTTTATCTTTCGTAAAAATCGTCAAAAAAAACCTTCAGACAATCTAACTAATTAGCCTAGTAGCAATTCGCTTTCCTTTGTTTTGAGATCTCTCTTTACGTCTGGTTTTATCATTTACTTTTCCAACCAGTTGACCACATGCTGCCATGATGTCTTCTCCTCTAGTGGTTCTAACAGTTGTGATATAACCTTCTTTTTGAAGAATTTTTTTGAAAGTTTCCACTCGCATGTTGGAAGGTCTTTTGTATTCTGTTCCCGGAAATGGATTGAAGGGAATCAAATTAATCTTGCTTGGGACATCTCTTAATATTTTTGCCAATTCTTTTGCGTCATCAATAGAGTCGTTAACTTTATTAATTAAAATATATTCCATAGTAGTTTTTCTTTGATCGCCACATTTTTCAACATAACGCATTACAGCCTCTAATAGCTTTTTAATTGGATATTTTTTATTTAAGGGCACCAGATCATTACGTAATTTGTCATTGGGAGCATGAAGGGAAATGGTCAATGCTGCATCGGTTACCTCAGAAAGCTTATCTATCATCGGCACCAATCCAGAGGTACTTAAAGTAACCTTTCTTTTGGATAGTCCATATGCTTTATCATGCATCATCAAGTTCATAGCCTCAGTTACTGGTTCGAAATTCAGCAAAGGCTCTCCCATACCCATCATCACAACATTTGTTACGTTCTTTGAGCCATGATCCCTGGGAATTCCAAAAGAATTTTCTGCTACCCAAACTTGCCCTATGATTTCTGCTGTCGATAAGTTTCTTGAAAAACCTTGTTTGCCGGTTGCACAAAAACTACAGTCAACAGCGCAGCCCACTTGAGAGGAAACACATAAAGTTGCTCTTTTACCCTCTGGAATTAAAACCATCTCAACTAAATCACCTTCTCCAACGCTTAAAACCCATTTACGAGTGCCATCTTTGGAATCTTTCTCATAAACAATTTCTGGAGGCTTAATTTCTGTTTTTTCCTCTAAAATACTTTTAAGGTTCTTTGATAGATTGCTCATCCCATCATAGTTTGAGATTCCTTTTTGATGAATCCATTGAAAAACTTGCCTTGCTCGATAAGGCTTTTCTCCTAAGGATACGAAAAATTTTTCCATGGCATCTAAAGACATGCCAAGAAGATTTATTTTCATTTTTTACAGCTCAAATAGATTTTTTATCGGTTTGCCATCTTTTAAATTAGCGACATTCTCAAGGAAAAGATTAAAAGATCTCGGCAGAGACATTAAAGAATGAGCAGAATCGTGAGGAGTAATGTAACAATTTTTTGCCTCCCATAGGGGGGACTCTTCCTCTAGAGGTTCTTTTCTTGTGGTATCCAAAGCTGCAGCAGCAATTTCACCTGTATTTAATGCTTCTGCAAGATCTGCTTCATTTACAGCGCTGCCTCGACCGACATTAATGAACATACTTTGCGGATTCATTTGTTTGAAAACTTTTTTGTCGATTACATTCCTAGTAAGTTCGCTATCCGGTAATACCGTTACAAGAAAATCTGCAAAAGGCAACATATCCATTAAGTCTTCTGGGGTTTTGACTTCGTCAGCAAATTCACAAGCAACAGCCGATCTTCTAATGCCAGTAACGTTCATTTCAAATGACTTCGCAATTCGAGCAATTTCTTTTCCTATACCGCCATATCCATAAATGACTAAATTCTTATTCGTTAATTCCCCGTCTCCTCCATTTGGCATCCATTTTTTTTCCTTTTGAAGTTCAATATGAAGATCAATTCTTTTGTTCCATCTCAACATTTGCGCTAAAACATAATTGGCCATAGGTTTGCCATATATGCTGCTTGCATTTGCAACAATTGCGCTCGTTTCTTTCAAGACTGCTTGCAAAAAAGGATCATCCATTCCTGAATATCCGCTTTGGATGAATTTAGCTTTTTTCGCAACGTCCATCATAGGCTCGAAAAGATGTTTGTGGTCTCGCACCGCAAAAAGAAATTGATAAGACAAAAACAAGGCATCGACCTCCGGAACATCTCCCCAAGCAGGATTTGTATGATCCTCAGGGTTCAGCACAATAATTTCCATATTAGGATCAAGCTCTAGAATTTCCGACTCATAAAGTTTGCTTATCAGGCTATCGACTACTATTTTCATTGACTTCTTTTTTTTAGATGGGGCAATTTAAACCAGAAGTTTTTAGAAAACAAGAATATTGATTTAACTGACTATATAATGTTTCGAAAAATGACAGAACTCACCATCACAGATGTTTATGCCTTTGGCGTTCCAATTATATTGGCCCTTATTTTATTTGAGGTCTTGATTTCAAACTGGCAAAACAAGAATTACTACAACTCTGGCGATACTTGGTGTACCTCAGGGCTTCTCTTTGGAAATATCTTAATGGGATTTGCTATCAAAGGATCCGTTGTTGGGTTTCATTTCTTTTTATATCAGTTTCGAATTGTTGATTTAGTAACTATCTTGCCAAATTGGGTTTTATGGATCTTAACTTTCGTTTTAATAGACTTAGTATTTTATATTTACCATAGGCTTTCTCATCGGGTTAGATTTCTTTGGGCAATTCATATGAGTCATCATTCCAGCGAAGAAATGAATTTTGCAGTTTCCTTCAGACAAGCTTGGTTTGGCCCAATTTCAAAAGTACCTTTTTTTATGGTGTTACCAATTTTAGGTTTAGACCCTTTAATGATTGCAGTAGCAGGAGTCATAAGTACCTTATGGGGAGTAGTGGGACATACTCAAATTATTGGCAAGTTAGGCCCCTTAGAATGGCTTTTCAATACTCCTTCCCACCATAGAGTTCATCATGGCTCAAACCCAGAATACATAGATAAAAATTATGGAAACTTACTTATTATCTGGGATCGCTTGTTTGGTACTTTTCAGCCTGAAGAAAGTCCTGTGAATTATGGTCTTGTGAATAATGTAAATACCTTTAACCCAATTAAAATAACATTTATGGGCTGGAATAAAATATTTTTTGATATGAAAAAAGCTTCAAGCTTGAGACAAGCTATAGACCATTTTTTTGGCCCACCAACCACTCACGAAAAAGAAGCTTTGAATTAGTTCGGAAAAGCTTAGGCAATCATGAAGACAACAATTATCAATTGGCTGCTGGTTTTATTTGTGAGTCTTAGCTGGGGAGCTTCTTTTATGTTTACACGCTTAGTAGTAGAAGAAATTTCTCCGTCTCACTTAGTATCAATAAGGCTCTTATTGGCTTCTCTTCTATTAGGACCTTTGTTCGTTAATAAGGAAGAATTATTAAAAATGTCTAGAGTGATCCCTTCTTTGATTTTGCTTGGAATAATAAATGCCGCCTTGCCTTTCTTTCTTTTTGCTTGGTCTGCTCAAGAGCTTACTGCTGGCATGCTTTCTATATTAAATGGAACTTCACCTTTATTTGCACTAATTATTGCAATCTTACTTTTTAGACAAAATACCACCTTCCTCCAAGTAATTGGTCTTCTAGCAGGCTTTATTGGTCTTTTAATTTTTATAGGACTTGATGAGATTAGAGTAGTATTTTTCCCAGTAACTTTATGTCTAATTGGCGCTTTTTGTTATGCATATTCAAACAATGTCTTATTTAAATTGAACCATATAAATTCATCAGCTCTTGCTTCTGCAACTATGCTGTCAGGTTTTGTTTTTTCAATTCCTTTATTTCTGTCCGAGCCACAATCTTTTTCATTTGATCTGTCACTAAAAACTTATTTAGCAACCTTATTCCTTGGCCTGGTTTCAACGGGCATCTCATTTATCGCTTACGTTGTTTTGTTACAAAGATCCTCTCCAGTTCAAGCCTCTTCGATAATTTTCTTGGTACCCATAACAGGAATTTTCTGGGGGGCAATATTTTTAAATGAGAATATAGATCAGAAGGTGATACTTGGCTCTTTGTGTATTTTAATTGGTATAGGACTAACAAATATTTTTAAACCTAGAAAACTTTTGAGAGATTAATTAGATAATCTTCAAAACATTCTCTGGCGGCCTGCCAACTATAGCTTTAGACCCTTTTACATAAATTGGTCTTTCAATCAGCTTGGGATATTCAATCATTAAATTAATGATTTCTTCTTCTGAAATATTAGAATCTTTTAAGTTATTCTCTTTATATGCAGATTCTCCTCTCCTCAAAAGATCTCTTGGGCTGATACCAAGTTTTTGAATTATTTCTTTCAAAAAGTCTTTTTCGAGTTTCTCATCGAGATACATGAAAACCTCAAAATTTTCTTTTTCTTGCTCAAGGAGATTTAGGGCTTGTCTAGACTTGCTGCACCTAGGGTTGTGAAAAAGAAAAGCTTTGGCCATAGTTACAAATCATTTTATGAAAAGAGTTATTTTAAGCAGAAAAGGATTTGATTCAAAATATGGAGGTAGACCTTCACCCATATTTAAGAATGATGATATTTTCTCTCTTCCTATTCCTCAAAATGGAAAATCTCCAAAAAAATATCATGAGCTTAAATTCAACGGTATCAATGGAACTCAAGCTTTGAAGGAAGTTTCAGCCACGCAGGTAACTTCAGAAGACTTTTGCCATTATGATCCCGCCCTTAACGACAAAATTGGACTTTTTGGACAGGCGGGTAGTGCACAATCTGAGCTTAAAAATAATGATGTAGGTATAGGAGATCTTTTTTTATTTTTTGGCTGGTTTAAAAAGACAGAAAATCCAAAAATTGATATCCATAAAATTTTTGGTTGGTTACAAATTGAAGAAATCTTGGAAGGTGACAAACAGATTTCTAATTTTTTAAAAAAACACAATCTTTCACATCCACACGATCCAAAATATCGAAAATATAAAAACAATACAATTTATGTATCAAGAAAAAATTTTGGCTTATTCAAAAAATTTTCTAAAAAACTAGTGCTTAGCGCTCCTAACCACAAGAAATCTATGTGGCAGTTTCCCCAAAAATATTTTGCTAGTGCTGCTAAGAAGAAGAGTAATATTTTTTTAAACCGTCTAAAATGGAAAGACAATAGAAAATTATTAGTCGATACAAATATTGGCCCTGGCCAAGAATTTATTTTCGACGCCCAAGAAGTACCAGATATTTCTTTATGGGCAAAATCACTAACAGAAGAGTAATTTTATGAACAATTTATATCTTTTTCTTGCGGGCCTAATGGCTGGAATGATTTTATTTCAGGCTGCTTTAAATGCTCCTACTATTTTTAAAGTGTACTCTGAAGAACAAGCCGGACCCTTTCTAAGAGCTATTTTTCCAAAATTATTTTTAAATGTAGCAGTTCTCAGTCTCATAGGAGTTGTCTTATCAGTAATTGGTGATCGTCTTTCGCTTCAAATACTTTTTTTTATTTCTTTTTTATTTATGAGTATTTCGTATCTGATCGTTCCGGCAACAAACAAAGCAAGGGATGAAGGCAGAGATAAAAGTTTTAAGTATCTGCACTTGTTGAGTGTAATACTTACTCTATTAACTTTAATACTCTGCCTCATAATTTTGGTGGTCACCTAAAATGGAAAAACAATTCAATGTTTTCGAAGAAGAAATAGAGGAATGTTGTTCAAATCCTATTACTGGTTTCTTTCGAGATGGATTTTGTCACACCGATAATTTGGATCAGGGCTTGCATGTTGTTTGTGCATACATAACAGATGATTTTCTAGAATTTTCTAAATCAAGAGGTAACGATCTTTCTACGCCAAGAGAAGAATTTAATTTTCCAGGTCTAAAGGAGGGTGATCACTGGTGCGTTTGTGCAGAACGTTGGAAAGAAGCTTATGAGAACGATAAGGCCCCTAAAATCTTTTTAAGAAGAACAAATAGAAAGTCTGTAAAAATTATTGATTTAGAGATTCTTAAGAAATATGCAATTGACTTAGACTAAAGGCTAAGCTCTTCTGAGTCTGCTGCCGTGTTTCAGGTAAACGTCTTTAGCAATTTTCTTGAAGTCAGAACCTTTTCTTACCGACCAAATTGTTTCTCGAGCTTTTTTTGCCGAAGCTTTCAGGTCTACTATTTTTTCAAGATAGATCTCATTTAATTCTGCTTCGTGAATGTTTTTTGGCTCTATATTTTTTAAAGAATTAATTTGGCCTTTAATCCACTTTGCAGATGGATCTTGGTCGCTACTTTGTTTTAAGACTGAGTATATTCTTGGGAGATTGATACCCGTTACGCCACTTTGCATTTGCACTTGGCATATGTGAATGCCTGGTTCGTAATCAACAAAAAGTTCAGCAAGACGAGGTGAAGTTTTTTGCCAAGGCTGCCACAAGTTATAAGAGGCAAAAGACATGATCATTGCTCGCATTCTAAAATTAATCCAACCTTTTTCTTTCAAGAAAACCATGCAAGCGTCCAAGAACGGAAAACCTGTTTCTCCTGCAATCCATTTCTCTATAAGTTCATCATTCTCTTCCTCTCTCAAAGAATCACACATTGGATGCATGGATTTGAATTCTAATTCAGGCTCGGTTTCAAGCTTTTGAATAAAATGACAATGCCAGTGAAGCCTTTTTTTAAATGAGTAAAGGTCTTTTCTGAAAAGGGAGCTATTCATACTTTTCTGAACTTCTTGAAAAATAGTTCTTAATGATATTGTTCCAAACGATATGTGTGGGGATAATCTAGAACAAGAATGTTCAGCTTCAACGGGACTGGACATTTTTATTGAATATCCATCCATCCGCTTTTCTAAAAAAGATGAAAGAAGTTTTTTTGCTTTATCTTCGCCACCAAGCTGAAAACTATTATTTTTTGGATCTACAAGAGATAGCTTTTTTTTAAATGCTTTAAAATCTAATAAATCTTTGGGCTTAATTTTTGAGGAATAGTTAATTTGTGGAGGTGGTAATATTTTCTGAGTCATTATCCTATGCCAATTTGAAGACCAGTCATCTCTGTTGTGATTTTTTGTTTGAATTCCAAAATCTGCAAATTCATACAATCTTCCAGAGTCTTCAAACTTGCTAATGAACTTCGCTTTAAGATTTCTGTGATAATGAATGTCGGTTGATTGATTCAAAAAAATTTTAGACTCAGGAAAGCTTTTGTCTATCCACAAAGCAAGTTCATCAAGATCGCCCTCAAAGATGAACAAATCTCTATTAAGTTTATTGAGTTTTTCATCTAACTCTCCTAAAGAGTCGAGACAAAATTGAAATTGTCTTTCTGATTTTCCATTGTTACTCCAATAGTCTTTATCGTATGCGTATATGATCAAAGATTTGTCAGTATTACAGCCATGATACAAAGCAGAATTATCAGAAATTCTTAAATTTTTATGAAGCAAAACAATATTCACTGGACTAGAATACTTCAAATGATCTCAACGCATTCTAATATGAATATAAGAAGTTTTTTTCTTGATAATTTATGACTATTGATTACTTAAAGACACAGAAAATAATCCATTGGCTTATGGCAATTATTATCATGTTGGATCTTAATGTCGCCCAAAAGTTTGGCGGCAATATGGAACTATGGGACAGACTTGAGTCACGATCTGATCATGCAACAGCCGGTATGATCGTAACTTTCTTATTTATATTAAGAATAATATTACGATATTTTTATGGAGCCCCAAAACTACCATCAACGATGCCTGCCTGGCAGGTAGCTTCTGCAAAATTAGGACATTATTCTTTATATTTTCTTATGGCAGGGCTCATAATTACCGGAATATCAATGGCGAGCTTTGCTTCAGACCCAATAATAGTTTTTGGCATCGATTTGGCTTTTGCACTTCACAATCAAAGCACCTTTCATCTGATTAGAGGTTTTCATGAGTTTTGTACAAATGCAATCATACTATTAATTATCATCCACATTGGCGCAGCTCTTTATCATCATTTTTTTGCAAAAGACGATACAACTTTAAAGATGCTTAAATTTTGGCAAACAAAAACTAATGCACAATAAGAAAAAGAAACTCAGAAATCATCATGAATCTACTTACTAGATTTATTCTCTCAAGAGCAATAAAACGTGCTGCAAAAAAAAGTTCTTTAATCAATTTACCTATTGCTACTTATGCAAATGATTACATTACCCATAAAATCATTTTAGATGGGTGGTTTGAGAAACGAGAGCTTTATGCCGTAGAAAAGTTTTTTTCGTCAATGCAACTCGACAAAAAGATTTGCATAGACGCGGGAGCTAACATTGGTAATCATTCATTATTCTTTTCAAGAATCTTTGAAAGAGTTTTTTCTTTTGAACCAAATAAAGAAGTTTTTAAGCTTCTAGAGATCAATGCTTCATCAGTAAGCAATATTACGCCACTTAATTTAGGTCTATCCGACAAAAAAGAGGCTTTAAAAGCTTTTGTTGATAAAGGAAATCTTAGCTCAGGCAAAATTGTTGAAGATTTGGAATCAAATGAGATCTTTCAGGTTGAGAAACTTGATAATTTTAAATCCGAAAATAATTTAGGGAAAATATCTTACTTAAAAATAGATATAGAAGGGCATGAAGAAGCTGCCTTAAGAGGAGCTAAAGACATTCTTCTTTCTGATTCTCCAGTAGTTTCTTTGGAAATGGAGATGACAAGAAATTTAAAGAACTGCATGTCTTCAATACAAATTTTGCAAGATTCTGGTTATAGCAAAGCGTATATTTTAGGCAGAAGCTTTTCTGGAGGTAGAAATTCAAACTTCAAAGAAACTTCGATTGCAGAATTTAAAAATCGAAGACCTAAAAGACATAAAATGGTAATGTTTTTAAAAGACTAAGAGGGATTTAATGAAATTCAATATTAAGCTTTGGCTTCCTATCGTAGTTGTTTATACAGTTTTTTTTCTCTGGTACACGAACTTATCCGGTCCTCTTACAGATCAAGAGATTGAAACCTACAAAAAAATCTTCGAGGAAAGTAATTCTGATAGAAGAGATTCTGAGCAATGGGAAATCGCGTTCAAGTTCATGAGTGAAGATGATGGCAAAGACTTTTATATGGTGAACTTTCTTGATAGAAACGAATCACCGCGAACCATGGAAGCTACTGGAGAAGGAGCAACTTCATTAGATTTGCAGATGCACTACATGGAATACATGTGGCCACAACAGTTTAAAAGAGCTTCACATCCCGTATTCTTTGCTTTTGTTTTAAATCCTGCTCTGGATATCGTTGCTGCCCAAGGAATGGAGGACTGGGACATTGTTGCAATATTTAGATACAGAAGCAGAAGAGATTTGTTTGAAATCGGTCTGAATCCTGTTTTTGATGAAAGGCATGAATACAAAGTTGAGGCCTTAGATAAGACGATAGCCATCCCTGTAGAAACTCCTTTCATTACCGATTTAAGATTTGCCTTATTTGTATTTTTGTTACTAATCGGCCTAATAATTGAAAGAATCAGAGGAAAATAAAATTCTTATAAGCTTTTTCTCAAAGCTTTAAAAAATAAAAAAATGATGAACAGAATAAAAGCAGCTTGGGAAGGAAGGATTTCGGGTTGTTTGCTTGGCAAACCCATAGAAATTTTATCAATGCGAGAAGGAAAAGATTCTTTAGAAAACTACCTTAAAGAAGCAAAGTCTTTCCCGTTGAGGGATTATATAAATCACGTCGAGCATCCATTAATAAAAGGCTTATCAATTAATTGTTGCAAGGGAAAAATTAGTAGAGCTGAACAAGATGACGACATCACTTACACAGTTTTAGCTTTAATGATGCTCGAAGAACATGGTTTAAAACTTGATACAGATGACATTGCAAGAACATGGATTAATAAACTGCCAGCTGGTGCTACTTTTACGGCAGAAAGAGAGGCGTACATCAAGTTATTAGAAAATATGAACTTTGATTACCAGTGGGGCGGGGAAAGAAAATTTGATATCGATACTCTGAGCGATAATGAGTTTAATGATTGGATTGGAGCACAAATAAGAATCGATATGTATGGTTGGGTTCTGCCTGGCAACCCAGCAATAGCTGCAGATTTGGCAAGGAAAGATGCGCGCCTATCTCATAGAGGGTGTGCCGTAGAATGTTCTGCATATATTGCTGCTCTTGCAGCTCTAATACCAGTTAAAGAAAAGAGAATAGATGCAGTTGAAGAAGCCTTAAAATATATAGACAAAACTTCAGATGCCTATAAAGCAGTGGAAGTAGGGAAAAAAAATATCGGTAAAGCTTGCAATAAAATTGTAGACAAATATAAAGATCTTTCCCCAGTCCATAGCCTTAATAATTTAGCCATAGTTGTTTGGGCTTTTTTAAGTTTTCAGGATTCTTTTGATAAAGCAGTAGGTGAAGCAGTTTCAGCGGGATGGGATACCGATTGCAATGGAGCAACTGTTGGCGGTTTGTTTGGTCTTGCTAATGGTGAGATTCCATCAAAGTGGACCGATCCTTGGAAAGGTAAAGTTAACACTACCATTTCCGGCATAGGAGAATTAAGTTTAGAAAATCTTATTCAAAGAACAGAGAATCTCCGAGAAAATATAAGTTCACAATTAAAAAAATCATAAAAGATGTCTGACTTTATTGTTTTTGGCGGCATTAATATGGATCTTTTTGCTTATCTTCCAAGATCTCCTGAAGAAGGCGAAACAATTGAAGCAAACTCAATAGAATTCTTTTTGGGAGGAAAAGGTGCGAATCAAGCAGTAGCTTTGGCGAGACTGGGCGCAAAGGTAAGTTTTGTTGGAACCGTTGGCAAAGATTTGTTTGGTCAGGATCTAGTGTCTTTAATCGAAAGAGAAAAAGTAAATATAAAGAACTTGAGAAGGAAGAAAGGACAATCAGGTGTTGCATTGATAAATGTATTAGAAGATGGCAGAAATGAAGTCGTGGCTTTTCCAGGCATAAATAAGAATTCCAAAAGCAAACAAGTAAGTAATAAAGAATTAGAAGCTTGCTCAATTGTAATTGGTACGATGGAGCTGAAAGAAGATGAGACCTCAGATTTGTTTAAGCGCGCGAAACAAAAAAATTGTTTAACGATACTCAATTTAGCTCCGTACAAAAAACCATCAAAGTTATTATTGGAGCAAACAGACATTTTAGTGGTTAATGAGACTGAATTTTTAGGCCTTCTTAATAAGGCTCCTCAATCAGTTGATATAGATTTCATTGATAAAAATTTTTCCTCATTAAATATTCCCTTGCATGTAAATGTTGTTATTACCTTGGGAGATTTAGGAGTAATTGCATATGCAAAAGGAAAAAGAAAATATTTCAAATCAAGAAAAGTTGAAGCTATTGATACAGTTGGTGCAGGAGATTGTTTCGTAGGGGCCTTGGGATTTTCTCTTTCGGAAAATCCAGATATGTTTTCTGCCGCTAAATTTGCAAATTGTGCAGCATCATTATCAGTGACCAAAAAAGGTGCTGCTAAATCAATGCCATCCTACGATGAGGTTGTAAATAAACTTTAAATTTTTTAATCTATATTTAAATGAAAAATTTGAATTTTGAAAACTTTGAAAAATTGGATTTACCTTTCAAAGTTAATCGATTGTCTCCAAATATTGGAGCAGAGCTTCTGGAAATTGATTTAAGAGAAGATTTCAATAAGAAAACTTATGAATTGATTTACCAAGCTCTACTCATTTACAAAGTTATTTTTTTTCGCAAGCAGAATCTCAGTACCGAGGATCATTTAAGGTTTGCAAAACAATTTGGTGAGCTAGAAGTTCATCCTTTTGCGCCGCACAAAGAAGGATACCCAGAAGTTCTCAGCATAACTCATAACGAAAAGAGCAAAGGTAGAGAAAACACTTGGCACTCTGATGTTACTTGGAGGGAAGAACCTTCCTTGGGATCTATTCTGCGCATGATTGAGGGTCCTCAGGTTGGAGGCGATACCTTATTTTCTGACATGTGCATGGCCTATGAAGGGCTGTCTGAGGAAGTGAAGAAAAAGTTAGAAGGAGCAATTGCTGTTCATGATTTTGCTGGTTTTAGACAAAGATTAATCAAACAAGGCAAAAGTGAAGCTGAAATAGGGGCTTTTAATCAAAAGTATCCAAGCCCTGAACATCCTGTGATTCGCACGCATCCGGATACAAAACAAAAAGTTATATACGTAAACAAAGCTTTTACACAATATATAAAAGACTGGGATGCTACAGAATCTTCCATTATGCTAGATTTTTTATATGCTCAAGCGGCAATACCTGAGTATCAGTGTCGATTTATCTGGGAAAAGGATTCGATTGCGTTTTGGGATAATAGAGCGTGCCAACACTATGCCGTGTCAGATTATTGGCCGCAAGTAAGAAAAGTTGAAAGGGTTACAGTCGTAGGCGACAGACCCTACTAAAAATTAAAAACAAATTACAGGGGAAATTATGTTTAGTCATATTATGGTTGGAGCAAACAACATTGAGGAATCTAAAACTTTTTACGACAATCTTCTAGGAGTTTTAGGTGCAAAACCAGGACTCATGGTTCCAAATCTTACTGGTCAAACTCGTTACTTTTATTTTTTAGAGGGAATGACTTTTTGTATTTCAGAGCCTATCGATGGGGAGCCAGCTTCTGCAGGAAATGGTTCAACTATAGGATTCAACATAGAAGATGAAGCTCAGGGAGATAAATGGCATGCAGCAGGCCTTGAATCTGGTGGAGTTTCCATTGAAGATGCGCCTGGTGTTAGAGAATTTGAAGGCATGAAAATGTACTTAGCCTATTTGAGAGATCCCTCTGGCAACAAGCTTTGTGCAATTAAACAACTATAGAATTTATGGATTATGTTCCGTATGCAGTTCCGTTTTTCTTATTAGCCATCCTAATAGAACTATCTTATGGTTGGTTAAAAAATAATAATACTTACCGAGCCAATGATGCTTTGTCTAGTATGTTTATGGGAGCTCTTCGGTCTACTAGTTTGGCATTGAAAATAGGCCTAGGAGGAGCAGTTTTCTTCTTTGTGGAAACACATTTTTCATTGCCAAGATGGGATTCAAGTTCAATTCTTACTTGGATCGTTGCCTTTATTGCCTATGACTTCTTTTATTATTGGTTTCACAGAATTAGTCACGAGAGACAAATTTTTTGGGCATCGCATGTGGCTCATCACCAAAGCGAGGATTACAATTTATCTACGGCATTAAGACAGACTGGTACAGGTTTCTTTTTGACTTGGGTATTTTATATTCCGCTTTTTATTATCGGCGTGCCTTCTTATGTTTTTGTTTCAGTAGCTTCCATTAATTTGATTTATCAATTTTGGGTTCACACAGAACATGTTCCTAAATTGGGATGGTTCGAGTTATTTTTCGTTTCTCCTTCTAATCACAGAGTTCATCATGCTCAAAATGAGGAATACATAGATAAGAATTATGGCGGGGTATTTATTATTTGGGATAGACTGTTTGGAACTTTCAAGGAGGAGGAAGACAATCTTTCTCCTGTTTATGGCATTAGGGGTCCTTTAAAAACTTTTAATCCTGTTTGGGCAAATCTTCATATTTATGTGAAGATGCTAAGAGAAATATTTCATACAAAAAATCTTAAAGATAAGCTTTATGTCTTGGTTGCACCAACCAGGTGGATTCCAACCGATTCAGGTCATTTATCTCCAAAAACAGATTTCGATGTTCAGAATTTTGAAAAATACAATCCTAATTCCTCTTTGGCATCCAAAAGTTACGCTTTTTTTCAGCTGATATTCGTGTCTCTAATCAGCACAGTCTTTATTGAATTGGGCGAACTGAACCTGCTGCAAGGTATTGTTGTTGCTATTGCAATGGTTTCAACCGCATACTGTGTTTCTTTGTGGTTGGACAGCAAAAAGGCTTTGCTGGCAGACGCTTTCAGAATAGTTTTTTTAATAGGAGTTTTCTTAACTTCTTTTTTCCTTCCCGAAGCAAACAAATACACTCTGCCATTGGCCGGATACTTGTCTATAAACCTACTATTTCTATTTTTCTTATACAATTCTTTTCGAAAAAACAATCTTTTGACACGACAAATGTCATAAGTTATATTTTTTTTTAAATTTATTAAGGTAATTCAATATGGCAGCAAATATAGAAAAATTTGATTTTGATCCGGAAAAACTTCGTCAAAAGTACAGAGAGGAAAGAGATAAACGTCTTCGCTCTGATGGCAACGACCAATATCAGGAAGTAAAAGGTGATTTCTCGTATTTTGTAGAAGATCCATATGTTGAAAAAAAAGCAGAAAGGGCATCTTTAAAAATACATACTGAAATCGCAATTATCGGCGGTGGTTTTGGCGGAATGCTGGCTGCTGCAAGAATAAGAGAAGCAGGATTTAATGATTTTAAAATAATTGAAAAAGGGGGAGACTTTGGAGGGACTTGGTATTGGAATAGATATCCTGGAGCCTCGTGTGACATTGAATCTTATATTTATTTTCCGTTGCTTGAAGAAACTGGCTTTGTCCCCAAAAGAAAATACACCAATGCTCCTGAGACTTTAGAGTACTGTGGAGTTATAGCTGAAAAGTTTAAGCTTTACGAAAACTCAATTTTGCAAACAGAAGTCACTGAGACGAAGTGGTCAGATGAATCTGGATTATGGACCATTAAAACCAACAAAGGCGATGAAATTACTGCAAATTTTGTGGTTCACTCAAATGGGCCTTTGAACAGACCAAAGCTGCCTGCAATAGATGGAATCAATGACTACAAAGGACATACTTTTCATACTAGTCGATGGGACTACGAATATACCGGAGGATCGTCTCACGGAGACCTGAAAAATCTTTCCGATAAAAAAGTAGCCATCATTGGTACAGGAGCAACTGCTGTGCAATGTATTCCGCATTTGGGAGCATCTGCAAAAGAGCTTTATGTTTTTCAAAGAACACCCTCGTCGATAGATGTAAGAGCAAATAGAGAAACCGATGAAGCCTGGTTTAATTCTATGAAGCCTGGATGGCATGAAAAAAGAAGAGCTAACTTTGAAGGATTTCTAGCAGGAGAATTCAGTGGAGAAGATTTAGTAAATGATGGTTGGACTGAAATTTTCAGAACTATATTGTCAGCTTTCAGGGCATCAGGACCATCTAAACTCAGAATGGCTTTGTGGGCATTACTTGCACCATTCAATAAAGATTTTTATAAAAAAGGCCTCAAGCCATATATGGCCGATAAATTCATGAACTTTGTTGGGAAAGAAAATATCTCGAATAAAGTTGAAATGGTAGATTTTGCCAAAATGGAGCAAATCAGAGCTAGAGCTGAAGAGATAGTAAAAGATCCAAACGTAGCTGAATCTTTAAAGCCTTATTACCGACAATTTTGCAAACGCCCATGTTTTCACGATGAATACCTAGATACTTACAATCGCGAAAATGTGACTTTGGTCGATACGCAAGGCAAAGGTCTAGATAAAATTACTGAAAAAGGCATTTTCTTCGATGGCAAAGAATATGAAGTTGACTGCATCATATTTGCTACAGGCTTTGAGGTGGGAACTGACTACACCAGAAGAAGTGGTTATGAAATTTATGGCAGAAAAGGTCTTTCAATAATGGATAAGTGGAAAGATGGTCTATCTACTATGCATGGCATGCATAGTCGCGGATTCCCAAATAGTTTTTTCTTTGGCCCTCAACAAGCTGGCTTCACAGCAAACTATACGCATTCTCTAGATGAACAAAGTATCCACCTTGCATATATTTTAAAAGCCATGAGAGAAAAGAATATGTCTTTAGTTGAGGCTTCAAAAGAAGGTGAGGAAAATTGGGTAAAAACTATCATAGATAACTCACGAGATATGTTGAGTTTTCAAGAAAGTTGCACCCCAGGTTATTACAATAATGAAGGTAAGCCTATGCAAGCTCCACAAAATAATCCTTACGGCGGAGGAGCTCTGAATTTTTTCAAACTTATGAAAAAATGGCGTGATAAAGGGGATCTCAAAGGTCTTGAGCTCAGCAGCAATAACTACAATTAATTTTAAATGATAAGTTTATTCTATGCAGGGGTTCTCGGTCTTTTTGCAATTATTCTATCTTTTCTTACTGTAAGACAAAGACTTAAAACTGAAATTAGCCTGGGTACTGGGGATAGTGAAGAATTATTGGCTGCTCAAAGAGCACATGGGAACTTTATTGAATATGCTCTTATTTTTCTTGCTTTATCGTTTGCACTCGAAATTATTGCCGAGATCCCAGACTTAGCAATTATCATATTTGGGGATTTATTCGTCTTTTCTAGAGTTTTGCATGCTTATGCATTAACTGGTGGTGGACATGTCATTTTTAGACAAATGGGGATTCTTTTCTCTTGGCTAGTGATATTGATTCAAGCAATATGGGCAATGATCATTTCAGGACCTGTCTTGGTCACCACTGTATTTGGTTAAAACTTTTATTCCAGAATAAGTGACTTCAACAGAGCTTTTTGAATTAACACTAGCTCTAAAAATAGTTCTTTGGGTTGAAGCAATAGTTTATTTAGGCCTAGGTATCTTTGAAATCTTTGATGATTTCTTTAGAAAACTACCTTCTTGGACAAACCTCAATGGAAAATTAAATGCGTATTTATTCATGGAAGATAAAATGCAACATAAATTTCATGCCATTGTTTGTTTTTTTCTAGGTTTCATTGCTTTAAACGGCATCATAGAGGGTGCAGTCACTAGATTTGAAATTGAACTCCTATTTATCGGTCTGGCACTGGTAATGATGCTTTTGTGGATGATTATGCCCCCAGGAAAAGTGGGAATAGCTATGTTCTTAACTAAGCCTGAGACATATCTTTCAATTACCATGTTTTTATTGTTTTCCGATCTAATCAGAGTAGAAATTTTTATCATTTGTATTTTATTTAACGTCTGGGGAATAGCAGTTTTTATCTTCAAAACAAGAAAACTTATTATTCCCTATACTTATAAAAGATTTCGTGCAGATGTAATCGAAGCTGGTATTTCAGAAAATAAAGTCAAAGCTTGGGATAAGATGTCAGGACATAAGGAAAATTAAGTAACAATGAATGAAGCACTAAATAATATTCTCAATAGAAACTCTCCCAGAGAATTGTCTGAACCTTATCCTTCTGAAAAAGAAATGGAGCTAATTTATCAGGCTGCTCTAAGAGCGCCCGATCATGCTTGGCAAAGACCCTCAAGATTTATTCAAGTAACGGGCAAGGGCTTAGAAAAACTTTCATCCATTTTTGTAGATTTTGCTAAGGACAACATTGAGGATGTTACCGATGAGACATTGCAAAAATATAGAGAGGCACCTTTTCGTGCACCAATGATTGTCATTTTAATTTCTGAAATCAAGACGCATCCAAAAGTTCCTGAAATAGAGCAAATGCTCTCTACAGCGGCTGCTGCGGAAAATATATTACTTGCATTAAATGCTCTAAATTATGCTGGCATGTGGAGAACCGGAGTTTTTGCTCTTAATGAAAAAATTTCCAAGTATCTCGAATTAAAAGAAAATCAAAAAGTAATCGGATATCTTTACGTAGGCACAGCTTCTGGAAAACAAAAAAAGATTCCTGAAATGGACACCTCTGAATTTGTAACTCAGTGGATCTAACTCATAGATGTTAAAAGTTTTCAAAAATTTTGAGGGTAATGATATTGCCGGCTCCATCTATGGTGAAGAATCTGATCCTCTAGTAATTTTCTTACATGGCGGTGGTCAGACTAGATTCGCTTGGGACAATGCCGCAGAAAATATTTCAAAAAAAGGCTTTCACGTTATTACTTATGATCTTAGAGGACATGGAGATAGTTTTTGGTCAGAAACAGGAGACTACAAGATTCATGATCATAAAAAAGATTTAATCTCGATAATTAAACAATATGAAAAGCCTGCAAATTTGGTTGGAGCTTCCCTTGGAGGAATGACATCTTTGTCTTTGGCTGGAGATCCGGATTATTCAGGTTTATGCAAAACGCTCACGATGGTAGATATAGGCATTTATCCCAATCAAGATGGTTCGGACAGAATTGTAGAATTTATGAGATCTGCCGAAAATGGATTTTCATCTTTAGAGGAAGCTGCAGCTTATATATCTGATTTTTTACCCCACAGAGAAAAACCAAAAGACTTAAGTGGATTGCATAAAAACCTAAGAAAAAAGGATGACAGGTTTTACTGGCATTGGGATCCTAAGTTCCTCCAAGGCAGGCAAGGCCAAGATATAAAAGAATATTTTGGCCATTTGGAAAAAGCTGCTAATTTTTTAAATATTCCTACATTATTAATAAGAGGAGGACTTAGTGACGTTTTAACAGAGGAAGATAAAGATTATTTCTTAAAAATAGTTTCTCACGCAGAATTTGAAGAAATTAGCAATGCAGCGCACATGGTAGCAGGCGATAAAAACGATATTTTTTCAAAGGCAGTTGAAAAGTTTTTAGTAAAAAACAACTAATTAAGGATATTTGATAACATAACTTTGGAGAACAAACATGTTATGGGTAAAAACTTTCTTTGGGCTACTTTTTCAAACCGCATTGTTGGGTATTTTTTTATATTTACCTGCTTTAACACTAAATTGGCCAGATGCACTTTTGTTTCTTACCATTCACTTTCTGATAACAATTCTAGCTTCTGCATACTTGCTCATTGTTAAGCCAGCAAGTATTGAAGCTCGAATGAATTACGATTCAAAGACTCAGCCAAAAGAAGACAGACTAGCAACAGTCTTGATGTTATCTGCAATTGTTGTGGGACTATCTTTGGCGCCGATAGATATTTTTCATTTAAACCTCTCTTCTAGTTTTGAAGGCAATATAAAAAATATTGGCTTGGCTATTTATATCCTTGGCATGCTTTTTGTTATGGCGTCAATGAATGCAAATGAGTTTGCGGAAACTACTGTCACCATTCAAGAAGAAAGAGGTCAGAAAGTTATAGATACAGGCATTTATTCCATGGTGAGACATCCAATGTATACGGGTTTTATTTTTTTTATAATTGGAGTAAATGTTTGGTTAGGTACTTATCTATCACTTTTTCTAAGTCTGATTTTTTTAGCAATAGCTTTGAGATCGAGAATAAACGTTGAAGAAAAAACTCTTCTTAACGATTTAGAAGGTTATGAAGATTATTGTAAAAAAGTTAAAGCAAGACTCATCCCTTATTTATTTTAAAAAATCGTTTAAATAAACGAGCAAAACAATTAAGCTTATCATTCTCAATTTTTGGAACAAAACATGAATTTTTTTATTGAGTACTTTAATAGCATTGTTGGAGCATTGGCAGCAATTGGAGCAGTAGCTTCAATTTACTATTTAATACAAGAAATGAGAGAGCAAAACAGAGTAGCGAGAGCAAATGCTAGGCAGAATGTCGCTGATAGTCATCAAGAAATTGCTTTAGAAGGCATGAAAAAAAGCATGGTTAAGATTAAGTTAAAACTGCGAAACGATGAGGAACTTACTCCTGAAGAAGACGCTAAATACATGTCGTATTTCAGCATAATGTTACGGTCTAGAGAAAACCAACACTATCAATATACAATTGGAATGATCGACAAAGGAGAATGGGACAATTACAAAAGATCTTTCAAAACACTTTTTAAATCAAAATATCATTTGAAACTATGGTCTTTCATGAAAAATACATTTAATGACAGCTTCGTTGAAGTTGTAGAGGAACTAATTGAAGATGACAATAATTGAAGACCAACAAGCTAAATACTTAATTAAATCTCTGCAACATCATCCCAGTCCATATCTGATTTTTTGTAAAGATGTTGGAGTAGAGTGGATGAATCAATCCGCTCAATATGTTTTTGATACGTCTGAAATAAATGATATTGGCATCGCTCCAATATTGTCTCACGGTACGTCTAAGAAAATAGAAGCCATCGGCTCGTCATTTCAATCGGACCTAGAACTTTCCTTAAGAGAAATAAAATTTTTCTTAAGATCAAGAATCCATGAAATCCCTTTAGACAAAGATGAATCCTTCTTTTTAATAGAGGTATTAGCACAGTCTGAGGCGGCTTTAGACGCTTTAAAAAATACTATTTCTTGTCTAGAAAATGATCGAATAGATATGGCTTACCAAAAACAATATGACCTCGCTACGGGAGACTTGGTTAGCGTAGAAACTCTTCTAAGGCTTAAAGACGAAAACGGAGACATCATTCCAAACGATCAATTAATTCCTTTAGTTGAAGGAGAAAGCTTATTCTCTCTTGTAGTCCTTGCATCAATGCAGAAATTAAAGGAAATCTTTGCATTCAAGAAAGACAAAAAATTAGATTTCACAGTTTTTTTAAATGTTTCTGCTTATACCGTTATGCAAGAAAACTTTTGCAACTTGATTTTAGATTTTGTAAAAGAGAATGATCTTAATCCAGGTGACTTAGGATTAGAAATAACCGAAACTGCAGAGCTTGAAGATAGGTCTAGAGCTTCAGAGTATTTTGAAAAACTGAAAAAACATGGAATACCCCTCGCGCTGGATGATTTTGGAGCAGGTTACTCTTCATTGAGTTATTTAAGAGACTTGCCGATTACTCTTGTAAAGCTTGATAAGGATTTTTCTAGAACTGTGTCTGAAGAAGACACTCAAGAGCTTGTTAGATTTGTTGTGACAATTTGTAACAACATGGAATTAGGTATGCTAGCTGAAGGGATTGAAACCGAGGAACAAGAGAAAACATTTTTAGAGCTTGGATGCCATAAAGGACAAGGATATTTTCATCATAGACCCCAGTTTTTGAAAGATTTCGAGGAGGAATTCTAATGGCTGCTTCGGAAAAACCTTCTAAAGGCGCCGAAAAAATATTACTGGCTCAAATCAAACAAGAGTTCGCTGCTCCAGCTGAAGCTATCGAACAATACATTGATTTGGTAGAAGAGTTTGGCGTAAAAAATAATCTTGATATCAGTTCAGAGATTAACCAAATCAAAGAGGCTGAAGATAAGCTTTTAAGTCAGTACGAAGATGCCTTTAGAGAAAATACAGCCGCAGACAAACAAGCCAAAACATCACAAGAATACTCAGAGCTTAGACATAATCTTCGAACACCTTTAAATGCAATTATTGGTTATAGCGAGATACTCATGGAAGATTTTGAGGACGATTTATCGGAAGAATGCATTAAAGATTTAAATACAATTCTTTCTTTATCAAGAGAAACTGAAACTGCTATAGAAAGATTTGTGGATTTTATTAAAGGTGATCTCAATGAAAAGGCAGCTGAAGATTCCGAACAAGGCCAAATTCAAAATGCTGAATCTCTCTTTAGATCCCTAGGAGACATAGATTACAGTTTAGATATTGATGATTATCTCAAGGGATCCGATGTGCTAATCGTTGATGATAACAAGACTAACTGTGAAGTTTTGGAAAGGAGATTAACTCAAAATGGGCTTTCTTGCAGAGTAGCTCTAGATGGGACAACTGCAATTGAAGAAGTGGATGCCAAGACGCCAGATTTAATTTTACTTGATGTCATGTTGCCGGATATAAATGGATTGGAGCTTCTAAAAAGATTTAGGAAGAACCATGATAGAGATGAACTACCAATCATCATGGTTTCGGCATTCAATGATGTTGATAGTACAGCTAAATGTATAAAGTTGGGCGCCTCAGACTATCTTCCCAAACCATTGAATGGAACAATTTTAATGGCGAAATCAATTGCCAGCTTAGAAGCAAAATATTTCAGAACAAGAGAACAAGAACTTTTGAAAGAATTGAATCTCAGGGCAACTACTTGCCCATTAACCGGAATTTACAATAGACAGGTTGTTTTTGACAAAATTGAGGAATGTTTCGAGAAAATGAGTCAAGAAAAAGATTATGAATTTTCTTTGCTCTCTATGGATATAGATTTTTTTAAATCCATAAATGACACTTATGGACATCCTGGAGGTGACGAGGTCCTGAAAGCAGTTGCTAATGGCTTAAGAGATGCCTGCGGTGAAAACGTTATTGGCAGAGTAGGTGGAGAGGAATTTATTGCAGTTTTAGAGAATAAAGAAGGAATGAGCTTAAACGACTACTGTGAGAATATTAGAAAGGCTGTAGTTGACTTATCAATTCCCTTCCAAGATGTTGAAATAAATATTACTATAAGTGGAGGAGTAATTAATTCATCTGAGGTTAAGGATCAAGAAGAACTTGTTAACCTTGCAGATGAAAGACTCTACAAAGCAAAAGAGGGGGGAAGAAATCAGTTTATTTATAGCTGAAGGAGAGAGTTATGAAAAAGATTCTTTACGTTGAAGATAATGAAATGAATCGTGACATGTTAGGCAGAAGACTGACAAGAAGAGAATATGATGTCATCTTTGCTTTCGATGGTCAGGAAGGGCTTGATAAAATGAAATCGGAAAACCCAGACTTAGTTTTAATGGATATGGGTCTTCCTGTTCTAGATGGTTGGGAAGCTACCACTCAGGCAAAAGCAGATCCTGAGATATCAAATATTCCAATCATTGCTTTAACTGCTCACGCAATGGAGCATGATAGGCAAAAGGCCTTAGAGTGTGGCGCAGACGACTTCGATACAAAGCCAGTTGATTTTAAGAGGCTTTTAGAAAAAATCGAGTCAAACTTAAGCACTTAGCTCTTAGCCCCTAGTAATTTAGTGACCATCCCTGGAAGTTGATTAATGGATACTTCGTCCTTTTTAACCAGACCAGCAACGTTCTTTCTTAGAAGTTCTTCTTGTACCTCTGACAAATCTTTTCCTGAATAAACAAGAATATTAGGTTTATCTTCAAAATCCATCTCAACAAAGTTTTCTAAAAATTCAAAACCGTCCATGCGTGGCATTTCTAGGTCTAGGACAATAAGTGCTGGATTTTTATCTAAATTCTCAAGCCCTTCTTTTCCATCTCTAGCTAAAAAGGCTTCAAAACCAGCATCATTTAAAGCTCTTCCCAAAATGTCTCTTGTATTTGAATCATCATCGACAACTAAGATTCTTTTGTTTGTTGAGCTGCTTAAAAGGTTTGTTACCACTTTAAGGAATTTATCCCGGTCTATTGGCTTGGTGAGATAATCATCTGCTCCCAAGGAAAATGCTAAAGTCTCCTGCGACATTTGGGAAACCATTATCACTGGAATATCTTTTATAGATTCGTCAGATTTGCATTCTTTTAGGATGGACCAGCCATCTCTTCCTGGCATCAAAACATCTAATAAAATGAGCTTTGGTTTTGACTCCCTAATCATATTCAGGCCTTGTTCGCCATTGGTTGCTCCAATTAACGTCATACCTGCTTTTTTTACTGTCCTTTTTATTAAGTCATGCATTGCTATATCATCATCAATTAGCACACATAAGTTTTCTCCCTCTAAGGAAGAAATTTCTTCATTTTCGAGTTCTTCAGATTCATCACAGATTCTAGGAATAAAAATTGAAAATACAGATCCAGCTCCTTTTTCACTGGATACTGTTACGCCACCACCCATTAATTCAGCAAATCTTTTACTGATAGGCAGGCCTAGGCCTGTTCCACCATGAGTTGCAGAGGTTGATCTTTCAGCTTGTTCATATTCTTCGAAGACTTTCGCTACACCTTCTTCGCTCATGCCTTCTCCATCGTCTGTCACCTTGAATTCAATCATTTCTACTTCATCCTTCATGAAAGAATTAACATCTAAGGTTACTAAGCCGCTATTTGTAAATTTGAAGGCATTGCTTAAGAAATTTGTAACACACTGTCTGAGCTTCGTTTCGTCTTGGGACATTGATCCTATAGCTTCTTGAATATTTATCTTGAAGCCATTGTCGTTTTTAGCTGCCAAAGGTGCGTTTATATCTCTAAGAGTTTCAACCATTTTTTCAATCTCGAAGCTGGTGATGAAAAGCTCCATTTTTCCAGACTCTATTTTTGAAAGATCCAAAATATTATTAATTAGAGATAACAGATGTGTTCCAGAAGTAGTAATCTTCTTTAGATCAGGCATTAAATCTTCATAACCTAAATCTTCGCACTCTTCATAAAGCATCTCGCCGTATCCTAAAATTGCATTCAATGGCGTTCTGAGTTCGTGACTCATATTGGCAAAAAATTTACTCCTTTGTTCATTTGCTTCAAGCGCTTCATCTCGAGACTCCTCCATCTCTTTAGTCCTTGTGTCTATAAGAACTTGTACTTCATCTGCCATTCTTGTGAATGCAACTGTCATTAATTCAACTGAAGCTTCTTCTCCTTTATCCTGGGAGCTTTCTTGAGCTAGATTTTGCATTTTATTAATATCGTTAAGAATTAACGTTCTTGAATCTCCTTCAAGCTCATCTGCAAGAATACTCATTTTTTCTATGATCGCAGTATCCCTTTCTTTTCTTCTGCGTGCCTGTTCAGTTCTGATATTTTCCATCTCATTTAGATGGCCTCTATAAATTTCCAGGGCTTTTGCAAGCTCACCAACCTCATCATTTTCTGACCTCAAAAGACCTCTTCTTTGCGGCATGGTTTTAGATAAGTCTCCACTGGTGAGAGCCTGTAAAACTTCAATTGCTTTATTTACCGACCCAAAGACACTAGCAAGAATTCCTGAAGTTAAGGCAATCACTAAGAAAATTACAATTGTAATTATTATGTAAATTGTATTTAAGATCGCATTTTCCTGAGCGATACTTTCGCTTTCATCTCTAAAAATAAATAATTGTGCTTTATCTGAGGAAAGGTATGAACTCAAAGGCAGTAGAGTTATTAGTGAGCCTAAATCAGAATCCCTGGTTGACGTCCTGTTGCCAAATTCTTCCAAGTTTGAATTTGCCTTATCAACATGACCTTTAATGTTGGTAATTCCAAAATTAGAAGTTTCGTCCAACTCCAAGCCAGATTCATATCTAGCATAATCATCGCCCAACGAAATGATTCCTTCTTCAGTTTGCACTGCCGTAACAAGTTCAAATTCATCACCAAAGGTCTCCATCGACTTTCTTACATCTATTCCCATGACAATAATTGCTTCAGCATTTCTGCTAAAAGCCTTTATCGGGAAGGCCATCATTTGGTTTAAGGTAGAAATTTTTTCTCCAGATGAGTCTATGATTTTTTGTAAAAATCTTCTTGGTCTCTTGCCTGCATCAACAAGAAATTCTTCAAGATTATTATCGTATTCATTTTTCGCTTGAGGACTACATGCATCGATTCCAGATAAGTCCAGTGCGCTAGAACAATAAAACCTCTGCCCATTTGGATAATAAGCTTTAATAAAACTTAAATTCCCTTCATCCAAATCAAATTCAAACATTAGATCCAGGAGATATCCCGCTTCCCCAATGTTTTTATCCGTGATGAATTGGATTAATGGATTGGCATAAGCGTCTTCAGGCGAGGAAAGTTCCTCTTCAGGATATATAGGATTTTCGGGATCCCAAAAATTGCCTCTTTCTCCAGTTACTGGAAGCCAGGCAGAAATCGCGTCAATTGAAGTTTCGAGGGTCTGAAACCATGCAGCCTCATATGTTGAAACCAGAGACTCATTTGCGAAACTTTTTTGGGTGGTATCTCTATAGTTAAACAAAAAAAATAGGGAAAGGGCCAGCAGCAAGTTTCCTGCTAGGCCAATCCCAATTAATACTGTTCTGATACGCATTTACGCGCAAAGATTTAAGATCTTATTGAACTCGAAAAGATAATTTAACTTGCACATCATTTACTTGGACAGGCACGCCTTCATATATTGGCGGCTGGTAAATCCACTTTCTAATAGATTTCATTGCTGCTCTATCAAAAAGTCCTGCAGGTTCTCCTTCTAAAACAAAAGGATCTATGACATCACCATCAGCGCTGACGTCGAATTCAACAATTACGTAACCTTCTTTAGCAAGTCTCAAAGCTTTTCTTGGATAGCTTGCGGGTGCTTGATATTGTCTTTCAACATCCATTTCGATGTTTTTTCCATCGACAGTAATAAAGCCCTTATCAGCATGCACTAGGGAACTTAATCCCAAGAAAAGAATAGATAGAGACAATAATTTAATTCCTTTTTTAAATATCATTTTTAAATCTCCTAAGATTTGAAGTATTATAAACAAAAAACTCCATAAATCATCTCACTTAATGTCTGAAAACATAGAATCATTGCTTTTAAACCAAAGATATTGGGACATATTTGCTGTTGCTAGAAACTCTTCCATTGATGAGGCATGCAGAATAATGGATAAAAATAGAATTGGAGCTCTATTGGTATACTGTTCCGACACAAATGATCCTCAAGACCTTGAGGGTATCGTTACAGAAAGAGATGTAATCGAACTAATCTCCAGAAAAGGAAAAGAAGCCTTAAATAACGAGGTAAAAGAAATAATGTCTAAAAATATCATTAGTGTTACACCCCAATGTACAAAGCTAGAGGCTCTTGACCTAATGATGGAAAATCAGATTCGCCACCTTGCGGTAATGGATGAAGGAAAGCTTGTTGGAGTTCTTTCCATGCGAGACTTAATCAAGCAACTTTAAGTTCTTTCTTTGAAATTACTGAAGAAGTTCCGCTTCTGATTTTTTTTGGGAAATCTATATTGTAGTGAAGACCTCTGCTTTCCTTTCTCAAAATTGCACTTTCGATAATCAACCTCGCAACTAGAACCAAATTTCTCAACTCAATAAAGTCTGAATTTAACTCAAAATTTTTGTAAAAACTCTCTACTTCATTTTGGATTATTTTTATTTTTTCTTTTGCTTTTAACAACCGATCATTTGATCTAACAACGCCAACGTAGTCCCACATCAATCTTCTGGTTTCATCCCAATTATGAGAGATCAGAACATTCTCACCTGATCTGATGACTTTTGAGGAGTCCCAATCCTTGAGCTTTTTTTTGTTAACATCAAAATTCTTTTCGATGTGCAAAGCTGCGGACTTTGCAAAAACAACACATTCCAAAAGAGAGTTGCTTGCCATTCTGTTGGCACCATGCAATCCAGTACACGCTGTTTCTCCAATAGCATAGAGATTCTTTATATTTGTCTCACCTGACAAGCCCGTCTTAACCCCGCCACATGAGTAGTGAGCTGCAGGAACAATGGGTATTTTGTCCTTTGTGATATCAAATCCATAACTCAAACATTTTTTATGAATTGCCGGAAATGATTTTAAAATCATATTTTTTGGTTTATGGCTAATATCAAGAAACATAAAGTCTTTACCTGTTTTTTTCATTTCTTCGTCTATGGATCTAGCCACCACGTCTCTTGGAGCTAACTCATTTTTTTTGTGATACTTTTTCATGAATCTTTCGTTTTCATGATTAAGTAAATAAGCACCTTCGCCTCTTAGAGCTTCACTAATTAAAAAAGATTTTGCTTCTGGATGATAAAGACAAGTTGGGTGAAACTGATTAAATTCCATATTGGATAATTCACAGCCTGCTCGCCAAGCCAGTGCCATACCATCGCCACTAGTTCCGTCTGGATTGCTAGTATATAAATAAACCTTACTCGCTCCTCCAGATGCCAGAATTGTTGCATTTGATTTAAAAGTCACGACTTCTTCTTTTTTTTTGTCGAATACGTAAGCTCCTAGACACGACCGATTGCTTGTTATCAAATCAACCGCAAGATGATTTTCATAAATTGTTATGTTTTCTATCTTTCTTACTCTCGCAATTAAAGAATTTGATACTTCTTTCCCAGTAGTATCTTTAGAATGCGCAACACGCCTTTTTGAATGTCCGCCCTCTTGTGTAAGATGTAATTTTTCTCCATCTTGCGTCATTGTAAAGTTGACGCCCATCTCAATAAGCCAATCAATTGCTGATTTACTATTTTTTACGCAGTGGGCGACAGCATCCTTATCACAAATTCCATCTCCAACCTCCAAGGTATCAGCAATATGCTCTTCAACCGTATCTTTTTCTCCCATCACTGCGGCTATCCCTCCTTGGGCATACCAAGTAGAGCTATCAACAATGGTTTCTTTAGAAATAACAGATACCTTGTGCTTCTTACTAAGTTCAATCGCTGCAGTTAATCCAGCAGCACCACCACCAATTATTAAAACTTCGGTATCAATCATTAGAATTATTCTAGGCGAAAGTTCTGATCAAAAATGCTATACCTATCGCCAAAAAAAGAATAAGTAGAAAATATTTTAGAAAATCATATCTTCTGTTGGACCAATCAATCCGATCTTCTCTATTTAGTTGTTTTTCTGATGCTCTAAAGCGACCAAAAAAAAAGAATACTGCAAGGGAGACAATCGTTAGGAGTAAAAAAAAGATATTTGTCAGCGACACGCTATCTGCTTCTGAGCTTTGCAAGCAGTCTAAGCATTTCCAAGTAAAGCCAAATCAAGGTGACCATTAAGGCAAAAGCACCAAACCACTCCATATATTTTGGAGCATTTTTCTCAGATCCTTCCTCAATGAAGTCAAAGTCTAGAACCAAATTCAAAGCCGCAATACCCACAACAAAAAGGCTAAATCCAATACCAAAAATTCCGTTGTCATGAATAAAACCGATGCCTGTACCAAACATACTCATAATGAAGCTAACTACATATAGCAGAGCAATCCCCATAGTGGCTGATACCACCATCAGTCTGAAATTCTCTGTAGGCTTTATAACCCCTGTTTTATAAAGTACCAATAAAGAAGCCAAAGTACCAAAAGTCAATCCAGTCGCTTGAATTACAATTCCTGGATATTGACTTTCAAAAATGGCCGAAATTCCACCTAAAAAGAGACCTTCTAATATGGCATAAATGGGCGCAGTGTACATAGCCCAGTTTTTTTTGAAGATGGTAATGAGAGCAAAAATCATACCTCCAAAAAGTCCGATTGGCATCAATGCTCCAGGACTGCCTGTTACAAAATAAACATTCCAAGTGTAGGCAGCACTTAATACTACAAGAGCTAAAAGAATACCAACCTTATTTACAGTTCCCTGTAAGGTCATGGTTTTTTGATTTACGTTTTCAAAATCAGCAAAAGTTGCATCACTCAAAGTAGGATTCCCAGATCTGCCGAACATGTCTAAAGCCTTATGTTTACTCATTAGTTAATTTTAACTTGAAATTTAAATAATTGAATAGCTTAACTTTCCGAGATAGTTTTTAAATTTTTGATTACAATCGTATAAAAGAATTATGGTATTACCTTACACCTTTCTCTTTTTAGCAATCATTTTAGAAGTTGTTGGCACTCTTTTTTTAAGAGATACAGAAGGCTTCACAAAAATGATTCCCAACCTTATTGTTGTCTTTAGCTACGCTGTCAGTTTCTATTTTTTGTCTTTAACTTTTCAACATATATCGGTTTCAGTTGCATACGCAATTTGGTCGGGAGTAGGAATTGTCTTAATAGCAATTTTGGGAGCAATCAAATATCAAGAATTTCCGTCTTTGCTTGTTTCTTTTGGAATTCTTTTAATCGTAACTGGCGTTATTTTAGTTTTAGCCAATACCGTAAATTAAGGTACCAACCAGTTTTTTTTCAAATCATTATTAAGCCATTCGAAGATTGCTCTTCTGTGACCTGCTCTTTTTAAATATAAGATTTCTAGGCTTTGAAAGGTAAAAAGATTTACTGCAAAATTTTCATAACCCATTTCCCTATCAATTTGGTTTTTATCAATATCAAACTCAATGGGATCATCTATCTTTTTACTAGGAGAGTCTTTCACTGAGTAACATTCTTTGGACATTTCTCTAGTATTTTCCCATGCCTTTTCAGTTATGGAATCTTGATGATGAACTTCAATACTCCCTTTTAATCTAATCTGAATTTTTTCCTCTTGATCATAAGCATGAACCGTAGCAGTGTTATTTTCTTTAATTTGAGAAATTTTTGGCGATCTTTGATCGGTATGAAACCTTAAAACTCTTTCTTGTTCATCAAAATCCCTTAGCACAACAGTTCTTGCTGATATATCTTGACCTTCAAAAGTACACACTGTTGGCGTATGGAAGTAACTTTTAGCATCATCAACTCCGTTAGATATAGTCAAAAAAGCTTTTTCAAGCATCGTATCCAAAGAATTTTCAAAATCTTTCATAAATGTTATTAATATAAAGAATCTACTTTAGCTTAAAATAAAAATATATGGATGTATCTTATATATTGGATGATCTTAATTCTCCTCAAAGAGAAGCCGTCTCAGACGAATCTCAGTTCTCTTTGATTCTAGCAGGAGCCGGCTCAGGAAAAACCCGAGTTATCACTCATAAGGTTGCTTGGTTGTGTAAGGTTCACAACCTAAATCCTATGTCTTTACTAACTGTTACCTTCACCAATAAAGCAGCAAAAGAAATGAGAGGCCGAATAGAAAACATTCTTGGCGAACAACTTAATCAGATGTGGTGTGGCACTTTTCACTCTCTATTTCATAGGATGTTAAGAAGACATTGGGAAGAAGCTGGCTTACCAAAAAGTTTTTCTATTTTAGATTCGGAAGATCAGAATAGGGTGATAAAGAGAGTCATAAAATCTCTAGAACTAGATGATGCAACCTGGCAGCCCTCACAAGCACAATGGTTTATTAACAATCAAAAAGAAGAAGGCAGAAGAAAAGCCAAAATAAAGTCCAGCGCTTCTTTTGTTGAAGAAAAAATGGTCGACATCATGAATGAGTACCAAAAAGTTTGTGACCAAGAAGGACTGGTTGATTTCGCCGAAATCCTCTTGCGGTCTTTTGAATTGCTATCCAATAACAAAGCAATTTTAGAGCACTATCAGAATAGGTTTGAACATATTTTGGTTGATGAATTTCAAGATACTAATGAAATTCAATATCTTTTATTAAAAAAACTCTTAGGTAAAAAAAGTTTTATGACAGTTGTTGGAGATGATGATCAATCAATTTACAGCTGGAGAGGAGCAAAAAGCGCAAATATTAAAAGGTTTCAAAAAGATTTTAAGAAAGTGAAAACTATTAAGCTTGAGCAAAACTATAGATCCACAAAAAATATTCTTTCCTCTGCTAATGCAGTTATTGCAAATAATCCAGAAAGATTAGGCAAAAAACTTTGGTCGGAGAACAAAGAAGGCGAGCCTTTAAAAATTTACCGCGCATTCAACGAAAGAGATGAGGCAAGTTTTATTGTCGATATTATAAAAAACTGGATCGATGAGGGAAGGTCTCTTAATGATGTAGCAATTTTGTACAGATCAAATGCCCAATCCCGTGTTTTGGAGGATAGTATTTTGCGGGCCGAGTTGCCTTATAGAATTTATGGCGGCGTAAGGTTCTATGAAAGAATGGAGATTAAAAATGCTCTGAGCTACTCAAAATTACTCGTAGATTTTGATAATGACGCAGCCTTTGAACGAATAGTAAATGTACCTTCAAGGGGCATTGGTGCAAAAACCTTAGACAGCGTGCGGGAGCACGCCAGAGCTGAAAACATATCCTTATGGAAAGCAGCAGAATCTATTTCTAAAGATGATTTAAAGAAATCTTCAAGAGCCTTATCTCATTTCATCGAAACAGTTTCTCAGCTAAAAATCGATACTGAAAACAAATGTCTTGGAGAAATTTTCGATGAAATTATCAACACAACCGGTTTGAAAGATTTTCACGCAAAAGAACCTGGAGAAAAAGGCAGATCAAGAAAAGAGAATTTAGAGGAACTTGTCTCTGCTGCTTCTGGTTTCAATCCTATAGGCGAAGATGCTGATGATGATAGAAACGAATTGGAGATATTTCTCGATCAAGCTTCTTTAGATGCTGGCGAAAATCAGGCAGATATTGACGAAGATGCAATACAAATGATGACTCTTCATTCAGCGAAAGGTTTAGAATTCCCTCTTGTTTTTATGGCTGGATGCGAAGAAGGTTTATTCCCTCACAAAAGATCTTTAGAAGATCCAAGGCAGTTGGCAGAAGAACGAAGACTCTGTTACGTTGGTATCACTAGAGCAATGGAAAGACTCTATTTAACATATGCAGAAGTAAGAAATATGTATGGGATGGAAAGTTTTAGTCCGATATCTAGATTTTTAAAAGAAATTCCTGACGAGTTGAAGTATGAGATTAGAATGTCATCAGAAACACCAAGCTCAAAAGGGTTCGTCCCCAAAATTGTTGGCGGTACTGAGTTTAAAGGCGAAGAGTTTTCTTTGGGCGACTTGGTAACGCATGATGTATTTGGTGAAGGAACCATTCTTAACTATGAAGGAGAGGGTGCCAATGCTAGAGTTGAAGTTAATTTCACCAAAGAAGGAATAAAATGGCTGGTTTTAAGTTTCGCAAATTTAAAAAAGGTTTAGTTTTAATTTCTGTATTAACTTTCTTCATCGCATGTGAGCAAGAAGAAGCAAATACTGCATTTAAAGAATCCGAAAAGACATTCACTTGGAGAATGGTAACCACTTGGCCAAAAAATTATCCTGGGGTTGGTTTGGGAGCTGAAAATCTTTCCAAATTAGTAAACAAAATGTCAGCAGGCAGATTGCAAATAAAAGTTTATGGCAGTGGAGAGCTCGTTCCAGCTTTAGAGGTTTTTGATGCGGTTTCTCGCGGTACAGTTGAGATAGGTCATGGAGCATCTTATTACTGGATTGGCAAAGCTCCTTCGGCACAATTTTTTACTGCTTTGCCCTTTGGCTTAAACGCTCAAGAGATGAATGCTTGGCTCCATTATGGAGGTGGATTAGAACTTTGGGAGGAAGCTTATGCTAAATTCAATTTGATTCCTCTGGCAGGTGGTAATACTGGCGTGCAAATGGCAGGTTGGTTTAATAAAGAAATAAATTCTCTTGAGGATATCAAAGGAACTAGAATGAGAATTCCAGGCTTGGCTGGAAAAGTTTGGACTGAAGCTGGTGGGGAGGCAGTCTTAATGCCTGGCAGCGAAATCTTCACGAATCTCCAAACAGGAGTTATAGATGCTGCAGAATGGATTGGGCCATACAATGATCAGACCTTTGGATTACACCAAGCAGCAAAATATTATTACTATCCAGGCTGGCATGAACCCGGTCCCACTTTAGAAGTAATTATCAATAAAGAAGCTTTTGCTTCTTTACCTTTGGATCTTCAAGAAATAGTCAGAACTGCAAGCAGAGCAGTGAATCAGGATATGTTGGATGAATACACTGCAAGAAATAATCAAGCCTTGGAAACATTGGTAAATACTCATGGGGTGATACTAAAAAGACTTCCTGACGATGTTTTGAAAAAATTTAAAGAAATTACTTCTGAACTTTTAAAAGAGCTGATTGCTGAAGATTCGTTATCCAGTAGGATATTTGAGTCTCAAGAAAATTTCAAAAAGAATGTTTCCAAGTATCATAAAATTTCAGAAAAAGCAGTTTATGAAATGAGGGAACTAAACTAACTGTATTTTTTTACCAACCAAATACCTATCGAGGTTGAAATAAAATATCTAATAAAAAAAATTAGTGCTGCTGGCAAGGTATAAATAATTCCCACCCACCATTCAAAAAATCCACCCCAAGTTTTAATCCAATTAAATAAATATAAGGCTATTTGCAGATATTCAGAAAAATACATCTCAACGGTGATTGGACTTACAAACAAAGAATGAATAAAAAATATAACTAACAAAAAATCCCCCCATATGAAGAAATATCCCAAGTTAACCAGACGTTTGTTATTCATTTAATATAAAAAACTTGGTAAAAAAGTTACGATTGTTGGAAAAATGGCTAATAAAATCAAAAGACCTAGTTGGATTACTATAAAAGGAATCACACCTTTATATAAAGAAATTGTTTTTATGCTTTCAGGCGCAACACCTCTCAGATAAAACAAAGCAAAACCAAATGGCGGCGTTAAGAAAGAAGTTTGTAAATTTATTGCAATCATAATACCAAGCCAAATCGGATCTGCTCCCATTGCCATCAATACCGGCCCAACAATAGGAACTATGACAAAACTTATTTCGATGAAATCTAAGATAAAACCCAACAAAAAAATTAAAACCATAACTAAAATCATTGAACCGAAAAGACCTCCAGGAATTGAATTAAATATTTGCTCGATGAGTTCTTCTCCTCCTAAGCCTCTAAAAACCAAAGAAAAAACAGAAGCACCAATTAAAATGACAAAAACCATTGAGGTTATGGCGGCTGATTGTTTTACAGTCTCAGCTAAAGTTTGAAAATTTAATTTATTATTTAGCATTGCAATTAGAATTGCTCCCAAAGCACCTAAACCGGATGCCTCTGTAGGAGAAGCAATTCCAAAAATAATGCTGCCCAAAACTGTGATGATCAATATAAAGGGTGGAGCAATTACTTTCACCAAATCAACAGCTTTTATTGAGCTTTGCCTACCATTTGAGACAAGTTCCAAGTTTCTTGATTTGAAAAGAAAGTAAATTGCATAAAAACACAGCAACATTAATCCAGGAACTATAGCTGCTAAGAAAAGATCCCCTACTGAAATTGTTTTGGCTGTAAAAATACCCTGACTAAGTTGCGATTGTTGATAAGCTGAAGACAATACATCTCCTAAAATAACCAGGGCAATAGAAGGAGGGATGATTTGTCCCAAAGTGCCGGTAGCAGAAATTAATCCAGTTGAAAGATTATGAGGATATCCCTGTTTTAAAAATGCTGGTAAAGAAATCAAACCCATTGCAATAACTGTAGCTCCAACAATGCCTGTACTGGCTGCAAGCAAAGCTCCAACAAAAATTACCGAAAGACCTAGTCCACCTCTAAAGCCAGAAAAAAAGTCAGACATTTTAAGTAGGAGTTCTTCAGCAACTTTCGATTTTTCCAACAATACCCCCATAAAAATAAACAAAGGAACTGCTATTAAAGTAGAGTTCGTCATCACGCCAAAGATCCGATTAGGCAGAGTTTCTAGAAGAAACAAATCAAAAACGCCAAAAAAACTTGTTATCAATGCAAAAATTATTGAAACCCCAGCCAAAGTAAAAGCAACAGGGAAACCAAAAAGTAAAAAGATACAAACCAAGGCAAAAAGAATTAGTGGCAGAAAATCAATCATGTTTGAAAACCAATTTAATCAGCTCTGAAAAGCTCTGAAGGATCAAAAGAACAGGAAAAATAATTAAGCTTGTTTTGAAAAGATACACAAAAGGAAGACCGCCAGGTTCTGGAGAAATTTCATTGATAGACCAAGCGAAGTAAACGTATTCAAATGAAAATATTAAAATTACCCAAGCAAAGGGTTGTAAAAAAAACAAATTCCCAAAAATATTTACCATTCTTTTTCTTTTAGCCGACAATTCTCTGTAGAAAATGTCTACTCTGACATGCGCATCATCTTTAAGAGCTAATGCGGCATAAAATAGAAAAAGCATCCCATGTGAATAGACGAGCAGTTCTTGCATTGCAACCACTCCGATTTCAAAAACGTATCTTAAGATGACAATCATCGAGCTTAGAAAAATCATTAATAAAATGAGCCAAGAAGAAATATTTCCGAAAAAGAAAGGAAATAAATTAAGTATATTCTCAATGGTTTTGGTAATTTTTTTGAGCATTGAAATATGATTTAATAATACTGTAATGATTATAGTTCTATCTCCAGCTAAGACGTTAGATTATTCTTTTTCAGAAAAGGGACTGGATTTCTCAGTACCGCCTTTTTTGCCTCAATCTAAAAATTTAGTGTCTACTATGAAGAAATTCAATAAATCTGAGTTGTCTTCTTTAATGGGAGTCAGTGAAAAAATTTCTGCTTTAAACCATGATAGATTCCAGAATTGGTCTCAAGCAACCAAACCTTCAGCTCATGCGAAACAAGCTGGATTTGTTTTTAAAGGAGATGTCTATCAAGGACTGGAGTTTGAAAAACTTTCAAAACAAGACATAAATTTTGCACAAAAACACCTCAGGATCCTTTCCGGACTTTATGGAGTTTTAAAACCATTAGATATTATTTCGCCTTACCGTCTTGAGATGGGTACTAAAATTTCTGTTGCAAAAAACAAGGACTTGTATGAGTTTTGGAAAGAAGAAATTACCAATCATTTAAACAAAGATCTCAAAGCAACTTCTATTTTGGTGAATCTTGCTTCTATTGAATATTTTTCATCTGTTGATACTGAAAAGTTAAAAAGCCGAGTCATCAGTCCGGTCTTCAAAGATTTTAAAAATGGCCAATTTAAGATAATTAGCTTTTACGCGAAAAAGGCTAGAGGATTAATGGCCAAGTATTTGATTGAAAATCGAGCTAAAACTTCTGAAGATCTTCAAAAATTCAATCTAGATGGCTATAAATTTTCCAAAAAAGATTCGACTGAAGATAGCCCAGTTTTTCTAAGAAAATAATCTACCCTTGATATCCACCATCAAGATATTTTTTTCCAGTTCTTGGAATTAAATCATCAAACTCTGGATCTTTATTATTTGCTTTTGCTTCAAAGGCTACAGACATCTCATCACTTATTCCCATTGCAGCATTCCACAAAGCAACATGATTTAGAGACTCTTCAATTGTATGATCTCGCCCATAATTAAGAATTTCTTTTGTTCCCGCAACTGCCAAAGGACCTTTGGAAGCAATTTCTTCTGCAATAATTTTCACCGCTGACATCATTTCTTCATGGGAATCAAAGACTTTGTTTACCAAGCCATGAGCTTTTGCTTCGTCAGCAAAAAACCTTCTGCCTGTGTAGGCTAATTCTCTTACTACTCCTTCTGGAATCAATCTTGGAATTCTTTGCAAAGTTCCAACATCTGCTGCCATCCCAATATTAATTTCTTGGATACAAAAGAAAGCTTCTTTAGTACAGAATCTAATATCTGTTGCTGTTGCCAGGTCTAAACCACCACCTATACAACCTCCTTGAATAGCCGAAATAACTGGAATTCTTGCTTTTTCAAGAGAAGTGATTGTATGTTGAAGGTCTAGAGTGATTCTAAAACCTGCTTCCTTTTTCATTCCATTATGGGTATTAGAAGATTTTGGCTCAGTGGGATTGTCGCTCAATGAAAAGTTAGCTAAATCCATTCCGGCACAAAAATGCTTTCCTGTAGAAGATAGGACTATTACCCTTGCACTGGCATCATCAGATATTTTTTCAACAAGATGAGGCAATTCTGACCAAAATGCTTTATTCATCGTGTTGTATTCATCTGGTCGACACATGGTTACATACGCCACTTTGTTTTTTATTTCTAAATCAAAACAAGTATATTTATTTGTCATTTCAACTCCTTTTTACTTTTTAAGTTTTTCAATCAAATCTATTGAAAGCTCTTCAAGTTCCTCAATTAACTCAAACTCTTTATGATGAGGCATTACAACCTTTCTATTTTTCAGACTAAGTCTCTTTAGACCAGAATGAATGTCTTCAGCTTGTTTCAATAAATCTTCTTTATCAACCATAATATGTTCTCTAACTAGAGTGTTATTGTAGTTTATAAATAGTATTTATAAAAATAATGATGAATAAAGTGAATCAAACTTATATCTCAGAAAAGTTAATTAAAATATTCAAAAGCGCGAAAAAGTTTTTTGTTAATTTTGACTCAATAGATCTTAAGATAAGTTATAAAAAAGATAACTCTCCACTGACAATCTTAGATACCGAGGTAGACCAATTCATAAGAAAAGAGCTAAAAAAAATTAATCAAGATTTTGCACTCATCTCTGAAGAGACTAGCCAAGAACAAGCAAATTCTGAATACGCTTGGATCATAGATCCTATAGATGGTACAAAAGAATTAATAAATGGCAGTGATGAATTTACTTTAAACATTGCCCTAATTAACAAACAAAAACCAATACTTGGCGCTATCTATCAACCCATGAAAGATAGCATCTTTTTAGGCGGTACTGATTTACCACCAAAAAAAATTATTGATGAAAAAATGGTGTCTCTTTCTAATAAGAACAATAAAATCTGCAATGTTTTAATTAGTAAATCTCACAGCAGTGAAGAAGAAATGGATTTTTGTGCAAAAGTAATGTCTAAATTTAAGGGATCTAAAGTTATTAGAATGGGAAGTTCTATAAAGTTTTGTAGGATTTGTGAAGGAATAGCAGACCTTTATCCTAGATTTGGAGATATTTACTCCTGGGATATCGCAGCTGGACACGCTATTTTAAAAGCTTTTGGAGGAGATGTATTGGATACAGACCTTCAAGAGATTTCTTATGATATGAACGAAAAACAGTTAATTAAGGGATTTTTTGCTTTTTCAAATAAAAAAAGGTTAGATTTTCTGAGACAAATAGATTCTTAAACTATTTTTATAACTTTTTTAGTAAATCATTTCTAAAAAGATGAAAAAAAGGTATAAAATTCGCAATTATGGGTAAAGAACTACAACCTATGGATATTTCTTCTCCAGGACAAAACCTGGAGTCCTATCTTAATTCTATTCAAAATATCTCTATTTTGACTCCCGAAGAGGAGAAAAAACTTGCCGAAGAGCTTTATTATAATAATGACTTGGAAGCGGCTAGAAAGCTTGTAATGGCACATTTGAGGTTTGTCGCTCATGTGGCCAGAGGCTATTCCGGATATGGCCTTCCTCAAGCAGATCTTATTCAAGAAGGAAACGTTGGCCTTATGAAAGCTGTAAGGAAATTCAATCCAGAAGTTGGCGTCAGGCTCATATCCTTTGCGATTCATTGGATAAAATCTGAAATTCATGAATACATTTTAAAAAATTGGAAAATCGTCAAAGTAGCAACTACCAAAGCTCAAAGAAAGCTTTTCTTTAATCTTAGAAGTAAAAGAAAAGAGTTAAATTGGCTCTCTTCTGATGAAGTAAAAATGATTTCCTCCGAATTAGGTGTAGATGAAAAATCTGTAAAAGAAATGGAATCCAGAATGAATTCTTCAGATGTTTCTTTTGACCCACCTGCAGAAGCCAATGACGATCAGGCATCTTACAGCCCCGCTAATTACATTTCTGATTCAAGCATGGATCCAGCAGAGCTCATTGAAAAAAATGATTTAGAAAAACACAACAATAGCGAACTTCTTTCTGCTATTTCTGAATTAGATCAAAGAAGCAAAGAAATTTTAATGGATCGTTGGCTTAGTGACATAAAACCCACTCTTCACGAACTATCTGATAAATATGGAGTTAGCGCAGAACGAATAAGGCAAATTGAAAAATCTGCCATGGACGTGATAAAGGAAAAATTGAGCTAAATTTTGGTAAGCTCTCCAATAAAAATCTTCATAAACGGCGATTTAAAAAAATTTCCTCAAGAAACAAATATCGTCTCTGTCTTAGAGTCACTAAATATATCTTCCAAACACATTGCAATTGAAATAAATGAAAATTTAGTTTTTAGATCGGATTGGCAGGAAACCAATCTTAAAGATGGAGATAAAGTAGAAATTGTAAAAGCGATAGGTGGTGGTTAATTGACTCAGGACAGCTTAGTCGTTGCGGGAAAAAACTACTCATCAAGACTTCTAGTAGGTACAGGTAAATATAAAGATGAAGCTGAAGCAATCGCCTCTATTGAAGCTTCGGGAGCAGAAATTGTTACCGTTGCTGTTAGAAGAATAGACCTTCAAAACGATAAAGATTCTTCAATTCTTGATTATATATCTCCGGATAAATACACAATTCTTCCTAATACTGCTGGTGCCTATTCAACAAAAGATGCAGTGCGGATGGCAAAATTAGGTAGAGAGATTTTGGGCGGTAAAAACTTACTAAAGTTAGAAGTACTTGATGATCCAAAAACGTTACTACCAAATATGGATTCGACCATAGAGGCAGCAGAAATTTTAGTAAGAGACGGTTTTGAGGTAATGGTTTATTGCACAGCTGATTATGAAAGTTGCATGAAACTTGAAGATATTGGATGTGTTTCCATAATGCCATTAGCTGCACCCATTGGTTCTGGTCAGGGTATTGTAGAGCCTCAAAAAATTCAAAAAATTATTGATTCAGTTTCCGTGCCAGTCATTATTGATGCTGGTATTGGTACTGCTTCAGATGCTTCAATAGCAATGGAAATGGGAGCTGACGCAGTTTTATTAAACACCGCCATTGCAAAATCTGAAAATCCTACTCAGATGGCCTTAGCAATGAAATTAGCAGTTGAATCAGGAAGGTTTGCCCACAAATCAGGAAGAATTCCTAAATCCCAACCAAGTCCTAGCTCTCCAGAAAAAGGCATCATTGAGTCTTGAAAAGAGAGGTTAAATCTTTTGTGCATGTTCGCAGCAGAACATCCAAAAAGGATCTAGAAATTTTCGAGAAATTTAAAAATAAGAATTTTTTTGAATCAAAAGAAGTTAGCCATATATCAAAATTACTTCCGGAAAAAAAAATTAATATACTTGAAATAGGCTTTGGAGATGGTAACAACTTAATTGAAAAGGCAATGGCCAACTCTAATATGAACTTTTATGGGATCGAAGTTTTTAAGTCTGGTATTGCCTCCGTTTTGAAACAGGTGCAAATTCATGACTTAAAAAACATATGTTTGTTTTATGGCGATGCAAAAGATTTTTTAGAAAAAATTGAAAAATCTTTTTTTGATTTTATTTTTATTTTATTTCCAGATCCTTGGCCGAAAAAAAAACATTGGAAAAGAAGGTTGATAGACCAAAATTTTCTAAATCTCATAAAACAAAATCTAAAAGAAAAGGGACGCTTAATCGTCAAGACAGACTGGCAAGATTATGCCGATGATATAAAAAAAGACTTTGCAGAATTCAAAGTATTGCATGATTCAAATGTTTTGCAGTCACTCAAACCCATACAAACAAAATATGAGGGGAAAGCGATAGAAGAGGGTAGAGAAGTTTTTACTTATATAACTGATTTAAATGCTTAAGCATTTCTTGAGTAGATTTTGCTCTGTGACTTATTTTCATTCTCTCTTCAAATGAGACCTCTGCCAAAGTTTGACAAGAATTTTTAATTTTAAAAATTGGGTCATAACCAAATCCTTTATCGCCCTTTTTTTCTTTGATGATTTCTCCTTCTAATTCGCCAAAAGAAAAAAGCTCAAGATTTTTTTGTGGATCGTAAAACGCTAATGTGGAAACAAATTTTGCTTTAGTATTTTCTAAATTTTTAACTGCTTTGAGTAATTTTTTTATATTTGTCTCATCAGTTGCATGTTTTCCTGAATATCTAGCAGAAAAAAGCCCGGGATCGTTATTTAGTAATTTAACTTCAAGGCCTGAGTCATCTCCAAGCGAGGGATGATTACTAAGCTCACTCGCTTTTTTAGCTTTTAACATCGCATTTTCTTCATAAGAGCTTCCTGTCTCATCAATGTCTTCAGTTGTGAAGTCTTTTAACGAAAGAATCTCAAAACTGGAGTTGCTAAATAAGTCTTTGAATTCTTTGAATTTACCTTTGTTAAAAGTTGCAATAACTATCTTCAATTTTCTTTGACAAGCTTATAAAGAGCCACTTCTGAAAATAGATTTGGTAACAGTTTCATTAGAATGCTTTCTTCACCATTTATTTTTGAAAGTTTTCTCTCAACAATTTTGATATTAGATTTCTTACAAAGTTCCTCGAAATCCTCCAAAGAGCAAAGATGTAAATTTGGCGTTGAGTACCAATCGTAAGGCAAAGCACTTGAAACTGGCATTTGTCCCTTAAAAAAAAGTTGAAGCCTGCATTTGATATTTGCAAAATTTGGAATAGAAACAATACATTCTTTTCCAATTCGAACAATCTCTTCTAAAGCTACTTCCGGTTTTTTAAGAGCCTGGATAGATTGACTCATCACAACATAATCAAAAGATTGGTTGCCAAAATTTTCCAAACCACTATCGATATCTTGTTCGATAACTGAGATTCCTTTTTTTAAGCAGCTTTTTATTTTCTCGGCATCTATTTCAATACCTAAACCGGAAGCAGACTTTTCTTTCCTTAAATCGTTAAGAAGAGACCCATCTCCACAACCAAGATCTAGAACTTTGGAGTCTCGAGAAATCCAATCATTTATCTTAAACATCTGCCTCTAAAAAACTATTAATAGCATTTTCATATCTATCGTTTTTCATTAAAAAACTATCATGGCCTTGAATGGAATCAATATCCAAGTAACTTACTTTTTTTTCTGCATGAATTAAGGCATCTACGATTTCTTTAGATCTTTCTGAGGGAAATCTCCAATCAGATTTAAAAGACACAACCAAGAACTGACATGATGCCTTTGAAAGGGTTTTAGATAGATTCCCGTCGTCCTTTTTTGCAGGATCGAAATAATCTAAAGCTTTCGTCATCAGTAAGTACGTATGTGCATTAAAACTTTTTGAAAAATTTGCTCCTTGATATCTTAAATAACTTTCTATTTCAAATTCAACATCATAGCCGTATGCAATTTTTTCCTTCTTCAACTCTCTGCCAAATTTATTTTTCATTGATTCTTCAGAAAGATATGTAATATGTCCTAACATTCTTGCAAGTCCCAATCCCTTTTCAGGGTGCGCATCTCCTTTTGTAAAATCAGGATCTGAAATAATTGATTGTCTTGCAACTTCGTTGAAAGCGATATTTTGAGTACTTAACTTTGGAGCAGCTGCAATGATGATAGCCTTTGATAATTTGTTAGGAAATTCAATCGCCCATTGCAAGGCTTGCATCCCTCCAAGACTACCTCCAGCAACACTAAGCCATTTTTCAATATTGAGCTCTTCTCTTAAAAGATTTTGGCTGTTAACCCAATCGGAAACAGTAACGATTGGAAAATTAGCACCAAATTCTTTACCGGTTTGATCGTCAATTGAACCTGGTCCGGTAGAGCCATGACATCCGCCAAGGTTATTCAAAGAAACAATAAAGTATTTGTTCGTGTCAAAGGCTTTTTCTGGGCCAATAAGTTCATCCCACCATCCAGGTTTCTTGTCTTCCTTTGAATAAACACCAGCGGCATGATGATTACCACTTAGAGCATGACATATCAAAATGGCATTTGATTTTTCTTTATTTAACTCTCCATAAGTTTCATAAATTAGTTCAAAACCATTCAAACTCTCCCCAGATTCAAGGCGAAAACTTTGGCGGTGTCTAAACTTTTGTGGCTCAACAATGAGGTGATTATCTTCTGACATTTATATTAGACTGGTTAAACCTAAAGAAAATTTTGCGTTATACAAAATTCTATCAATTTGTATCAAAAGAAAAAAAACAATTATGGGTGAGAAGTCCATTCCGCCAAAAATAGTAAATTTTTGAAATGGTTTTAATAAGACATTGGTGATGGAGTTACAAAGTGATAAAAACTGATTAGTTGATGCAGGAAAAGCCCAGCTACCGATGATGGATATGAATAACCCATATCTTAAGATTTGACTAAACATCAACAACACACTGATTGCTGTCCAAGCCAAAGCCTCATTCAAGTTAAAATCTATTTCACTCCCTGAAAGAAAGATATAAAAACCTAAAGCTTTAAAGAAAAAGATTAGAGCCAAACAGGATAAATCTATTCGATATATCACTGGAAGAATCATGCGAAAGGGTCTTAAAAAAGGCTCTATAAAAGAGTAAGAACGACTAACAATAATGTTGTTGAAATTTACTTCAAAGATCCTAAAAAAAAAGTAAATAGAAAGAACAATCGATATCAAATTAATGAATGTGAATATCACAAAGTTTGGATTCATATTTATTTACCTAAATCTTTTGATCTTTCTATTGCCTTTTTTATAGCATCAGAAACTATTGTCTTGAAGCCATTTTCTTCCATTGTTTCTAATGCCTTTTCAGTAACTCCGCCTTTTGAGGCCACCATGGACATAATGCTCTCAAAACCAATTTCTTTCTCTTCATCATATATTTTTGATGTTCCCAACATGAGAGTATTTACCCAGGATTCAGGTTTTTCAAAACCTTCCTTCTGAGCAATCTCAACTAAAGTTTCTGCCAAAAGGGCAAAGTATGCAGGTCCGGCTCCAACTATGGCAGTAAAAGCATCAAAATGTTCTTCTTTCATTTCAATTACTGAGCCAAGATTGGAAAGCATATTCTTAATCTCTTCAGATATGGAAAAGTTTGATGTAATGGCAATGGTACTGTCTCCTGTTCCAATGCCAACAGTTGGCATACCTCTGATGAGGTTTGTTTTTTTCCCTATTAGAGCATGAATTTTTTCAAGACTTAATCCTGCCATAAATGAGATAAAGGTTTTATCTTGCAAGTTAAAGTCATTTTTAGAAAATAACTCCCCAATCATATTAGGTTTAATAGTAAAAAAGATTACATCAGAAGAATTTATTGTCTCCTCTAAAGAAAAATAACCATTTGTAACTTTTTTGAGTTCGTCTTTTTCAATTGGATCAGACAAAAATAGATCATAATCTTTAGAAAGCTTTTTAACTGCTTTTTCTCCAAGATTCCCGACACCGATAAAACCTATTTTCATTTAATTTCTTGCCCCAAATATAGTCTCACCCAATCTTACTATAGTAGAACCTTCTTTGATTGCTAATTCGAAATCTCTAGACATTCCCATAGAGATCTCAGTTAGATTCTCATAATTTTCAATTAGCCTATCTGCAAGCATCTTAATTTTCTTAAAGGTTTGTTGGAGATCTGACAATGCTACATTTGGATTGGGAATAATCATTAATCCACAAATTTTGATTTTTTTTAAGTCAGACAACTCATTTAAAAAATTTTCTACTTCTTCCATTCTTATGCCGGATTTTGATTCTTCATTATCTATATTTATTTGTATCAGGCACTTTATACACTTGTCATCTGGGCAATACTTATCAATTAACTTAGCAATTTTTAATCTATCAATCGTATGAACCCAGTCGAAATTTTTAGCTATTTCTTCGCATTTATTTGATTGAATATTCCCAATAAAATGCCAATTAATTTTTAAATCTTTCAGTTTAGAAATCTTTTCCAAAGACTCTTGCAAATAATTTTCTCCAAAATCAGAAATTCCATTTTCATAAGCCTCTGAAATTTCTTGCCATGACTTTTTTTTACTAACTGCAACAAGTTTTACATTTTTATCTGTTTTCGACGTATCTATCTTGGATTGGACTATTTTTATTTTTTCTTTGATGCTTTCCATTACATTTTTTCCGGACAGCCAATTCCCAAAATATTAAGACCATTATTTATTATTTCTTTTATTGCAATAGAAAGTGCAATCTTGGCATCTGAATAATCTTTATTATCAGAAATAATCTTTTCTGCATTGTAAAAGCTATGAAATTTAGAACTTAAATCCCTTAGGTAAAAACATAACGGGTGAAGCTCATTATTTTTATAGCATTGCTCAAGTATTTCAGGATAGCCATTAACCAACGATATGATTTCTTTTTCAGTCTCTTTTAATAAACTTAACTTTTCTAATGATTCTTTAAGGTTGAAATCTATTTTTCTTTTTTTAAGCTCTTTTTTTATACTGCAAATCCTTGCATGAGCATACTGGATATAATAAACGTGATTATCCTTGTTTGTTTTTTTAGCTAAATCGATATCAAATTCTAGGGCTTGCTCAGGCTTTCTCGCCAAGAAATAATATCTAGCCGAATCGATACCAACTTCATCTACCAGATCAGATAACTCAACAAATTCTCCAGATCTTGTAGACATTTGGACCTTTTGCCCTTTCTCTTTAAGAGAAACAAACTGTATGAGCAGAGTTTTAAGCTTTTTAGCGTCTAAACCTAAGGATTCAATGGATGCTTTTACTCTGGGAATATAACCATGATGGTCTGCTCCCCAAATATTTATGATTTCATCAAAATCCCTATCATACTTATCCTTGTGATAAGCAATATCTGATGCAAAATATGTGGGCTCTTCATTGTCTCTTATTAGGACTCTGTCCTTTTCATCACCATAATTAGTAGATTTGAACCATAAAGCGCCATCTTTTTTTTCTACTTCATTATTTTTTAAATTTTTTATACTTTTTTGAATCAAATCTTTTTCATACAAGCTTGATTCATTGAACCAGTTATCATATTTGACTTGAAAAACCTCCAAATCCTTTTTTATTTCTTCTGTCTGAAGCTCAATGACGTAGTTTGCTAATTCTAAAAAATTTTCATACGTTGCATCTACATACTCAAACCATTCGTTGAGCGTTTCAAAGAAAAGATTGTCATCCTTTTTGACAAGATATTTTCCTTTAAAATGTTTTTTTGCTTTCGTAGCAAGATCTTTTATGTATTCTCCTGCATAACAATCTTCAGGTAATACAATCTTTTTATTATCCAATTCTTGCATTCTAATAAAGACACTCAAACCCAAAGTTTTGGCCTGAAGACCTCTATCGTTTACATAATATTCTTGGGTTACTTTATTTCCCGCTACTTTTAATAGATTTGCTAAAGCTGAACCAAAGGCCGCAGATCTTCCATGTCCGACATGGATGGGACCAGTTGGATTGCTGGAAACATATTCCAGAAGAATTTTTTTTGGTTCTTTTTCTTGTAATAGACCTTTGAAATCTCCTAAGGCATAGTTTCTTATCTGACTAAAAAATAAATCCTCCTTGAGATAAATATTTATAAATCCAGCCCCGGCAACTTCTATCTTTTCTGAATAATCTAATCCCTCAAGAGCACTTATAATTTCAACCGCAAGTTCACGCGGATTTTTTTTCATTTCTTTAGCCATAATCAAGGCTATATTTGAAGACCAATCCCCATGTTGTGAATCTTGAGGTTTGGTAACTTGAAAGCTGCCAGCGAACTCTGGAGAAATTTTTAAAGAGGCTTTCTGTAAAGAATTAAAAATTTCATCCTTCATTTATTAACTCTACCTTGGTATTCCATACTTCTTGTATCGACTGAAATGAAGTCTCCTGGAGAAATAAATAGAGGAACTTTTATTTCAATTCCATTTTCTAAAATAGCTGGTTTAAAAGTATTTGTTGCTGTATCTCCTTTTAATCCGGGATCTGTATCTTTTACAGAAATATCGACAAAATTATCAATTTCAACAGTAATTAAAGTATCTTCCCAGAAAATGATTTCGTAGCTAGCACCTTCTTTCATCCAAACTACCTGTTTTTCAATTTTTGATTGATCGCATTCGAATTGTTCGTAATTCGTTGTGTCCATAAGAATAACTTTATTATCTTGTTGATATAAAAATTGCATTTCCTTACTAGAAATTTCTGCTTTCTCAACAGATTCTCCTGTCTTAAAAGTTTTTTCTAGAACTCTATTGGACAAGAGATCTCTGTATTTAATTCTCATTACAGCCTGTCCCTTTCCTGGCTTATGAAATTCATGTTCAATGATTTCACATGGCGATTTATCCAGAACTATTTTTAATCCTTGTTTAAATTCATTCGTGCTAATTTGACTCATTTCGTTACTTCTAACCCTTACCTTTTTAAAAAGAATAATACAAGTTGCAAATATCTTGTTTTAACCATAAAGTTTCCCTCATATGGTCAAAACAGTGCTAGTTTTAGACCATTTTTTTTGCTTTAATCTTAAAATAATCAGGGGATTAATAATGTTTATAACTAAGTTAAATAGAGTAATTTTAACGCTTTTTTTATTAACTGCATCATTATATTTAAGCGCTCAACTTGAGCCAGTACTGGAAGTTAATAAAGAAAGAGCACTTCTTGCCCAAGCTTCACAACAAAAAATAGATTCTTTTCAAGATAAAACCGATAAAGACTCTGCAGAATACAAAAGTGTTAGCAAGCAAATCGAAGGTTTGAAGGTCTATAACGCTCAGAAAAGAAAACAGATAAAACGTCAAGTTGAAAGAATGAAAGAGATTGAAAAAACTATGAAAGACTCAACTGTTCTTCAACGTCAAATTCCCCCGTTAGCAAGAAGAATGTTTGAAGGTTTAAAGCAATTCATAGCCCTTGATATCCCATTCAGAGCTGGAGAAAGAACGGAAAGATTATCTTTTATTCAAGCAGCTTTAGATAACCCAGTTGTTTCTCCTGCTGAAAAACTCAGACAGGTTTTGGATGGTTATTCTGTGGAGTCTGAATATGGACGAAAGATAGACACTTATAAAGATACAATTTTGATTGACGACCAAGAAAGAGATGTAAATATCCTTAGGATTGGTAGATTGGTTCTTGCTTATCAAACCTCTGATCTTTCTGAGACTGGTATCTACAACAAAGAAACTCAGTCTTGGGAATCTTTACCTGGCAGATACAGAAACTCAATCAGAGACGGTATAGCAATGGCTAAAAAAGTAAAAACCGTTGATATTCTGGAGTTACCTGTTCCAGCTGCGGAGGTGACCCAATGAAATCAAAGTTACTAATAATTATTTTTGCTTTATTTCTTCCCTTTTCATATGCACAGGAAGAGAAGCCTGACACTGCACTGTCTTTGGAACAGCTTTTAGAACTTGTTCAACAGGGTAAATTTGCAGAATCTGAAGAAGCAACTGAAAGAGAACAGAAATTTGCTAGAGAAAGAAGTCGCCAAGCAACCTTACTGGCAAATGCAAAAGCAGAAAGGTCAAGGCTTGAAGCAATTGCTACAGAACTAGAATCAAGATTTGAAGCTAATGATGCAAAACTTGTTGTTTTAGAAGAACAGTTAAAAACTAGACTTGGATCTTTGTATGAAACTTTTGGTCATCTGCAAGGAGTAGCTTCAGATACACAACAACAATTTGAGTCAGCAGTAACTTCTGGACAATTTGGCAAGGATAGGGAAATTTTCCTGAAGGACCTAGCAAAAAGAATGGGCGAAGGTATTAGTTTGGCTTCGATAGAAGAACTAGAAAGACTTTGGTATGAATTATCAAGAGAGTTAGTTGCTTCAGGAAATGTTCAAAAATTCCAAGCTACGGTAGTAGATAACGAAGGTCAAACATCTCAACAAAATGTAGTTAGGGTAGGAAACTTCAATGCTGTAACTGAAGGGCAATATTTAACTTACCTTCCTGCCAGAGGCGCTTATGAAACCCTTCCAAGACAACCTGGTAGATATCTTGGGGGAACGTATGACGTACATGATACTTCAACAGGATTTGTTGAGTTTGCAGTTGATCCTACAGGACCTCAAGGAGGAGCTTTACTTACAAACCTAATTTCTCTTCCAAGTTTTTTTGAGCAGATTCAGTATGGAAGAATCACAGGTTATACCATCATCCTTCTCTTCTTGTTAGCCACAGGAATTTTTGGTTGGAGAACTTATATCTTGTTTAATCTTGATAAAAACGTGAAGAAAGAAGCTTCTGGCTCCAGACAAGGGAATAATCCTCTATCAAGAATATTTGATGTTGCTGAACAAAATAAAGGATCAGATGTTGAAACATTAGAACTTAAATTAGCAGAACAAATATTAGTTGAGAGAGCATCCATAGATACAGGTATTTGGTTAGTTAGATTAATTTCAGTTGTTGCTCCTTTGTTAGGATTGTTCGGAACTATCACCGGGATGATCAATACTTTCCAAGCTATTACTTTATTTGGCACTGGAGATCCAAAAACAATGGCAAATGGTATTTCCGAGGCTCTTGTTACAACTATGCTTGGCTTGATGACTGCTATTCCAGCAACTTTTATGGCTGCTATCATGGCTAATTATGCTAAGAACATACTTACCGTTCTTGAAGAGCAAAGCACAGGGATGGTAGCTGCAGCATCTGAAGAAAACAAAGCTTAATAATTATGGCTTTCCTATTTGGATTACAAGATACTCTCCTAGATTTTTTTGAAAAGGGAGGTGGAGTTGTTGTCTTCATAGGCTTCTTAATTATCTTGATGTGGAGTTTTATTTTGGAGCGTTTTTGGTATTTTAAATACATACATGCCGATGTAGAAAAAGATATACAGAACGCTTGGAAGGAAACTTCAGATCGCAAATCATGGTCAGGTCATCAGATAAGGTCCATGTTGATTTCAAAAGCAAATGTAAAAATACAAAGTAACTTAGAGTACATTAGAGTAGCCATTGTATTAGCTCCATTACTAGGTTTGTTAGGAACCATTTTAGGCATGATAGAAGTTTTTCACATCTTAGCTGTAACTGGTGGAGGTGATGCAAAAGCAATGGCTGGTGGCGTGGCTAAATCTACCATTCCAGCAATGGCTGGTTTGATGGCTGCAATACCTGCAACTTTTGCTTCAAGAATATTGGAACAAAAAGCAAAAAAACAATCGGATTTATTACAAGAACATTTAACTTTTGAGTAAAAAAAATGAGAAGATCACTAATTAGTCAAGCAGTAGAAGAAAAGGACGAGCCGAATATTACTCCCATGCTGGATGTTGTATTTATTCTTTTGATTTTCTTCATTGTTACTGCAAACTTTATTAAAGAACCTGGCTTAGAAATAAATAGACCTGACTCAGAGACAGCTGAGGTTACCGAAAATGCTGCGATTCTTATCGCAATTGGCTCTGCCGGTGAAATATATATGGACGGCAGAAGAATTGATGTAAGACAAGTTAAAGCAAATGTCATAAGAATGATTGCAGAAAATCCTCAAGGGACTGTTGTCATTCAGGCTGATGAAAAATCGACGGCTGATACAATTATTGACGTTATGGATGAAGTAAGAGAAGCTGGAGTGATTGACATATCCATTGCTTCTGAACCTAATTTCTAATGGAAAAACAAATAAGACAATTATTATCAAACTTTTTTTACAAAGCTTTAAATTCTCATTTAAAAGATGAAAATTCCTTTTCTATGAGAAAACTTATGCTTGACGATAGTCCTTATCAAAAGTACGGATTAGCTGCTGCAGGTGGGACAGTAGTTTCTTTTGCATCCATTTTACTGATGGCCTTATTAATCGCTACAGGTGAAGTCTCTTTAGACGATTCAAATCTCAGAAAAATTGTAGACGTTGTCATGCCTGTCAGAGATCCCGAATTAATTGACTCTGTAGAAAGACCAGAAGAAGCAGAGCCTGAACCAGACCAATTACCTCCGGAAGTAGATATCGAAAACATTGAAGAACTTCTTGATCAATCAGTTAATCCAAATTTGAATTTCAAAAGAAGAAGATCTGGAGTTTTCATGGACGGCTCATATGTACCAATTTTCCAGGTTCCTCCTCAGTATCCTCGAAGAGCAGCTGAAAGAGGCATAGAAGGGTGTGTTGTTCTTAAATATGTTGTTACAGAAGTTGGCTCTGTAAGAGATCCAGAAGTCATTCAATCCATTCCACAAGGAATTTTTGATAGAGCTGCAATTAGAGCTGCGTTAAGATATAAATATAAACCTTTAATAAGAGATGGAAATGCGGTGGAGGTAGAAGGTGTCACACAAAGAATTACATTCGTTCTTGAAGGAGAAAACAAAGGACCGGGTTATGTGCCTGAAAATTGTAGAGGAGTTCAAGGATAAACCATGATCAAGATTTTTATATTTTCTTTATTTTTCTCTGGAGTTATTTTCTCTCAAGACAAGAATCAAAAAGAACAAACAAAGTTTGACTTTCCAGGTTACACCATAAAAGGATGTTTAGGATCAGACTTATCAAAACCTAAAAGGCAAGTTGCAAAGCTGCCAAGTAAAAAAGCTCAGGCATATTTAAAAGACCTTTTTCCTTTCTTACGAGCTGAAACCGAAGACCTTGTTAAAGCAAAAAATGTTCTAACTAGAATGCAATCAGATCAAGGATTAACAGAGTCTGATAAAGCTCAAATGTATTATTACTTTGCCTATATAGATTCTATAAATGAAGATCTTAAATCTGCCAAAAGAAATTATTTGAAGTTCTTATCCATTGAAGATGCTGATCCAAGATTAAAATCAAATGTAATTTCTATGTTAGGTCAGTTATCTTATTCAGAAGGTAATTACAAAACTGCTATCGATTACATGGAACAATGGATTTCTATGGAAGCTAATCCAAGTTCTCTAGGTTTTGATATTATTGCCGCATCTTATTGGCAACTAAAAGATAAAAAAAAGGCTCTTAAGTTTTCCGAACGTGCTTTATGTGTTGCAAAAGCAAACAAATCTAAACCGAAAGAATCAACTTATAATTTACTAATTGCTTTATACAACGAAAACGAAAGAATAAAGGACATGCTACCTTTATTTGAAGAATTGGTGAGGTTTTATCCGAAGAAAAGGTATTGGACTCAACTATCCGGAGTTTATGGAGAGCTAAAAGAAGAAAAAAAACAACTCTCTTCTCTAGAAGCAGCACATGATCAGAGGCTTTTAGATAAAGAAAATGAATATGTTTCTCTTTATCAATTACTAATGAGAGCAGAAGCACCACTTAAGGCTGCAAGAGTAATGCAGTACGGAATAGAAAAAGAATTTGTTAAAGAAAATGAAAAGCATCTTAAATACCTCGCCCAAGGTTGGCATATGGCTCAAGAGCTTGATAAAGCAGAACCAGTTTACGAAAAAGCAGCAATAAAATCAGAAGAAGGAGAATTGTATGTTTTTCTTGGTCAAATCTACCTAGCCACTGATAGATATAAAAAAGCAAAACAAGCACTTCAGTTAGGTCTTAAAAAAGGAAAGTTAAAGGATCCGGTTACTGTAAATATTCTTTTAGGCCAAGTAGCTTATGAGCTTCAAGATTTTGAAGACGCAACGAAATTTTTCAGAACTGCAATCGATAGGTTGTCTGATATCAAAATAAAAGACAAAGAAGCTAGAGAGAAAAAACAAGATAAGTTGAGAACCCAAGCTTTAAATTGGCTTACCTATACCGAGAAAGAAAAGAAAAGAGTTGAGATGCTTGAGCTTAGAATCAAAGACCTTGAAGAAAGTTAAATTCTTTCATAGTCTCTAAAATAAAAGTTAACTTCTTCTTTATCGTCATATCTACTTTCTTCGCTAATTAGTTTCCATTTGTTCCAATCCGCTTTTGGGAAGAAAGCATCTCCTAAATATTCTTTATCTACATAGGTAATGTATAAATACTCACAATATTCAAAAAAAAGTTCGTAAATATAAGTTCCTCCTATGACGTAAAGATCTTTTTGCTCGGAATTGTTTTTATAGGAATCAATTACCTCTTTAGGCGAATTAAATACTTCTACAGAATCAATTTTGAGATTTTTATTTTTGCTCAAAACAATATTTTTTCTGTTTGGTAAAGGCCTTCCAATAGAGTCAAATGTTTTTCTGCCCATCACTATCCAATTATTTGAAGTAAGCTCTCTAAATCTTTTTAAATCTTCAGAAATATTCCAAGGTAGTTTGTTTTCATAACCAATTACATTATTTTTAGAAATAGCACAAATTAACTTGATGGACATTAAACTGAAATTGGTGCGGAAATACCTGGATGGCTTTCATAATTTAATATTTCGAAATCTTCATAAGTAAAATCTTCTAATTTACTTATCTCAGAATTGATTTTAATAGTTGGCAAATTAAAAGGTTTTCTAGATATTTGAAGCTTTGCCTGATCCAAATGATTTAAATACAAATGAGCATCTCCTAAAGTATGAACAAATTTACCAGGTTTTAATTCACAGACTTGAGCAATCATCATTGTTAAAAGAGCATAAGACGCAATATTAAAAGGTACTCCAAGAAAGACATCCGCACTTCTCTGATAGAGCTGACATGAGATTTTTGAATCAGCTACAAAAAATTGGAATAAAGCGTGACATGGTGGAAGAGCCATTTCATCAACCAGCGCAGGATTCCAAGCGCTTACAATGTGTCTTGTTGAATTTGGATTATTTTTTATACTTTCAACAAGGTTTTTTATTTGATCAACCTTTCCACCATTGGGATCTGGCCAAGATCGCCATTGTGCTCCATAAACCGGACCTAAATCTCCATTTTCATCTGCCCACTCATCCCAAATCGAAACCCCGTTATCTTTAAGATATTTAATATTAGTCGAACCAGCTAAGAACCATATTAGTTCGTGGATGATTGATTTCAAATGAACTTTCTTAGTAGTAACTAAAGGGAATCCTTTTTCTAGATCAAAATGCATTTGGTATCCAAAGATGCTTTTCCTTCCTGTTCCAGTTCTGTCGGATCTCTCTACACCTTCTTCAAGTATTTTCTCTACTAATTCAAGATACTGTTTCATTATTTTTTTTTAAACTTAAATATATTAAAACTATACCAAAAATTATCATTGGTAATGATAAGAGCTGTCCTCTTGTAAAAGTATCAAATAAATCAAATCCTATGTGAGAATCGGGGGTTCTAAAATTTTCTGTAATCGATCTAAAAGTGCCATACAGGAGTAAGAATATTCCCGATAAAAGCATTTTTGGAGGATTTTTTTTCGCGACTAAAAATAAAATAACAAACATTACAAGACCTTCAAAAAATGCTTGATAAAGTTGTGAGGGATGTCTTACTAGACTCAAGGGATCATTTGAATAAATAATTCCCCAAGGCATTTCAGTTGGTCTTCCAAGAAGCTCTCCTCCCAAAAAATTTCCAATTCTTACAGAACCCAAACCTAATGGTAGATAAATTGCCATATGATCCGCTAAATCAAAAAAAGAAATTTTTCTGCTTTCTGAAAAAATTAAAAAGCTTATTAGTACGCCAAGCAGCCCACCGTGAAATGACAAACCTCCTTCCCAAATTCTAAAGAGAGCCATTGGATCCCTAATTAGATTTTCAAATCCATAAAAGAACATATAGCCGATTCTTCCTCCAACTATTGCTCCCAAAACACCATAAAAAATAAAGTCGTCAATAAGCTTCTTATTAATAGTTCCACTAATGGGTGCATTAAGTCTAGCCATGTAATTAATTGACAAAATTGCAACTAACCAAGAAATTCCATACCAATAGATTGGCCACCAACCAAAAAATGGAAGAGGTATATAAAATGCTATGGGATCTATTTCTACAGTCATACGAAAGTAATGTAAAATACTCTTAAAGCAGCAATTATTATGAGCACAGAAAATGCTTGCTTGAGGAATTTACTATCAGTTTTTGCAGAAAGATTGGCTCCAAGTCTAGCAAAGTAAATGCTTGATAAGCCTGTAATTATTACTGCGGGCACGAATGCTGAACCTACAAAAAATTCAATATCTTTTGAGGCAATGGGGGCAAACAATAATGCTCCCAAGGCTCCGGATACTGCTAAGGCAAAGCCCATCAAAGAAGAAGTGCCAATTGCTTTATGAGGATCTAATCCTTTATATAAAAAATAAGGAACCATGAGAATTCCTCCGCCTATCCCAACAAAAGAAGTGACTAATCCCAATAATCCTGCAATAAAAATCAATTCAAAAGAACTTTTGTGAAGGTTTTTTGTTTTTGGTGAAAAGTCAAAAGCTATTTGAAGAGCCGCCAAAATTAAGGAAACAGCAATGATAATCTGGAGAGTTGAGCTTTCAATAAACAAAGCTACATATCTACCTAATAAAGTCATCGCAAATGCCATCCAAAACATTTTTTTTACGATTTCAAGCTCGACATTGTTATTTTTAAAATGAATAAAGGCGGCCATTGGAATGGTTATAGCCATGGTCGTCATAGATGTACCAGTAGCTAATATGGGAATTATTTCAGGAGGTAGATCTAATAAATTGAATAAAAAAACATAGGCAGGAACTAAAATCACTCCACTGCCAATTCCAAAGAATCCAGATAAAAGACCAGCTAAGATGCCTAATAAAACTAAGCCAAGAAAAAATTCAAACATGTAGAAGTATGATTATCCCTTATTAAAACAGTCTGATAAACTTTTTCCTTTTTTATGTGCCTAATTGTTTTATCCCTCAATCCAAAAAGTGACTACAAATTAGTTCTGACTTCAAATCGAGATGAATTTTATGAAAGACCAACAAAGAGTATGCATTGGTGGGATTCAAGCCCAAGAGTTTTAGCTGGAAAAGACAAAAACTTTGATGGAACATGGATGGCTTTAAGCGAAAAAGGGAAGTTCGCAGCTGTTACAAATGTAAGAGAATTTACTTCGTTAAGTACTCAAAAAAAATCTATAGAAAATTTAGCAAGTAGAGGAGATTTGGTAAAAGATTTTGTCTTATCAAACCATTCTGCATCAGAATATTTAAACGAAATTGATTGTTTAAATTATCAAGGCTTTAATTTGATTTTATTTGATGGAACTGATGGATTGATTTGCTCAAATAGAGGCTTTGAAAAAAAACTTAATGAAGGAGAGACCTACGCAATAGGAAATAAACCTATAGAAAATAAATCAAAAAAAATACTTAGCGCAGAAGAAGATTTTGTAAAAATCCTTTCTTATGAAATTTCTGGAGAAAATCTTTTTGAAATGATGCAAGCACCGGTCAACAAACCATTGGAATTCTCCAAAGCCTTCACTAAAGAAAATCATGGTAGGGAGTTCCCTTACAGATTTATAGCTACAGATATTTATGGAACTAGATCTACAACATCCATAATAATTGATAAAAATAATGAAGCCGAAATAGAGGAAACTTCTTTTAATGAAGCCAGAGAAATAGTTAAATCGAAAAAATTTAAACTTGAGATCAAATGACTTTGAAAATTAAGACTGGTTATCGATTGAATGTCGCAATGATTGTTCTTAACAAAGATAACAAGGTTTTATTCTGCAAAAGAAGAAATACAGAAAATTGGCAATTTCCTCAAGGAGGAGTAGATGAAAATGAAAATATTGAGAGCGCAATGTTCAGAGAATTAAATGAAGAAGTGGGCCTAGAAAAAAATAATGTTGAGATAAAAGCCGTAAGTCAAAATTTAATTTACTACGATATTCCAAAAAGTATTCGATCAAGAGTTCTCGGCGGAAAATTCAAAGGGCAGGCTCAAAAATATTTCTTACTAAAACTTATTTCTGGAGATGTAGATCTAAATATAGAAAATACTCCTGAATTTGATAAGTATAGTTGGGTGCCTTTTTGGTACCCATTAAATCAAGTTGTAGATTTTAAAAAAGAAGCATACAGAAGTGCTTTAATAGAGCTTAAAAATCAAATATAAATATGAGTAAGTTAGTAATTTTTGACTTAGACGATACGCTTTTATGCGCTGATAGTGAATTTTATTTTACTAAATATATTGTTAAACAAGGGATGTTAGATAAAGATTTTTACCTTGAGAAAATCAAAGCATTCGACAAAGATTATCGCTCTGGAAATTTAAATTTTAATGATTACATGAGATTTCTTTTGTATCCATTGATTGGAAAAACCAAAAAAGAAGTAGATTTATTGGTTACAAGTTTTATAAATTCTTCGAAGGATATTTTGATTGATGATTTAACTTTCGAGCTATTAGAAAAACATAAAAAAGATGATTTGCTCATTGCTTCAGGAGCTTTAGATTTTATAGTTCAGGGGTTTGCTAATTATTTCGGAGTAGATGAGTTCATAGGAACAAAAACAGAGTTCGTAAAAGATAAAGTGACAGGCGAAACTACAGGAGAGCCAAATTTTGATAAGGGCAAACTAGTACATGTTTCAGAGTGGTGTAGAAATAAAAAATTAAACTTAGAAATGGCTACTTTCTACACAGACTCAATACATGATTTGCCTTTAGTAGAAAAATGTAAAAATTCTATAGTAGTATCACCTGATGAAAGGCTTAAAAAGCACGCAGAAAATAATAATTTACAAATAATTAACAGATAGCCAAATCTTATGAATCTAAGTGACGATATATCCAAGATAAAAGAAGGATATCAAAAATTCAAAAATTCAAAAAAACTTTTAGACTTAACTAGGGGCAGACCTTCCTCTGAACAACTAGATTTGTCTGATAATTTGGAAACTGTAATGAAAGGAAACTTTATTCAAGATAAGGTTGATACAAGAAACTATGGACTTCTTGAAGGACTTCCTTCTGCTAGAAAATTAGCCGGCTGGGTTCTTAACTCTAATCCAAAAAATATTCTTGTAAACGGTACTAGTAGTTTGACTTTGCTAGGACATTATTTGCACAGCATGAATTTTCATGGCGATGGGCAAGTAGCCTGGAAAGACCTAGATAAAGTAACTTTTTTGTGTCCGGTACCCGGATACGATCGTCACTTTGCAATGTTGGAAAAATTAGGAATAAAAATGATACCTGTTCCTTTAGAAGGAGATGGTCCTGATTTGGATTCAATAGAAAACTTATTAGAAACTGATGAATCTATAAAAGGGATGATTTGCGTACCCAAACATTCAAATCCCACTGGAGAGATTTTTTCTAGAGAAAAAATAGAAGCTTTGGCAAGCATAAACAAGGATGGTTTTAAAATTATTCTTGATAACGCCTATGCAGTTCATGATTTTGATGATTCAAAAAAACTTCCTGATATAGAAAAAATTTTCATTGATAAAAATTCACATGATTCTCTCATTATGCTTGGAAGTACCAGTAAGATCTCATTAGCTGGATCGGGTTTGGCGTTTATTTCTTTATCGCCAAAAAATATGGAAAATTTTGTTAATTATTTTTCTAAGTTTTCTTTGGGCTCTGACAAAGTAAATCAAGCAAGGCACACTAGGATTTTTAATTCAAAGAAAGCACTTAAAGAGCACATGCAAAAATTAGCAAAAATAATCAAACCTAAGTTTGATCTTGTTCAAGAAAAGTTGCACAAATTACCGGATGGTTTAGCAAAGTGGACCAAGCCAACTGGAGGTTATTTTGTTTCCTTTGATTCTTTAAATGGTAATGCTTCAAAAATTCATAAGCTTTGTGAGGAAGCAGGCCTAAAACTCACTCCATTAGGTGCAACTTTTCCTTATGGCAAAGACTTGGAAAATAAAAATATTCGTATAGCTCCCACTCAGGTGGAACTTAAAGAACTATCAGACGCTATGGATTTATTTTGTATTTGCGTATTACTAGCCGAAGAAAGCTAGTTCCTGGTAACCTCTAAAATCTCGTATTTTTTCCCATCAAATGGACCGAAGTTTTCATGAACATCTGGATGAGCTACGGGCTCTAAAGAGTTATCAGCTAGTAAATTCTGTTGAGAAACATAGGCAGTGTAAAAGACTTCTTCATTCTCAGCATAGACATGATAGAAGGGTTGATCTTTTTTTGGCCTTATTTGAGCAGGTATGCTTTGGTACCACTCTTCAGTGTTGTTAAATTCAGGATCAACATCAAATATTACACCCCTAAAGTCTAGGTGTTTATGTCTGACTACCTGACCAATTGCGAAATTAGTTTCTACTATATCCTTCATTTTTACATATTAACATTTATACCTTTTATATGGAGTCTATCCTTATATTTTCAAGCCAAATGAGCCTGAGAAAGGTAATCTTTAGACTGCATCTCAGTTAATCTGCTTATAGTCCTTTTAAACTTTTCTTCAAGCCTAGATTTGACATAAATTTTTTCGGGGAGTTCAGCTGCTGAAATTATTAATTTTACTCTTCTGTCATAACATTCATCTATAAAAGAAATAAAACGTCTTGCCTCGTCATCAGAATTGATGATAGGAACATCGGACAGAACAACGGTATGAAATTCTCTTGATATTTCTATGTAATCTGCAGAGCTTCTAGGAGAAGAACAGATTTGCAAAAAATTAACCCACAAGACTCCTTTGGAAAAAGCCAAGATATCTATTTTTCTGTTATTTATGATTATAAAACTTTCTTTATTTTTTTTGTTCTGGGTAATTTCGTTGAAAATCTTTTCAATGATTTCACTATTTTTATCGGATGGATAAAAGTAACTTCCACTTTTTTCTAAAGCTCTTAATCTAAAATCAACATCAGAATTTAGATGATAGATTTCGCAAGCAGTTTCAATAGCTTTTATAGCAGGCATGAACAGCTTTCTCTGTAACCCTCCCTCATAAAGATTTATTGGCGCTATATTTGAAGTTGCAAAAAAAGATAAATCAGATTCAAAAAGTTCAGTCATAAATTTGCCAAGCAACATGGCATCTGCAATATCTTCAACATAAAACTCATCAAAGCAAAGACATTCATATTTTTTTGATAAATCTTTAACAATTTTTTTTAAAGGATCTGTTCCTTCATATTGCTTTAGGCTTTCATGAAGATTTTGCATGAAACGGTGAAAGTGAAGTCTAATTTTTTTTTCATGGTTGATTTCCTCAAACAACATATCCATAAGAAACGTCTTTCCACGTCCGACATCTCCATGAATATAAATTCTTTGAGGATTTGGCTTAGAAAAAAACTGCAGAATACTTTTTTTGTTATTAATTTCTTGAAGAGCAATATCCAGACGCTCAGCTAATTTGAGCTGAGCATCATCTAAAGAAATTTCTTGGTTTGAGACCGCTTTTAAATAGTTTTCTTTAAGAGCTATTTTATTTCCTCATGAACAGTAATCTCAGGAGCGCCAGCAAGAAATGGTGCAAGAGCTCCACCCAGTGTTTTAAAGTGTTCAGTTTGAGAATGATGCGCATGGCTTTCAGCATCCTTGTAGATCTCTATCATTTGATAGGTTTGAGGATCATCTGTTTTTAGTAAACCATAGTAAAAGACTCCAGGTTCATTTGCATTTGTTGCCTCAACAAGCTTGAGCATATTTTCTTCGAAGTCTTTTTCGCTACCTTCTTTAATGTTTAATTTAACAAGTACTCCTATCATGATTTCTCCTATAATAAATATTATTTAAAAGTTTAGTGTATAAGGCTAAATCATATTGGGAGAAAAGAAAATGATTAAGATTTGGGGAACCGAAGCTTCAAGAGCAATGAGACCAATTTGGACCGCAGAGGAAATGGGCATAGATTACGAGCTCGAAATGATGCCTTTTCCGCCGAGGATGTTCATGAAAGAGTATTTGGACATCAACATGTTAGGAACAATTCCTTATTTGATAGACGGTGATGTGAAAATGACCGAATCTGTTGCAATGTCTCAATATTTAGTTGAGAAATATGGACCGACCGATTTGAGAGTTATGCCTGATGAGCCTGACTATCCAGCTTATTTAAATTGGCTGTTCCACTCTGATGCAACTTTAACCTTCCCTCAGACAGTTGTTCTTAGATACAAACTTCAAGAGCCGGGTGTTGCTGATGCTGCTGTAGAAGGTTACAGCAGATGGTTTGTTTCAAGATGTAAATTATTAGAGACAACTTTAAATGACAGAGAATACTTATGTTCAAATCGTTTTACGGTTGCAGATATCTGTGTGAGCTATGCTTTTGTTGTTGCAGAATCACTTGGAATAGATCAAGCATTCAAACCTAATATTAAAAGATACACGGATATGCTTTTTGAAAGAGAGGCTTTTAAAAGATCTAAGTCCTATAAGTTTGAAGAGAAATAATGTAATTTTTTAATTTAGGAGATAAATATGATTACCCTTAAAGATGCACAAAAAATAGTTGAAGGTTGTTTAAAAAAAGCCAGAGAAGAGAATATGAATCCTATAACGATTGCAGTTCTTGATACTCGAGGAGTATTAGTAAGTTCAGCAATGGAAGATAATTCAGCTCTCATAAGACCCGATATAGCATTTGCCAAAGCCTGGGGTTGTGTTGGAATTGGTTTTTCTAGCAGAGCAATCAGAGATCTTTACGGCGCTCAACCTGAACAAACTCATTTTTTCAATGCGGCCAGAGCTATATCTGGAAATAAAATAGCACCATCTCCTGGAGGGATAATGATTAAGAAAGGAGACGATGTAATCGGCTCAGTTGGCGTCTCAGGAGATTTACCCGATCGTGATGAGATTTGTGCAATAGCGGGAGTAGAAGCTGCAGGATTGAGTTATCAAATTTGATGAATGCCTAAAGATTGGTTTTCCTATTATTATTTTTTAGGCGGCAAGGGAATTAAAACCGAAGTATTTTTAATGTAGTTTATGTATTCTTCATTATCTCCCCATTTTTTCTTTCCTCTAAGCTCCAGTAATCTCACTCCGCTTATTTGAGTTAAAAGGATGATAATAAAGATAGGAGAGATGAGCGTTATAAATTGCCAGCCCTGAAGAACCGGTAAAGCGATTACTGTAATTCCAATCCACAAAAGAATTTCACCAAAGTAATTCGGATGCCTAGACCAGGACCAAATTCCAGTTGTAATAAATTTGTCTTTATTTTCTGGATCGGATCTAAATTTAGATTTTTGATTATCTGCAATAACTTCTAGAGAGAAACCCAAAATCCAAATCAAGGTTCCCAACACCAAGAAGATATCCGCCTCAATCTTATTTTGCGAGGTCATTGCAGCAAGTCCTGCTGCTAAAGACAAAAATACCCACATGCCTTGAATATTCCAAGTCATTAAAAACCACCAAAATTTTGTTTTCATGATGTCAAATCTTCCGTCACCTCCATCTTTTCTTACTCGAAAAAACAAAAAGGAACCCAGTCTGGTAGCCCAGACAACGACTAACAACGTGATCACGATGTCCCTCAAATAAATTTCTGGGATTGCCATAAGGGTAAAAAGAGCAGCCGACATAAAAGTAAGCGAGCCTGTTAAGTCAAAAAAATGTTCTGTTCTATTAATAAAAGAGGGTACAAAAACAAGCCATTGAATTACAAAAATCAGAAACACTACAAAACCAAAGAGTGGGATGTTTGATACAGAAACACTTCCTTGATTAGCAGCAAAAGCTATCAGTGTTGAAAGCAATACGACAATGAAAGATGCTGGGATGGTAGTCTTATTTGGCATAAATAAATTTTAATACAAAAATCTTGATTTGAATTGAAATTTAGAAGATATTAATCATTAGAAATAAGAGGTATAGAAATGATGAATTCAAGAATATGTGAAATGTTGGACATAGAGTTTCCACTTGTAGCATTTACACACTGTAGAGATGTTGTTGTAGCAGTTTCCAAAGCAGGAGGCTGTGGAGTTTTAGGTGCAGTCGGTATGTCTCCAGAACAATTGGAAAAAGAGCTGAAATGGATTGATGACCACATTGATGGAAAACCATATGGAGTAGATGTTTTAATTCCAAACAAAATGGTTGGAAAAGATGAAAAATTTGATGCCGATAAACTAGTAAAAATGATTCCCCAAGAATATGCAGATTTTAGAACTGATGTTCTAGAAAATCATGGTATTGAAGCTCCAGAATTAAGAGAAATAGACACCGGCGGTTCGAGTTTTGCTCAAAACACACAATCCGATGGAGCAAAGGCTCTTCTAGATGTTGCTTTTAAACACCCAATTAAAATCATTGCCAATGCACTTGGCGTTCCTCCAGACTGGATGATTCAAATGGGTAAAGATAACGACTGTAAAGTTGCTGCATTATTAGGAACCGCAGAACATGCAATTAATCAAGTTAAGGCCGGAGTTGATATTTTAGTTGTCTCCGGAACTGAAGCAGGAGGACATTGTGGAAGTGTCTCCACTATGGTGTTAATTCCAGAGGTTCACCAAGCTATTCAGCCATATGGCGATGTTCCTATCTTGGCTGCGGGAGGAATTGTAACTGGTAAGCAAATGGCGGCAGCTATGGCTATGGGTGCCTCAGGGGCTTGGTGTGGCTCAGTTTGGTTAACTACAATTGAGTCAGAAGTAGAGCCAGTGATAAAAGAAAAAATGGTTGCTGCTAATTCTAGTCAAACAGTTAGGTCAAGAAGTAGAACTGGAAAACATTCTAGACAGTTAGTCACTCCATGGACCCAGGCATGGGAAGCAGAAAGTGCTCCAGAACCTTTGCCGATGCCATTGCAGCCTATGGTCGCTGAGCCAGCTTTACAAAAGGTTAATAAACTAGCTGCTGGAGGCCACGAAGGAGCAAAAGATCTTGCAACTTATTGGGTAGGACAGGGCGTTGGCTTGATGAACCAAAGCATCTCTGCAAGTGATGTTGTGCAAGAGTTTAAAGAGGATTTTATTAATGCTTTTGAGAGACTTAATAACTTTGTGAGCTAGCAAAAATTATTTAATATTAGAAATTTCCTCACCAAGTTGTCCTGCAACTCTATCAAAACCTATTAGGTTACTTCGGAAATCTTTAGTGAATGGCTCTAAAGATTTTTTAAGTTTAGAATTTGCATTTCCAAGCACCTGGAAATTGCTTATAGAGAAGTTCTCAACAAACTCTGCTTCCCATTTGCTTCCTAGAAAGTTCTTCATATGAATTAGGGCAGCTTCGTTATTTGGATAAATTTCTAAAAGAAAAACTTTATTTTCTTCTTTTGAAAAGTGGTATTGATAAACTAGAGTTTGAGGCTCTTTACTATTTACGTTGTCAGTGATTCTTGAAACAAAGTTCCTAGCGCTCTTTTTTTGCCCGTCAATAATTTCCAAATCAATTGCAAAAACTATGACATCAAGTTTTTCATGATGCATGCCAAAAATAGACATAGAGGTAATTAGTAAAAGTAATGAAAGATATCTCATGAAATTCTCCAATAAAAATTAATGATTCCACCAAGCTTGGTCAGAAAATGCTCTTATGTCTATCTCATGTGTCCAGGTTGATTTTGTTTGTTGAGCTAGAAAGAGGTAGGTGTCAGCAACATTCTCAGGCAAGATCATACCGTCATCCCCTTTTTGTTTTTTAAATTTTTCAAACAAATCAGGACCTAGCATTTTTCCCAGAGTATCTGGTGCATCTACTGCGCCGTCAATAATGACATGAGCAACATGAATTCCATCTTTAGAAAATTCAGCATTTAAAGACTGGCATAACATTCTTCTGCCTCCCATTGCTGCTGCATGAGAATGTTGACCTTTATTCCCCCTTACTGCAGAGGTTGCCGAAGTAACAATGATATTTCCTCCTTGTCTTTCCTTCATCTTTGGCGTGATAACTTGAGCAAGTCTAAATAATCCAAATGTAGCCATGCGCCATCCCATCTCAAAAGCTTTATAACTAGTTTCAGCTAAAGCACGGTCTCCAATTTGAGCTCCGATGTTATAAATGACTGTATCGATGGGACCAATATCTGATTCTATTTTATTTACAAGATCTTCAATTGAATTTTCTTCAATCACATTTAGCAAAGAACCCGAAGCTTTTCCTCCAGCATCAGAAATTTCATTTATTAACTTATTAAGTCCTTCTTCATCAGTTCTTCGAGCTAAATATGCATGATATCCCTCTTTAGCAAATCTCTTAGCTACTGTTCCGCCAATACCAGCTCCTGCTCCAATTACTAAACAAACTTTTTCCATATTCAAATCCTTTTTTAAATTACATAGCCTCCAAAAAAAGTTTTTCCCATTCATCTTGAGAAGGCAATCTTGGCGTTGTCATATTACTAGGATCAGTCATTGAATGTGCTACTAAAGCAGGAATCATATCCTCTGTAACTCCCATGGCAGCCAATCCACTAGGAAGACCAATCTTTTCATTTAATTTTTCTATTTCTTCTGCTAGATCAGTAGATTCATCTTTGCCCATTGCTCTAGAAATTCTTGCGTATTTATCTCCCACATGACCTTTATTAAATCTCAAGATCGTTGGCAAAATTACACCATTCAATGTGCCATGATGCAATCTAAGTTCTTGATCCGCTCCAACCGCATGACTCATCGAATGCACAGCTCCTAAGCCTTTTGAAAAAGCCATTGCTCCTTCGGTAGAAGCCATCATCATATTCCACCTGGCATCTTTGTCTTGGCCATCTTCGCAAGCCCTTACAAGACTTTCCTTTCTAATAATCCTTTCTACTCCATCTAAGCCGATTGCCTCAGCTGGCGGATCATCCAAAGGAGATAAAACAGCCTCTATACAATGCGTTAAAGCATCCATTCCTGCGCCAGCTGTAAGTATAGGAGGAAGACCCAAAGTTAATTCTGGATCACAAATGGCTGCATTTGGTACCAAATGATCGCTTGCCAAAATTAATTTTCTCCCATCATTCATAATTATCACTGCTCCAAGAGACACTTCACTCCCTGTTCCTGAAGTGGTTGGAATCGCAATTGTTGGAACCGTTTCTGTAATCTTTCCAGTGCCACCTTCATTTACCGAATAGTCTACGACATTACCCTCATGGTTTGCCATCAATGCAACTGTCTTGGCAAGATCCATGCTTGAACCTCCTCCAAACCCAACAACACCATCACATTTGTTTTGTTTATAAAGTTCCAAAGCGTCATTCACAGCTTGCTCAGTAGGATTAGCGGGGGTTTCTGTATAAAATGTTGGAGAAAGTTCATTTGAAAGAAGATTTCTGATTTTATCCGTCATCCCAATAGCTACCAATCCTGGATCAGTACAAATTAATGGATTTTTTATTCCATGTTCTTTTAAAACTTGTGATATGAGCTTTAAAGAACCATTTTCGAAATGGGGTTGATTAAAATATCTCAGTTGCATAACACTTTCTCCAAATTGGGAATTAATATAATCATATTTATTTTCTTGGGGGAAGACTTGTTATATTTTAACCATTTTGACAGAGAATAAATCGTATGCTACCTGGCACTATTTTTGTGCACAAATCCTCCTTCTTTTTGATAGAATCCCTTTTTTAAAAGCGACAAGACGTCGCAGTTTTTTAACTACGGGGGAAAAATGATTAAAACCATTTTCAAATATGCGATAGCTATATCGCTTTTTTTAACCTCTACTGTTTCTTTAGCTCAAGTTGCCTTAGAAGAGATGGTAGTTACTTCTCAAAAAAGAGAACAAAATTTATTAGACGTACCTTCCGCATTGCAAGCTTTCTCTGGAGATATGCTTGAAGATGCAGGTGTAAGAGATACAAACGATCTTACTCGTCTTGTTCCTGACATGTTGATGTCTGGAGAGGATGTCGGAAGAGCTAACATTTGGCTTAGAGGAATTGGTTCGACTGCTTTTGATGTAGGATCTGAAGGTTCAAATGCACTTTTTGTAGATGAGATTTTTATGTCTAGAGCCCAATCTGTCATGACAGGTTTAGTAGATATCGAGAGAGTCGAGGTCTTAAAAGGTCCACAAGGAACTCTATACGGAAGAAATGCCTTAGGTGGAGCTATCAGTATTTATTACAAAAAACCCACAAGCGAATTTGAACAAAAGCTCAAAGCTGGAATAGGAGATTCAGGTTATGAATCCTTAAGCTACATGATTTCAGGAGAGCTAGGAAGTGATCTATATGGAAGAATGATTCTTGGTTATCAAGACGTTGAAGGACCTCATACAGAGACTTTGCGTGGTGACGACGATGGTCCAAAAAATGAAAACATGAGATTTTCCCTCTTTGGCGAAGGCAATGATTACGAATGGTCTTTAACTGCGGATTATTCAGAGTCTGATGTAGGCGAGCTTATTGCAGAACCGGTTATTTGTGAGGATGCTTCTACTTCTTGTAATGCAGCACAATTTAATCTTATAAAAGCAAGTCCTCAAGCGGCAGCTTTAGGTATAGATATTTTTCAAACAAACTTAGCTGGTGCCCAAGCTTTTGCTAGTGATGCAGCTGCTATTTCGTCTTTTAGAGCAGATAAATATTCTTCTGCAAGCGACTTGGATACTTTTGCAGTCAACGAAGATACTTTGATTTCGGCAAAAGTTAAACTCTTTAGAGATGACTATGACTTAACCGTCCTTGCAGCTACAAATCAAAACCAAGGGGAAGAACGAAGAGATTTTGATGCTACTGCAGCTAAATCATTTACCCAATCTTCTTTTCAAAAAACAAATCAATCTAGTTTAGAGTTGAGATGGAATTCCAAGCCAGAAGACGAAATACAATGGGTTGCAGGTTTTTATTCCTTCCTCGATTATGGTGATAGATTCGATCAATTTAAAACCGGACCTGAAGGCTTATTCAACCAAGGTGCCGCCGCCGCTGTCGCTGTAGCAGATGGCGGATTATTTCAAGCAGGCTCTTTAGCTAATGTAGGTCTTTTCAAGGCTGGCGCATACACTGGGCCGAGTCCTTCAAAAAACTTGTTATACAAAACTTGGTCTACCGCGACTGCACAGAATTATGAGGATTGGGGTACAGCTGATCTTGACTTAAGAATCAATAACAAATCTTCTGCTGCCTTCGGTCAAGTGACCATACCTATGGCTGAACAATGGAACATTACTTTAGGTGCTAGATATAGTTATGATGTGAAAGGAATGACATATATTACTGGTTCAAACTCAGTAGGTGTGCCTTCTCAGATTATCGCGCCAGACAATACAAATAGCGCTAGTTTTGATCAAAACGATGTAACCACATGGTACACAGCTAGAACTTTTGGAGCACAAAAAGCCGTGGTTGACGGCGCTATTGCAGCTTTACCAGCCGCAGCTCTTGCTGCTGTGACTGAACTTGCTGCAATAACTGATGCTGACAAAGCGAATCCCCTTGCAGCAGGAAATAGCCGATATCGCGATGCTTTTGCTAAAGTTGTTGAGTTACAAGGTATAGGAATAGCACCAATTGGTTCTGCAGCAAATGTTTTTGAAGTTAACAAGAAAGCAAGCTGGTCTTCAACAGATCCTAAAATGACTATCGACTATAAACCAGACGACAGAAGCATGCTTTGGTTTACTGTAGCAACTGGCTATAAAGGTGGTGGCTGGCAATTTGCTAACTATTTTAGAGATTTGGTTGAACAAGGATTTGATCCTGAAGAACTAGAAATGTATGAAATTGGTTATAAAGGCTCTTTTCTCGAAGACACACTTCGTTTAAGTGCAGCAGCTTATACTTATGATTGGACTGATAAACAATTAATCAAAGTGAAGGTTGTTCAAGGTTTACCTTTAGGTATCAAACAAAATGCAGGAAGCTCTACTATTAATGGATTAGACTTTAATCTGACTGCAAGAGTTTCTCAAGGTACAACTCTTAACTTCAATTATGCTTACATAGATGCTCAATATGACGATTATTGTGATGATTCAAGAGATTGGTCAGAAGTTCACGGATCTTTTACCTCTTGTAGTAACACTGCTGCGGGAGCATACCAAAGAGCTGGGGGCAAAATGCCTTGGACTCCTGAACAAGCTATGATTTTTTCTTTTGATCACATAGAGCCTACAAGAATAGGTGATGTTGTCATTAGCGCAAGTTATTCTTACAAATCTGATATTGCTCTTGGAGACGAGCGTGTTGAAGGATTAACTTTAAACGATACGATTGAAAGATTAAACTTTTCAACTGCAATTGAATTTAATAATGGAACCACTCTTAGAGGTTTCTGCACCAATTGTCTTGATGAAAAAGACGACTTAGCTTTCTCTTTAATCTATCCTCAAAGTCAAGGTGGAGGAGCTAGAGTTAAGTACTATCCTGGTATTAGAGCTGGATTAGAAGTTATTCATAGATTCTAAACAGACTCTTTAAAAAAAGGCGTTCTTTCAAGAACGCCTTTTTTTTAGTTGATTTTTATTTGCAAATTGTCAAAACCTCGAAAAATTAAATTTTTCCCCCACTTGGGATTTTTATCTAATAAATTAAGATTTTTAAATCTTTCAAATAAGGCTTCAAAAGCTATTCTGGATTCAATTCTTGCTAGACTTGCTCCAATGCACATGTGCGGTCCGTAACCAAATGAGATGTGTTTGATATCTTCTCTAAAAATATTAAATTCATTGGGATTATCATTTGCTTCGGGATCTCGATTTGCACCTGCAATGCTGACCGCAAACGGGGTTCCTCTTTTGTAGAGTTTGTTGTTATAGATCATATCACTTTCAGCAAACCTGACAGTTGCATGAACAGGAGGCTCGTACCTCAGCATTTCTTCTATAGCATTGGGTATCAAAGTTAAATCATTTCTCAAGTGAGTCATATTCTCAGGATGATTAAAAAGCGTGAACATGCCGTTACCAATTAAGCGAGTAGTAGTCTCGTGTCCAGCAATCAAGAGCAGTAAACAGGTACCATACATTTCCTTGATGTTTAATTTATCTCCTTCTTCCTCTGCCTGAATAAGTTTCCCAATAAAGTCTTCACCTGGAGAATTTTTTCTACTAAGAATGATTTCTTCAAAATAATTTATCAATGCTTCATAAGCATCTCCTGACTTTTTAATATCCTCTCTAGAAGTACCTATTCCTCCAACACCAACCAATAAATCTTCAGACCAAGCTTGAAATTGATCCAAGTCTTCATTTGGTAATCCCATCATTTTTGCGATCACAACCGCTGGAAGCGGTTTTGCTAAGTCTTCGATTAAGTCAAATGAATCTTGGTTGTGAACTTTATTTAGACAATCTTCAACTATTTTTTTTATTTCAGGTTCAAGAGAAGTTATGTATCTATTGGTAAAACCATATTGCACCAGCTTTCTTATCCGAGAGTGATCAGGAGGATCAAGCTTTAACATACTAGGATTTTCAAACTGTTCTAACATGATTTCTCTACCAGCTTTTTTAAATTCTTTTCTCCTTTTTTCTGCGATAGGGTACTTTCGATCGTCCACACTGAATCTTTTATCTCTTAACATTTCTTGAGCAAACTCCATTTTTGTAACCCAATGCAATCTTGTTGTCTGAGAGAACAAAATAGGTTTATGAGATCTCATCAAGTTGTAAGTCTTGTAAGGATTATCGATGTAATCTTTCGAAATGAAGTCTAAGGCTATTCCTTTATTGGTGAGTTTTTCAAAAATCACAAGGGTTTTGTAAGCTCCTATTAGTAAAAGATTTTTAAATTTTGAAAAAAAGGATTTCATAACTTATTTAAGAATTTTCTAACACAGAAATAAATATTTCAAGATTTGGTTGGTTCAAACCAAATTGGAGAAGTCCAAGCTCTCTCTTGAATTGTTGCTGGGATATCAGATCTTGGTTCAACACCTTCTCTGATCGAGTCCCAAGTTGACCATCGACAAACTGGATTCTCTAAAACTCTAACGTAATAAAAAGCTCTTTGATCCATTAAGAAATCAGGATCCAACCAAAAAGTCTTTAACTCTGAGGCTCCAGAATTTTTACTTACAGAACAGGTTTCAATATCAACTCTAGCACCATTATCAGGACAACGATGTGTGGATGAATTGACAACTAATCCATCTGAACACACAACGTCATATACTTTTTCTTGGTGCTTTCCATTTTCCAACCAACCTTTGATAATTTGAATTCTTTGAAGTGGCGCACCCAATGGGTCTGCAGAAGCCCATACCAAAAACTTCGGTTCCCTCTCTTTTTCTATATTAATGGTGGAACCCATAGATAAATTATCCTCATAGGCTTTTTTAACAAGATCTAAGTCATTAATTTTAGTATCTTCAAAATCATACCCTGAAAAAAAGCGTACCTTTATTCTTGGACCACTGGTAGCAAAGGTTTCTTTTCTTCTAAAGGCATCGTAAATATCCTCACGAGTATTTTCTTTCGCCCAAACTCCAGTAAGGCCTGAAGCTGAGAAGCCTATCAGCCTATCTGTTACTGCCATATAGTCTTTTCCATTAATCTCAGCAAAAGATTCTGGTCTAAAGATTTTAGCGGCTTTAGCAACGGCCCAATTGAAAGGGACCGAACCTCTTAATTCTGGAGTTCCATCAAGCAAACCAATTTTTGAAAAGAAAGCTTCTTCAGTATAGGAACCTGCAGCAACGTGAGTGTCACTAGCGCCTGCAAGGCCAAATTTGTAAGGGTTTGTTAACCCTTGTTCAGCTAAGCTCAGACCCCTTAAGTAAGCATTGCGAACGTAGCTCCCCTTTGCATTTTCTAAAACCTTAGCTTGCTTTTCTACTGGTATTTCAAATGCTGCCCATTCATCATTTTTTGACAGCAGAGGATGTGTTTCGGAAGAACCTTTTGCTTGAGTAACCTCAACCAAAGGCTCATTTCTTATCCTTTGTGAAGCGTATGCTTCATCTATGAGCTTGCCGTCATAGTAAGTCATTTTAAAAGCAGCACCGCCTGAAATATTTGAATTATGAGGAATTGCTAAACTTTCTACTCCTTTGCTTCTGAGTCCATCCATCCATTTCCAAAGGTCTTCTGGATTTAAACTATCAGCTCTAGTAAAAATTCTTTTTGGTAAGTTTTTTGTATCTCTAAAAATTACATTTCTATGCAAATAAGTATCGTAAATCTCAACCGATGAAGAATATTCATAGGCAGCAAAGGTTGTGAAAGTACCTGGAACGTTGGCTTGATCTGCAGCTTCAATCGTTTTGAGCCAAACGTCACTACTCACTTTCTCTAAGAGTTTTATGTCTACAGTTCCATCTTGGACGTTATTTGCTAATTCTTGAGCAAATGGCCTAAAAAGATTTGCTCTTCTTATTATTGAGATAATACTGTTACTTACGTTTTCATTGAGATTGTGCAGAGGCTTAGTGAGTTCATATTGTCCAATTTCACTATTTGGGTCGGCAGCTTCTTTCATCAAGCCCAGAAATACGCCATGGTCGGTAACAGCATAAAAATCCAAAGGTCTTGATAACTGGACTTGATAACCCGTAGGGTGTTTTATTGCTTCACCTCTGGCATATTTATAGGCATCAGCAGGAGAAGCGGTAGTTCCAAAGGCATAGGCATCAAAAGAATTTTCTGTATGAACATGCAAGTCACCAAAATAGGCGTTTTTATCTGGATTGGGACTAGGCTTGTATTCGACTAAAGGGGCATCTCCAAATTTTTCCTGTGCTAATTCTTTTTCTGTTTTTCTCTCAAATTCAGAACAAGAGAAAAAAAGAGTAATCACAAATAAGAAAAAAAATAGATTTTTAAACATTGGAAATGACAGTATAACTGCCATATTTTAACATTCACTTAATTCTTGAATTAAATTTTTTCCTATTGGACAAAGATATAAAATGTAAAAAGGTATGAATATCTATACTCTCTTAAAGACTCTGGGTTTTATCATAATTGTTTTGACCTCAATCATATTACCCTTGTCATTACTTGAGTCATCGATAGCTGACTTAACAGATCAATTTATTGAATGGAGTGGAAACAATAAATTTTTAAACTCCATTTTGGTTATTTTCGCGTTAGCGGCAGATGTTTTTTTGCCCATTCCAAATGGCGTTACCAATACTTTTGCTGGAGCTATTCTGGGATTTTATTTATCTATTCCAGTCATATGGATAGGACTTACTCTAGGATCAGTTATCGGTTTTGCGATAGGAAAGTATGCTGCCAAACCTTTAGCAAAAAAAATACTCAGTCAAGAAGATTTAGAAAGATCAGAAGAGGTGGCAAAAAAATTTGGCATAAGTATTTTATTGATTGCTAGGCCTGCTCCAGCTCTAGCGGAAATTTCAACGGTAGCTGCTGGCATAGCCGGCATGAAATGGAATACTTTTCTAACTGTAATGATTGTGAGTAATTTATTGATTGCAGTAGTTTACGCTTTCATAGGAACGGCAGCTCTTACCAGCCAATCTGCTTCAATAGCATTTATAGGTATTGCAATAATACCTTTCCTATTTTGGCTTTTAGCAAAAAGGTATTTTTGAATATTTAATGTTTGCTGCTTCGATGGGCAACATAATCCATCATTGCTAAAAGCAATCCAGAGATTATAAAAATGATGTGAATGATAACCATCCACTTAATCTCTACTTCGCTCACTGCAACATCACCTGAACCAGCTATTTTAAGAAAGGTTTCAAGCAGTCCAATACCAGATATAGCTAAAATTGAGGCAACCAATTTAATTTTTAGATCACTAAAATCAACTGATCCCATCCAATCCGGTCTATCTCTGTCATCTTTTGCTACATCAATTTTGGAAATAAAGTTTTCGTAACCGGAAAAAATAATCATCACAACAAGGTTAGCGATCAAAGCAAGGTCTACCACTTGCAGAACAAACAAAAGTACTTCTTTTAACTTCATGCTCATTAAACCCGGAGCATATTGAATGAAGTGTTGAATTGTAGTTATGGCGATCAGTGCCAAGCAAAGACACAAAATCATATAAATGGGTGCTAAAAGCCATCTGCTGGCATAGATTAAGCCCTCTAATAAATCCTCAATAGTTCTCATTTAACTCTCCAACACTAATTTTTAAAAATCTATTTTAAAGTCTTTTCTTGAGTTATTGTTTAAATATTCTCTGGATGAACCAATATTTTTTTTTGCTTCAATTGATTGCAGGTTATTTTTATAAACTATCGCATCAGTCAAAGCTAACGTAGATATAATTTTTGAGGATTGACCATTTACATCAAAAAATTTTTTACAATTAGAGCCAAAACTTAATCTTTCACAGCTTGAAAAGCTTAAAGACAAGCCTTTGTTTTTTTTGGTAGATATTTGAAAATCTATATCGTCAATAAATATAACCCTTGCTTCTCCCCAAACTAATATCTTGAATTCATTAACGTCTGTTATGTCGGTGCTTACCTTTTTTGGCTCGCCATAGTTTTCAATCATTTTTGCAATTAGCAGATCAATATCTAAAGAATTAATTAAGATATGTCTGTTTATTTTTCCTATTTTTTTTGTATAAGGATCGCTAATGAATTCAATGGCTTCATTATTATTTCTTTTGGTAAAGCATCTGTAACTTTGAGTTAATCCTGATTGATAATATTCCCAAGTTTTGCATTCAACATTTTCAATCTCTGCGCCAAGTTCATATTCCAAAATATTGTTCGGAATAGAAAAATAAAAATTTGAGTAGAATAGAAGAGAAAAAATAATAAAAAATTTCATTTAATGATTATAAATTAGTAAATGACTATGCATGTCACATTATTGAAACTTCTTATATATCTGATTGTCTAATTTTGAGGAAAATCTATAACACCATCTTCTTTGAGCATGTCTAGTTCTTTCGAGTCTATGCCAATGTCAGAGAGAATTTCTTTGGAATGTTCACCTAAGTCAGGACCTCTGGAGGGAGTTTTTTTAGGCTCGTCTTTAAGAAATACTGGACTATTTACAGTTAAGTTTTCTGTTTCAAAACTATCCTTCGAAAAGTTAACCAAGACTTCACTTTTTAAAAATTGTTCGTCTTTTTTATGATCCGTAGATTTACTAAGAATTCCAAAGGTAACTTCAGAGAATCTTAGTTTTTCAACTATCTCACTCAAGTCGTATTGCTTAAAAATTTTTTCAAGTTCCTTATAAAGATCTTGATGATTTTCGTTCATTTTTTGAAAGGACGAAAACCTTTCATCGTTATTGAAATGTTCTATATCGAGAGCTTTCAATAATTTTGGCCATTCTTTAGCTGCATCAATGATTGCCAATAATAAAAATCTTCCATCTTTAGTTTCATATCTTCCGCCAAAAGGGTGAGGAGTAACTTCAGCCTTCCTTTCTGGAAAATCAGCGTCAAAAAGCGCTGCTTGAATGAAAGATCCGTTTGACCATGCACCATTGGCCATCAAAGAAGTATTTACTTCACCACCTTTGCCTGTTTTTTCTCTTCTATAAAGAGCCGTCATGATGCTTGCAAATAAAGACACTCCAGTAGGCTGATCGCCCATGCCTATGGGCGGCATCCCTGGAGTTGAATTGTCCGACGGTCTTACGATATCCATCAAACCACTTCTTGCCCACCAAGCCATCGTATCAAAGGCAGTTCTGTGCGAGTCTGGACCTTCTTCGCCGTAGCCTGTCAAAGACCCATAGATAAGTCTCTCATTCAAAGGAAGTAAGTCTGAGGCGTTAATTTTCAATTTATCTCTTATTCTTTTCGGCATATTGGTAACAAATACATCAGAAACCTTTACCAGTTCTTGCAAAATTTTTTGTCCTTTTGGGTCGCCAAGATTTAAGGCTAAACTTTTTTTATTTCTTGAGGTTAAATGCCAACAATAGTCTTTATCGGAAACTGGATTTACTCTTTTTGTTCGAGCAATTAAATGTCTTAAGCTATCACCGATTTTAGGCGGTTCAATCTTGATGACTTCTGCTCCAAAATCAGAAAGAATTGTGGTTGATACTGGTCCTGCGATAAAACTTCCCGCATCAATAACCTTTAAGCCTTCCAAAAGTAATTTTTCAGACATGGATAAATATTACACAAGGATGCGCAAACATTGCAGAAAAGTTTTATTATTAATTTTGAAACTATTGTAATTTTTAAAAATTTGACGCAAAGAATAAACATGACTAAAGAATCGTATTTTTTATTATTTATTTCTATCGGAGTATTTCCAGCAGCTTTGGGATACGGATTAAATCCAAAGGAGTTTCTTCCAGTTCTTTATGGAATTGAAGTAGCAGACAATAACTTGTCCAATATCTTTAGAGCAGTTATGGGCTTATATATAGGCTGTGTGCTATTGTGGATTTCTGGTGCTTTTAATAAAAGCCTAACGGTTCCCGCTTTATGGTGCATGTTTGTTTTTATGCTTGGGATTGGCCTTGGAAGAGCACTCAGTTTAATTCTAGATGGAATGCCAGATATGATCTTTGTATTCTTTATGATTTTTGAATTTATTGCCGCAGGAATTACTTTTTATTTTCTCAAGGGAAAAGCATAAAGTATTATTTTTGATGGTGCCCAGAGGTGGAATCGAACCACCGACACAAGGATTTTCAGTCCTTTGCTCTACCGACTGAGCTATCTGGGCAAAAAGAAAATCAAATTCTATAGATATTTAGCAAGCTAATAAAGTTATTTATCTAAAGGGACAAAACCCTCAGCTTTATCGAAAGATTCATTATTTAAAAAGTTTTCGAGTTGCTGGCTAAGATAATCTCTGGATTCCTTTTTAGATAAATCTAATTGCTTTTCATTCACAAGCATTGTCTGTTGTTGAAGCCATTCCATCCAAGCTTGCTTGGAAACACTTGAAAAAATTTCTTCTCCTTTTTCTCCTGGAAAAGGAGCTCTATCCATCTTAGGCAAATCCTTTTGATATTTTCTACAAAAAACAGTTTTCATAAATAATTTTTTATTATCTCTTTAATGGGTTTGGGCATACCCATTTTAACTGAATCTGCTTTGCTAACCCAAACTGAGCTGGATCTGTCTATCTTTAATCTGTCTTTGTTTTTTATTTGGTATTTAACCGTTGAGATATTTAGTTTTTGATGAGATAAATTATGAATAATTTCAGGGAGAGACTCTTTTTTCTCAAGCAAAGAGATATTGTCTTTACTCAAAATATCTCTATCAGGAAAAAGCCACAAATTTTTCCAGATGCCTTTACTATCATTCCGTTTAAGCAAAATTTTATTTTTTGAAGATATTAATAACCAATCAATCTTTTTTTCTTTTTTTGGTTTGGAATTTTTTTTTAATGGAATTTTTTCTTGAACTCCTAACTTAAAAGCCTGACAATTTTTATTTACGGGACAAATATTACATATAGGATTTTTTGGCTTACACAACAAGGAACCCAAATCCATTATCCCTTGAGAATATTCTCTTAATGAGTCTTTTGGTAAAAATCCCTCAGCAAAACTTTTTACTTCTTTTTGAGTCTCATTATTATCTATTGGATTAGTAATGCCTTTAAACCTAGCAATAACTCTTTTTACGTTCCCATCTAAAATTACTCCAGGTAACTCAAATGCAAGGGAAAGTATTGCTCCTGCTGTGGAGGGACCGATACCTGGGAGTTCAACTAAATTTTTAAAATCTTGAGGGAATTTTCCTTTGTATTTATTCAAGATTATTTTTGCAGTTTTATGAATATTTCTTGCTCTAGAGTAATAGCCCAAGCCACTCCACAAACCCATAACCTGTTCTTCAGAGCTTTCAGCCAAATTTTTTATTTCAGGAAAGGTTTTTATGAATGCCTTGTAGTAAGGGATTACAGTTTCAACTTGCGTTTGTTGAAGCATAATTTCAGAAATCCAAACCTCATAAGCACTTTTTTTCTGCCAAGGAAGATTATTTCTTCCTTGGTTCTTTTGCCAATCAATAATTTTTTTTGAAAATTGATTCATGTTTATTATTTTACTGATTTCTGTCCGCTATAATGTCTTTTTGAAAGAGGATTAAGATGCGAAAAGCTGAATTAGAAAGAAATACCAAAGAGACTCAAATCAAACTTTCTCTAGCTTTAGATGGTAAAGGAGAAAGTAATCTAAAAGCAGATCTGCCTTTTTTTGTTCACATGATTGATCAGCTATCTAAACATGGCGGATTTGATATCGACTTAGATGCAAAAGGAGACTTAGAGGTGGATGCTCACCATACAGTAGAAGATGTAGGCATTAGTCTTGGAGAAGCATTCAATAATGCTCTAGGCGATAAAAAAGGTATTTTCAGATTTGGCTCTGCATATGCTCCTTTGGATGAGGCTTTATCAAGGGTTGTTGTAGATTTCTCAGGAAGACCAGGGCTAAGTTGGAATGTAAATTTCACAAAAGAATCGATTAACGATTTTGATTTGAGCTTGTTAAAAGAATTTTTCCATGGTTTTGTCAACAAAGCTCTTGCAACTGTTCACATTGATAACCTCAAAGGGGAAAACGCTCATCACCAAGCTGAAACTATATTCAAAGCATTTGCTTTAGCTCTCAAAACTGCATGTATGGTAGATCCTTCTAAAGGAGATGTTCTTCCTTCCACTAAAGGGTTGCTATAAATTAATGCACCTTGGAGTAGTTGATTATGGGGCCAGCAACATACATTCAGTAGCTAGAGCTCTTAAATCACTTGGTTCAAAAGTTTCAATTGTCGATACTCCTGATAAATTTAAAAGTATCGATAAGCTTGTTTTTCCAGGACAAGGTTCAATGGGCTCTTGCGTAAAAAAATTAAATGAAACGGAAATGATTAATCCTTTATTGGATGCAATTAAAAGGAAACCTTTTCTTGGAATTTGTTTAGGTCTTCAAATCCTCTTTGATTCAAGTGAAGAAAGCAAAGAGAACGGTTTAGGTGTAATTAATGGAAGCATCACTAAAATAAAAGACATAAATAAAGAAAATCTAAAAATACCTCACATGGGTTGGAATAATGTAAAGATTGAAAAAAAACACGAATTATTTTCAGGAATAGAAGATAAACAGTTTTTTTATTTTGTTCATTCTTTTGTGGCTTCAAACACAGAAACCAGTATCACCACTACACATTATGGAGAAGAGTTTGTTTCGTCGTTAGCCACTGAAAACATTTTTGCTACTCAATTTCATCCGGAAAAAAGTGGAGAGATAGGTCTTAAATTTTTAGAAAATTTTATCAATTGGAAAATTTAAATGCTGCCAATTCCTGCAATTGATATTCAAAGTGGAAAATGTGTTCGTTTGCAAAAAGGAGACTTGTCCTCAACTAAAGTTTATTTTGAAAAACCCATCGATGCAGCAACCCATTGGATAAAAGAAGGAACAAAAAGACTGCATTTGGTCGATTTAGACGGTGCCAAGTCAGGCAAACCTGAGAACTTAGAAAGTATTTTAGAGATCAAAGCAAAATTCCCAGACGTAAATCTTCAACTAGGAGGAGGAGTAAGAGATCTGGAAACCCTAGATTTAATCTTTTCATCTGGCGTTGATAATGTAATCTTAGGAAGCATTGCAATTAAGGATAAAGAACTATTTACTAAAGCCTGTATAACTTTTCCGGAAAAAATCATTTTGGGTATCGATGCAATAAATGGTTTTCTTGCTGCGGAAGCATGGACAGAAGCTTCAAAATTGTCAGCCTCAGAACTAATCAGTTCTTATAAAGATCTGCCTATCAAATCAATTATTTATACAGACATTAATAAAGACGGTATGCTTTCGGGGCCAAATTTAGAAGAAACATCTGAAGTTGCAAAATTATCTCCTTTTCCTGTTATTGCTTCGGGAGGAGTAAAAGACATAAACGATTTAACAAATCTTTCAAAAATTCCCAACGTTATCGGAGCTATCTGCGGTGTTTCGCTTTATGAAAATAAAATAAACTTCAAAGAAGCCTTAGAGATGTTTTAAAAAATGAGTTTAGCAGTTCGAATTATCCCTTGTTTAGATGTCAGAGGGGGAAGAGTAGTAAAAGGTATTAATTTCAAGGATATTGTTGACGCTGGAGATCCAGCAGAAGCTGCTAAAAGATACGATGCTGAAGGTGCTGATGAGATATGCATGTTGGATATCGATGCGTCTTTTGAGGAACGTTCCACCACAATTGAGACTGTTAAATCAATAGCCTCGCAAGTCTTCATCCCATTTACTGTTGGAGGTGGAATAAAATCTCTTAAAGATATTGATATGCTTCTAAAATCGGGGGCTGATAAAGTTTCTATTAATACAAGTGCTATTTTAAAGCCTGATCTTATAGCGGAGGCTTCCAAAGAGTATGGAGCTCAATGTATTGTTTTAGCTATAGATGCTAAGCAGGATGGGGAAATCTGGAATGTCTATACTCACGGTGGAAAAAACAAAACCGAATTAGATGCTATTGAGTGGGCAAAAAAAGGTCAGGATTTAGGTGCGGGAGAAATTCTCATGACCTCTATGGACAAAGATGGAACTAAAAGCGGTTTTGATAATGACTTGTATATGCAGCTTTCAAAGAATTTATCGATTCCTGTTATCGCATCTGGCGGAGCTGGAGAACTTTCTCATTTAGTTGATGCCGTAAAGCTTGGAAAAGCTGACGCTTTACTTGCAGCTAGTATTTTTCATTACGAGGAAATTTCGATTAAAAAAGTTAAACAAGCTCTGCAAAATGAAGGTTTTGAAGTAAGACTCTAACTTCTGAAAAATTCTTTATTCTGGAATTTGTAAAAAATAGGTTCACCCGTAGCTATTTCTATTTTAACAATCTCTTCAGGTGATATTTTTTCTATATGCATTACAAGCGCTCTAAGAGAGTTTCCATGAGCACATATCAGTACATTCTTTTTTTCATTAAGAAAGGGCTCTATAACTTTCTCAAAATACGGAATAACTCTATCGGCAGTATCTTTTAAACTTTCTCCACCTGGTGGAGGCTGATCAAAAGATCTTCTCCAAATATGAATCTGTTCCTCTCCCCATTTCTCTCTGGATTCATCTTTATTAAGTCCAGACAATTCACCGTAGTCTCTTTCATTTAAAGCGATATTTTTTACTGTCTCTAAAGATTCTTGTTCTATTTCAGAAAGAATTATTTCCCCTGTTAACTGAGCCCTTTTTAGTTCCGAGGTAAAGTGGATATCAAAAATAATGTTTTGTTCTTTTATTTTTTCTCCTGTGATTTTTGCCTCTTCCAAACCTTTTTCGGTGAGGCCTGGATTTTTCCAACCTGTGAAGAGATTCTTTGCATTCCACTCACTTTGTCCATGCCTTACAAGAACTAAGTGAGAAAAATTTTCTTCCGAATTCATAGTGTCAAATCAGTTTTACGTTTATCATATCGCGCTTATGCCATATTTTATTGAATTTTTAATCGACAATTGGTTTATTGTTATTCCTTTAATCTTTTCATTATTTGCTCTTTACCTGTTGGATAGGATTTCGAAAGCAATTAATTTAGAACCTCATAAGGGAGTTGTTTTGATTAATAAAAAGAATGCTCTCGTTATTGATATTAGATCTCAAAAAGAATTCGATGAAGGAAAAATTAGTCAAGCAAGACATGTTGGTCCTGATTTAGATGTTTGTAAGAAGGAAATAGCGAAAGCTGATGGCAAACCAGTAATATTGGTTTGTCAGAATGGGACAAATTCATCTCGCATGGCTTCAGATTTAAAAAAAGAAGAAATTAGTGTTTTCGTTCTAAAGGGCGGAATCAATAATTGGGTTTCGGAAAAATTACCCCTGGTAAACTAAAGGTCGAGTTCAGTAATCTTTCGAGCTAGAGTATTTCTTCCCCAGCCCAATAGCTTAGCTGCTTCACTTTTTTTACCTTTTGTCACTTTCAATGCCGCTTTAATCATAGTACCTTCAAATATTGGGGTAGCGCTATTGAGAATATGATCATCACCTTTAAGAAGTTTTTTTGATGCCCATGATTCAAGCATATCGCTCCAACTCATTTCTGGACCTTTTCGCTGCAAAGAAAGGTCTTTAGGAATATCACTTATTGAAATCTCTTGACCAGAGGATAATAAAGTTAGTGACTGGCAAACATTTTGTAACTGCAAAACATTTCCTGGCCAGATTAAATTTTCAAATAACTCTTCAACTTCTTTGCTGAGAACTTTAACTTTGATTTTTGCTTCTTCAGAAAACTTCTTCAAAAAATAACTGGTTAACAAAAGAATATCTTCTTTTCTATCTCTTAAAGGAGGTAAATTTATTTTGATGACATTAAGTCTGTGATAAAGATCTTCTCGAAATGATCCATTTCTAACTTTCTCTTCGAGATTTTGGTTTGTAGCAGCAATAATCCTGACATCAACTTTAATAGGGCTATTTCCCCCAATTCTATAAAATTCACCACTTGATAAAACTCTTATTAATCTAGTTTGAGTTTCTAGAGGCATATCTCCAACTTCGTCTAAAAACAAAGTTCCTTTATCAGCTTGCTCAAATCTACCTATCCTCTGATCACCGGCACCTTTGAATGCCCCTTTTTCATGACCAAATAATTCAGACTCTAATAGCTCAACAGGTATATCAGCTACATTAAGCGAAATAAGCTTTTTATTTGATCTATCTGAGTGCTCAAAAATCGCTTGAGAAACTAATTCTTTTCCGGTTCCTGACTCGCCGACCAATAATACTGTGCTGTCAGAGTGAGACAATTTCCCTATGGAATTAAACAAATCTTGCATAGCAGGTGACTTTCCAAGAATTTTTCCTGCCCTGAGGCTTATCTCTTCTTTTTCTGTAAGTTTCTTTTGAACATTTTTCTTCTCAGAGATAGCCTTATTAATTTTTTCTATTGCTGTATTTAAATCGAAAGGTTTGGCTATGTAATCCCAAGCTCCTGCTTCAAAAGCTTCTACGGTAGTATCTAAATCAGAATGTGCGGTCATAATAATAATGGGGATTTTTTGATGCTCATTACGAAAAGTTTCTAATAAATCCATTCCATCTCTACCCGGCATTTTTAAATCGGTAAGCAATAGGTGGGGTGATTCGATATCTAACTTATTGACAACTTCGTTACCGTCTTCAAAAGTCGAAACGTTAAAACCAGCTTCTGATAAACCCGATTCCAGAACAAATCTTATTGATTCATCGTCATCGGCAATCCAGATTTTTTTATTTTTAGCCATTTATCCCTTCGCTTGCTTTTGTCTTTTCAAAGTTTATTTCTGAAATAGGTAAAAGAATTGTGAATGTTGTTCCTGTATCATCACTAGAACAATCAATAGATCCGTGGTGCTGATTGATAATCCCTTTAACAATGGATAAGCCTAATCCTGAGGCAATTTCTTTTGATGAAACTAAAGGGAAGAAAACAGAATCAATAATGTCATCTGGAATGCCCGGACCATTATCAATAAATTCTACTTGGCAGGCGGTATTATATTTTTTGTTGTTAATGAAGACTTCATAAGCAACTCTACTTCTTATAGTAATTTTTCCTGAAGAATTATTTTTTTTAAACGCTTCAATAGAATTGGTCGCTAAGTTAAAAAATACTTGAGAAATAAGAGCGTTGTCGATTTCAATTAGAGGCAAACTAGGATCATAATCTTTAACAATTTGGACCCTTTGATTTTCTATGTTTTTTACAAAAGCGGGAATTTTTTCCAGGATGGTATGAATGTTTTGAAAAGTCTGTTCCAGTTTAAAACCATTATCAGAAACCTTGTTTACGATGCCTGCAAGTCTGTCAGACTCCTTGAGAATAATATTTGCTAACTTATTTTTCTTTGGATCTTCAATTTTTTGAGCCAGTAACTGAGCTGCACCACGAATACCGCTTAATGGATTTTTGATCTCGTGCGCAAGGCCCCTAGAGAAGGCTTGAGTCACTGATGCTGCAGTTCTTTTCTTCATTTTATCAGCAATAGACTCAGGCTTAGAATTATCAAAAAATTCAAAAATAATTCCTTTGAATTCTTCATTAGCAAAGTAGGAAGCAGTGAAAGAAGCCTTTTTTTGAAGATTGTCTTTTAAAAAAATTGTCGTAATGTGACGTTTTAGGGACTTTTTGTTCTCTAAAATTTCTTGGAGTTCCAATTCATTACTAATTTTTTCTTTAAAAACTTTGTCTATGTTTTCTCCTTTTGATTCCTCAAGAGTAGTACACAGATAGTCTTCAGCTGATTTATTAAGAAATAGGACATCCAAGTTATCGTCAGTAACAAGAATTTTTGCTGATAACTCATCTAAAATATTTTCAAAAAAAATCATCTCTGAAAACCATTAAATTTAAATCTATGGAACAAGAAATGTTGAGACCTAGGAATAAACTCTTAACTTCTTTTGCAAGAGTTATTCCTTTGGTCTCATACATTTTTACACTTTTGCGACTTATTTAGTAAGAGTACCTACAATGTGAGCCAAAATTTTATATGGATCTGCATTTGAAGCAGGTCTTCTATCTTCTAAATAGCCATTCCAGTCGTGTTCAACCGTATAAACTGGAATTCTTATACTAGCTCCTCTGTCACTTACACCATATGAAAATTCTGTGATTTTTTGAGTTTCGTGTAATCCCGTTAATCTCATATCATTATCTGAACCATAAGAAGCTATTCCTTCTTCGTGGACTTTTCCAAGTTTTTCACACATTCCTTCAAATAATTCTTTTGAACCCTTTGATCTCATTTCTTCGTTAGAAAAGTTAGTGTGCATACCTGAACCATTCCAGTCCCCAGTCTTAGGCTTCGGATGAATATTCACACCGACACCAAATTCTTCGGCAATTTTGAACAAAAGATATCTGCTTATCCATAGGTCATCTGCAGCTTTAATACCTTTTCCAAAACATTGGTACTCCCATTGTCCTAAGGCAACCTCAGCATTAGTTCCTGTTAGAGTGATTCCAAGATCAAGACAAGCATGTAAGTGAGCGTCTGAAATTTCTCTGCCCACAACATTACTAGCCCCTACACCACAGTAATACTCACCTTGTTCTCTAGGAGTTCCGTCTTCCCAACCAAGTGGTTCTCCTGTCTTCGCATCGGTGAAGAAAAATTCTTGTTCGAATCCAAACCACCATTCATCCGTAACAACTTCTGCAGCTGCAGCTCTAAAATTTGAAGGGTGAGTAGTATGATCTGCTGCCTGTACCTGAGTCATTACTAAGTCATGCCCATTAGGGTTTTCGTAAGTTTGCACAGGCAAGAGAAGACAATCTGAACTTCCTCCTTCTGCTTGTAGTGTTGATGAACCATCAAAAGACCAGTCTGGTGCTGTATCTTCATCAGTAGCTTTTACTTTACTTCGCATATTTGCTTCGGGAGTGTATCCGTCTAGCCAAATATATTCGTACGTTTTAAAATCTGACATTATATTCTCCGTATAAATAAAATTAGGAGAAAATATTAACAAACTAATTGCTGTAAAATAGTGCATTTTTTGTCTTTATTTAGAGCTTATTTTGCACTATTTTAGTACATATAGTCTAAAATCAAAGGAATTTTTGCAAAAAAATCATCGTAACTATGATTCCCCCCTTTTTCACTTAGTACATAAGATTTTGAAAAAAAGTCAAAAGTTATATTGTGATCCAAGACTTCATCGGACATCTTAATTAGACAGAAGTGATTTAAAGGCTTCTTAAGTTCTTCTAACCCTAATTTTTGCAAATCAAAGTAGTCTTTCAATGTAAATTCATATTCTTCTTCCGAGTGAAAGTTTTTATGTGAACCCACTAGATCTCTCATTCCAGAGATGTGATTCGTCACCACTGGATTAATGGTCACTGATTTAAGATTGTATTTATCTGCAACAAAAGTTGCATAAAGCCCCCCGAGAGAACTTCCTATTAAACAGACCCTACTTGAACTTTCTCTGATTATTTTTTCTATTTGAGAGATTGCTTTTTTAGGAGAGTTATTTAAGTTCGGAGATTCTAAATTAATTAGTTTTTCTTTTTCTAAATAAGAATCTAAAATTTTTGATTTTTTTGATTCTGCTGAACTATTGAACCCGTGAAGGTAAATAATCTTCAATTGCTCTTCCATGAAGAATAGAATAATTCAAAAATTGATTCATAAAAAGATTCCATTGAAGACGTTCGTCTTTTTCGAAATTCATTTTTTTTATTTTAAAAATAGACAACAAATCTTTATGAAAATTTTGAAATTCAATCACTTCCATCATTTTAGCTTCCTTATAAATTCTGCATTTGATAACAATGTCTTTTATTCCGGTAACATCTTTGATTTGAAATTTTAATTCGTCTGTAAATTTTGATAGCTCTTTCTTTGAAATGCTTACCTTACTTTTGATTTCAAGATTCCCAACTTGAAAAGAGAATTTATTATGTTTATCGAGCTCACCAGAGAGCTTATTTATCAAAACAAAATTTTGCTCATAAAGGCTATGCAAGCTTTTTAAATTTCGATAGGTTTTAAACATTCATTCAGTCTATAGAGATTTTATTCATTGTAAAATTTAGTCATAAGATGCCCATAGCACATTAGCTACAGTACTTCTATAAGGTCTCCAAATTTGAGAAATTTTTTCCATATCTTCTTCTGAAGGCCTCTCTTTAAGTTTTTTTATTCGTTTCACTGCTTCCATTAAACCTAAATCCGCAACTGGCCACACATCATCTCTATTTAAAGAAGCAAGCATGTAACATTGAGCTGTCCATGGACCAATACCTTTAATTTTTGTGATTTCTTGTACTAGATTTTCATCATCCATTTTATGAATTTTTCTAAAATTTATTTCTTTTTTTTCACATTTTTTTGCTAACTCGGTTAAGTAATTAATTTTTTGCTTGCTTAAGCCACAATTTTTTAGATCTGATCTTTTTAATTTTAAAAAAGATTTTGGAGAGATATTTGGCATTTTCCCCTTTAATTTTTTATATATTGCATTTGCTGATGCAACAGAGAGCTGTTGCTCAATTATCAATTGCAAAATTCCTTTAAATCCTTTGTCTCTTTTATATTCCCCAAAATTAGAAAAATTGATGAACAAATCTATCAAATCTTTATCTTTCCTTACTAGATAAAAAATCTTTTTTTTTGATTTATGATCTTTAAATACTTTTGAAAGGGAGATATTTGCTGGTTGCTTTGACATAGGCATTTATATGTTGTTCTTCGTTATTCACAAAATTCTCTATTGCATCTTTAAAGTTTGGTTCAGAAATCCAATGCGCAGAATATGTAATAGTTGGCTTAAAACCCCTTTTAATTTTATGTTCGCCTTGAACTCCGGGATCAAACTTTTTTAGTTTATTTTTAATCGCAAATTCTATTCCTTGGTAGTAACAGCATTCAAAATGTAAGCAATCGTACTCAGCTGAGCAGCCCCAATAACGTCCATACAAATTTTCTTTATCTTTAAAAAACATTGATCCTCCTACCATAGAATCACTGTTTGTATCTTTTGCAAGGACAAGAACGATATTTTCATTTATCGTGTCAAGGCATCCTTCAAAAAATTCTTTTGTGAGATATCCGAAATGCCCACTGCGTTTTAAATTTGTTGATAAATAAAATTCATAAAACTGCATCATCAACTCCTGGTTTAAATCAGTTCCTGAGAAAGTTTGTATGTCTATACCTTGGTTAAAAACTTTTTCTCTTTCTTTTTTTACGTTTTTTCGATGTCTAGATCTGAAAGTGTCAACGAAGTCATCGAATGTATTAAAATTTTCATTAAACCAAATAAACTGAGCATTTTTTCTAACACTGAGAGATTTCTCAGAAAAGACTCCTATGTCCTTTTCTTCTGGAAACAAGACATGCCAGGAAGATATATTATTTTCCACGCTAAGCTTTTTTACACCAGAAAGAATCAAAGAAAATATTTGATCAGCGGATTCTTTATCTTGATGAAGAATTCTCGGGCCCGTAGCAGGAGTAAAGGGTATAGAGGAGACCAATTTAGGGTAATAATCCAAGCCATGTTGATAAAAAGCGTTTGCCCAAGAGTAGTCAAAAACAAACTCGCCAGAGGAATCAGTTTTAATGTAGAGCGGCATTGCCCCTAAGATTTCAGAATTGTCTTCTACAGAGATGTGTGCAGGATGCCAACCAGTATTTTTTCCGACACAATTTGTTTTTTCAAGCAGCTCAAGAAATTCATATTTTAAAAAAGGGTAATCATTATCTGGAATTAGTTTGTTCCAGTTTTCTTTGTCTATTGAGCTTATTGAATTATTAAATTTAATTTCCTTCATTTACACAAAAGCAGCAACAAAGCTTAAAAATATTCCTATACCCAGCCAATGGTTTTTTCTAAAAAATTTCGAACAATCCGAGGGTTTGTCAAAATTAGTAGCGATCATCAAATAAAGGATCAATAAAATATTTGCTGATACTGCAAAAAAATATAATAAAGAAAAGGAATTAAAAATTCCTATTAAAAGAAGAAAAGTTATAAGTAAAAAATAACTCATCCATAAAACTAACTTTTCTTTGCCTTGAAAATAAATTGCGGAGCTTTTTACGTTGATTAACAAATCATCTTGTCTGTCTGACAATGCGTAAACTGTATCGTAGGCAAGTACCCAAAAAATATTCCCAAGAAACAACAACCAACAATTTAAAGGAAATGCTTCTTGATAAAATGCATAAGCCATAAATATTCCCATGGAATAACATATCCCTAAGTAAAGTTGTGGAATTGGTAATAATCTTTTCATCAGAGGATAGGTAGAAATTAACAGAATACAGAATAATGCTATGTATAAACTTTTGAGATTTAAAAAAAGAAGCAAACTTGATGACAAAATCAACAATATTGAAAACAAGGCAAGGGCTTCTTTATTTGAGACAGAAAAATTAGCTATAGGCCTATTAAATGTTCTCAATACCTTTCTATCGATATCTTGATCAAAGTAATCATTGATGATTACTCCTGCTGATCTCATGAAGAAACTTCCAAGACAAAAAATTATAATTATTAAAAGCCCTGGATTGCCCTCAGAGGCAAGCCACACTGCGGCTAAAGAGGGCCATAAAAGCAGATACACTCCAATGGGTTTATCTAGTCTTAGAAGGAAAAAATAGTTTTTTAAAACGCTCAACATGAATATAATCCAATCCTCGTAAAGATTTAAACTTATTTAGTTATGGAAGAATACATTAAGTGGGAATGCATTGTCTGCGGATTGATTTACGATGAAGCAGAAGGTTGGCCTGAAGACGGCATTGAACCTGGAACAAAATGGGAAGATGTTCCTTTTGACTGGGTTTGTCCTGACTGCGGAGTTGGAAAAGAAGATTTTGAGATGGTTCCTATTGAGGGCGGAAAAAGCTACTAATCTCAAATGTCTTTAACCGCAAAAATCCTTCTAGGGATGCTTCTCGGAATAATTTTAGGAAGTATCTCCAATTCTGTCTTTCAAGATAATTTACCTAGCTTTTTAAATTTCTTTTCAGAATTTATTGATGCCCTAGGAATTATTTTTCTTTCTCTTCTTAAATTACTGGTTGTTCCATTGGTTTTTGTGTCTTTGGTTGTGGGAGTTTCAAACCTAACTTCTGATAAGCAACTCCTGTCTATCAGCTCTAAAGCAATTGCACTCTATTTGTTCACTACTGCATTGGCAATCATTAGCGCTTTATTTGTGAGTTCTTTCTTTGAAATGGCAAATGGTGTCAGCATGGTAAGTGATTCGACTTTTGAACAAGATGCTATTCCATCTCTAAAAGATACTTTTGTAAATTTATTTCCCAGCAATCCAATTGAAGCTATGGCAGCGGGTAATATGATTCAGATAATAATATTTGCTATGTTATTTGGCTATGGTGTTAATAAAATTTCAAACGACACTTCTAAAGTAAGATCGTTCTTCATAGATTTAAATGAGATTATCTTAAACATTGTTAATTTTGTAATTTGGCTTTCTCCAGTTGGAGTGTTTTGTTTGATATTTTCAACTTTTTCGTCTTTGGGAATATCAATTATTTTTACTTTGATTAACTACTTTCTAATTGTTGTAGGAGTCTTAATTTTTCATGCAGTTTTTACTTACAGCGTATTACTAACTTCGTTAGCAAAAATTAATCCTTTTATTTTTTTCTCAAAAATGAGAGAAGCTATTATTTTTGCCTTTAGCACATCTTCAAGCAGTGCAACCATGCCGGTAACTTTGAAAACTGTAGAAGAAAAGCTCGGCGTCGATAAGTCTGTAAGTTCCTTTTGTATTCCTTTGGGAACAACCATAAACATGGATGGCACTGCAATCATGCAGGGTGTTGCAACGGTATTCATTGCTCAGGTATATCAAGTTGATTTGAGCATGATGGAATATTTAATGGTTATTATCACAGCAACTTTAGCCTCAATCGGAACTGCTGGAGTTCCCGGAGTAGGACTCATCATGTTAGCCATGGTTCTTCAACAGGTAGGGTTGCCAGTTGAAGGAATCGCTTTAATCATTGGCGTTGATAGATTGTTAGATATGTTAAGAACAGCGGTAAATGTTTCAGGAGATGCCACTATCTCTTGCATTGTTGCAAATTCAGAAAATCAGCTCTCAAGAAAGGATTTTATTAGTTAAAAAATAGTTACTAATCTGGTAAATTAGCGTTTTTATTCTCGGGAGAGTCACTTATGGAAACTTACATTTCTATGCCGCCAATTTTCGGCCTTTTCGGTTTGTTAATTGCTTTAGTTATTTATTTTATTGTTGTCAGTTATGACGAAGGTTCTGAAAAAGTAAAAAAAATTGCTGACCAAATACACTTAGGGGCGATGGTCTTTATGCGCCGAGAATATACATATTTATTTTTCTTTGTTTTAGTTTTAATCGCATTATCCTATTTTGCCCTTGGTTTTAACACTGCGCTTGCAGTTACAGCAGGAGCTCTTTCCTCCTCTTTAGCAGGTTGGCTGGGTATGTTTTCTGCTACTAAAGCAAACTCCAGAACAGCAACTGCTGCAGCCGAAAAAGGTTCAAAAGTAGCTCTTTCAATTGCCTTTTATGGTGGATCGATTATGGGTTTGTGTGTAGCTTCTCTAGGACTAGTTGGCTTAGGAGGATTGTATTTTTACTTTGGAGGAGATCCAGCCACTGCAAGAGCTATCGAAGGATTTGGAATGGGAGCATCCTGTGTAGCGTTATTCTCAAGAGTAGGTGGTGGAATTTATACCAAAAGTGCCGATGTTGGCGCTGATTTAGTGGGTAAGGTTGAAGCAGGAATTCCTGAAGACGACCCAAGAAATCCAGGTGTAATTGCCGATAACGTTGGCGACAATGTTGGTGATGTTGCTGGAATGGGTTCTGATATTTTTGAATCTTATTGCGGAGCAATGATTGCTTCAATTGCCATTGCATCAACATTAGATGATTCAGGAATGATGCTTTTACCTCTTGCGCTTGCTTCTGTTGGGCTGATAGCTTCAGTTCTGGGAATAGTTATTGTCAAAGCATTCTCTTCTATGTCTCCTGATGCTGCCTTACGAACAGGCACCATAGGATCGGCAGTTTTATTTATCATAGCCGCATATTTTCTAATCCAATTATTCATCGGAGAAGGTTTTGTTAATATTTGGCTTGCTGTTCTCACTGGCGCAGTCGGAGGAGTTCTCATAGGATTAATTACCGAGTATTACACTGGAAGCAGTCCAATTAGGCAGATTGCCAAATCAGGAGAGACTGGTCCAGCAACTGTAATGATCACTGGATTAGCTGTTGGTATGCAATCTGTGGTTCTTCCAATCCTCGTGCTTGCAACAATAATTTGGATATCAACAAGTTTGACTGGTCTATACGGTGTTGGAATAGCTGCCGTAGGAATGCTTGCTACAGTTGGGATAACCATGGCCATAGATGCTTACGGACCTGTTGCAGACAATGCTGGAGGTATAGCAGAAATGGCTGGTATGGGTCCTGAGACCAGAGAAATTACTGATGGCTTAGATGAAGTTGGAAATTCAACTGCAGCTATAGGAAAAGGTTTTGCAATTGGTGCAGCTGCATTAGCAGCTTTGGCTATTATCGCAGCCTTCGTAGAAACGGTTGCTCATAATAAAGGAGAGTTTGAGCTGCTTCTCTCAGATCCACGCGTTTTAGTAGGAATGTTCATTGGTATCTCAATTCCTTTCTTAATTTCTTCAATCACAATGACTGCAGTAGGAGACGCTGCCTTTGAAATGATCAATGAAATCAGAAGACAGTTTAGGGAGATTCCAGGCTTACTTGAAGGAAATGCAGAACCAGATACTGCGAAATGTGTTGATATTGCAACCTCAGCAGCTTTGAAAAGAATGCTCATTCCAGGCGTTATCGCGGTAGGTGCGCCTGCTGTAGTAGGTTTTGGTTTAGGTGCAGAATCTTTGGGCGGTATGCTTGGCGGTGGACTAATTGGATGTGTTGCGATGGCCTTAATGATGGCTAATGCCGGTGGAGCTTGGGATAACGCAAAAAAATATATCGAAAAAGGAAACCTTGGAGGGAAGGGTACCGATACTCATTCGGCAGCCGTCGTTGGAGATACTGTAGGAGATCCATTTAAAGATACTTCAGGGCCTTCAATGAATATCCTTATTAATGTAATGGCAATAGTTAGTTTAGTTATTTCCCCATTGCTATAAATTTTTCTTACTGGGCGATAATCAAATTTTGTTTATCGCCTAGCCACCTATCAAGAAGAATTTTAGATATCTCCTCATCTTTTTGATTTAAACTTTTCACCAGTTTTTCTGCTTTTTTTATTAAATGAGCATCTCTAGATAAATCTGAGATTTTAAGTTCTATTCCTCCAGATTGTTTGGTGCCTAAAATTTCTCCGGTGCCTCTCAACTTCATATCAATTTCTGAGATTTCAAAACCATCATTTGTAGATTTCATCGCTTCAAGTCTAGCCTTAGCAATTTCACCAATCTCTCCGTGATAAATCAAAACACAATAAGCATCTAAATCTGCTTTCCTTCCGACTCTTCCCCTTAATTGATGTAATTGACTCAAACCCAGTCTTTCGGCATTTTCAATAACCATCAAGCTAGCATTAGGGACATCCATGCCAACTTCAATAACAGTCGTACAGACCAATACATCGGTTTTTCCACTTCTGAAATTTTCTATTGCCTTATCTCTTTGCTCTTTTGAAAGTTTGCTATGCACAAGGCCAATATTCAAACCATTAGTATTTTCCTTAATCCATTCTTTAGCCTCATCAGCTGCTTGAACATCTAGATTTTCAGATTCTTCAATCATAGTACAAAGCCAAAAAACTTGATTACCGGATTTACATACGTTCTCCAATCTTTTTACTATTTCGTCTTTTTTCTTATCACTGTAAACCAAAGTTTCTACTGGTTTTCTGCCTGGCGGCAATTCATCAATTTTCGAAGTTTCCAGATCAGCAAAAATTGTCATTGCTAAGGTTCTTGGTATGGGCGTAGCTGTCATAAATAATTGGTGTGGCATTATTTGGTCGGAACTTTTCTTAACCAAATCAAATCTTTGCTTTACACCAAATCTTTGTTGTTCATCAACTACCACAAGACCAAGATTTTTCACTTTCACTTTATCTTGAAAGACTGCATGCGTACCAATCAAAATATCAATTTCGCCATCTTCTAAGTCCTGATAGATTCCTCTTCTTTTCGAAACAGGCATTTTTCCAGTTAATAATTCAATTTTTATATTTGAGCTTTTAAACCATGCTGAAAAATTTTTGAAATGTTGTTCAGCTAAAACCTCTGTGGGACAAAGCAGAACAGATTGAGTGTCATTTTTTGCAGAGATATACATGCTTACAGCTGCTACTACTGTTTTTCCTGATCCCACATCACCTTGGACCAATCTTCTCATAGGCTTGGCAAGAGATATATCATCTGAAATTTCTTTGATTGTTCTTTCTTGGGCATTGGTTAATTTGAAAGGTAAATTTTCTTTAAATGACTTTACTTCTTCTGTGGAAATTGGCATTTGTTTTGCTTTAAGCTTGTTTATTTTTTCGGAGGCGATTTTGACTCCAATTAGATTCGTAGCTAATTCTTCTACTATTAAACGTTCTTGAGCCTCGTGTTTGTAACTATTGATTTTAATAATGTCATCTTCAACAGAAGGACTATGAATTTTCAGCAAGGCATCTTTAATAGATAAAGAGCTTATTTTTTGTTGTTTAAATATTGAATCAATCTCCTTTTCGTTGAGATTTAGTTCCTCAATTTCTTTTAAACATTCTTTAATTATGTTTCTTGCTCTAAATTGGGTCAGTTTTGTAGAACCAAGAGAATAAATTGGCGTCAGGGTATTGTCTAAAATAGGTCTCTTGGATGATGCAAAGATTTTATAGCTTGGATGAAACACTTGAAGCAAAGAGCCATTGGTCCTTATAACACCATAGCCTCTAACATGTAGACCAACTTTAAAAGCTTTAGCTTGAGCAAATGAAAAATAAAATAACCTAATTTGTAAAAATCCTGTGCCGTCAGATATTCTTGCCATAAAAGATCTTCTGCCTGGAAATATGGTCTTGCTTTCAAGAATTTCACCTTCAAACTGAAACGCCTCTCCTGGAGTTAAATCTTTTATGGAAGTTAATTTCGTTCGATTTTCGTATTTCTTAGGTAATAAAAAGAGAGCGTCTTGGATATAGTTAATACCAATTTTATTTAGTTCTTCTCTAACTTTGGGACCAACCCCTTTTATTTCAGTGATGTTTTTTTGAAGTGGTTTGCTTTTCACTCTTTAAAAGCAATAGTTTCGATTTCTACTGAACTTCCTTTTGGTAATTTTGATACTTCATATGCAGCTCTTGCGGGGTAGGGTTTCAAGAATATGCTGGCCATTATTTCATTTACTTTCTCAAAGTGACTTAAGTCTTTAAGCAATACAGAAAGTTTAACTACATTTGAAAAATCCATTCCGTCGGCTTTTAAAATTTGGTTGATGTTTTCAAAAACTTGATTGATTTGATTTTCAATTCCTTCAACCAATTCCATCGTTGAAGGGTCTAAGGGTATCTGACCTGAAATAAATAAAAAGCCATTAACCTTCACTGCTTGGGAGTAAGTCCCAATGGCCTTTGGAGCATTATCCGTTTCAATTATCTTCACTTATTTCCTCTTCAATAATTGGAAGCGTAGCATTTCTTTGCTCCCAGCTATGTATTCTTGTTGCTGATATGACAAAGTCTTTTCGACGCAATCTTCTTAATATTTTAGCCAAATGATCCCTATCCGTTACTGCGAGCAGAATATAGAGATCCACTTTGTTTCCAGCAGGAGGATCACTTTTTATACTTTCAATGTTAGTTGAGTACTCTGCGATTACCGCTGAAACTTCTGCAAGTATTCCAGCTTTATCTTCTGCAACAATTTTTATCTCTACTGAAAAGTCTCCTGACAGAGTATCTTCCCACTGTACCGGAGAACACAAGGCAGGGTCATGACGAATTGGTAAGATGTTTTTACATCTTTCTTGGTGAATAACAATACCTCTACTTGTTGAAAAGTGTGCTATTACGTGATCTCCAGGAATAGGACGACAGCAACTTGAATAAGTTACTACCAAACCTTCAGCACCTGTAATTTGTAAGTTAGAGAATTGAATTTCTTCATTTTCTTTCTCGTCGAGAAATTGCATTATTTGATGGGCAACAACCAGACTGGATCTTTTTCCCGAGCCAATGCTTTCAAGGAGTTCTCTCACGCTTTTATAGTTTAAGGAGGTGAGAAGCTTTTTCATTTTATTTTTTGGAACATCTCTTAGTTTTGTTTGGTGAGGAAATAAGGATTGTTCTAAAAGCCGTTTTCCAAATTTTCTTGACTCTGACTCTTTGAGATTCTTCAAATTATGGCGTATAGCTGACCTTGCTCTGGAAGTCCTGATGAAATCTAGCCAGCTTGGGTTTGTTTGGGGAACTTTATCCGTAATAATCTCTACTGTCTGACCACTTTCTAAAGGAACACTCAGTGGAGCAAGGTTCTTGTTAATTCTACAACCGCTGCAATGCAGTCCGATATCTGAATGCAAAGCGAAGGCGAAATCTACCGGCGTTGAATCTTTAGGTAAATCGATGATGTCTCCTTGAGGAGTAAAAACGTACACTTCATTGGATACCAATCCTGTTTTGATAACTTCAACAAAATCTGAGGCATCTTCTGATCGAGCATTGATTTCCATCAAGCCATTAACCCACCTCCTCGCTCTGGCTTGAACCGGGTTATCCTTTTCACCAGATTTATAAACCCAATGTGCCGCTATTCCAAACTCGGCCAATTCATCCATTTCACTGGTTCTAATCTGAATTTCTACAGGCAGTCCTTCAAAAGTCATGATTCCGGTATGCAGTGATTGATAAGAATTGGATTTCGGTATGGCTATATAGTCCTTGAATCTTCCTTCGATGGGATTAAAGGCATTATGTATTACACCTAAAGCCTTATAACAATCCATAGCATTTGATGTGGTGATTTTCAGAGCATAAACATCCAAAACTTCATTTAAAGTTTTGGACTGTCTTTTCATTTTTTTATAGATACCATAAAAATGCTTTCTTCTACTGGAAATAGCACAATCCAATTCTTGCTCTTGCAATTTTTGACTTATGGAAGTTTCAACTTTTTTTAGAATCTTTTTTCTTCCTCTGGTGTTATTTTTTACAGCTTCCTCGATAACTCTAAACCTCAGAGGATATAAAATTTCAAAGGCCAAATCTTCAAGTTCCCTATAAATTTGATGCATTCCTAATCTGTGAGCGATTGGCGCATAAATTTCAAGGGTTTCATTAGCTATTCTTAATTTTTTTTCTTTATTTAGGAATTTTATTGTTCTCATGTTGTGCAATCTATCTGCAAGTTTTACAACAATGACTCTTATGTCTTCCGACATTGCAAGAACCATTTTTTGGAAGCTTTCAGCTTGCAAGTCTTTTTTTGAAGTTAGTTCAACTTTATCCAGCTTGCTAACACCATCAACTAAGTTTGCAACTTCTTTATTAAATTCCTTCTTTAAAAAAGTTTTGGGAATACCTGAATCTTCAATAACATCATGAAGCATTGCAGCAGACAGACAGTCTTGATCCATTTTTAATTTTCCTAGTATTTCTGCAACAGCAAGAGGGTGCGATACGTAAGGATCTCCACTCACTCGAAACTGACCCGAATGTGCATTTGCAGCAAAAAAATAAGCCTTTTTTACTTGTTCAAGCTGATCTTGGTCAAGATACTTTCCAAGGTTTTTGGTGAGTTTATTAAGGTTGTTTGTCTCAGTTGCCATCAGCAAAGAGAGTTTACCAAAAAAAAGTTATTCTATGCCTTCTTCGTCGTCAGAGGTCAGTTGATCAGAGAGTTCCTCTTCAAAGGCATCAAAATTGAAGCTATCTATGTTTTCGAGAGTTACGGTACCAGCAGCAATTTCTCTAAGAGCAATTACTGTGGGCTTATCATCTTCAGGATCAATGGTAGGTTCTCTTCCATCTATAGCCAGTTGCTTTACTCGCTTTGCAGCAAGTTTCACCATTTCATATCTATTGGGGATTTTTTTTAAACAATCTTCGACAGTAATTCTAGCCATGCATTAACCTCTTGAGGAGATGGATTCTACTTAATTTTTATTGATTATTCTACTAATCTTTTAATCAAGTCTTTAGGTACTCTTGAATCAAAATCTAAGGCAGAAATACTTTCAAAAAGAATTTGTGAAAGATCCTCAAAGGCTTTATCAAAATCATCATTTAAGATTAAAAAATCATAGATTTCAGACTTACTGATTTCTTTTTTTGCTTCCGAAAGTCTATTTTCTATAGACTCAGGAGAATCTAAATTTCTTGTGACGAGTCTTTGTTTTAAATCCTCTAGAGACGGAGGAACTAAAAAAATAAGCCGAGCATCATCAAAAAGTTCTTTAACAGCATAGGCTCCTTGCCAATCTAATTCTAGAACTAGGTTTGAGTTATTGTATTTTGTTTTGATTTCTTCCTTTGATGTGCCATAGAAATTTCCAAAGACAGTTGCGTATTCGACATATTCTTCTTTTTCAATTTTATCTTTGAACTCTTTTTCAGATAAAAAATAATAATCTCTACCGTTTATATCTCCCTCACGTTTTTGTCTCGTAGTATCTGAAATACTTTTTTTAAAGTTCATAGATCTTGTATCTTCAAAAAGCTTATTTATTAAAGAAGTTTTGCCGCCTCCCGAAGGACTGGAAATAACAAAAAGTTTGTGGAGATTTTCAGGCATTGATAAAGTATGGAAACGTTGAAACCAATATGCAAGATTTTTTAGATAAAGCCATTGAATTAGAAGCCCTAAAGTTTGGAAGTTTTAAACTGAAATCTGGTATAGAAAGCGATTATTTTTTTAATATTGCTGCTTTTTTTGATTCTGAATCTCTTTCTTTTTTAGCTGATTGCTATGTATTAAAAATATTAGACTTAAAAATAGATTTTGATTTATTTTTTGGCCCCGCTTACAAAGGCATTCCGTTGGCATCAGTTGTTGCAACAAAATATTTTGAAGCGACAAAAAAAAATATTCCTTTAGCTTTTGATCGAAAGGAGGAGAAAAGTCACGGCGAAGGAGGAACCATTATGGGTAATTTGGAAGGAAAGAAAGCTTTATTGATAGACGATGTTTTAACCGCTGGAACTGCCATTAAGAACTCGATAGAAATCATTGAAAGCAATAGAGGGACTTTTGTGGGAGCATTAGTAGCTTTGGATAGAGAAGAACCTCATGACTCGGGAAAAACTTTTCAGGAGTTTTATGCTGAGCAAGGCATTAAAATACATTCGATAGCAAAAATTTCGGAACTTAAAAAATAAAAAATGTTTAGTGGAATAGTTCAGGCCTTATCAAAGAAGGTAAAATTTGAAGAAAGGGATTATGGGTATAAGTTATCCATCACAGTTCCTGCTAATTTCACAAAAAAATTAAAGAAGGGCGATAGCGTTGCAGTCAATGGCGTTTGCTTAACGGTCGTTGATTTCAAAAAAGATTTGATTGAATTTGATGTTGTACATGAGTCAATAAAATTAACCAACATTTCAGAGAAATTTTCTTCTATTCCATATAACTTAGAGAGATCATTGAAGATTGGTGATGAAGTAGGAGGACACTTTGTCTCTGGGCATGTTCATAATATTGCTGAAATATTAAGTTTTGAGGATAAAAAAGAAAGAATTCTGAAAATTAAAATTCCCTCTAATTTGAAAGGATACATCTTCAAAAAAGGGTATGTTTCTATAAATGGAATCAGCCTTACGGTTGTTAATGTGACAAATAATTTTTTTACAATTTCTATAATTCCTGAAACTATTTCAAAAACTAATTTATCTTTTCTTAAAAAAGGCGATTTTGTAAATGTTGAAGCAGACCAACAAACAATTTCTATAGTTGAGACTGTTAAAAAATTAACCTAAGGCTTTTTTTACTAATTGACTAACAACACCTGCATCTGCTTTTCCAGCAATCAAGGGTTTTAGAGACCCCATTACTTTGCCCATATCTTTCATATCCTGGGCACCAACTTCAGAGATAATTTTAGAAACTAATTCAGAAACCTCTTCTTCTGACATTTGTTCAGGTAAAAATTCCCTAATGATTTCTATTTCCTGTTTTTCTTTATCAGCCAATTCTTGCCTTTTCGCTTGTTCAAATTGTGCGATTGCATCATTTCTTTGTTTAATCATTTTTTCAAGAATTGAGGTAATTTGAAGTTCATCAAGATCTGACTTTTCTTCAATTTCAATTTTTTGAATATCCGCAAGAATCATTCTTAAAACAGTAGTTCTAAACTTGTCACCATCTTTCATAGATATCGTGACTTGAGTTTTAATCAAGCTTTTAAGATCTATAGACATTTAGACTCTTGCTCTTAAAGGTGGCATTTTGCCGAACTTTCTTCTTTTAGCTTGTCTCTTAACAGCTGCTGCAGCTTTTCTTTTCCTGACAGAGGTAGGTTTTTCGTAAAATTCTCTTTTTCTTATTTCAGAAATGATTCCAGCTTTATCACAAGACCTTTTAAATCTTCTGAGTCCAGAATCGAAAGATTCGTTATCTTTTAGCTTTATAATAGGCATATTTATATTAGGCGAGCAATTCTATAGAGAGTTAAGATATTTTGCAAAATAACTTTTAATTTAAATGAAAATATTGGGAATAGAGACTTCGTGCGATGAAACTGGAATTGCTTTATATGACGGTAAGGCCAATCAAATTATATTCGAAGCTTTATACAGTCAAGCAGAAGAGCACGATTTGTATGGAGGGGTAGTTCCTGAGCTAGCCGCTAGAGATCACATTAATCGGCTCTTACCTTTGTTAAGAAATAAAATGAAAGATTCAAGTATCTCGATGGAAGAGATTGAAGCAATTGCCTTTACCAATGGTCCTGGTTTAAGAGGTCCTTTAATGGTTGGAGCAGGCTTTGCAAACTCATTGTCTTATGCCCTAGATATTCCTGTGATACCAATACATCATATGGAAGCACATTTGATAATGGCAAAATACGATGCAGACGATTTAACTTATCCATTTATTAGTTTGTTAGTTTCAGGAGGACATACTTTAATAGTCAAAGTTTCTTCACCCAATGCATACAAAGTCATTGGACAAACAAAAGATGATGCTGTGGGGGAGGCATTTGATAAAACTGCAAAATTATTGAAATTGGGTTACCCAGGCGGTCCAGAAATTGAAAAAAGAGCTTTGTTATCTAAAGGAAAACATCATTTTTCTTTTCCACGACCCATGATTGATTCTAAGGACTTAAATTTTAGTTTTAGCGGCTTAAAAACATCTGTACTTTATAAGGTGAAGGATTTGTCTGAAAAAGAAGACCTTTCTGAGGATACAGTAAACGATATTGCTTTTGAGTTTCAAAATGCTGCGATAGATTGTCTAGTTAAAAAATCCCTAAAGGCATGCTCAATTGAACGTATTCAATCACTTGTTTTATCCGGTGGAGTTGCTGCTAATAAATACCTAAGAGAGGAACTGGAAAAGCACAAAAAAACCATAAATCTTTATTATCCAGACCAAAAACACTGTACAGATAACGGGCTGATGATCGCCTTTGCAGGTTTCCAAAAAATTAAAGAGCAGACAAAAGAGTTTAGTATTGATGTTGCACCAAGATGGAGTTTAGAAAATGTCTAATAAGATTTTTGTAAAAGATTTAGAAATTGAAGCCATTATTGGAATCTTTGACTGGGAAAGAGAGGTTAAGCAACTCATAAAAATTTCTTACGAAGTAGAAGTTGATATCAAAAAAGCTTTTAAGTCAGACAATATAGAAGATACTTTTGACTATAAAACTACATCAAAGAAAATAATAAAATTTGTAGAAAAATCATCTTTTCAGCTTATTGAAGCTCTTGCTGAAAAAATTTCAAAAATTATCTTGCAAGATGAAAAGGTATTAAATCTTTCTCTATCTGTATCCAAGCCTGGCGCTCTTCGTGGATCAAAAGAAGTAGGGCTTACAATTTTCCGTTCAAGATAATGCCACAAATATATTTAAGTCTTGGCAGTAACATCAAGCCAGAGGAAAATTTAAATAAAGCAAAAGAACTTTTAAGTCAGGAGTACCAATTAGAAAAAGAATCAAAAACTTATAAAACAAAATCAGAAGGCTTTGAAGGTGAAGATTTTCTAAATCAAGTAGTCTGCCTCACAACTGAAGATTCTGCAGAAGAGGTTGTTGGTATGTTGAAAGACATCGAAAAAAAAATCGGCAGAAAAGATAGGTCAGAAAAGTTTTCCGATAGAGAAATTGATATTGATTTGTTGCTATACGGAAAATACGTAGGCATGGCTTTAGGCAAAGAAATACCTCACAAAGACATTGATCTATATAGATTTGTACTGGAGCCTTTAGCAGAAATTGCCCCAGATTTGATACATCCTAAGCATCAAGAAAAAATCTCTGAGATTTGGAAAAAGAAGTTAAATAGCTTCGCCTAGGTTTCTCGCTTTAACAAAAAGATTTTCTTCGTCTTTTTTCAAAAATCTACAAGCAAAACCCAATAAAACCATAGGTACTAATAAAACCACTAAAGACTGAGCTAGGGCTTGTTTTAACCCAATTGCTTCTGCCATTGATTTATTCATCCCTTCGGCAAGAAATTGCATTGTATAAATATCACTCAACATACCTGTCAGATAAGGTCCCAAAGCTAATCCACCCATACTAAGCATTAAAATAAAAAATGCACTTGCCACCGCTCTTAACCTTGGTAAAACAAGTTCAGTTACTGTTGAGGCTGCACAACCTAACCAAGCAGTTGAAGAAACATGATAGAAAAATTTCCATGCAAAAGAGACATTGGCTTCAGGTGAATACAAAAATCCCAGACCTGTAACTGCGGTACCTAGGGCAGAAGCCATTATCAAATATAGCTTTCCATTTATGTATTTTTCTCTTAGTTTATCTCCAACAAAACCACCCCCAATTACTCCTACCATGGATCCAAAAGCAGTTATTAAGCCATAGATAACACCAACCTCAGAGGCTGTCATACCGAAATTTCTTATGTAAAAGGCGGGGCCAAAAGCACCTAATGCATAAGTGACAAAAGTAATAAAAGGAAAAGCTAACAGACCAAGTAAAAGTGCCTTGCTTTTGAACATCAATTCAAAAGCAACTTTATCTCTGATTCTTAGTCCTTGAATCCAATTGCACACAATGTAAAAACCTATTCCAAAGGCAATCCATTGCAAATAATCTCCAGTTGTTTGAATCAACCAATAGGCAGCTGATAAAACAAAAATAAGCAAAGCAAAATTTCTTAATAATTCTTTTTGTGTATTTTCAGCTTGAAGCAACCCAATGGGAGTTAGTCCTACTAGTTCTCCAAAAGCTGCCTTAAGAGGATTTTCTTTTTTGGTTTCTGTTAAACCCTCGCTTAGACCTCTAGGTGGTTCTTTTATCTGCCATGTTATTAGGGCCAGCAAAATTCCTGGCAGACCAACCGCCATGAAAGCTACTTGCCATCCTTTTAATCCAAATGGAGCTTCAGATATTATTGGAAAAGCTTCATTCCAGTTATCTACTATCAGCCCTCCAATGAATATCCCTATTCCCGAACCTATGTAAAGTCCGCTTGCGTAAATCGATAATACTGTTGCTCTAACTTTTGGAGAGAAGTAGTCTGACAAAAGGGAGTAAGACGCTGGTGACGCGCTAGATTCTCCAATGCCAACACCAAATCTATAAATTGATAATGATAAAAAAGACTTTGCAGTACCTGACAAAAATGTCATTAAGCTCCAAAAAGCCAAACCCAAACTTATTAAATTTTTTCTATTCCAAGTATCAGCTAGTTTACCCATTGGGATTCCAACCACTGAATAAAAAACTGCAAAAGCAGTTCCATATAAGAACCCAATATCACTGTCAGAGATATTTAAATCTGCTTTTAAATCTTCGGCGAGAATGGTTAAGATTTGTCTATCTATGAAATTGAATACATAGACTATGACAAGCAGAATAAGAGCAAATTTTGCACTACGGCCACCGACTTCTGGAATAGAAGGATTGTTCATAAAACTTATTTATTAGCCTACTTTTGCAGTAGCAGAGCCAGTAATAACAGTAGCACCGTCTTGATTCTTTGTTTCAATAGCAATCTCGGCAAGGGTTTCGCCGTTCTCTTCTTTGATATCTATGATTGTTGCAGTGCTTTCTAAAGAATCTCCAGGCCAAACTTGATTGGTAAAACGAACGCCATATTTTTTAAGCGTACCATCACCAACAAAGTTTGTAAGCATCTTACCTGTCATTCCCATTGATAACATTCCATGAGCAAAGACACCTGGATAACCGGCAATTTCTTTAGTGAATTTATCATCGGAATGCAGAGGGTTGTAGTCACCAGATGCTCCAGCATATTGCACAATTTGAGTTCTCTTTAAATCTTCTACAATTTTTTCAGAATAAGTATCTCCAACTTTAATTTCATTTTTCTTCAACATATCCTTCTCCTAATTTTCTACAGGTTTTTCTGTAACCACTCCAACAGAAGTTGCAGTAATGATGAGCTCACCATCTTGATTTCTGTATTCTGTTACACTTTCACTAAATTTTAATTTCCCAGCTCTTTTACTTTCTTTTTCCCAAGATTTTCCTGGTTTAACCTCAGCAGTAATAACATCGCCCACTTTCAGAGGTTGATGGTATTCATAATGTTGTTCGGCATGAAGGCCCATTGCCGCTCCTCCACCCCCAGAGCCAGATCCCGATGATTTCATTCCAGTAGCTTCTTTCCCAGACCCAAACCAATTGTCACCACCAATTTTTGGTCTTAAAAAATAATCAGGATCAAATTGCGCACTAGATTGAATGAAAGTAGGAGGTGCAATAACATTTTCATCTTTTTCTTCATAATATTTAGGATTTGCATCTCCAATTGATCTCGCAAACATCATGATGTGACTTTTTTCAACTGGCATTTTTATTTTTGACATTTTTACCTCACTCGTTAATTAATTTCCAAGCTGCATCAGCCATCATAACGGCATTTTCGCCAAAAGAGTCAGCATTTTTGCCTGCTGCAGTTCCGTCTCTGACTCTGCCCATAATTCCTTGACTGATTGCTGCTAACTTAAATAAGTTAAAACCCATGTACAAATTCCACTCCGGTTTGATTTGATAACCAGTTTTCTCTTCATACATTTCTAAATATTCCATTTCAGTAGGAATACCCAAATCTTTGCATTGATTTTCATCCGATAAAACTGGATTTAATTTATATTGAATACAGTGATAACTAAAATCTGCAGCAGGATCTCCTAGCGTAGAAAGCTCCCAATCCAGTATTGCGCAAATTTTAAAGGTTTTTAAGTCAATCATGACGTTGCTTAAACTAAAGTCACCATGAACAAGTTTTGTCGCTTTTTCAGCAGGGAGGTTTTTTGGCAACCACTCCATGAGATTGTTCATAGATTTAATTTCTCTTGTTTCTGATGCGACATACTGCTTAGACCATCTTGCAACTTGTCGACCTACATAATTTCCAGGCTTTCCAAAAGTTTCTAGACCAATACTTTCATGATCAACACTGTGTAACTTAGCAATTGTTTCATTCATAGAATGATAAATCCTTTGTCTTTCTTCATTGGATGCTTGAGGGATATGAGGTTCCCACATTACTTCCCCATCTACAAAACTCATCAGGAAGAATTCTGTTCCGATGACTGATTCATCTTCGCAATGTATATAGGCTTTTGGAACCGGAACATCAGTTTTATTCAAGGCAGCAATTACTTTGTATTCTCTATCAACTGCGTGCGCAGATTTCAAAAGCTTCCCTGGAGGCTTTCTTCTTAAGACATAAGATTCTCTTTGAGTTTTTAAAAGGTAAGTAGGATTGGATTGCCCCCCAATGAATTCTTCAATTGAGTTTATGTCCCCAAAGTTTTCTAATTTGTTATTGAGAAATTCTTGAAGTTTATTTTGATCAATTTCATGTCTTTCTGATACATTTTTTGTACCTGAATATTCCCCTTTGAACTTACTATTCATGCTTTTCTCAAAAAAAGTAAATATACATCAATTTAAAGATCTGCCGCCATCAATTTTTAAAATCTGACCGGTAACGTAGGAAAATTTAGTCAACCCAACTACAGCCTCAGAAATATCTCTTTCTGTACCGATTCTGTTCAAAGGAATTTCATTTAAAAGATCTTGTTCTTCAGACGAGCCATCTGAAGGTAACAATATTGCTCCCGGAGCAACAGCATTTACTCTTACTTCGGGAGCAAACTCACGCGCAAGAGTTTTGGTTAAATTTTCAAGTCCTGCCTTCGCCATAGAGTAAATTACATAATCTTTCATGCCTCTATTAACCATTGCATCAGATATATTGATTATTAATCCTTTAGATTCTGAAAGCATTTTTTTACAGTACTTTGATAACAAAAACGGTCCTCGTAAATTTGAGTTAATAAGATCATCCCAGTCAGAGTCATTATGATTTTCCACATCTGTTTTAAAAAAAGATGAGGCATTATTTACCAAAAGGTCCAGTGAATTAAAATTACTGCTAATCTGCCTTGTGAGCTCTTTTACTTGTTCAAAATCATTAAGATCTAAGCTAAAAATTTCACAGCTACCCTCTCTTAATTTGTTTAATTCGGACTTAAGGTCTTTTGCTTCATTTTCCGATTTGTTGTAATGGCAAATGATGTTGTAACCGTTTTCATGCAGTTTTTTACATATATCTTTACCAATTCTTATTGCTCCTCCAGTGATTAAGGCAGTTTTATAAATCATTTTTTCTATCCTGAATTGCTTTTAATCTTTTATTAAATATTTTTTCTTTAATTTCAACAGCTTTAAGACCAGATGTTTTTACTTTAACTTTTTTAAGTTCTTTCAAGAAAGATTTCCAATTTTTATTTTTTTTTGAGGTAATTATTTTTAATTTTTGAAGTAAGTCTAATGAATCTAATAAATTTGATTCATTCCGGAAAAAATTCATTTTGTTAAGGCTTGTTAAAAGCTTTTTTTCATTAATATTTTTCTTTTTAATCAATTGAAATAGTTCATTAAGTGTTTTTCTAAAATTTGTAATTTTATTTGGAACTCTAATCTTTCTTTCAAGAATTTCCGCATAATCAGAATTTAGATTAATTATTGCCCATTTTTCAAGAACCATATTTGTTTCATTATCCATTTTTTTAAGAAACTTTAGATTTTTAGAGTAGGTCTTTTCAAGTCCATCAAAATATTTTAAAGCTCCAACTTTTTTTAGAGTTGCAAAATATTTACTAGAATTTTTATAACTTAGAGCCTTTTGAGTTTCATCCCAGATTCTTTCCCCAGAAAGAAAATTTATCTCATTGTTTAATGACATTTTCTTTAAAACTTTTAAAGAATCTCTGGAAATTGAGAAATTAAAATCAGCTAGTTTTGATTTAAATCTTGCAACTCTAAAAAGCCTTAGGGGATCTTCAGAGAAAGCTTTAGAAACTATTCTAATCCTCCTGTCTTTTAGGTCTTTAATACCTCCAAAAGGGTCATATAATTTCCCAGACTCATCTTTAGCAATAGCATTTATAGTAATGTCTCTTCTTTTTAAATCTTCATTAAGTGAAACTTTAGATTCTGTATTAAAAGAAAAATCTTTATGACCTTTTCCGGTTTTTACTTCTTTTCTAGCCAAAGCATATTCTTCATTTGTTTTGGGATGCAAATAAACAGGAAAGTTTTTTCCAACTTGTTTAAAGCCTTGTTTTAACATTTCTTTATGAGACGAATTTACAACAACCCAGTCTTTTTCATCGAAAGGAATACCCAACAACTCATCCCTTATTGCTCCACCGACTAAGAAAACTTTCATTTTTGCTTACTTTTTACTACAAATTTTTTTTGATCTTCCAACCTTAAAAATGTTAGATCTTTTCCCCAACAACATCCAGTATCTAAGGCTATGATATTAGATATATCTGTCTTGCCTTGAAGAGCCGCCCAATGACCAAATACTAAAAGATCAATATCATTCATTATTTTATTTTCTTCCTTAAACCAAGTTATTAAATTAGGAGGAATGTTCTTTTTTCTCCCCTTGAATGAGAAATTAGGTAATCCATTTTTATTTATAACTCTAACCCTTGTAAAAAAGTTTATTAAACCGCTAAAAGAGTCAATAGAGTGGAAATTTCTTTTATCTTCAAAAATTTTTTTTAAATTTTTTTTTGGATTATTTTTTAACTCTAACCCGCATAGCTTAGATAAAGTTTCAGCTTTTTTAAGCGACATATTTTTTGGAATACCTGCATGAACCATTGCAACTTGAATGACCTTTTTTTTAGTTAAAATTTTTTTTGAGAATACAAAAGGCTGTTGCAAAAGAAATTTAGCCATTCTTAAATATTTTTTTTGAAACATTTGAGGTTGAAAAGTATCTTCATCGCTAAGATTTTTATTGTTGAAGAAACAATTTAGATAATGTAAGTCATGATTACCCAAGACTATGTGAACTGAATTTCTAATTTTGAAAACATATTCTAAAACTTTCAAAGATTCTGGACCCCTATTTATTAGATCTCCTGTAATCCACAAAAAATCTTTTGAACTTTTAAAGTTTATTAGCTCTAAACCCTCTTTCAACTCTTTAAAACAACCTTGAATATCTCCAACTGCGTAATTAGCCATCATCCTTCACCAATGTAGATATTTGAAGATAATCACTTAAAGACAGTTCGTCTGGACGAAGGTTTAAATTCAGATCTAATTCGTTAATACTTTCTTTAAGAAGAATGTCTTCAAGAGAATTGGAAATTTTTTTTCTCTTTTTATTGAACAAAGCCCGCGTAACTTTCTTTAAATTGTGTAACTCTTTTTGATTTATTTTTTTTTTCTTTGGGGAAAATCTCACAAATAAGCTATCTACTTTGGGTTCAGGATTAAAAAATTCCTTTGAAACTTTTTTTAAAATTGTGATCTCGTATAAATAATTGCAAATGACACTTAACCTCCCATATGATGAAGTCTTTTCATTCCCAGCACACCTTAAAGCAAACTCTTTTTGAAGCATGAAATGCATGTCAAGAATTTTTTCATAATGCTTTTCGCACCAATCTAAGATTGGACTTGATATGTTATAGGGAATATTTCCAATAACTCTAAACTCATTTGAGGCATAAATTTCTGAGGGGCTTAATTTCAAGATATCTCCATCAATAAAAGCATTTATATTTTTTGGGAACTTATTTTTTAAAAAGACTAATAAATCCTTATCTAATTCTACTCCTAAATAAGAGTCACAAATATTTATGAGTATTTTTGTTAAGTCTCCCTTTCCAGGACCAATTTCTAAAACCCTATCGTCAGAAGCAATGTTGACAAGATCTACTAAATCTTCTAATAATTTTTTGTCTGTTAAAAAGTTTTGCCCAAATCTTTTTTTTGCTTGCATCTTAAAGCAGTGAAAAAGATGTCTTTAAAGCTTCGTCCATGCTAGAAAAATCAGCCTTATTTTTTCCCGCTATTTCATAAGCTGTCCCATGATCTACTGAGATTCTAACAAAGGGTAATCCCAAAGTTACGTTTAGCGTATTGCCAAAACCCATTGATTTAATTACGGGTAAACCTTGATCGTGATACATGGCAAGAAAAACATCATACTTATTTATATTTTCTTCAATAAATGCCGTATCTGCGGATATTGGGCCGTAAACATTTTTAGGCGAGGAATTCACAAAAGGCTTTAAAATGTCCTCTTCCTCATGACCAATATAGCCTCCTTCACCGGCATGGGGATTAAGGCCCAAAAGACAGATAGATGGATTTTTAATTTTCCAAGTATTTTCAAACTCATCAGAAATAATAGAAATGGTCTCTTCTAGATTTTTTTTTGAGATTTTGGAAGGTACTTCAGAGAGTGGAATATGAGTGGTAAGAAGAGCAATCTTTAATTTTGTGTTCATTAAAAGCATTACTACTTTTTTAACATTAGAAATATCTGCAAGAAACTCCGTATGTCCAGAGAATTCAAATCCTGATTGATTTATCAACTCTTTATTTATTGGCCCAGTAATGAGACCTTTGAATTCATTTTTGAGACAACCTAGAGCACCATGAGAAAGAATGTCAATGATATAGTTTGCATTGCCTACATCTGGATTGCCAATTGAAACATTTTTCTCGAGAGGAAAATGTTTGAAAATAACGCCTTCGTCATCAGAATCCTCTTCGATCAAATTAAGATCGAGATTGTTTGCACTAATGAGGTCTTGATATAAATTTTTATCTCCTGCCAGGATAAAGTTATTTTGTATCTTTTTATTTTTTGATAAGGCTTTAAGAGTTACTTCAGGACCAATGCCAGCAGGATCACCCGGCGAAATAAAAAATTTGGTCATGAAGAAATTTTTATGTCTACGAAAGCTTCAGATCTGATTTCTTCAAGGGTATTTTCAAGTTGTTCTCTATATTTTCTTTGGAAAATTATTCCATAAGCTTTGTCTTTTAGAAGGTCCTCAGAAATATTTTTTTCTCTTCTTTCAAGTACTTTTAAAATGTGCCAGCCAAAAGAACTTTTAAAAGGCTTACTAAAATCATTAATTGCAGTTTTTTGCATAACTTCTTCGAACTTTTTATCGTATGTTCCCTCTGGAGCCCAATCTAACTTCCCTCCATCAAGTTTTGAACCAGGATCATCTGAAAATACTCTTGCTAAGATTCCAATTTCTTCACCACTTTTAATTCTTTCATAAAGACTATTTATGAGATCTTTTGCTTGTTTTTCGCTTCTTATTTCGGACTCTTGAATAAGGATGTGTTGAACAAGAGTTTGTGGTTCTGTTTTTATAGTGTCTCCTCTTATATCTTCTAGTTTAATTATATGTGCTCCTGCTCCACTCATTATTGGGCCGAAAACTTCATCCTTTTCCATTTTTGTAACATTATCTACAAATAAAGTTGGTATTTGAGATCTTGTCCTCCATCCTAAACTTCCTTTGTCATCGCTATCAAAAAGAAAAGAGTATTTTTTTGATGCCTCTTTGAAAGGAAGACCCTCATTAATTTCAGAAATAATTTTATTAGATAAATTCAATAGCTCTTCTTCTTTATCATCTTTTAATAAAATTTGATTTATTTTGTACTCAATTGTAATGAGACTTTCACCTTCTGCAGACTTTATGTAATTCATTACCTCTTTCTCTGAAATCATAACTTTAGGTCTTACAAGTCCAGATTGAATTCTTCTTTTGACCATTTCTTTTTTCATTTCCTCTCTAAAATCTTTAAAAGATTTGTTTTCTTCATTTTCAATTTTTAATTTGAATTCCTGAAGAGTAAGACCATCTTGATCAGCAAAAGTAGCAAGAGTTTCATTTAATTCTTGGTCAGTTATTCTGACACCAAATTTTTTAGCCTTTTGTAAAAGAATTTCATCCATAATCAATCTTTCTAAAACTCTCCTAAAAAGTATTTCTTCTGGAGGTAATCTTTCTCCATTTTGTTTGAAATTATTTATGGTGTTCTCTAGCGCGTCATTTACCTCCGACTCCATAATGACGCCTTCATCAACAATTACGGCAATGCGATCAAGAAAATTAACTTCTGAAAAAACAAAGTTTGATACACAAAAAAAACAATAAAAATAAAACTTCATAAACTTCTTCTTTTTAAGTAATTATCTTTTGGTCTTCCTATGGAGCCCAGTCCCTTAAGCTCAAAAAATAATCTTATCCTATCCCTATGATAATCCTTAAAAGAATTGTTTTCCAAGATACTTATCCAATCAGGCTCTAAAGACTTCATGTAAGCAATGCCAAGAATAAGGCCATCATTTTCATAATCTATTGAAAATATATTAGTAATATTTTTTTTACGTTCTATATCTGAAATGACTTTGAATCCTCCACTCCAATTTTTTGAAAAATTTAAAGCTGCCGTTAATTCTAAAGAATTAATCTCTTTTTTATTTTGAGAATTCTCAGCTAAGTTAAAAACTTGAATATTTTTTATAAGGTGATGCCTTATAGAAAATTTGTAATTATCTGAATCAAATTTTAAAGAATTATTGTAAGAGCTAAAATTATTTTCATTATCAATTGATATTTTTGATATAAAACTTAATTCCTGATTAGTTTTATAATCTATTTCTAAAGAAAATGGATCTGGAAAATCTATTTTTAAATTTTCATAAAAGATACTTTTTTTCCCAATCGAGTATAGCTTTGAAATTTTTACTTGAATCCTTTTTGAATTACTCTCATAAAAAGAAAGTTTGGTTCCTAAATTTATATCTTTTTGATAGCTCATGAACATATTTCCAAAAATTTGTTCCTCATTTATTGAAGAAAGCTTCAAACCAGAATCAACTTTGAGGCGGTTAACAATTTTTTTTTGGTCAGATATTTTTAAATTCAAGAAAGGTTCTAAAAAATATTTACTATTTCTGTTTTTTTTATAAAACTTCAAAGACTGATCTAAATTTAAAGTTGGTAAAAACTCTTTTTTAGTTAAGTTGTCAAATTCCTTATAAGAATATTTGAAGAAAAGAGAGGTTTTTAAAAAATAATTATTTTTAGTATATGCATGAGAGATTTTTGGATTTATTAAAATTCTAGAGATGCTTTGTTTGTCGTTATTTCTAAAGGAACCACCTTTACTAAAAAAAGCAATATCCATATCAAGATGAAAATTTAAATTATCTTTATTTATAAAATAATTTAGCTGTAACCCAGGTAGTCTTTGAAATTGATTTTTTGCAAGAGGATTAGTTAGTTTGAAAGAGTATAAATCAGTTTTTATCTTCAAATTTTTACTAAAAAAATCTAAATTGGCTTTTTTAGGCAAAATGTAAGTTCTCGATAATCCGCTAAGAAAACTTCCTAAATCTGATAAATAAAACGGATCACCTGTTGAAGAAATCTCAAGATTTAAAAATATGGAATCTCTTAATATCTGCTCATGAAAAAAATTGTATGACCACCTCAGATCATCTGTTTCAAGAATTTTGAATGAGGATTCTTCATCTTTTAAAAAAGAAGAATTGAAATATCCTTCATAACTTTTTCCTAAGTATCTAAGTTGATTTGTTAATCCATAACCTCTTTGAGTCATTAATCTAGGCTCAAGAGTTAGGTCAAGATTTTCTCTAAGATTAAGGTAAACCGGAATTTTTACATCAAGACCTGATCTTTCATTTATGGATATTTCTGGCAGAAGAATGCCACTTTTTCTTTTTGCGCTTATGGGAAAATTTGCATTTTTCAAATATGCAAGAGTCCTGCCCTGAACTTTAAGCTTACTCTTTTTTGCTGAAAGAGTGTTACTACTGTTTAGGAACTTCAATTCTTCCGACTCAATCCACCAAATTTTATTTTCACAGGGACAGCTTGAAAATTCAACATCCTTCATTATGGTTTCATTTTCAGAAATGCTCACAAACTTAGTTTGTCCATAAAGAAAGTTATCCAGGGATGAAAAACTAATCTTTTCGCTGGAAAACACTTTATTTTTATTATCTAAACTTACTTGATCAGCTTTAAATAAAAGATTTTCTATCTTTAGAGATACATTACCTTCTAGCAATAAAAGTTCATTTTTAGTATCAAAAGATGTTTTATCGGCCTCAAATTCAATATCAGAAGCAAATATGCTTCCAAAATAAAAAGCAGTGAAAAAAAGAAAATTAAATATCTTATTCAAGAATGCTATTTTACCTTTAAAAGTATTTAATATTAGAGATATACAGAATTTTAATTCCGTTTAAAATAATTCTTTTAAATAGGAACTTTTATGAGCAAATTAACAAACAAAACTTTATTCGTTTCAGGAGCCTCAAGAGGAATCGGATTAGCAATAGCTAAAAAAGCTGCTCAAGATGGAGCTAATGTGATTTTAGCTGCTAAAACAGCTGAACCTCACCCAAAACTTCCAGGAACAATTTATACAGCCGCTGAAGAAATTGAAGAAGCCGGAGGAAAGGCTTTTCCTGTTTTATGTGATATCAGGTTTGAAGATCAATTGGAAGAAGCAGTAAACAAGGGAGCTGATCATTTTGGGGGCATTGATATATGTGTAAATAATGCGAGTGCTATTCAATTGACTAATACCCTCCAAACTGACATGAAAAGATACGATTTGATGAACCAAATAAACGCAAGGGGAACTTTTTTAACTTCAAAAAAGTGCCTACCTTTTTTGCTTAAAGCTGAAAACCCACACATTTTGAATTTATCACCTCCTTTGGATATGAATCCAAAATGGTTTGCAAATAGTGTGGCTTACTCTATTGCTAAATTTGGAATGAGTCTTTGTGTATTGGGTATGGCTGAGGAATTTAAAGAACAAGGCGTTGCAGTAAATGCTTTGTGGCCTAGGACTGCTATTGCAACAGCAGCAGTAAAAAACATACTTGGCGGAGATGAAACTGTTAAGGTCTCTCGAACTCCAGAAATTATGGCTGATGCAGCTTACGTAATCCTTACAAAAGATTCTAAAGAGTTTACCGGTAATTTTTGTATAGATGATAATTTGCTAGCAGATAATGGGGTAAAAGATTTTTCAAAATATGCGGAAGTACCTTTTGCTCAGTTAGCGCCAGATTTTTTTGTGCCAGATGACATTCCTCCTCCTCAAGCAGCGATAGACTCTTGAAGCTTTGATTCAGTCAGGCGATATTTCTGCTGAATCCCTGAATTGGATATCAAAGAGTATTGGTGTATCAAATGAAGAGATTCTCTCTAAAGGTCAAAAACTTCGAATAGAGTCTAGTCAAAGGACATTTTTTCGAATTCCTTTCAAAAATAAAAGCTCGATATTAATGGTGGTTCCTGAGGGAATAGATGAGAGTATTGAGTCTTTTTACACAAAAGCAGAAATTTTTAAAAAGGCAAATGTTAATGTGCCAGTTATTTATTTTAAAAACGACTCACTTGGAAATTTGATTGTCGAAGATTTTGGCGATGACGTTTTGCAATTTTATTTGAATGAGAAAAATTCAAAAAAATTAATTAAATTAGCTATAGAACAGATTCATAAAATTGAAGCAATAAAGTTAGACGAAAGCATATTTTCTGATTTTGAAAAAATTACAGAAAATAATTTATACCTATTTAAAAAATTCTTTTTAGAAGAGTTTTTAGAATTACCTGAGCTTGAAAACTTAAAAGAAGAAATTGATAAATTTTATTCGATCATCATCTCCGAGCTCAAAAATCATCCAAAGGTCATAAATCATTATGACTTTGAATCAAGAAATCTAATATCATTGTCAGAAAAAAAAATTGGTGTAATTGATTTTCAAGATGCTTTGATTGGGCCTTTGGGAATAGATTTAGCCTCTATCTTCAAAGATCTTTACAAGACTTGGACCGAAGAAGAAATAGTCGACTGGCTTGATTTTTATGTTGAAAATTCTCAAATTGTTAAAAACGCCTCGCTCAAAACTTCAGAAGTAAAAAGAATGATTGATTTTGCTAGTCTTCAAAGACAAATAAGGATTTTAGGTAAATTATCTCAAGTATTTTTAGAATTAAAAAGGTCAGAGAGATTGAAAGATTTTAAGACCATTCTTAAATATTTAATGATTACCTCTTTAGAATACGAAGAGACAAAACGATATAGTGATTTCTTTAAAAACTTAATACCCATTTTGGAGCAAAGGTTAAAAACACTATGAAAGTATTTATTCTGGCAGCAGGTTTTGGAAAAAGGCTAAGACCTTTTACAGAAAAATTACCTAAGCCATTAATAAAAATTAAAAAAAAACCTCTTATTCATTGGAATCTTATAAAAATCAGAAAGGCAGGCTTCAAAAATATAGTCATAAATACTCATTATCTATCAAATAAAATTATTAGATCGGTGGGTTCAGGGAAAAAATATGGTTTAAAAATCACGTATTCTCATGAGGAAGAAATAAAAGGCACTGGCGGGGCTTTAGTAACAGCTAGAAAGATTATTCAAAAAGAACCTTTTTTGTTAATTAGCGGAGATCTTTGGAGTGATTATCCCTTTGAAAAATTTTTAGACTTTAAATTAAAAAAAGCGGCTCATTTAATTTTTGTTAGAGAAAAAAAATCAAAAGATGCATATCTTGAAACTGGAATCGTAAAAAATTCAAAAACAAAAAATAATTTAACTTATGCAGGTATTGCTGTAATAAATCCAAAAATTTTTAAAGGTTTCAAAGAGGATTATTATGATTTGTGGACTGATTTACTTCAAAAGTATGTAAAACAAAATGAAGTTACAGGAGAGATTTATTCAGGCGATTTAATAAATTTAAACTCAAAAAAAGAGTTGAACTTGTTAGACGGCTTAGTAGTCGAATAGTAAACTTCTGTTTATGGCCAAACAAAAGAATGTAATTGCTCCATCAATTTTATCTGCAGACTTTTCGCAGTTAGGCAAAGAAGTTGACGCTGTATTATCAGCTGGTGCTGATTGGGTTCACTTTGATGTAATGGATAATCACTATGTACCCAATCTTACAATTGGTCCAATGGTATGTAAGTCCTTAATTGATTATGGAATAAAAGCCCCAATTGATGTGCATTTGATGGTTAAACCAGTAGAAAGACTGATTGATGATTTTGCTGAAGCAGGCGCATCTGTTATAAGTTTTCATCCAGAAGCAACTGAACATATTCATAAATGTGTTCAAACGATAAAAAATTATGATTTAAAAGCCGGTATGGTTCTTAATCCAGCTACACCGTTAAGTACAATTAATTCAATTCTGCCTGAATTAGATTTGGTTTTACTAATGAGTGTTAACCCTGGTTTTGGAGGACAAAAGTTCATTGATTCAACAATACCTAAAATTAAAAAGCTGAGAAAGAAAATAGATTCACTAGATAAAGAAATTAGGTTAGAAGTAGATGGAGGCATTTCTAAAGAAAATATTTCAGAAGTTTCTAAGGCAGGTGCCGATACTTTCGTTGCAGGTTCTGCTATTTTTAATACAAAAGATTACCAAGACACAATCTCAAATTTAAAATCTCTAATTGATTAAATTACTTTTTCTCCTTTTACTGGCTCCAGTTTTAGCTAGTTCTGATAAACAATGTAGTTCAATTTCTATTGAGAAATTAAATTTATGCGTAGAATTGGCTATTTCTCAGAGAGAAAAATCAAAAGGTCTTATGTATAGAAAAGATTTATCAAATTCAGATGGAATGTTGTTCGTTTGGGAAAATGCAGGTAAGAGATGCATGTGGATGAAAAATACTTATATTCCTTTAGACCTTGGTTTCTTTAGAGAAGATATGACTTTGATTGAAGTAAAGAAATTATCTCCTAGATCGCTTAATTCTGTATGTTCATCTGAACCTGCTAAATATGCTTTAGAACTATCCAAAGGCTGGTTTTCTTCACACAATGTTAAGGATAATTCAAAACTAATCCTAAATTAAATGAAAGAAAAGGAATTCTACAGTCAAAAAGGTACATATAATCGTGTACCTTTATCAAAGAAAATTAAAGCTGAAAAGCTTATACCCATTGATATTTTTGATAAATTTAAGTCAAAAGGCTCTTATTTTCTAGAATCTGCAGAAGTTGACATGAAATGGGGTAGATATTCGATTATCGGATTACCCTCTGAATCTTCAATTAAAGTTAAGAATTCTGAAATTTTTCTAAATTTAAATGGTGATGAAGAAAAAATTTCGTCATCTGATCCATTAAAATTTATTGAAAATTATTTAGAAGAAAATTTTTACCCAGATACAGGAAATTTACCAATTTTTTCAGGAGGATTAGTTGGTTTTTTTGGTTACGAATCGATTAGGCTAATAGAAACTAAACTTCAGAATACTTCAAAAAATAAAGCTCACGAAATAGAAGATATAAATTTACTTATATCTGACAAAGTGATGATTTTTGATAACCTAGAAAAAACTTTAGAAGTTGTTTTTTATTCAAATCCTAATATTGAAAATTCATACTTAGAAACATTTAGCGAGATTGATAGGTTGATAGAAAGACTAGAATTTCAAGATGACAGTAAAACTGAAGAAGTTACATCCAAAAATGAAATAACTTTCAAATCAAATATGAATTTCGAACAATACACAAAGAGTATTGAAAAAATAAAGGACTACATAATTGAGGGAGACGTAATGCAGGTCGTCTTTGCTCAAGAAAGATCGGCAGATTTTGATCTTCCTCCTTTTGAACTTTACAAATCTCTCAGAACATTAAATCCTTCTCCTTACATGTTTTTCTTGGATTTTGGAGATTACCAATTAGTTGGATCATCTCCAGAAATTTTGGTAAGACTTGAGCATGGCGATATTACCGTCAGACCAATTGCTGGAACCAAACCTAGAGGAAAAAATGAAAAAGAAGACCAACAACTTGAGGACGAACTCAAAAATGATCCTAAAGAATTGGCAGAACATTTAATGCTAATAGATTTAGGTCGCAACGATATCGGGAGAGTTGCAGAAATTGGGTCAGTAAATACTAATGAAAAAATGATTATTGAAAGATATTCTCATGTGATGCATTTGGTCTCCAATGTAGTCGGAAAGGTTAGAGACAATATTTCTCCGATAGACGCACTAAGAGCAACTTTCCCGGCAGGAACTCTAACAGGTGCCCCCAAAGTCAGGGCTATGGAAATTATTGATGAACTAGAAGTTTCAAGAAGGAGAATATATGGCGGTGCAGTAGGGTACATATCTTGGTCAGGTAATATGGATACTGCTATTGTCATCAGAAGTGCTGTCATCAAAGATAAAAAAATATATGTTGGAGCAGGTGGAGGCATAGTTGCTGACTCTGTTGCAGAGCAGGAATGGGAAGAAGTAAATAATAAATCAATGGCAATAGTCAAAGCAATTAACAATATAGGTTCTTGAATGTTATTGATGATCGACAATTACGACTCTTTTACTTATAACCTTGTTCAGTACTTTGGAGAGTTAGGGCAAGAGGTTAAAACTTTCAGAAACGACCAAATAACGATAGAAGAAATAAAGAAATTGGATCCTAAATATATTGTAATTTCTCCAGGACCTTGCACTCCAAAAGAGTCTGGGATATCAATGCAAGTTATTGATTTTTTTAAGGAAAATAAGCCTATTTTAGGCGTATGTTTGGGACATCAAGCCATTGGCGCAGTCTTTGGTGCAAATATCATAAAAGCTAAAGAACTTATGCATGGCAAAACCTCTGAAATACAGCACGATGGCAATTTCTTATTTGAAGGCATGCCTGATAATTTCACTGCAACCAGATATCACTCTTTAGTCATTGAGGAAAAAACCCTTTCAGAAGATTTTATTATTAACGCGAGAACTGTTGATGGTTCTATCATGGGAATTCAACATTGCAAATTGAATGTGAGTGGAGTTCAGTTTCATCCAGAATCAATCATGACTGAAAATGGGAAAAAACTTCTTTCTAATTTTTTAAATACAATATGAATTCAACTGAAATCATATCTAAAGTTTCCTCAAAAAATCTTTCTCAGGAAGAAACGGCATACGTCATGCAAGAAATTTTTGTTGGAAAGATTTCAGAACAAGATATTGAAAACTTTCTTCTTAGTCTTTCTGAAAAAGGAGAAACATCAGATGAATTAACTGGAGCTGTCCTAGCGATGAGAGCTGCGTCTTTAAAAGTTGATTTGAAAGAGAAAGATAATCTTGTTGACTGTTGTGGAACAGGAGGACTTGGAAAAAGCATGATGAACGTATCTACAACAGCAGGTTTGGTATCAGCAGCAGCAAAAATAAAAATTGCAAAACACGGTAATAGGACAGCAACTGGTAAAAGTGGCAGTGCTGACGTTTTAGAAGCAGCTGATGTAAATTTGAGTCTTAGTCCAAATCAAGTTGCTAAATGTATTGAGGAAATTGGAATTGGATTTATGTTCGCTCAAAATTTTCATCCAGGAATGAAATTTGTCATGCCAGTAAGAAAACGAATTGCTGATAAGACTATTTTTAATTTGCTTGGACCGCTTACCAATCCTGCAGGTGCAAAAAGACAATGTATTGGGGTTTATGATCCAAAATGGGTTTTGCCTGTTGCAGAAACTCTTAAAAATCTTGGAACAATTAAAGCGATGGTTTTTCATTCAAAAGATGGTCTCGATGAAATTAGTTCAGTAGACAAAACATTTGTGGCTGAATTGGAAAATAATAAAATTAAAGAGTATGAAATTGATCCAAAAGATTTTGATATTCATCATGATGATTTAAATGATCTTCAAATAGACTCTCCATCACAAAGTCTAGATCTCATAAAAACAACTCTCCAAAATAAAGGTTTTAAATCCGGCGAAGATATAACAAGTTTAAACTCCGCTGCTGTAATTTATGTTTCTGACTTAGTAACTAGCTTTGAAAAAGCATTTGAGATTGCAATTGACATAATAAAGTCTGGATCAGGCTTTGATAAGCTTAAGGAGTTAGCTACTTTTTCTAATAATTTTAATGAATCATCTTAATAAAATAATAGAAACTACTAAAGAAACAGTTAAAAAGTCTAGTTCTTATAGGCCGATTTCTTCTTTAGAGGAAGATTTTGAAAAATATGAAAAAAGAGGCTTTATTGAAGCAATTTCGACGAAGGTTTCTAAGGAAGAAACAGCTATTATTGCTGAAATCAAAAAGGCATCGCCCAGCAAAGGCCTTATAAGGCAAGATTTTGAGCCAAAAAAGATTGCAGAAGATTATGAAACAAATGGCGCAACTTCTTTAAGTATCCTCACAGACGAACCATTTTTTCAAGGAAAATTGGAGTACTTGGACATGGTAAGGAACACCTGTGCATTACCAATTTTAAGAAAAGATTTCATGATTGATCCTTATCAAATATATGAGACAAAGGCTTCAGGCGGAGACTGTATACTTTTGATAGTTGCTGCTCTTGATTTAGTACAATTGAAGGACTTTTCTCAGTTAGCAGAAGAGTTAAATCTGGATGTTTTGATCGAAGTTCACTCAGAAGATGAATTGAATATAGCTTTGTCTGTCGGTCCAAGATTATTAGGTATTAATAATAGAGATCTCACAACCTTTGAGGTCGATAAAAATTTAGCGATAGAATTATCTAAGCAAATATCTAAAGATGTGATTGTGGTTTCTGAAAGCGGTATTAGTTCAAGAGAAGATATTTTATCTTCTAAGGAGCAAGGCATTCATTCCTTCCTCATTGGCGAAAGTTTCATGCGAGAGCCAAGTCCAGGCGAAGCACTTCGAGAAATACTTGTCTGAAATTTACTTATTTCTTTTTCCAATATCTTTTCTGTAAAAAGCGCCACTCCAACTAATTTCAGAAGTAGCTTCATAAGCTTTTTCAAAAGCAGTATCTAAATCATTTCCTAATCCAGTAACACAAAGAACCCGACCGCCATTTGAAAGAATCTCTTCTCCTTCTTTCTTTGTTCCACAATGAAATACCTTTGTAGTTTCATTCTCTTCTCTTATACCCAAGATTGGAAAACCAGTTTCATATTTTTCAGGATAGCCTTTTGAAGCCATTACAACACCTAATGCAAATCTTTCATCCCACTCGATTTGTTCTCCCCTTAATTCTTGTTTTGCAGCCTTAAAACATAAGCTGAGAAAATCGCTCTTCATTCTCATTAATATCGGTTGAGTCTCTGGATCCCCAAACCTACAGTTGTATTCCAAGACTTTAATTTCTTGGTCATCGATCATCAAACCAGCATACAAAAAACCCTTATATTTTATGTTTCTTCGTTTTAATTCAGCCAAGGTTGGATAAATTATTTCTTGCATAATCTCTTCATTCAGTTCATTAGTAATTAAGGGAGTAGGGGAATATGCTCCCATCCCACCTGTATTAGGCCCTTTGTCACCATCATCTCTTTGTTTATGATCTTGAGAACTTGCCAAAGGAATTACATTTTCACCATCACACAAAACTATGAAACTAGCTTCTTCTCCTTTAAGGAATTCTTCAATAACTAGATTATCTCCTGCTGAACCAAGTTTTTGATCTACCATTAGAGAGTTCAAAGCTTCTAAGGCTTCTTCTCTAGTAAAAGCAACGATTACACCTTTCCCGCCTGCAAGGCCGTCTGCTTTAAGGACAATTGGGATATCGCATGTTTCTAAATATTCTCTAGCAGGTTCAGGATCTGAAAATACTTCATAAGTTGCAGTAGGAATATTTCCTTTACTTAAAACATCTTTCATGAAAATCTTTGAGCCTTCCATTTGCGCAGCAAGTTTATTGGGACCTAAACAGAGCAAATTATTTTTTTCAAATAAATCAATCAGACCCAAGACTAAAGGAGCCTCAGGACCAACAATAGTTAGATCAATTTCTTTGTTTTTTGCAAAATCCAATAGCCCATCTAAATCTTCGGCACTTAAGTCAACGTTTTCTGTTTTTGGCTCATCAGCAGTACCGGCATTTCCAGGAGCAACAAAAACTTTCTCACACAAATTGCTTTGAGCAATTTTCCAAACAAGCGCGTGTTCTCTTCCACCAGAACCTATTACCAAAACTCTCATATCAATGTCTGAAGTGACGCATGCTGGTGAAAAACATGATCATGTTAGCTTCATTAGCTGCTGCAATAACTTCTTTATCTCTTATCGATCCACCAGGTTGAATCACACATTGGATTCCATTCTTTGCAGCTTCATCAATGCTATCTCTAAATGGAAAAAACGCATCCGAAGCCATAGTAGCTCCTTTAAGATTAAAACCTGCTTTTTTGGCTTTACTAACGGCAATTTCAGCACTATCAATTCTGCTCATTTGACCCGCTCCTATACCAAGAGTCATATTATTTTTCGCATAAACAATTGCATTGGATTTGACATATTTTCCTACACGCCAAGCAAATAAAGCATCATTGACTTGTTTGGAAGTTGGTTTTTTCTTAGTTACCACTTTGAGATCTTTTTTTGATACCACACCATCATCAACATTTTGAACCAGAATACCTTGGTTCATAGTTAAGGTTTTAAATCCGGTTGGTTTTTGAAATAAATCTTTAACTAATAAAAGACGTACATTTTTTTTTGAAGCAATTATTTTTTTTGCAGCAGGATTAATGGCTGGTGCAGCTATAACTTCAACAAATTGATTATCGATAATTTTTTTCGCAGTAAATTTATCAAGTACTTTATTAAGGGCAATAATGCCTCCAAATGCAGAGGTTTCATCACAAGAAAAAGCTTTTTCATAGGCTTCTAACAATGTCTTCCCAGAAGCTACACCACAAGGATTTGCATGTTTAACAATGACACAAGAAGGTTTTTCAAAATTTGAAACGCATTCAATCGCTGCATCGGTATCTGCAATATTATTGTAAGAAAGTTCTTTTCCTTGAATTTGCTCTGCTGATGTGATGCCTGCTCCTTCGGACCCAGAATTTATATAAAAGTTTGCTTCCTGATGAGGGTTTTCTCCATACCGTAAGACTTGTTTAAGCTTATGACTGCTAAAAAAGTTTTCTGGAGCCTCATCATCATAACTTGATAAAAAGTTTGCAATTGCAATGTCATAATTTGCTACATGTTCAAAAGCTTTCAAAGACAATTTTCTTCGAGTTTCATATGGACACTTGCCACTTTCATTCTTTAAGTCAGCGATAAATGAATCATAAAGATTTGGAGACGAAACTACAGCGACATGGAAAAAGTTTTTAGCGGCTGATCTCAACATTGTTGGACCTCCAATATCAATATTTTCTATTGCTTCGTCCAATTCAATGTTGGGTTTTTTTATTGTTTCTTCGAATGGATATAGATTCACTACAACCAGATCAATTTCTTTAATACCGTGTTTTATAATTTCGTCTCTATCTTCTTTTCGGCGAGAAAGGATTCCACCATGAATTTGTGGGACCAATGTTTTTACTCTGCCTCCCATCATTTCAGGAGAACCTGAAAATTTTTCAGCAGGAACTACTGGTATTTTATTTTTTCTCAATAATTTTTCTGTCCCTCCCGTCGATATGATTTCTATATTCAATTTATGGAGTGCTTTTGCAAAATCTACAATGCCGGTTTTGTCAGAAACACTGACAAGAGCTCGTTTGATTTTGATTTTACGATTTTTAGCCATTTTTTATATTGTATTGTTTTAGTTTTGTTCTAAGGGTGACTCTATTTATACCTAATATTTTGCTGGCTTGGGATTTATTGCCGTTACAAAATTTCATCACTTCTTCAAGCATTGGTTTTTCCACTTCTTTTATGACCATTTCAAAAACATTAGTGGCTTTATTTCCATCCAATTCTTTGAAGTATCTTCTTAAAGCTAATCCAACTTGATATTTTAACGACTTTCTATCTTCTTTATTTTGATCTTTACTTCTCATTAATTCACGTGGGTTTGTAATTCATTTCCTATAGATATTAAATTTAGTTTGCCTTCTTTATTCTCTATTTCAGTAATCGAGCAGTTGTCAGGATAAAAAGAAACCATTCTGGGATCATTTTTTAAAGTACTTACAACAATATTTATAACCATGAAGTGAGAGAAAATGATTGTTGGTTCGGTAAAACTTTTTAAAGCAGAAAGAATTTTTGATTGCCAAATTTGTTGAGGCTTTTCCAATTCGTTAATATTTTTTTTGAAAACTTCTTGTAACCATTTTTTACGCTCTAATAAAGATATACCTGGAGATGGAATTTCTCTGAAAGCCTCATTCAAGGACAGTTGCTTATCTAAGTTTTTTTTGAAATGCAAACTAGTTTCTTGAGCTCTTTTAAGTGGACTGGAGATTAAATTAAATTGATTGAGATCTTCATTTTCATAGAGAGAATTAAAACACTCCAGGGCTTGTTCTTTGCCAAGTTCGCTTAATCCTGGATCTGCTGATTGGTCCCAAGATTGAGCAGCTTCTCCATGTCTAATAAGAAAAATTTTCATTTAAATAAAAACAAGCTAAATATATGCAGTAAGATAAAAGTATGAGAATACCACGAATTTTTCTCGATCAGGAACTTACAAAAAACAAAACTTACAAACTAGATAAAGACAGTTTTCACCACCTTTTAGTTATAAAAAAAAGAGAAGGAGATAAGATAGAAGTATTTAATTCGAGAGGGCAATTCCTTGAAGCATCTATTTCTCTAATTAACAAAAAAACCTGTGAAATTTTTTCAATAGGTGAGACAAAGATTCAAGAAAAAACCTTCCCAAAAATCTCATTAGGCATTTCTGAAATAAAAAATTTTGAAAAAATTTTAAATGAAGTGACTCAATTGGGAGTTTATCGAGTTGATTGCTTATCATCTGAAAGATCAAAGTTTTTGAAAAAACCCTCAGAAAAAAAAATAGAAAGATGGAGAAAAGTTGTAACGGGAGCCTGTGAACAATCTGGAAACAATTGGATCCCAAAAATTGGACATAAGACCTTAGATGAATGGCAAATGGAAATACCATCGGAGAATAAGTTTTATCTAAATCCAGGAGAGAATAAAAATATTGAATCATTGTCGAAATTGGATGAAATTTTCTTTGCGATAGGCCCAGAAGGAGGCTTTTCTCCGAAGGAAATTGATAAAATGAAATCTAATGGTTTAGAAGGCATCTCTCTTGGAGAGTTAGTCATCAAAACAGAAACAGTGCCTACTGTGTTATTGTCAATGTTAAAAATTTTAAATAAATAGAATGAAACTAGCTTTTGTAATGGATCCCATCTCTCAGATTTCTTATAAAAAAGATTCTACTTTAGCTATGATGGTTGAGGCTCAAGAAAAAGGGCATGAAATTTTTTACATTGAGCCAAATTGTCTTTTTTTTAATTCTGACAAACCTTGTGCAGAATTTTCTCCTATTTCAGTTAAATATGAAGAATCTAGCTGGTATGAAAAAGGGGAAAATAACATCTCGTCCTTAGATTTCTTTGATGCAATATTGATGAGACAAGATCCTCCTTTCGACATGGACTTCATAAATAACACTTATATTTTGGAAGCTGCTACAAAATTGGGAGTCAAAGTATTTAATCATCCAAAAGCTCTTAGAGATAACAATGAAAAATTGGCAATTCTTGATTACCCCTCTTTAATTACTAATACCATAGTTTCTTCTTCAAAAAAGGTTATTAAAGATTTTATTGATAAAAATTCCGAAGTAGTTATCAAACCTTTAGGTTTGATGGGTGGGGAAGGCATTAAAAGACTTCATCATGAAGACTCAGATCTTCTTGAAACTCTTGACTTGATTGATCAAAAAAAAGAAAAAATGATGATACAAAAATTCATTCCTGAAGTATTTGAAGGAGATAAAAGAGTCATTCTAATTTCAGGCGAAGATTGTGGTTTTTCTGTGACCAGGATTCCTCAAGGAGATGATTTTCGAGGAAATCTTGCTGCTGGAGGAAAGGCAGAAGTAAGAGAATTGAACGATAGAGATCTTGAGATTGTTAATGCCATAAAACCCAAATTAATCAAAAAAGGTATTTTGGTTGCAGGCATAGACATATTGGGATCTTTTCTGACCGAAATAAACATCACGAGTCCTACTTGTTTTAGAGAATTATATGATCAACAAGGCATAAACCTCGCCAAGGAATTGATTGAGCAGATAGATAAAGCTTTTTAATGGCAAACATCTTAGGTATAGATTATGGACAAAAATATATTGGTTATGCCATCGGTAATGACATTACACTTACTTCCTCAACCCAAGGAACAATTATTTATAAAAATCAACAAAAACTCTTTCAAGAAATACAAGATTTAGTAAACGAGTGGGAAGTAAAATTAATTATTTTAGGCCTCCCAATAAATATGGACGATACAGAAAGTAAAATGTCTAAAGAGGTTAGAGGTTTTAAGGAAAAAATTGAAAAATCTTTAAACATAGAATGTAAACTTCATGATGAGAGATTGTCCTCTTTTGAGGCAAAGGAGCAAAAGGAAATAATTAAAAAAAATAAGATAAAACCTAATCCAGGAATTGATGCTCTAGCTGCTCAGGTAATTTTGGAATCTTGGTTAAGAGAAAAAAGTAAAAATGTCTGATTTTATTCCTGAAGATTTTATTCAAAAAGTTTTAGAGGATTCAGATATTGTCTCTCTAGTTGATTCTTATGTTCCTTTAAAAAGAAAAGGCAAAGATCATTGGGCACAGTGTCCTTTTTGTGATGATGGAAGCAACCCATCATTTAGCGTGAGTGATCAAAAGCAGTTTTATTATTGTTTTAAATGCAGAGCTTCAGGAAATGCTATTGGTTTTTTGATGAATTATCATTCAAAAGATTTTGTTGGAGCTGTGGAAATTTTAGCGAAAAACCTTGGTTTGGAAATTCCAAGGACAAAATCAAACTACGATAGGGAAAAATTTGATGAATTATTTCGTCTTAATGATGAGGCTAAAAACTTTTATAAGAATAATCTTCTTAAGCCAAAGGAAGGAGAACACATAAGATCTTATTTGAAGGAAAGAGGAATTTCAGAAGAAATCTCAAAGGAATTTGAATTGGGTTTAAGTCTGGAAGGCTGGGATAATCTTGTAAAACATTTTGAATCCAAAAAGATTGAAGCCAAGGAATCTTCTAAACTTTTTAAAATCGCAAAAAATGAAAGAAAGTATGATGTTTTCAGAAATAGATTGATTTTTCCAATTATCTCAAGAAGAAACAAAATTGTTGGATTTGGAGGCAGAGTCTTAGATGATCAAGATCAACCCAAATACCTCAACACTCCAGAATCCGAAGTTTTCAAAAAAAGCAGAGAACTATATGGACTTCCAAATGTTTTAGCAAGAAGCTCAAGACCAAGTCAGATCTTAGTAGTTGAAGGTTACATGGATGTTTTGGCTTGTTTTAGTTTTGATTTACCCTTTGCCGTTGCAACATTGGGAATAGCGACTAATAAATTTCATTTAGAAACACTTTTTCAAAAGACAGATGAAGTTATATTTTGTTTTGATGGAGATGAGGCAGGTAGAAATGCCTCAAAATTAGCACTCGAAATAGCTATTCCGGTTGTGAAAGATGGCAAAAGAGTAAAGTTTTTATTCTTACCAGATGATCATGATCCAGCAAGCCTGCTGTTAGAAAAAGGAAAAGACGAATTACCCAAGCTAATTAACGATGCAACAAATCTTTCTGACTATTTATTTGAAAGCATTCTAGAAAAACATGACAGCTCTTTAGAAGGAAAGGCTGCAGCATCCAAAGAATTTGTTTCATTAGTGAAGCCCATGCAAGAGGGCAACTTTAAAACTATTTTGATCAATGAGTTTTCAAAAAAAATGGATATTGATCTCAGTGAGGTTTCACCAACAAAACCAGAAGCTAAAAAACATTCTCAAACAGAGGATATGGAAATGGATCTGGGTAAAGTGACTAAGAGCTTACTAAAATGCATTATTCATAATCCAGATTTAGCTAAATCTGAATACTTGGATTATTTTATAGATAATAATGAATTCTTAATTAGTCCCTTAATTTCCTTTTTAAGAGCTAAATCAGACGTATCTTTTCCTATGATTATTCAAGAGTTTCCTGAGCAAAAAAACATTTTGATTGATCTATCAAACGATCAAAACCTCATTAGTCCCGATGAGGGTTTGAAATTCATAAAACAGGCAGTTGATTACATTGAAAGAAATCAAGGGGATAATCTTTTGAAAAAATTAAAGATAAAGTATGAAAAAAATGAGTTGGATTCCAAAGAAAAAATAGAGCTTAAAAAACTTCTTACCTCTAAATTTGAACAACTTACTGAGGACGAAATATCCTTATTTAAAAAGCTCTAATTGCTAAAAATTTAATAGTTAAGACTTTCAAACTTATATATAATCAACTTCCCAAAATATGATTGACGACGATTTAGAGAATAGTGGGCTGAGAGAGCTCATCGAAAAAGGCAGAGAACAGGGATACATCACCTTTGCTGACATAAACGACTACTTGCCCGATGAAGTTTCTGATCCAGATCAACTGGATGAAGTTATCCAGATAATAAATGATTTAGGCCTACAAGTTCTAGAAGAGGCCCCAGAAGAAGGTTCTAATTTCTCTCCTGCAAATCAAGATACTCCTGAAACACCAACAGAAAACGAAATGGGTACCATTGAGTCGGAAGTTGGCAGAACTACCGATCCTGTTAGGCTCTACATGAGAGAAATGGGCTCTGTTGACTTGTTAACTAGAGAAGGCGAAATCGCAATTGCAAAGCGTATTGAAGAAGGCGCAAGAGATCTTCTTCATGCCTGCGCCTTCTATCCAGGAATCATTGAAGATGTTTTATTGGAATATGAATTAATTAAAAAGGAAGACAAAAGAATCACTGATTTAGTAGTGGGTTTCATGGACGAAGAAGAAGATCTTCCACCTTCAACGGAAGAAGTTTCGGCCGAAGCAGATGAGGAAGAGGAAGATGTGGGTATTAACATGGAAGAACTTGCTAAAAGATTCTCTTCCATCAAAAGGCAATACAATAAGTCACAAAAAACGATTGCTGCCTCAGGAAGAGATAATGATAAAGCTCAAAAGGATCTTGATAAATTGGGAGAACTTTTCAAGTTTCTTAAGTTATCACCAAAAAGATTCGAAACTATATCTCTTACAGCAAGAGCCTTGGCAAAAGCAATAAGGGATTCTGAAAGAGAAATCTATGACATTTGTACACAAGATTGCAACATGCCGAGAAAAGACTTTTTAGAAATCTTTAGAGATAACCAAACGAATCTGAAGTTTCTTGATAGCACTATCCGTTCCAAGAAAAATTACGCAAAGCTGCTTAAAGATGTAAAACCGGATGTGAATAAAATCCAAAAAAGAATTTTAACTCTTACCGAAAATGTCGGTATGGATGTCAAAGAATTAAAAGATATTACTTCAAAAATGGCAAAGGGGGAAACCAAAATTAGAAGAGCAAAAAAAGACATGATTGAAGCTAACTTGAGACTTGTTATTTCAATTGCAAAAAAATATACAAATAGGGGCCTGCAATTTTTAGATCTTATTCAAGAAGGAAACATTGGTTTGATGAAAGCAGTTGATAAATTTGAATACAGAAGGGGATACAAATTTTCAACCTATGCAACCTGGTGGATTAGACAAGCTATTACTAGATCAATCGCCGATCAAGCAAGAACCATACGTATTCCTGTTCATATGATTGAGACTATCAACAAACTGAACAGAATTTCTCGTCAAATGCTCCAAGAACACGGTAAGGAGCCAACGCCAGAAGAACTTTCTGAAAAGATGGATATGCCAGAAGAAAAAATCAGAAAAGTTTTAAAAATCGCTAAAGAACCTATTTCTACTGAAACTCCGATAGGAGACGAAGATGACACTACTTTAGGAGACTTTATCGAGGATCCTTTGCAAGATTCTCCAATAGATGCAGCTACAGAAAATAATCTTCATGATGCAACAGATGGCGTTTTATCTAGCCTAACTGCTAGAGAAGCAAAAGTATTGAGAATGAGATTCGGTATTGGCATGAATACTGATCACACTTTAGAAGAAGTTGGCAAACAATTTGATGTGACTAGAGAGAGAATCAGACAGATTGAAGCCAAAGCTTTGAGAAAACTCAGACACCCATCAAGATCAGGGCATCTTAAAACTTTCCTAGACGAATAAATTCATTCAGAATGATTAAAAACATATGGGCCTGTAGCTCAGTTGGTTAGAGCAGCGGACTCATAATCCGTTGGTCGGAGGTTCGAGTCCTCCCGGGCCCACCAAATTTTAATAAATTAAGAAATAGCTCTTTGCCAAATAACCTTCTTTATTTTTCTTTCTTCAGGTGAAAGTATTTTTATATTGAATTCCTTTCGAAGGTCTGAGATTTTCTTTTCAAGAAAATCTGAAGGAAAAAAATAAGACCATTTTTTCATTTTTCTAGTTCTGAAAAAAATCTTTGGCCATTTTTGGAACATCACTCTTAAGTACAGATATGTGTATTTTAAATATCCAACTTCCTTAACAAGCGCAAAAACTTTTTCATTTGTTTCTTTTATATCTAAGGAGCCTTTAAAATATTCCATCGTAACTTTAAAGTAATCTCCACCAAAAAATATCCAGCAATCAAGCATCGCTTCTTCCTCCAAAGAAGTATCCAAACCAAAAATCACATGAGTTGCATCGTGACATAAGATATTAAATTTTTCGTCTTCAGTGCAATTTTCACCCAAAACATGGCGATTATTTGCTTTTAAATATTTACGATATTCTTCAATGCCTTCTCTCAGGGTTATGTCGCAGTATTCATTTTGATAACTCAACATTTTATCTAGTAAGTTTTATTTAGGATTTTTGATAGCTCCAGACCATCGAATAAATTTTTGAGGTCTTTGTTTTTTTGAAAGTATTTGTATCCCATACTCTTCTCTAAGATCACAAATTTTTCTTTCTAAGTATGTGTCTGGAACTTTAAGAGGCCATTTTTTCTTCATTTTAAATCTCATTTTTAAAATACCAAAAATAGATTTATAAATATTAAAAATTGAAATAATTGTCTTTTTAAGACCAACTTCTTTCCATAAATACTTCATATGATTTTTCAAAAAAGGGTCTTTAAAGTAGGCAAGATAGTCTTTCCATTCATAAGAACACAATATAAGACCATGAAGATCATTAATGGATTCTTCCTCAAAAGTAACACCATTTCCAAAAATTACATGGGTACAATCATGACATTGCCAGATTTTATAATCATCATCTGATCCGTCCGTACCAATTTTTTTGTTATTTTCTTTTAAATAACCCAAATAAATCTCCAGACCCTCATCCAGAGTAAGCTCGCAGTTTTGTTCTTTAAAAGCTAACATTTTGTGAATTATAGCCTTTTATAAATTTTCGTGTTTACCTAATTCATACCTAGCAACTGTGCGTCTATGCACTTCATCTGGACCATCTCCAATTCTTAAATACCTGACCGAAGCATATAAGCTAGCTAAAGGCGTATCTTGAGAAACGCCCGCACCTCCATGAATCTGAATGGCTTTATCAATTACTCTTGTTGCCATTAAAGGAATAGCAACTTTTATCTGAGCAATTTCGCTTTTTGCAATTTTGTTTCCAGCTGTATCCATCATATGAGCTGCTTTAAGAGTCATCAATCTACACATTTCTATCTCAATTCTGCAGTCGGCTATCACATCGTAATTTCCACCCAGCTCTGCCAAAGGTTTGCCAAAGGCTTTTCTGCTTAGAGAGCGTTTACACAACAAATCTAATGCTCTTTCTGCAACTCCTATGATTCTCATGCAGTGATGAATTCTCCCAGGCCCAAGTCTTCCTTGAGCTATTTCAAAACCTCTACCTTCTCCTAAAATTAAATTTTCTTTAGGGACCCTCACATTTTTAAATCTCAGATGAGCATGTCCATTTGGCGCGTGATCTGCTCCATAAACGGTAAGCATTCTGAGATTTTCAATTCCTTCAGCATCAGTAGGAATAAGTATTTGAGATTGTCTCTGGTGTTTAGGATTATCCGGGTTAGTGACTCCCATGAAAATCATTACTTTGCAATCAGGCCTGCCGAACCCAGAAGTCCACCATTTTTCTCCATTGATTACATATTCATCCCCATCCTCTTCTATTTTACTTTCTATATTGGTGGCATCGGACGAAGCAACTTTTGGTTCCGTCATGGCAAAGGCCGATCTGATTTCGCCATTTAAAAGAGGTTTTAACCATTTTTCTTTTTGAAAGTCAGAACCAAACTTATCTAATACCTCCATATTCCCAGTATCTGGCGCAGAACAATTGAAGACTTCTGAGGCAAAGCTCACTTTGCCCATGATCTCCGCAAGAGGAGCATATTCCAAATTGGTTAAGCCAAATCCACTTTCACTTTCAGGTAAGAAAAAATTCCATAAACCTTGTTTTTTTGCTTTTAGCTTTAACTCATCTAATACTTTAGGAACCTGCCAAGGATTTCCAGATTTACGAAAAGCCTTCATTTCTGAAGCATAAATTTCTTCTGAAGGATAAATATTTTCCTCCATAAAATCTGAAACCTTCTTGATGAGATTAAAAGTTTTTTTAGAATGTTCAAATTTCATTTAAAAAATTTTTATAGTTATTGAACTTGTAATTATAACTTCAATAAAGAAAAGACTTTGAAAGATCTGAAGGCTATACTGACTATTTTTAGGGGAAATCAATTAAATACTTTCTAGTAAGCTTATCTTTTTTTGTAAATTTAATATTTGCAAATTACCAATTCGAAACTATAGCTTCTGATCTTGATGATGCATGGAGTTTTGATTTTTTAAATGAAAATCAAATAATATTTACTGAGCAGCCAGGAAAAATAAAAATAGTTACTATTTCCTCGGGAGAAATTCTAAATGTTGAAGGTGCTCCAAAAGTTCAATATGCAAGTCAGGGTGGCCTATCTGAAATTGTTTTAGATCCAGATTTTAAAAAAAATAATACCCTATATCTAACATATTCAGCTTTAAATGAAAGCGGGAAATCTACGCTTTTCTTGATGTCAGCTGAATTGAGAAATAATAGTTTGATAAATAAAAAAGTAATCTTTGAAGCTAATGCTTTCAGAAGAGTTCCCATACATTTGGGAGCTAAAATTGATTTCTTACCTGATGGAACTTTACTGTTAACCAGTGGAGATGGGTTTGATTATAAAGAGCAGGCTCAAAGTCTTAATAATCACTTTGGAAAAATTATTAGAATAAATAAAGACGGCTCAGTACCTTCCGATAATCCTTTTGTAGATATACCTAATGCTCTACCAGAAATATTCAGTTACGGGCATAGAAATATGCAGGGACTTGTTGTTATGGAAGATGGCAGAATTTTTGAACATGAGCATGGACCAAGGGGAGGAGATGAATTTAATTTAATTGAACCGGGCAAAAACTATGGCTGGCCTGCCATTACTTATGGAATAGATTATTCAGGTGCTGTTATCAGCCCTTTTACAAAAATGGATGGAATGGAACAGCCTTTGAAGTATTGGGTGCCCTCAATAGCTCCCTCAGATATGATCTATTATGATGGTGATTTGTATCCTGAGCTAAAAAACAGCTTCCTTGTCACCGCATTAAAATCAAGAGATGTGAAAAAAATTAAGAAAATTAACAGTCTTTTTTCCGAAGAATCCATTTTTTCTAATTTGAAGTCTCGTTTGAGAAGTATAGGGATTTCACCAAGTGGTGAGATGTACCTTCTAACTGATGGAAGAAAAGGAAAACTTTTAAAAGTAACTATCACTAAGATATGAAAATAGCAAAGTATCCTTTTGCAGTGCTCGTCGCTGCACTTTTAACCGTTGCTTTGACAACACCAATTTCCTCATTCGCAAACATAATTTGGCTTTCATCAATGAACTTACCAGTAAGTTTTTTTTCTTCTTTAGAAATTATTTTGTTTGATTTTCAAAGGCTTGGAATAATTCTCTATGGAATAATTATTATTGAATTTGCAATAGCTTTTTCTTTAGCTGGTCTCGCGCGGAAGTATGTTTTTGATACAAAGTACCTTTACCCCATAGCAGGAGCTGTAATCACAGGCCTGACTCTTTTTTTATTGGTTGAATTTACAACACAAACAGAAATTCTGAGTGGTAATAGAACTTTGTTTGGAAAATTTTTACATTGTTTTGCAGGATTTGCAGGTGGATATCTTTTTTACTTTCTTATATCTAAAGATAGAGAACTTTCTTTTATTATAAGAACTCTTGGAACGATTTATGCCTATTTAATTCTAGGATTAGTCTTAAATTGGATTTTCACACCGATTAGCGCTGCTTCCGATTTTGGATTTGTCTTTAATGAGCTTAGTTCAAGCGCCCAAAATGCTTTGCTCAGAGACTTTTCTGCTTTTTTTGTAGCAACTTTTTTATTTTCTATTTTCGGAGTAATAACTTTAAATTCAGCCTGGTTTTTTTCGGCAGGAATTGTTTATACATCTGCAGGAATATTTAACCTCATTGCAATTTATACTCACGGCACAGACTACAATCAAATTTTTATTGGAGAATTTTTCCTAGGAATCTTTCCCATAGCCCTGGGAGCGACAATTTCTTACCAAAAAGAGAAAGCTAAAGTATAGTCTTGTAGTATGAATAGCTGGCAAGCAAAGGCATTAAACACAGCACCAGATTCTGAAAATCAAATTCATAGTGACGAATTGGCTAAAGAGTATGGCTTTAAAGGCGGATTAGTTCCAGGTGTCACTGTTTCAGCATATTTACTCCATCCAGTAATAGAATACCTTGGAAAGCCTTGGTTGGAGAGGGGATATGCCAATTGCAAAATAACTTCCCCCCTTTACGATGGTGAAACTTTTGAGGTTTTGTCAGAAGATTTTAAGGAAGGGCAAATAAACACTTTTTTAAAAAATCAAGATGGAAAGATCATAGCTAATGCAGAATCTAAGATTCTAAACGGCTCCATTTCTGAACCTGACTATGTAGGCGATCCTATTGTTCAAGGCAATTATGATGCTCCATTAGCTTCTCTTGAAGTTTGGGAGAGGCTAAAAAAAGAGGGTTGTAAAGCTTTCAAATTTTATTGGGGTGGCGATAAACCACTGATATATCTTACTGACGAAAAGAAATTGCCTAAAATTTTACAGCCAAAAGAGATTGGATATGCAAACTTGTGTTTTTTACTCGGATGTTCTAATTGGATTTTAGCAGGCAATGCCTTCATGAATCCTTGGGTTCATTTACAAACAAAATCTCAAAATTACAGACCCGTACCAATGAATACTTCTTTAATTGCTGAAATGTCAGTTCAAGATTTCTATGAGAAAAAAGGTCATGAATTTATCGATGTGAATGTGAATCTTTTTGAAGACAAATCATTACTCTGCTGCATGAGTATAAATCTAATCGCAATATTCAAGCTGAGAACTAGCAGTTAATTCGGCCTGTCTACTGGTTGTGCAGTGTGAAGAAGAGTTGCGACCAGTTTATCTTCTTGGTTATAAATCCTACCTTCTGAGGTAGCGCTGCTTCTTCCTAATTTTATTATTTTGACTTTCATTTTTGCAGGACCTACCGCCAAAGGTCTATGAAACAGGACATGTAAATCCGTAGTCATGGGAGCTTTCTTTTCGTCATAACCCGAAATCATTGCAGCAGATGTAGCATCATCTAATGCAGCGGTTATCATCCCCCCTTGGACAGATCCCATAGGATTGGAGCATTCTTCTTTAAATTCACAAGAAAAAATCATTTCATCCTCAGTTGATTCAACATATTTAAGACTGAGAAATTCCATAGACTTGCCGAAGAATTCTTTAGTAAATCTTTTTAATTTTTCATCGTTTTGCATTTTTTTACCTTACCCACTCACTTATCAAACTTCCTAAAACAATCACTGTAACAACAAACCATATTGACCATCCGTAAGGCTTCAAAGGACTATCTTTCATCCTTGAAGAAAACAAAGCCATATAGGATGCCATAAGCCATGCAAGAAGAAGAAAGTAGAACATTTTTAGTTTTTGAATTTATTTAGTAGCCTTCAACCACAGCATATAGCCTTTCAGCTCCACCATCTAAAACTTTTAATGCATCTTGGTATTCTTTGCTTTCGTAAGCATCAATGGCGTCTTTATAAGAAGGGAACTCAACCACAACATTTCTCATGTATTCTTCACCTTCCTTAGTAACTTGACGACCGCCCCTAATGAGGAATTTTCCTTTAAACTTTTCAAGCACTGCTTCTGCTAATTTTCCGTAATTTTGTTGTTTTTCTGGAGAATTTACATTTGCTTTAGCAACCCAATATCCCTTTTTATCGTTACTTTTTTTCATTATAAAATAGCTCTATTTAGCTTTCATTATTTTGATATCGAAATCATCAGTTGTTATCCCGCAAGCTTTTGCAATTCCATCAAACATATTTGACCATTTTTTATCACCAGATTGCCAATCAAAAGCTTTGTTCATAGCATCTTCAGAGTCATGCAAATCAACTGCTCCAATGGAATTATCAGACCAAGTTCCAGGCGCTGACGAATATTTTATAGGACTGTTTTTCTTTTCATAGGCAATTATTTTATCTATCAGTTGCATAGCTTTCGTTGCATCTCCTTTAGAACAATCTCCTTGGTAAGTGACAATCATTTGACCTGACTTAGCTACCGGGTGAAGACCTTTTTCGTGATCAAGATGACCCATAGAAAAAGTAAAAAAAGAAAGAAAAAGAGTTGTTAGAAGCGTTAAATTTTTAAGCATTTTTTTTCCAATTTGTATTTTGTTATTTAGTGAATCTTACTAAATAAGTTTAATTTTTTTGAAACTTTTTTCATTTATTTTCTTTCCATCGTATGAGACAAGGTAGCTACTTTTTTCGTTCCTAAAAACTACAGATTTAAAAATTTTTTCATCTTTGATATGAAGAGCTGCGCCTCCGTCTACAGCAAAAATATCCTTTGTTTTATTGTTTTGTAAAAGTTTTTTTACAGCTGGCCTACGTTCTGGTTCTTCATCATAATGAGGACAACAAGTCCCTTTTATAAAGTTTAAACAGGGCATTATTTTTAGGCTCGAAGCCCAAGAGTCTGTTATTCCATTTTGAAACCAGCAAATTGCTCCTGCACTGACTCCGCTCATTACAACTCCATTTTTGTAGGCTTTTTTTAAAATATTATTCAATCCCCATTCTTTCCAAACAGCCAACATACTTTTGGTATTTCCTCCACCAACAAAGATCGCATCCTGATTAAGAATTAAATCATTTAAGTCCGGAGTTCTTTTGAAAAAGTCTAGATGAGAAGGGCAACAATCTAAGTTTGTGAAGGTAGAATAAAAATTTACTTTGTAAGCCTCGTTATCTCCTGTTGCGGTGGGAATAAAGCAAATCTTGGGGTTCTTTTTTTTGGTTTGCTTTAAAATGTACTCTTCAATGATTCCTTGTCCAGGATTTGCCCCAAAGCCACCTCCACCTATTGCAATTATGTTTCTTGATTTAGCCATCTGCGCCTCTTAGAACATCTTTTGGAGTTTTAGAAGAAAGGTAGAACGTAAATAGAGCAGCAATTATTCCAACTACTAAAATTGAACCAAATGCTCCGATAAATGTTACTTCCCAGTATATTTCGGAATTTATTTCAAAAACTATTTCTTCAATAAAAAATGTTGTTATCACAGCAAGCATACTACCTAACAAGCCAGAAAATAATCCAATCGATAGGTATTCCATAAAAGTGTTTTTTTGCATGACTTTTCTATTTAGACCTAAAGTTTTAAGAATTGCGTTTTGCTTTTCCCTTTGCTTAAAACTTTCTTGGATAGTTGCCAACATTAAAAACAATCCCGCAATTAGAGTTAAACCCAAGATTAATTTTAAAGCCTGTGAAACTTTTGAGATGATCGATTGAACCTCCGAAATGATGGCATCCAACGAGATGTAGGATATCGTTGGAAAGGTCTTCATTAGTTTTGTTGATAAAGGTTTTTTTTCTTGAGGAATATGGAAGGATGTTATAAATGTTGAAGAGATTTCTTTAAAATCGTCTGGAAAGCCAATGGCAAAAAAATTAGGGCTAAAATTTTCCCAATTTACTTCTCTGATACTTTGAATGTAGCTACTAATCTTTTTACCTGCAATATCAATAACAATCTGATCGTTAACCTGCAACTCATATCTTTCTGATATTTCAGATGAAATTGAAATTCCATTATTTTCATTCTCAAACCATTTCCCAGCAATGACTTCATTGCCTTCTGGAAGTTTATCCATCCAAGTGAAGTTGAAAGTACGATCAATTTCTTTTTTTGAATCCAATCTTTGAAATCTTGCACTTGTAACCGGAAACAATGGCTGCACTGATATTTTATTCATCTTCAAAAACTCAACAAGATTTTCTTTTTCTCCATCGTATATATTGAACAAAAGATTGTTAGGAGCATTATCTGGGAGAGAACTTTTCCATGATCCAACCAAATTTGTTGAGGCAGAGTAGGCTACCAAGCTGAGCGCAACGGCAACAGTTATTGCCACGATTTGCATAGAATTGAAAAGTTTTCTTCTGCTAAGCTCAAAAGCAAGCATCTTCATTGGCTTAAGAGGGTTAAGTCCCAAAGGTTTTATAAAATGAAAGATGCCATAAATGAAGGCAAAAATAATTCCACTAAAGATCAGGATTGAAAAGAATATGATATTAGTTAAATAAAAATCCTTAATAAAAAATATCAAAAGTACATAAAAGGCTGATAAACCGGCGACTATATAAAATGAGGAATCAAAAGCATTCAAATTTTTCTCAGATTTTCTCAAAATGACATTAGGTGAAAGGTTGAAGAGATTTCTTAATATTGGATAAGCAAAGCCCATTAAACATAAGAAAGCTGTTAACAACGAAATAAGATAGGGATCCAACCCTGGCAAAGGTAAATTTGAAGGGAAATAATCTTTCAAAAGGTTCATAAACGATAGCTGAACCAGCCAACCTAAAAATATACCTGTTAAAAAAGAAAATAGAGCAATCAAACTGAAAATAAGTAAGTAGGTGTTTCTTATTTCAACTGGAGATAATCCTAAAGCCTTAAAAATAGCAACATAGTCCACATGCCTCCTGGTGAACTGCAAAGAGCATATAGCTATGGCTAATGAGGATAAAATGATTGCTAATAAAGCGCCCAATAGAAAAAAATTCGAGGCTCTTTTGATCGCTCTGCCTAAAGGACTAGTTTCGTTACCCGGAGTAGTGATTTCATCTCCTGGTTTTTTTTTGGATTGAAAGAAATTTTCTAATAATTTTATCACTTCCTGTGATCCAACAAAGACATATGAATATCTTACCCTTGAGCCAGGTTGAATCACGTTTGCTTGCTCAAGGTCAGATGAATTCATAATGGCTTTTGGAGCAAAAGCAAAAGATCCAGCACCTCTATCCGATTCAGCAAGAATGATTCCGCTTATGGAAAAGTCTTTTTCACCAATATTAATGATGTCATTAATCGTCACTTCCAAGAGATTGGCCAAACGAGTATCTAACCAAACTTGTCCTGGTCTAGGTGGATTGGTTTCCAAAACTCGTTCATCATATTTTTTTAGAATTTCAAATTCACCAATTAAAGGATAGGGTGGGGTGACCGATTTTACGGAAGCAAGTTGAAATTTTTTGGATGAGCCCAGCACTGAGCCAAATTCATAAATACTAGCATAAGAGTAATTTCCAATTGGGAATGAAGATTCATCAATAGGTGTATCAGATTCATATTTTAAATCGCCTCCTAAAAATTGCTTTGATTCCATCATCAAGGAGCCATCCAGACGATCAGTAAAGAAGGTAATAGAAGCAACAATACCTACCGCTAAGGATAAAGAAAAGAACATCAGGATAAGTTGTCCTGATCTAAATTCTCTAAGGAAAATCTTTGTTGCTAATGAAAAAATTGTCATAAGACTTTACCATCAACTAGCTCTATTTTTTGATCGCATTTATTTGCTAAGGAAATGTCATGAGTAACAATAACCAATGCACTTGAGGATTCCATAAAAGCATCAAAGATAAGATTGGCGATCAGCTCGCTGTTACTGGAATCTAAATTTCCAGTTGGTTCATCGCAGAATAATACATCGGCTTCACAAGCAAAAGCTCGAGCTATAGCTACTCTTTGTTGCTCTCCTCCAGAAAGTTGTTGAGGATAGTGCATCAAGCGATTTTTCATACCTACTTTTTCTAGGTAAGTTTCTGCAATGTCTCTTGCATTTTTCTTACCTTTTAGCTCTATAGGGAGCATCACATTTTCCAAAGCATTGAGGCCTGCTAAAAGTTCAAAGTTCTGAAAAACAAATGCAACGGAGTCTTTTCTAATTTTTGCTCGAGCATCTTCAGATAAACTATGAAGAGGTTTTTGATTGATAAATATTTCCCCAGAACTTGGCGAATCAAGGCCGGCTAAAATACCCAAAAGAGTAGATTTTCCTGAGCCAGAGGGCCCTATTACTGCTAAAGAAGAAGAAGCACTTACTTTGAGATTGATATCGTCTAGAATGACTATTTCTTGATCATTGAAAATAACCTTTTTTGACAAATTTCTTGCTTCTATAATCATTGAATGAATTTTTTAGAAAAATACGGATTAAAAATAATTTTAGTATTATTTTTAACTTCTTCTTATTCTATCATTGCAGAAACAAAGAAGCTTTTGATTTTAGGAGATAGTATTTCAGCCGGCTATGGAATTAAAGAATCTGAAAATTGGGTAAGATTATTGGAGACTTCTTTAAAAAGAGATAGCTTTGATATAGAGATCATCAATTCAAGTATTTCTGGAGATACTACTATAGGAGGATTGTCTAGAATTAAAAATGATTTAGATCAATATACTCCAGATCTCGTCTTGATCGAACTCGGGGGTAACGATGCCTTAAGGGGATATCCAATAAAACAAATTAAATCCAATTTAAACAAAATAATAGACGAATGCTTAAAAGCAAGGTCTACCCCAATCATTATGCAAATTAGAATTCCACCAAATTATGGAAAAAATTATGTACAAGCTTTTGAGAGTATTTATCCTGAAATAGCAGAAGAAAATAACCTGAAGTTGCTCTCTTTTTTGCTTCAAGAAGTTGCCTTGAGAAAACAATTAATGCAGCTCGATGGAATCCATCCAAACGCTAATGCACAACCTATAATTGCAAATCAAATAAGACAAGAATTACTAGACGTTTTGAAATAAAAAAAAGCCTCTGTAAACAGAGGCTTTTTTTTCACAAAAATGTTTTTTATTGCATTCTGTATGTGAAGCCAGCTTTAATGAACCTTCCTAATGGGCTATGAGTATTAGGGTCATAGTTCATTTCCCAAACAGTGAAAGGAGGCATTTCATCTGTTAAGTTGTAAACTGATAAAGACACATCAAATTCATCCCAACTATAAGTATAAGTTGCATCAACTGTTGTGTGAGGTGCAATTTCAGTACAAACACCACCAACTAATGTTTTACCACAACCCGCATTGGTTTTTCTTCTGTCTTGATAAGAAGAAACATAGTTAATGGCACCATAGAAGTTGTGAGCATCAGTTTTATAGTTAAGGAAAGCTTTTGCTTTTAAGTCAGGCATTGATCTGCAAGTATTTTCAATATTGAAGTATCCTGCACATTCATAAGCATCAGCAATCACAATTGCGCCTTTCATGTATTTGTCGACTGAATAATCAATGACGTAGTTGGCTTCAACTCCAGCACTAATAACTCCATTGGCATAATCAGACTCGTATTTCACAAACACGTCTAGACCATCTGTTTCGGTTTTAGGACCGTTTATGAAATTAGCCTGAATCCTTCCAATTTCAGCTGCAGAAAACGTACCATCGTTAACATTTCCAGGACCAAAAATTTGACTTTGCACAAGAGCTTTGGATCCAGTGCCAGCTTTATCTTCATATGCATTTGCCAATTGTTGATGATTTTCAAAGATGATTGGGTTATCAAATTCGAATTTGTAATAGTCAACAGTTGCCGTCCAATTATCTGTTCCGAAGTCGGTTATTGCACCAATGTTAAAGGTTGTTGCCTCTTCTGGATCAAGATTAGCATTTCCAGAAATATCAACCGCTTTAAAAGCACCGGTCTGACTTGTAAAGGAAAGCTGCGTGTATCTTACATTTGAAACTTCATCTGGGTGAGGAGCTCTAAATGTAGTCTGACCTGTAAATCTTAAAGTAAGATCATCAGTTGGACTCCAACGCATAACAACCTTAGGATCTACTGAATCTACAGTTCCATAATCTTCATATCTTAAAGCCAACTGCATGTCAAAATCATCAGTTATTGGCAATGCAAATTCAGCAAATAAAGAATCCACTTCTTGACTATCGTCTCTTGCGAATACTGGCGCTAAAAACATGAACAATCCAACTGGATTAGAAGCACAAGAATCTCTACCAGCTTTGGTTGCATTCAACGAAGGATTTGAGCATGGATATAAATTTCCATCAAAAATGTTGGTTTTAGCATTAGTAGCCGTAGCACCTGGATTAGCCGGAAGACTTTGATCCATTTTGTATTCTCTTCTTTCATAACCGAAAGCCCAAGCAGCGTCACCACCACCTAAGGAACCCATCAAACCTTGCATGGTAAAGTCAGCAGTCAATAATGAAGATTGTGTTTCAACTTGACCCCTGTCTAGAAGATATCTAATCAAAGCTGGGTCGTTCTTTTGAGCTTCAAGATATAGAGGGTTTTTACCGACTCTTTCTCCTACACTAGTACCAGCAACTTGATCATCGTCATTAAAAGGATTGTTGTTTCCGTAATAATTTTGATTAGCGTGCTCAATGGCATTTGAAAACGGATTCAACCAAAGACATCCAGCAGGTCTAGCTACATCGGTTAAACTTGCAACTACAGTAGCTCCTGTATCTAGATTTTTTAGAGTAGGCGCTAATGCAGCCACACCGGTTGCACTATTACCAAAAGCTTGTACTTCGAAGTTACAGTTTGGGCCACCGTAACCGAATAACGCAGCATAATACTTACCTCTTTGGGTATCTGAAAAAGTTGAAGTACCTTCTGAGCGCGAGTAATTAAGCCCAGCGGAATAATCAATTCCAGCAGCTAATTCACCTTCAAAATTGAAAGCAAATCTGTACGTGTCGTATTCTCTTTTTTCAATTTCTGCACCAGTAGAGTTTCCATATTGGTTTCCAACCGCACCGATAGCTCTGGTTCTAAGAACGTGGGCAGTGGCCTGATTAGTGCCATCTCCATAATAGTTAGTATCTTTTAGAGCCTCTGCAAAAGTTGGGTGTTGCGTGTAAAGAGCTTGCAAAGCAGGGTGGATGTTCGGAACCGCACTTGAGTTAGGATCGTTTGGCGGATAGGCAGGAGAAGTTGCGTAGTGCGGAACATTTGTATTTCCGTAAGCAAATTCAACATGAAAATCATTATTGTTTATTTCTCCATTGAATTCCATCCACAATTGAGTATTCTCTTGCTCTTCTTGAACGTTATCAAAGTAGGTGTATTGATATCTACAAATACCTCCAAATTCTTTGTGTGCCTCAACACTAGTTCCAAGAGGGGACCCTAAAAGTTGTTGATAACCACCAGCTCTGTTACAACCAGGGTCGGAGATAAATGCTGCTCCACCGAGACCGGCAGCAACGTTACCTGGTGCTCCATTTTTGTATATGAAAGTAGCAGGGTTACCGATTGAAGACCAACCACCAACATCATTATTAGCAAATGTTTGTGTAGCGTAATCTGTGTTTTGCGCTCTTAATTCTGGTTTGCCTTGAAAAGCTGTAGAAAGAAGAAAGTTTGTCCCATCATTAAGTTGCGTTCCGTAAGTAATCGAAAATTCTCTAGCCAAATTATCTTCAGCGTTTGGGATTCCTTTTCCAGAAAAATTAACTCTTAAGCCTTCAAAATTTGAATCTGTTATGAAGTTTACAACTCCAGCAATTGCATCTGATCCATAAGTAGCTGCAGCACCTTCTTTTAGAATTTCAATTCTGCTTAGAGCAGCCATTGGAAGATCATGAAGATTAACAGACCTATTCGCTCCGGATCTAGTAGGAACTGTAACTTGACGTTTTCCATTGATAAGAACCAGAGTTCTTTGTGTGCCTAGTCCTCTCATATTAATATTTGAGACACCTTCAGCACCGTTGGAGCCAAACTGGTTAGCTTCTCCGTCAACTCCAGAACTACCTGGGACCATTTTGATTAATTCCACGATATTCAAGTTACCTTGAGCTGTAATTTCATCAGCACTGAATGTTGAAATCGGTGAACCAGTGTCAATTGGCGTACCTTTAATTAAGGAACCAATGACGGTTACCTGTTCGTCTTGAGCAAAGCTAAGACTTGCAAAAAGAGATAGGAAAATCCCTTTAACAAATAATTTTTTAAACATTTTATCCCCCCTGGATAAGTATTAATTCAATTGCGCAATGATACCTTTATTTTCCTTATAAAGTCGAGTCATAAGCTAAAAAAAATGCAAAGAAAAAAAGTCAGAGAACTTGTTATTCTAATGAGAATAGTTATCATTTACATTTTTAAGAAGACCCTTAATTTTTATGAACGAATTTATTATCTTGTTTAGAGAGACATTGGAAGCTGCCTTAATTGTCGGAATTATTTATTTATTTCTTACAAGCAATGGCGCTTCAACTCAAAAGCTTTGGCTTGCTGTTTTAACATCAATTGTTGCAAGTATTTTGGTCGCTTATTTTATTGTTTCAGCCCAACAGGCTCTAGGAAACAACTCTCTTAAAGCTCTATTTGAAGGTATTTTTATGTTCATAACCGCGGGCTTTATTTGGTATGTAATTTTTTGGCTATCCAAACATGTAAGTGATAGAAAGCAGTTAGAAGAGCAATCAGCAATTGCCTTGAGCTCATCTTGGGGAGTTTTCTTTTTGGTTTTTTTCTCAGTAATTCGAGAGGGTTTTGAAACAGTTGTATTCCTTTTAGCTAGTTTTTCTATGACTCAGAGCTTTTCTTATTTAGGATTTTTTACTGGAATAATCGCTGCTTTGATACTGGTTTATATCTTTGTTATTCAAGGAAAAAGATTCAATATTAGATCTTTCTTCCAAGCGACAACTTTGTTGTTGGTATTCTTAGCTTCAGGCATGGTTGCTTACGGCACTCATGAAATTGAAAGTTATTTGGCTAAATCCGATAATTTGCAAATAGTTGGTCTTGAAAGCAAAGAGGAAATATCAAGACCTTGGGATATTTTAAAGCCTAAAGAAGAACTTGAAGAAAATGATCGATCCTTTTTCTATAGTTACAACATTAAAGGGCAGGGCAAATACACTCACATCATGCATGATAGTGGAAGCGTTGGCTCATTCTTAAAAGGATTTTTTGGTTACAACAGTAATCCAAACTATGTGGAACTTTTTGCATGGTTGGCTTCTCTTTTGCTAGGACTTACTTTTTGGCGACGTTTTTACGCCTAAAATTTTAAAGTTATAAACATATACCCTAATGAGAATGTTTCTCATTTTCATTTACAATACAAATGATAATCATTATCATTTGATAATTAGTCTCATTTAAGAGAAGGAGAAAAACTTCACATGAAAAATATTTTTAAAATAATTGTTTTGGTTTTTGTTGCATCAACAATGTTCGCGCAACAGGACGAGGAGCTAGAGGTAAAAGGCAATGTGCTTTTTAAGGATCAAGTAAACTCCATGAAACCTCCAGTGCCAATTATTAATGTTCCTCAAGCAGTATCGATTGTTACTGATGAAGATATATTGAATCAAGGTTTTAGAGCCTTAGGCGATATAGTTCGTTATGTCCCAGGAATTCACACAACCCAAGGTGAAGGACATAGGGATGCTGTTGTAATTAGAGGAGTTAGAACAACTGCAGATTTCTATCAAAATGGTTTGAGAGATGATGTTCAATACTACAGATCGCTATACAACGTAGAGCAAGTTGAGGTCCTTAAAGGACCAAACGCACTTCTTTTTGGAAGAGGCGGAACTGGCGGTCTTATAAATAGAGTCTCTAAAAAAGCTCTTATCGGAGAGACCTTTACAAATATGAATGTGGGATTTGACTCATTTGGTGCAGGCGATTTTGCAGTCGATGGGAATATAGAAGTAAATGACTCAGTGGCATTTCGTTTGATGGTGCATTCTGATTCGCTAGCAAATCACAGAGATCAATACGATGGTGATAGATTTGGTATAAATCCAACAATGACTTTTGCAGTAAACTCTGAAACTGAAATTGGACTATCTTTAGAGTATCTTGATCATGAAAGATACATTGATAGAGGAATTCCTACTTCCATAATTGGTGGTGCATCAACCTCAGCTAGTCGCCCAGTTGACGCCTTAAATCACATTACTTACGGTACTGATGGAAACGTTCACACTACTGAGGCTAGTATTCTAACTGGTACTCTGGTTCACAATTACTCCGATTCTGGAAAAATAAATCTGACAGTATCCTCAAACGATTTCAATAAAATGTATCAAAATCTTTACGTTAATAGTTACGATGGCACAAACGTTCAGCTTAAAGGTTACAACGATGTAACTCTAAGAGAGACTACTACAATTGCCTTTAATAATGTAAATGCTTTTGATAGAGGAACTTTAACTGTTGGGTTAGATATTATAGATACAGATAATGAAAACACTCGTTTCAATTCTTGGTTTGATAATGAAAATGCTGCAGAAAGGAATATAGATAATCACTTCTTAGCCACAGCCACTGATTTCCAAATTGATAAAGATGGAAATAGAACTGCTTTGGATTACACAAGTGATTTAAAAACCCATTCCACAACTGATCTAGAAGTAACTTCATTGTATCTTAATGGAAACATTGATTTATCTGATCAGTGGATTATGGTCTTAGGGGCTAGGTATGAGCAAGTTGATACTTCTATTGCTTATTCTGAAGGAGCAAGCGGTAGATCGGCTGTCAGAGTGCTCAAAAATACTGCATCAAGAGACGACTCAAACGTCTCACCAAGGTTAGGTCTTATTTACAAACCGCAGGAAAACATGTCACTTTACTTAAGTTACAGCGAAAGCTTTATTCCTAAGTCAGGCGAACAATACAAAAAATGGAGCGCAGCCACTTTTGACCCAGATGTGTATGAAAATACTGAAATTGGTTTCAAGTATGACATGGATGACCGCATTTCAATGTCGTTTGCTTACTTTGATCAAGAAACTGTAAAAGGTCAGGAAGACGGTATTGGCGGATCTGAGGTAATTGGTATGGCTATTGACGGGTTTGAAATTGGCATTGCCGGAGAGGTCAATGATCAAAATTCAATAAACTTTGGTCTTTCTTCGGTAGATGCAACTAAGTCGGCTGGTTCTGGAGAACAAAAAGAAATTCCAGAACTTACCTGGTCTTTATGGTACACACATAGAGCAAGTGATCTTTTTTCCCTAAGCTTTGGTGCTCTCTATCAGGATGATCAGCTCATCAATAAAGAAAACCAAGCTAGATTAGATGATTTCACTCGAATTGATATGGCAATGACAATTACACCATCTGATTCTGATACGGTAAGGATAAATATTGAGAATTTAAGCGATGAAACATATTACCCACATTCTCACTCTACTCATCAGGCATCTGTTGGAGAGCCTCTTAACGTTAGACTGTCTTACCAAAAAACCTTTTAATTTTAGGAGAGAATGAAGAAAAGCAACTTATTTTGAAATTTTCCAGGAAGATATTTCAAAAAATTACAAAGGTTGCTTCTCTTCAAGAAAAAAACGGAAATTGAACTACTATATGATTTTTAGAGACGCCTTTTCATTTCATCTCATGGCTAATCTCTTGAAGATCTCCCCCTGAGTTGTTCGATGAAGTTTTTGGAGAGAAGAAATCCCGCCTTATGGCGGGATTTCGACTTTAAAATTAGTAAATTTTAGTAACTAGAGATTTTTCGGCGGAACCGTAGCTTTCTCTTCTTAAGCTTAATTTATCCCAAACCTGATTTAATGAAGATAGAAACCTCTTTATATCCTCTGCCTGGTGCTTAGGCGTAATAGTAACTCTAAATCTTTCATCGCCTTTTGGAACCGTTGGGTAAAATACAGGCTGAATATAAATTCCATGCTCTTCGATGAGAAGATTGGCAGCGTTTTTACACAATCTCGGATCTTCAAGATGAATGGGAATGATGTGACTGTCATTGTCGAGATGAGGAATTTCCAAATTTCTTAACCCAGTTCTTATTAAATCAGAATTTTTTCTGATGTCTTCTCTAAGATTTTCAGATTTTTTTGCTACTTCGATAGCTTTAATTGAAGCAGCTGCAATACTTGGGTTTGCAGAAGAAGTAAAAATAAAACCAGGAGCAAAACTTCGTATGAAATCGATAATGTCGGAACTTGCAGCAACATAGCCACCCATTTGGCCAAAAGCTTTGGATAAAGTACCGTTTATGATATCAATTTCATCGCTAACTCCTTGCTCATTTGCAATTCCTCTGCCTTCTGATCCGTAAAGACCAACAGAGTGAACTTCATCGAGGTAGGTTAAAGCGTTAAATTCTTTTGCCAAGGAAACAATTTGTTTTAGCGGTGATCTTAAGCCTTCCATAGAGTAAAGGGACTCTAAAACTATAAGTTTGGGCACACTGGCATTGGAGGTATTTAACAATTCTTTCAGATGACCGACATCATTGTGACGAAAGATATGACAAGGCACGTTGGCGTTTTTAATGCCTTGAATCATAGAAGCATGATTGAGTTCATCGGAAAATACTTCGATACCTTCAAGTTTTTTGCATAATGTCCAAAGAGTCGATTGGTTAGCTGTATATGCAGAAGGGAAGATCAGACTGGATTCTTTATTATGCAGCTTGGCAAGCTCTTTTTCCAAGTCAGCGTGATATGACGAAGTTCCAGAAATATTTCTTGTGCCGCCAGAACCAGTCCCCAATTCCTCGATAACTTCAATGGATCTTTTAATAACATCTGGGTGTTGGCTCAAATTTAAGTAGTCGTTACTGCACCAGACTTCAACAGGTCTTTCGGAACCCTCAAACCTTTCAGTGGCTTTTGGGAAATGTTTTTTATCTCGATTTATTTCTCTGAATTTTCTGTAAAGACCTTGCGACTTTAAAGAAGTCAACTCATCGGAAAAATATTTTTTGTAGTTCATTTCATCTCCAAAAGGAATTTGAACATTACTATAGACGTAAAAGAGTTCAAACTAAATATACAGATTTTAGAGAATTATAATAATATAGTTGTTTATAAGGATTGGTTATAATGAATAAGTTAACTATCATTTCTAGAAAAAGTGCTCTTGCAAAGCTTCAAGCAATAGAAGTCTCAGAGGTAATTAAAAAAAAATTTCCTGAAATTAAAATCATTTTTAAGACAAAAGACACTTCTGGCGATATAGACTTAACTACGCCCCTGCACAAAATGCCCGAAATGGGAGTTTTTACCTCAGACATCCGAGAAGAATTATTAACTGAAAAAGCAGATATTGCCGTTCACTCTTGGAAAGATCTTCCAGTTGATCTTGAAGAGGGAACAGAAGTTGCCGCGACTATAAAAAGAGCTGACTCAAGAGATGTTTTAATTTTTAAGAAAAGTTCCTTAAAAAAGAAAAAATTAGAAATCTTTACCTCATCTCCAAGAAGACAAGAAAATCTATCAAGGTTTTTAAAGAAAGCTTTTCCTTTTGAAATGAACTCTCTGAGCTTTAGAGATATTAGGGGAAATATTTTGACCAGAGTTCAAAAACTTAAGGGTTCAAATGCTGATGGCTTAGTAATAGCCAAAGCTGCTTTGGATCGACTCTTATCCCCTGTAGAAGAGATTAAAAGTGAATTAGATTCCTTCAAAAAGGACTTAGATGGATTTTTGTGGATGGTAATTCCTTGTTCACAAAACCCTTGCGCACCTGGCCAAGGAGCATTGGCCATTGAAGTAAAATCAGGAAATGAAAAAGTAGTTGAATTACTCAATGAAATCAATGATTTAAATGTCTTTGAAGATGTAGAAGATGAGAGAGAAAAACTCAAAAAATATGGTGGAGGCTGTCATCAAAAAATAGGCGTAAGCATAGAAAACCATCCTCTTGGAAAAATCACCACCGAGAAAGGCTTAACGCCAGATAATGAGCTCATTGATGAAAGGTTTTTTTCACCTTTCAAGAAAGAATTATCCAGATTCAAAAATCCAATTGAAGATTACTACCCGAAATCAAAAAAAGATTTTAAATTGTTTTCCCGATTAAAAATTGATGAAGGGATAAACGAAATAGAAGCGATTAAAAATTCTGGTTTGTATATCTCAAGGGCAAGTTCAATAGAAAAGGGCATATCAATTGATTTGTCAAATGTCATTTGGACAAGTGGTATAGAGAATTGGTTTAAATTAGCTAAGAAAGGAATATGGGTAAATGGTACTTCAGATAGTCTAGGGGAAGATCAATCAAAACCCAGCTCGTTGCTTAAAAGGATAAATTGGTTTTTGGTCTCTCATATTGATTCAGAATCGAAGGATAAAAAACTTATTGCAACTTATAAATTAGTGCCTGAAAAAGATATAGAAGACTTATCCAAATATTCTCATTTCTATTGGATGTCTATCAGTTCATTTAAAGAAGCTTTGAAAAAATTTCCAAGCATTGAAAATGCAGAACATTCGTGTGGCTTGGGCAAAACTTTTGATGAGTTGAACAAACTATATCCCAATAAAATAAAGCCTTTTTTAAACTATGAAGACTGGCTGGAAAAAGTAAACGAAGCAAAGTAAGCTACGCACCTGTTTACCCGATATGGCAAATTTTAAAAGAAAATATCCTCTTTCTAGGCTGAGAAGATTGCGATCGAATAAATCTATTAGAGATCTTGTCGCAGAAAATAAATTATCCATTGATGATTTAATTCAGCCTATTTTTGTTAAGGAATCCATAAAAGAAAAAGAAAAAATAGAATCTCTAGTTGGAATTTTTAGACACTCAGAAAAAAGTATTCTCAAAGAAATCGAAGAACTCGTTAATTTGGGTATCAAGGCGGTAGCCATTTTTCCTGTTATAGATGAAGACAAGAAAGACGAGAAAGGTTCTGAGGCAGTAAATGAAAATAATTTTCTCAATAACGTCATAAAAACAATAAAACAAAATTTTCCGGAAATTTTAGTTATTGCTGATGTAGCTTTAGATCCTTACACAACTCATGGTCATGATGGGGTAATAAATTCGGATGGCGATGTCGACAACGATGAGACGCTCAAAATTCTAGAAGATCAGGCATTGAAGCTAGCTCTAGCAGGTACAGACATCATTGCTCCATCTGACATGATGGATGGCAGAGTTGGAGTCATAAGGAAAGCGCTTGAAGAAAAGGGCTTTAAAAATACTATGATTCTAGCTTACTCAGCAAAATACAGTTCTAAGTTCTATGGTCCTTTTAAGGAAGCAGTAGAATCTGCAAAATTTTTTGGAAATAAAACAAAAGACTCTTATCAAATGGCTGTTGCAAACATTGATGAAGCTCTTCACGAGGTAGCCTTAGATATTAATGAAGGCGCTGATATTGTTATGGTAAAACCAGGTATGCCTTATCTTGATGTGGTAAAGGCAGTTAAAGAAAAATTTCAAATGCCAACCTTTGTTTATCAAGTAAGCGGAGAATACGCTATGTTGAAGGCAGCAATTGAAAAAAACTGGCTAAGTGAGGAAGTAATATTTGAATCGCTTCTTTCATTTAAGCGAGCTGGTGCGGATTGCATCTTAACTTATGCCGCAAAAGAGATAGCAAAAAATCTATAATTTCTGATATGCGTAACTCCAGGTTTCAAAATGCTTTGAATCGGGTTCCTCAGGAAATTCCGCCGATATGGTTTATGCGTCAAGCTGGCAGATATCATAATCATTACCAAAATCTTAAGAAATCTCACTCTTTTGTTGAGCTTTGTAAAATTCCAGCCTTGTCAGCTCAAACTGCTTTAGGTCCAATAGAAGAATTTGACTTTGATGTCGCTATTTTATTCAGCGACATTCTTTTTCCCTTGGAGTCTCTGGGTATGGACTTGATTTATGACCCTGGTCCGATTTTCAAAGAACATCTATCAGAAGAAAATGCTTCTAGAATTCTTGTCAATAATAATCCTATTGTTTCTTTGGAATTCCAAGGGGAGGCAATAGAAAGAACTTTGGAATTGCTTCCAGACGATAAGTCTATGATTGGCTTTATTGGCGGACCATGGACATTGCTATCTTTTGCCTCAGCTAAAAATAAATTAGATAAGATTAGAAAAATAGAAAGCTACCAATGGGCAATTTTGGAAGAGTATATCTATCCTCTTTTACATAAAAACATTTCTTTGCAATTGCAGGCTGGAGCTGAACTTGTAATGATTTTTGATTCTTGTGCACACCAGCTTGCTAAAGATGATTTATCTATTTACCTTAATAAAGTTTTAAGTGAGTTAGTAAAGTCTTTTCCAAATCAAGTTGGTTATTATGCAAAAGACGGAATTTCTTATGATGATATCTTTAACGCATCTGATAGTTTCAAAGTTCCTTTTGCAGGAATTGGGGTAGATTCCAATGTCAGCATTCAAGATATTTTTGCAAAAAGGAATGATGGGTTCGTCCAAGGCAATTTCAGTGAAAAAATCATTACTCAGGATTTCAACGAATTTGATAAAGCTTTAAATTTATTTCTAGAAGATATTTCCTCTCTTTCAATAGAGGACAGAAGAGGATGGGTATGTGGGTTAGGCCATGGCGTTATCAAGACAACGCCTCAAGAAAATGTTAAACATTTTGTGAAAAAAGTAAGGTCTTATTTATGAGTTTTTTAGGCGAAGAGAATTTTTCCCACAAAGACAAACAAAAAGTTGGTGTAATTATCTGCAATCTTGGTTCGCCAGATAGTTACTCTACAAAAGATGTAAGAAAATACCTTAGAGAATTTTTATCAGATACGAGAGTCATAGAAGTGCCTAAAATAATCTGGTGGTTGGTACTTAATCTCTTTATTTTGCCCTTTAGGCCAAGAAAATCAGCAGCCCTTTATAAATCTGTATGGCTTGAAGAAGGATCGCCGTTGCTGGTTTATTCAAAGAGGTTTTTAAGCAAGATAAAAAACCTGAATGAAAATTCTGAATCTATAGAATTTGAATTAGCCATGCGCTACGGAAACCCAAGCATTGAAAAAGCTTTGTTGAGTTTGAAGGAGAAAAATTGTCGTAAAATTTTACTTCTACCTTTGTTTCCTCAATATTCTGCAGTAACTGCTGCAACAATATTCGATAAGGTGAGCGCAATTCTTTCAAGATGGCGCTGGGTTCCTAGTTTCCATTTTGTGAGCGGCTACCATGATAATTCTGAGTACATAAATTCATTAGCTAACACGATTAAATCTCATGAATTTTATGGAAAACAAGACAAGGTAGTTTTTTCTTATCATGGCATTCCAAAAAAATATTTTGATGAAGGAGATCCTTACCATTGTTTTTGTCAGAAGACTTCTCGCCTGGTTGCAGAAGCTTTAGGGCTGGAAGAAAATCAGTACATTACAAGTTTTCAATCGAGATTGGCAGCGGCAGGAAGAGAGTGGTTAAAACCCTATACAAGTGAACTGATGGAAAAATTACCTGAAGAGGGAGTAAAGAAAATCTTAATTTTATCGCCAGGGTTTAGTATGGATTGTTTAGAAACCATAGAAGAAATCGATGAAGAGAATAAGGAAATATTCTTAGATTCTGGTGGTGAGGCTTTCCATTACATAGCTTGCTTAAATGATAACGACGAGCATGTTGAAGCCATTAATAATTTAATTGCGAATAAATTATCCCAACTATGACCAGCAGTTTAGATGAAAAAAAAGATTTAGCATCTCAATGGTTTAGATCTTTGAGAGACCAATTTTGCGCTGCCTTTGAAGAATTAGATGGCGGAAAGTTTGAAAGAAAAAAATGGAATCATAAAGGTTCTGGCGGCGGCGAAATAAGCATTCTTAAGGGTGAGGTATTTGAAAAGGTTGGGGTAAATATTTCAACTGTTGCGGGTGAATTTTCTGATGATTTTAAATCTCAAATCAAAGGGACAGAAAAATCTGCGGACTATTGGGCTTCTGGAATCAGTTTGGTTGCTCACATGCAATCACCCAAGGTGCCGGCTTTTCATTTCAATACTAGATTTTTAGCTACTGGTGAAAATTGGTTTGGAGGTGGAACAGATATGACTCCATCAATTCCAGACGATAAAGAAACTAAACTTTTTCATGCTAAGTTAAAGGAAGCATGTGATAAATCAGACAATAACTATTACTCGGATTTTAAAAAAAATTGTGATGAATATTTCTATCTTGCTCATCGAGATGAACCCAGAGGAGTTGGCGGCATTTTTTTTGATCATTTGAATACCGGCAACTGGCAAGACGATTTTGATTTTGTAAAAGAGCTTGGTTTAACCACTCTCAATATTATTAAAGAAACCGTATCTAGCAAAAAAGACTTAGACTGGACTGAAGAAGAAAAAGAACAACAACTTATCAAAAGAGGGCGTTACGTAGAATTCAATTTGATTTGGGATAGAGGTACTTTGTTTGGTTTAAAAACAGGAGGATCTACAGAAGCTATCCTGATGTCCATGCCGCCGTCAGCGAAGTGGAAATAAGATGAGAAATACTCTTGTAATATATTCTTCTGTAGATGGTCATACTCAAAAAATCTCGAGCAAAATTGCTGAACATATCAAGCATCATGCAAACGTTGACTTAACTTCATTAGTTGACGCTCAATCGCTGAGCTTGAAAAATTATCAACAAGTCATTATTGGGGCCAGTATCAGATATGGTAACTATCGAAAAGAACTTTTTGAGTTTATTGAAAAAAACCTTGATGAGCTCTCAAGCAAAGAAAACGCTTTTTTTAGTGTAAATGTAGTTGCTAGAAAGCCAGAGAAAAATACTCCCGATACTAATCCGTATGTTGCAAAATTTCTCAAAGCAACAAAATGGAAACCAAACAAAATGGATGTTTTTGCTGGCGTTGTTGATTACCCAACATATAATTTTTTCGATAGATTTATGATTAGACTTATCATGTGGATCACCAAAGGCCCTACAGACGCCAGGGCTAGATTTGAATTTACCGACTGGAAAAGAGTAGAGGATTTTTCCAAATCATTAATTAAGAACTAAAGCTCGGTAGCGAGCTCAATAAATTTATTTTTTAGAAAAGTTAGTTTATTGGTAAGACTAAAAGCGTGATTTCTAATGAGTCTTATCCAGATATTTTTTTGCTCGAAACCTCTTTTGAAAGCTTCCATAGCAGCTGCTAGGGCTAAATTGATTGGAATTCTTTGTCTGTTATATTTATCTTCAATTTCTTTAACTTGAAGCAAACTTTCAGGAGTAATTAAATCCGATAGAGATTTCACATCACCGATTCCTGCGTTTAATCCCAATCCTGCTAACGGATGAATATGGTGCGCAGCATCTCCCACTAGAAAAACATTACCTCTGGCAAAAGTTTTTGCATAGAGGTGTTTTAGGGGAAATGACTGCCTTTTGGCTGAGAATTTTATTTCTGGAAGTTTTTCCCCAAAAGATTGATGAATTTCATTTATGAAGTCATCTTCATTCATACCTAAGTAATCATAGGCCTTGGTATCGTCAATGGACCATATCATTGTAAGTTCAGTCTTATTCATTGGGAGCAAAGCAAGCGGTCCCACCGAGGTGAAAGTTTGTCTAATGCATGGGTCTGTTTGGGGTACAGAAAAGTTAGCAACTATTGCTGTCTGATTGTAACTCCAAGTTCTTGAAGAAATCGAAGAAAGGTTTCTTACACTTGATTGAATGCCATCTGCACCTATTAAAATTTTTGTCTCTAATTTTCCCTTTGATGTTTCGCAATGAATATCTCCGTTAATTTTCTCTATTTTTTCTAAATTACAACTCCACAAAAGATTTTTTGAATCGGAAACGAGAGATAACAGAGAATTTTGAATGTCTCCTTCTTTGACTATGAAGCCAATATTTGGAATATTTTTTTCCAATTCATTTACATTGAAATCTATGAATCCAGTGCCTTCTTGATCCCAAACCTTTATCTGGTTGTATTCAAAAGCATTTTTACTTATGACATTCCACGCATCTAGCTCTTTTAGAAATGTCATACTTTTGTTGTTCAATGATAGATGGCGGTAACTATTTGGTGCTTTATCTCGACCGTCTATTAGACCGACATTTATATTTTTATTCTTCAATGAAAGAAAAAGGAGGGCACCAGTTACGCCAGCACCAACAATGAGGACATCATATTTCATTAACTCGCCATTAGTTGTTGAATGTCATCTAGCTCTTTAATGGCTGAACTAAGAACTTTTGGCTGATTGTTTTCAACTAACACATCATCTTCGATTCGAATTCCAATTCCTTTAAATTTTTCAGGTACGTTTTCTTCATTACTGATGTAGATTCCTGGTTCGATAGTGGTAATCATCCCATTTTCATAAGACCTTACTTTGCCATCTTTTTCATAGCCACCGACATCGTGCACATCAAGACCTAACCAATGACCGACGCGGTGCATGTAAAACTTTGAATAAGATTGAGTTTCAATGACTTCTTCTTTAGAGCCTTTTAACAAACCCAAGCTTAGTAGTCCTTCAACAATGACTTCTAAAGATTTTTTATGCGTCTCAAGAGGATTAGATTTTTCTGAAATGCTTTCAATAGATTGTTTTTGAGATTCCAAAACGATCTCATAGATAAGTTTCTGTTCTGACGAAAATTTTCCATTAACAGGAAAAGTTCTGGTGATATCGCTCGCGTAGCCCTTGTATTCGCAGCCTGCATCAACCAGAACCAAATCACCGTCTTTTAGCAAATCTGTATTCTTGCTGTAATGAAGAATGCATGCATTTTCTCCTCCTCCTACGATAGAAGGATAGGCACACTCCTTTGCTCCATTGACCATAAATTCATGCAGATATTCTGCTTCAAGTTGATATTCGTACATATCTGGTTTTACAGCTTTCATTGCTCTTTCATGAGCCGAAGATGAGATATCACATGCTTTTTGAATAATACTGATTTCTTCTTTAGATTTTAAAAGTCTTAATTCGTGTACAAAAGAATCAACACTCTTAATGTTTTTTGGATTTAAATCAAAGTTGATCTTTTTACCATTTAGCCCTTTGGTTAATGCAAAGAATAATTTTTTTTGACTTTTGTTTTGACAAAATAAATGATCTGCACCTTCAAGAAACTCAGTGGTTTTTGAAATGAGATCATCTATCTTAAAACCGCTTTCAAAACCCAGTTGGGACACATTTTCAGGACCCAATCGAGGTCCCTCCCATTTTTCTCTTACTTCATCTTTTTCCGCACAGAGGAGATGAAAAATCGTACTCCCTTTTTTTTCAATAACTAACGCAGCATCGGCTTCATTAAAGTTAGTTAAGTACAAAAAATCGCTATCTTGTCTAAAAGAATAGTCAGTATCACCATTTCTGATTTTTTGATTGGCTGAATGAATGACTACTACCGATCCATCGGGCAACAGATCTGCTAATTTTTTTCTTCTTTCTAGAAAAATGTCCATACGTTGATTTTACTTCAATATAAAGTCTTTATAGAAACGTTATTGATATAAGAATAAAATAATATCTGTGTCGCAGAAGGAATTAGAGAAAAATCTAAAGGAACTTTTAGAACTTTCTAAAAAACTTAGAGAGGCAAATAAAGATTTAAGAAACAAAAATTTAAGACTCAAAAAAGAGAATAATCGTCTAAAAGATAATATAGAATTATCAAGAAATAAGTTAAAAATATTGATTTCAAAATTAGAAGCTTTATGAGTGAAGACGATCAAGACATAGTAACCCTTAAAATAGCAGGCATCGAGTATCAGTTATATTGTCCTCCTGAGGAACAATCCACCTTGATCGAAGCTGGTGAAATCTTGGATAAGCGTATCAAATCCATCAAACGCAAAACTAGAAATCTTCCAATTGAAAAAGTTGCCGTATTAGCAGGCCTTGACGTAGTAAATGAATTCCTCTCAAACGAAGGAGCTTCTTCAACCGAGGCAAATGATGAATCATCGGCAGCTACAGATGAAAAATCAGCCGCAAATGTTTCAGAAGAAAAAGTCGATTCATCTGAAGAAGAAAATTTAAGTCTTAAGTTAGTAGACGAGATTTCTGAATTATCTAAGCTTTAAAATATTGCTATAATTTTCAAAGCTTCCTGGCTTATTTGCTAGTTATATAACACTTCGAGCCGATGCAAAATAAATAGGGAATTTGATACTTCTCTTGTTGAGCGCCCTCAGGGCAGCCTGATAGATGGTGATTCTTCCCGACCTGAACTATACGGTTCGGGTTTTATTTAACGGCGATAACTTGGGAAGCTCTCTTAAATATGAATAAAACTGAAGCAAGAGAGTTAATTTCAAAAGGCTTCAAAAGCCTCAATGCCTCCTCTAAAAGTTACCAAGAAAAAGTCCACTTAGATTTTATAAAAGATCATTTGGAGAAAAAAAATTTTTCACACGTTGCAAGCTATATGTCTCTGCCTTATGAAGTTTCGACTGAGAAAATAAATAAATTTCTAGCGGATTCCAAAAATCATTTTTACCTACCAAAAATCAATTCCAAGAGCAATAAATTGGAATTTGTACTTTGTAACAAAAAAACTAAATTTAGAAAAAATTCTTTAAATATCCTTGAACCCATGAGTGAGGAAACCATTGAGCTCGAAAAATTAAATGCGGTTATTGTTCCTTTACGCGCTTTCAATGAGAACTTTCAAAGATTAGGATTTGGAGGAGGTTTCTATGATAAAACTTTTTCAGGAGTCACCGAACCAGAATTTATTGGCTTGGCTTATGAGTTTCAATTCATAAAAAAATTAATACTTGAAGACTTTGACTTGAAGTTAGATGTAGTTTTTACAGATAAGCAATTACTTTAAAAAAGCTTGGTAACCTAGGTTTTCAGTCTCTCTGGTAAAAGGATAGGAAATTCTTAGGAGATCTCTTTCCAGACTTTTTACTTGCTTCTGTCTTATTGTAAAACCTACTAAAGCACCACCATAGATTGCACCTTGATTTTTATAATGAAAAAGGGAGATATCCCATTTGTCTTTAAGCAAAGTTAAAAAATTGAGAAGGGCACCTGGTTTTTCAGGGAAATCTACACTGTAAACTTCTTCAACGAATTCATCTTCTAGTTGGGGTCCTCTACCACCATGCATGAATTTAAGATGTTTTTTAGAGATTTCATCGTTGCTTAAATCTGTAAAAGAGTACTTTTTATTTCTTAAGGCTTTTAAAAAAATATCTTTGCTTTTTTTTGAATCTTGAAGTTCCAATCCCAAAAGAATTTTTGCTTTAGAACTGCCATCTTTTCTATAACTAAACTCGGTGATATTTTTTTGGCCGATGTCTCTGCAAAGTTTTCTAAACGAACCCTTTTTTTCGTCTATAGCTATACTTAATATAATTTCCTTTTTTTCTCCAATTTTGGATCTTTCAACAATATGTCCCAAAGACTCAAAATTTAGATTTGAGCCGCAATAAGTTGCGATAAGATTTTTGTTCTTAATTCTTTTTTGGGCTATGTATTTTTTTAATCCTGCAAGTGCTAATGCTCCAGTTGGCTCAGGAACGGTCCTAGTTTCCAAGAAAGTATCTTTCACAGCAGCACAAATTTCATCGGTATCAACGGTTATTGATTCATCTAAGAAATTTTTTATAAGTTCGTAGTTATTTTTTCCTATTTGTTTTGCCGCAGCTCCATCAGCAAACAATCCAACTTCTTTGAGTTTAATTCTTTTACCCGCCTTCACAGAGGCATGTAATCCTGCTGAATCAGCTGCTTCAACACCTATTATCTTCACATTAGGATGAACTTTATTTAAGTAAGCTCCAATTCCAGCAATCAAACCTCCACCACCAACGGCAACGAATATAGCATAAAGATTTTCAGGAAATTGTTCTGAGATTTCCATGCCAACCGTACCTTGTCCTGCAATTACTAGTGGATCATCAAATGGATGGATGAAATTTACTTTATTTTTTTTACAGAATGTTTTTGATTCTTTAAGTGCATCATCAAAGTTATTACCAACCAAAACTACCTTAGCTTTCAAATCTCTTACAGCGTTTACTTTAATCAAAGGCGTGGTCTTTGGCATGAAGATAGTGGCCTTGATGCCTAGCTCTTTTGCCGAATAAGCAACTCCTTGGGCATGATTTCCCGCGGATGCTGTTGCAACCTCAGTTATCTTTTTGGACCGATAAAGGTGAGCAATCTTGTTGTAAGCACCTCTAATTTTAAAAGAGTGGGTAGGCTGCAAATCCTCTCTTTTTAAGAAAATACTATTTATCAGTTCTTTTGATAAATTATCAGCCTTCGTTAGAGGCGAAATATTAGCGACCTCATAAACTTTAGAGTTCTCTATTTTATCTATGTAGTTTTTGATTACTTTTTTCATAAAAATTCTGGAAAGCGAGGTATTATACGTAGAGTTCTCTCATAAGCCATAGACATGGAAAATTCTAACTCAGAAACAAAACAAGCTGTTGCGCGCAAAGCCTACGAGTATCTGGCTACAAAGCTTCATAAAGATTGTATTTTGGGTATTGGTACAGGAAGTACTACTAATTTTTTTATCCAAGAATTGATTGATCAAAAACCTGAAATCAAAGCTATCGTATCCAGTTCAGTTGCAAGCACGCAATTATTGGAAGAGGCAGGTTTTGAAGTGTCTGAGTTAAATGACGTTGGCTCCCCGGATTTTTATATCGATGGTGCTGATGAAATCAATGATCGTTTTGAAATGATCAAAGGCGGGGGTGGAGCATTAACTCGAGAAAAGATAATTGCCTCGGCATCTAAAAAATTTATCTGCATTTGCGATTCATCTAAAAAAGTAAAACTGCTTGGAAAATTTCCAGTTGCTATTGAAGTAATTCCAATGGCAAGAAGTTATGTCGCACGACAGATGGTGGTAAAGGGTGGAACCCCAGAATACAGAGTAGGATTTGTGTCTGATAACGGTAATCAAATAATAGACGTCCGCAACTTAAAACTTAATGTACCGTATGACTTTGAAAACGAAATCAATAACATTCCAGGTGTAGTAGCCAACGGTATATTTGCTGCAAGAAAGGCAGATTGTTTAGTTGTAGATAAAAATGGAGTTCCGGAAGTTTTAGAGCAGTGATTCGATAGCAGAAATTATTTCTTCGCTATCGGGCTCTATATTCTTGGAGAAAGGTTTTAAGACTTCACCATCTTTGGATATCAAATACTTGGTGAAATTCCAATCAGGAGATTTTCCAGTAATCATTGCAAGGTTTTGATAGAAGCTGTTGGCCTTTTTTCCTTTGACACTTGATGTAGCGAACATGGGAAAGGTCACGCCATACTTAGAATTACAAAACTCTTTTACTTGGCCTTCATCACTATATTCCTGAAACATAAAGTCTCTAGAAGGGAAGCCTAGAATCACAAAATCTTTTCCTTGGTAGTTTTCAAATAATGTTTGCAAAGCTTCGTACTGATAGGTGAAACCGCATCGACTGGCAACATTTACTGCAAGCACCACTTTATCTTTGTGTTCGCACAAATTGATGATTTCTTTTGAATCAAGCACACGGATGTTGTGATTTAAAATGGCAGGACAACCTTCTACAGGGATTTTGTTTAGATCAGGTTGAAAGTTCATTGCATTAAAATTTTCTATTTCGGCGTTTCCTTGAGAGCAACTAACGACAAAGAAGGAAAATAAAATTAAAGCAAATCTCATAATGTTAAATTAAATAATAAAGTTCAGTAAATCAATACCTGTGTACCTTTTCTCACTCTATTGAATAACTTTATAACGTCTGTATTCTTCATTCTGATGCAACCCAAGCTGGCAGGTTCACCAATAAGACCTTCTTCGGCAGTGCCATGAATGTAAATGTATCGACTTTTTGAATCTACATTTCCTCCTTTGTTTTTTCCAATTTCCAAACCATCCAACCATAGAATCCTCGTAGTGATGACATCTTCTTTTATATCAATTTTTTCTGTAATTGGTACCACTATTTCCCCGGTAAATTTTCTAGCCTTGAAAACTGAACCTATTTTTGCACCCTTACCGATTTTTTCAGAAATTATATGCGCACCAAGAGGAGTTTTTAAACTATCTCGAACGCTACCGATTCCATAAGCAGAAGATGAAATTGGGTAAGTCTTACTTGAATATGGAGTTTTTATAGTAAGTTCCTGTTTAGCTAAATTTATCAAAACGTGAGTTCGGTTTTTATTCATTTCACCAAATTCTTGAAAATTGATATTTTCATAAGATGAATAATCCAAAGGAACTGAACTACAACCATAAAAAAAGGCAGAACTAAAAATCACAAAAATTAAATACTTAAAATAAGTTTTCATCCCTTTTAAATTTTAATATCGCTGATATAAAAAAGATAATAACCAATGTGAATAAAAAAGGTTTTTTCCCAAAATATGCATATGGAGTTTGACCTGACTTAAGAATCACATCTTCTTGAAAACTCTCTAATTCATTTTTGTCAGTAGAAACTTCAATTTTTTTTATGATCTGTCCGTGATGGTTAATTAAGGCGCTGATACCAGTTGATGTCGATCTCACCAAATATTTCTGGTGTTCAGCCGCTCTAAATCTTGAAATTTGCAAATGTTGATGAGGGCCTAAGCCAGTTCCAAACCAATTGTCGTTGCTGGCATTAAACAAGATATTGGTTTTTTTGCTATTGGATAAAAATATATTTTGATAGGCAATCTCATAACATATTGCTGAAGATATTTTTATTAAATCATTCCCAATAAGTTCGCTCTTGCTACCTGAAAATATTTGCGGCCTATTGAAATTAAAAAAATCAAAAAATACACTGAAGAGTCCTGAGAGAGGAACGTATTCGCCAAAGGGGACTAAAAACTTTTTGTCGTAAATGCCTGAGATATTGCCAATTCCAATTAATGAATTATTAATTTCTTCTAACTTATTTTCGGATAATGCACCTATGACCATTCCGAGCATACTATTTTCGTTGAGAATATTATTTCTGAATTCATTTATTCTGTCCTTTTGAATTAATGAGGTGAGAGTTACCTCTGGCCAAAATATAACAGAGGGTTGAGTAAGGTTTTGCGGTGGATTTTGATTTAATTTCTTTTCTATCGCGCTTTCTATTTTTCGTAGTCCTTTTTGCGTCCATTTTTCTTTGATATCAATATTAGGCTGAACAACTGTTGCCGAGATCTTCCCAGTTGACTCAGTCCAATTGAAATTTTTTAGCGGTTGATTGCCGATAAAAACGATTATTAAGACTAGGCAAGATAAATATAAAGATTTGCTTTGAGTAAAGTCTCTTAAGCCGTCTAGCAAAGCAAGAAACATTTGAGAGATCAAAACAATGAGAAAACCTATGCCAAAAATTCCAAGGATAGGAATGTAGCCCTGTAACAGGCTGTTATCTACAGCGGTATAACCTATATACAACCATGGAAAACCAGTAAAAAGAAACTCTCTCAACCATTCGCTTAATACCCAAGCAGCTGGAAAAAGAAGAAATATTTCGTAAGTTTTTCTATGGCTGCTAACAAGTTTAAATGCAGTAAAACTGATAGCCTGAAACAAGCTTAAAAAAGCTGCTAACAATAATGTTAGAAAACTTCCCAATATTGGTGAGGCTCCTCCATAAACAGTTATGCTATTTTCTATCCAGAATATTCCAAATGCCCAAAGGCCGAAACCAAAAAAATAGGAAATAAAAAAAGTATTTTTTACGCCTTCAGTTTTAATCAGTTGATATAAAAGTCCCGGAATGAGAAAAGTTACAAACCAATAATTAAAGGGCTGAAAAGCTAAGACAATTAAAGAACCTAAAAAAAACCCAGCGAAAAATTTAGAAAAATACACACTTTATTTTATCTGAATTAAAAAGTTATTGATTCAACCAATAACCAATACTCTTTTCTTTAAAAATCTTACAAGTCTCAACGACCGGCAACCCTACAACGTTGCTGTAGCTACCTTCCAAAGATTCAACAAATAAACCTCCATAACCTTGAATGCCATAAGCACCGGCTTTGTCTTTTGGTTCATTGGTTTCCCAATATTTTGCACATTGATTAGCAGTTAAGTTTGCAAATTGAATTTCAGTTCTGACTAGATCAAACATCATGCTTACTTCAGCATCAGATTGCGGGTCGGTTTCACCAAAACAGACACAGGTCATGACCGAGTGTCTTCTCCCGGAGAACTCAAGGAGCATGGCAATGGCATGATCTTTGTTTTCAGGCTTTCCAAATATTTTGCCATCCAAGGCAACAATGGTATCAGCAGTTAAGATTGGCTTATTGGGTAAATTCTTTTGTTGTCTGATTGCATGAGCAGCGAGACATTTTTGCTGGGTATTTTTGACAACGAAATCCTCAGGAGTTTCATCAGTAAAGTTGGACTCATCGTAATCGCATTTAAGGATTTCAAAATTAACTTTAAGATTTTTAAGGATTTCGGCTCTTCTAGGCGAACTAGAAGCAAGATAAATATCGAAATTATTTGATTTTTTCTTCTTTGTAGATGACGTGTTTTTTGACTCTAGGGTCATATTTTTTAAATTCTATTTTGTCTGGAGTTTTAGTCTTGTTTTTATCTGTAGTATAGAAGTGACCCGTTCCAGCAGAGGAGACTAGTTTAATTTTTTCTCTCATATCTTTTCACCTCTATCTCTTATTTCTTTTAAAACAACATCAATCCCTTTTTTATCAATGATTCTCATACCTTTAGCAGAAAGAGTTAGAGTCACATATTTGTTTTCAGACTCCACCCAAAACTTATGACGATGCAAATTAGGCATGAACTTTCTTTTAGTTTTGTTAACTGCCTTAGAAACGTTGTTCCCTGCCATTGGCGTTTTACCTGTTACTTGACACTCTTTGCTCATAATATTTTTTTGCAAGAAGAGCTTTATACCAGAATCCTAAGTTCAAAGAAACCTATCTGAGTTATAATTTTTGTATGGAACGATTAGCTAATAGACAAATTTTGCTTTGTGTCACAGGAGGTATTGCGGCATATAAAGCGGCTGAGTTAATAAGGCTATTTAAGAGCTCAGGCTCCGAAGTTCGGGTACTCATGACTGAAGCAGCCAAAGAATTCATTACGCCGCTTACCATGCAGGCTTTGTCTGGCAATGAAGTTCACTCAGATCTTTTAGATACCAACGCCGAATCAGCTATGGGGCATATAGAATTAGCAAGATGGGCTGATGCCATTGTCATTTCTCCTTGTTCGGCAGATAGCCTTGCAAAACTCGCTGCTGGAAGAGGCGATGATTTAATGTCTGCGGTATGTCTTGCTGCAGACTCTAAAATATTTTTTGCCCCAGCAATGAATCAAGGCATGTGGAAGGACAAACGTACAAAGAAGAATCTTTCATTGCTTAAAAAACCTGTTTTTCACCAAATCGGGCCTAACGAGGGCGATCAAGCTTGTGGTGATGTGGGTCCTGGAAGAATGTCAGAACCTAAGGAAATTATTGAAGAGGTAGCAAAAGAATTTTCTTCTGGTTTGTTAGCTGGTAAAAAAGTGCTCATAACTGCTGGACCCACAAGAGAGAAAATTGATCCTGTTAGATACATCTCCAACAAAAGTTCTGGAAAGATGGGCTTTTCGCTTGCTAAAGCTGCTGTTGATGAATCCGCAATAGTGACTTTGATTTCTGGCCCGGTAACTTTAGACACACCTGAGAGGGTCAAAAGAATAGATATCGAATCTGCCGAGGAAATGAAAGAGCACGTCACTGCAAATTTATCCGATATCGATTTGTTTATATCAACGGCTGCAGTTGCAGATTTCAAAATGAAAAATGCTGAATCTCAAAAAATTAAAAAAGATCAGTCCAAAAACATGAGTCTGAATTTAGAAAAAAATGAAGACATCTTGAAATACGTTTCAGATAACAATCCTGATTTAAAAATAGTTGGTTTTGCAGCAGAAACGGAAAATATGATTGATAACGCTAGAAAAAAATTATCTTCAAAGAATTTGAATCTTATTGTCGCTAACGATGTATCAGATAGTTCTATTGGTTTTGATTCTGACAATAATGAGGTGACATTAATTACTGAAAAAGAAGAATTAAAAATACCCAAAACCTCAAAAGAAAAGGTTGCAAGAAAAATAGTTCAATTTATTTCAAAAAATATCCTTAATGATTAGATGGATTTTGCTCAAATTAGTAGGAATCTTCCTACCTTCTTTGATATCAAAAGCGGTTAGTCCCGGACAACAAGCAACTTCAAATATCGCACTTAACGTTGAATTTAAAATTCTTGATAACGAACTTGGTGACAAAATTCCCTTGCCTAAATTCAGCACTGCAGGATCGGCAGCCTTAGATTTGAGAACTAATATCAAGGAAAAAAAAGTTCTTCAGCCCGATGAGACTTTTCTTTTTACCACTGGATTTTCAATACATATTAAGGATTCTAAATATGCAGCCCTAATTCTCCCCAGGTCAGGCTTGGGGCATAAATACGGAATTGTCTTAGGAAACCTTGTGGGCCTTATTGATTCAGATTATCAAGGAGAAATCATGGTCTCTTTGTGGAATAGATCCAAAGAATCATTCGAGGTTCTTCCTGGAGACAGGATTGCTCAGATGATGTTTTTTGCCGTTACTTCACCCAACTTCAAGTTGGTTTCTGAATTCGATTTCTCGGAAAGGGGCTCCAAGGGCTTTGGTTCTTCAGGTACCAAATAAATTAAAATCTGAAAGTTTTTTTTCTCAATCTAATCGCTGAAGGCGTTACCTCCACTAATTCGTCCTCTTCGATAAATTCCAATGCCTGTTCTAAAGAATGTTCAATGTGGGGAACCAAGATAAGATTTTCATCAGTACCTGAGGCTCTGATATTTGTTAACTGTTTTGCTTTGGTTGGATTGACCGGTAAGTCGTTATCTCTGGAATGTAAGCCAACAATTTGACCTTTGTAAACGTTCAATCCATGTCCGACAAAAAGCTTTCCTCTATTTTGTAGGTTGAATAATGAATAGGCCAAGGTTTTACCTTCAGCCATAGAGACCAAGACCCCATTTTGACGTGTAGTAATCTCACCTTTTTTTGCTGGACCGTAATGATCGAAGATACTAGTTAGAATTCCGGTACCGCTGGTTAAGGTAAGAAACTGAGACCTAAATCCAATCATGCCTCTGGAAGGAGCGATAAAATCCAATTTTATTCTTCCCGTTTCGCTGGGTTCCATATTTTTCAGTTCTGCTTTTCTTAAGCCCATCTCTTCCATTACAGGTCCCTGATGTTGTTCCTCGATATCAATTACTATTTGTTCAAAAGGTTCATGAATTTCGCCATTCACTTCTTTTTGAATGACCTCAGGTTTTGAAACTCCCAATTCGAACCCATCTCGACGCATGTTTTCTATCAAAACCGATAAATGCAATTCACCACGCCCAGAGACTTTGAATTTATCAGCACTTTCACCTTGCTCAACTTTTAAAGCAACATTACTTAGTAATTCTTGTTCAAGACGGTCTTTAATATTTCTTGACGTTACAAACTTACCTTCTTTACCAGCAAATGGGGAATCATTCACTTGAAAGGTCATACTCACAGTCGGCTCATCTACAGAGAGAGGAGGGAGTTGTTCTGTATTCTCTGGGTCACATAAAGTATCTGAGATATACAATTTTTCAATACCAGTCACACAGACAATGTCACCCGCTTCAGCTTTGTCGACTTCAACTCTTTCCAAACCTTCATGACCTAAAACTTGGAGAATTTTTCCTGCTTTTTGTTCTCCTTCAGCATCGATCACTACAACTTGATCGTTTGGTTTGACGTTTCCACGAGATATTCTGCCGATGCCAATTACACCCACATAGCTATTACTATCTAAAGCGCTGATTTGCATTTGAAAGGGTTCTTCCAAACTTACAGCAGGTTCATTCACTTTACTTATAATAAGGTCTAAGAGTGGCGACATATCTTCTTCAATTTTCTCTAAATCCAAACCAGAGGTTCCATTCAATGCAGAGGTATAGATTGTAGGAAAATCCATCTGTTGATCATTCCCACCCAATCTATCGAAGAGATCAAAAACTTGATCTTGCACCCAATCAGGTCTGGCACTTGGACGATCAATTTTATTTATAACCAGAATGGGATTTAGTCCTTTTTCAAAAGCTTTTTGAGTCACAAATCTTGTTTGTGGCATCGGCCCATCGACGGCATCAACTAGCAATAAAACCGAATCTACCATAGACAAAACTCTTTCCACTTCTCCGCCAAAATCAGCATGACCTGGAGTGTCTACGATATTGATTTTGTGATCTTTCCACTTGATGGCAGTATTTTTAGAAAGAATCGTTATTCCTCTTTCTCTTTCTTGATCGTTGGAATCTAAGATTCTCTCCGAGCCAATATTTTTTCTATCTAAGGTACCGGAATGTTCTAGTAATTTATCGACTAAAGTGGTTTTCCCATGATCGACGTGTGCAATGATGGCGATATTTCTAATAAATTCAGGATTCATATGAGTGACTGATTAGGAGTCTAAAAAATCAAGTATGAAAATTTATTTTTCTTCTGAAGAATTAGAAGATTCATCACTAGCTTCTTCAGCAAAAGTTTCCTCTTGAGGAGCATCAGAAGGAACTACTTCAACGGCTTCAGGGGTTTCTTCAGCTGTAGCTTCAGGAGCCTGTTTTGTAACTTCTTCAGAAGGAGCTGAAGCTTTTACCTCTTCTTCTTTTTCTTCTACTGGAGGAGTTTCTTCTTTAGGACTTTCTTCAACAGGAGCAGCCTTTACAGCAGCTTTCTTTGAAAAACGTTTTTTGAACCTTTCAACTCTTCCACCAGTATCGATGATTTTATTCTGACCTGTATAGAAAGGATGAGAGGCTGAAGATACATCAAGAGGACAGTAAGGATAAGTATTACCATCTTCCCATTCTTTAGTTTGGTCAGTTTCCAATGTTGATGGAATGAGATAGTACTTATCTACACTCACATCATGAAATAAAACCGTTCTGTATTCTGGATGAATTTCTTTTTTCACTATTCTTCTTGATTAAAAAAATATGCTGCCGCACTATACCAGAAGACTATTTATTCTCAAATAAACTTAAATGGAAAATTTATATTATGAAGTAGCGCTTCCTTTGCCATTAAGAAACTCTTTTACTTACAGTTCAAACATCAAGATTTCCATTGGCTCCAGAGTTCAAGTTCCATTTAGAAACCGAGAAATTGTCGGATACGTTTTAAAAAAACAATCCAGCCCAAATGTAAAATCTATAAAACCCATAACTAAAGTTTTAGATAGAAATTCTCTAATCGATAAGCCCTCATACGACCTCATTCATTGGATAGCTAATTACTACAAGGCACCTATTGGAGAAATTTTTAAATCCTATTTCCCACCTTTCTTGAGAAAAGGCAAAGAAATAAAGGATTCCATAGAGGTGTACGCAATTACAAACTTGGGTAAATTAGCAAGCAAAGAATCCTTTGGGCGTGCAAAAAAGCAATTTGAAGCCCTAGAAGTTTTTCAACACAAATTAGAGTTATCCCGTCCAGGTTTAAAAGCAAACAAAATCTCTAAAGCCATCTTGGATGCTTTAATTTCAAAAGGTTATCTTGAGAAAAAAAGCCGCAATCGAAATGAATTGAAAACTAACAAGGAACTTAAGTCAGAAGCTTTTTTTGAATTGAATGATGAGCAAAATAAAATTTATAAGTCCATTAAAAATTCATCAGCCAATCTTACGCATCTAATTTTTGGTGTAACGGGAAGTGGTAAAACCGAAATATATTTTCATCTCATAAGAGACTTCATAGAAAAAGGTAAACAAGTTCTGATCCTGGTTCCAGAAATTGGTCTGACTCCAAATTTAAAAGCCGAAATCGAAAGGAGATTTGGCGAAGACAATGTCGCTCTTTTGCACTCGGAAATGTCAGAAAAAGATAGAGCTCACGCTTGGAATGATATTAACAAAGGTTTTAAATCTATTTTGATTGGAACAAGATCAGCAATTTTTACTCCGTTCAAGGATTTAGGCTTGATAGTTGTAGATGAAGAGCATGATTCTTCATACAAACAAATTGATGGTTTTAGATATTCAGCTAGAGACGTTGCAGTCTATCGAGCAAATCTTGAAAAAATTCCTGTCATCATGTGTTCAGCAACGCCAAGCTTGGAAAGTCTTAAAAATTGTCAGGATGAAAAATACTGCTTACACAAACTAACTCGCAGAGTAAAAGATGCCAGACAGCCTAAGTTTGAAATCTCTGATTTAAGATCATCTGAATTAAAGTCAGGTTTAAACGAATACAGTCTTAATGAAATTTCCAAAGAATTGAGTAAAGGCAATCAAGTTTTAGTCTTCCTCAACAAAAAAGGCTATGCACCAATGGTCTTTTGTAACAAATGCGGCTGGACTCCGGAATGCAGTAATTGCGACGTATCAATGGTTTATCACATCAATCCCAAAAGATTAGTTTGTCATCATTGTGGTACCAAGCATCCTATGCCTGTTGCTTGTCTGAACTGTTACGAAGAAAGTTTGGAATTTTTTCATACAGGAACCGAGAAACTCGAAGAATTTTTAAAAGAGTATTTTAAAAATACTTCTGTTATTAGAGTTGATCGAGAAGCTCTGGGTAAAGAGAAATTAAGATCCAACTCGGTATTACCAGATTCCAAAGAGCCTCTGATCTTGGTGGGAACGCAGATTTTAGCAAAAGGTCATCACATGCCGAATTTGACTTTAGTGGTAGTAGTAGACGCTGACAGCGGTCTTTTTTCAGTTGACCACAAAGCTTCTGAAAGATTGGCTCAGCTATTGATTCAGGTTTCAGGAAGAGCTGGAAGGGAAGATAAAGAAGGCAGAGTCATTTTGCAATCGTTTGTTCCGGAACACCCTTTTTTAGAAAAAATTTCTTCTTTTAATTACGATAGGATTGCCAACGAAATTTTAGAAGAAAGACAAACCAGCAAGCTTCCGCCTTTTGTTTATCAAATCAACATTCATGCGGAGTCCCTAAAACGACTCCTACCTGAGAAGGTTCTGATGGAAATTTCTCGTTCATTAAACTTAAATGATGACGAATTTATAGGGCCTAAACCAGAGCTCATCGAAAAGCGAAAAAATTACTTTCGATGGGTCTTAACTCTAAAATCTGAAAATAGAAAAAAAATACATGGCCTTGCAAATCAAGTTATCAAGATGATAGATCAAAGCGATTATTCAAAAAATGTCAGAGTTGGAATTGATGTGGATCCACTCAACTAGCTTAGAGGTTTAAGCCTAAAGAAGTTTGAACTTCACATTTTCTTGTAGTTTCACCATGATGATCTAACGAAATGGCAATATCAGGATCTTTTAAAAACCCAGATCCTTTTTCCGGCCATTCAATAAAGTTGATGGAATTCGCTTCTTGCAGATATTCTTCTAAACCGATTGCGCTAAGCTCGGTTATTTTTTCTACACGGTATAAATCGATGTGGAATATTTTCAAATCATTGATCTCATAAGGTTCAATCAAAGTAAAGGTTGGACTATTGATGAAATTTTCTATACCCAGACAGTTTAAAACTTCTTTGACCAAAGTAGTCTTTCCTGTACCTAGGTCTCCAGAAAGATGAATAGAAATTGGAAGATTATTTTCTTCTTTTAGAAAAGTAGCGATTTTTGCTGCAAGCTGTTTTGTTTCATCTAGACTCGATAAGACAAGTTCTTTATTCATTCTTCATTTTGATAAAGTTAAATAAATCAGAAGGCATCAACGATTTCATATCATGTTTTTCAACAAAACTATCTGCTGCGCTTGCATGCATATCCACTCCTAAGCAAGCGGCATCTATGAACGATAAACCTTGAGCTATTAATCCAGAAACCAGTCCGGAAAGCACATCGCCCATGCCACCTACAGCCATGCCAGCATTACCTTTTTTACAAACAAAAGAAGTTCTTTTGTTGCCAATCAATGTTTCATGACCTTTAAGAATGACCGTTGCATTATATTTATCGCAAAGCTTAGCTAATGCTAGTGATCTATTTTTTTGAATCGTCGAAACCTTTGTCTTTAGCAATCGTGCTGCTTCTCCTGGATGAGGTGTCAGGATTAATTTTTTTGGTAACTTAATTTTTAGTCTATTTTCAGAGAGGATATTTAATCCATCTGCATCAATTAAAATCGGTAGATTTTCTTTTGCTGCAAAGTTTGTTGTTTTATAAAGCATCTGATCAGCCCAGTAATTTCTACCCAATCCTGGACCGATACAAATGACTGTTTTATTAGGTAAGTGATTTTCTAAGTCAGAGATACTTTCCACGGTTTTTGACATAACTTCTGGACAATATGCCAAAGCAGCTGACAGATGGTCTTTTCTCGTTGCCAAGGTCGCCAAACCTGCACCACTTGCAAGAACTGCCTTTGAGGAGAGAAGGGCAGCACCACCAAAACCAAGATTTCCTGCAATGACTAAAACATGACCATAGTCCCCTTTATTGGAATTGGGATTTCTGAATAGCTTTTTTTCGATATTTTTAGATTTAAATTCTTTGCTTTTCAATTTGTATAAAAATTTATTAAATATATTATGTACAAACAATCCTGAAATCTAAAATTTATATGTCAGAAAAATATTCCAAAGATATCAAAGTAGAGAGAAATCCTAAGATCAACATTCAACAAGCTGATCCTTCTTTACCGCCTTCAGAACCTAAACCTGCAGCTACGGTATTGCTGGTCAGGACTATCGAAGAGGCTGTAGAAGTATTTATGATACAAAGATCAATCAAAACAAATTTTGGCGGTGCATGGGTATTTCCTGGAGGGAAGCTCGATGAATATGATTTAAAAGACGACATCAATAATTACTGTCGCGGATTGACTGATGAAGTCGCATCTCAATTATTAGGTATTAAATCAGGTGGACTCAACTATTGGATAGCTTGTATCAGAGAATGTTTTGAGGAATGTGGCGTCTTGCTTGCTTATAGAAGCAGTGGTGAAGTCTTTGGCTCTTCAGACGAAAGTGAAAAAGAAATTCTTAAAGAGTATCGAGATAAACTAAATAAAGGTGAGCCAGTTTTATTGGAATTGTGCCAAAAGTTGGACTTGCAACTTGCTGTTGATCGCTTGGCTTATATCTCACATTGGGTTACACCAAAATCCGAAGCTAAAAGATACAGTACGCATTTTTTCATTGCGCTATTTCCAGAAGGTCAAACTGCCAAGCATGATGGCAGCGAAGGCGTAAAAAGTATTTGGATCAAACCCGAGGATGCTCTCGCTCAGGGAGAAAAGGGCGAGTTCCCAATAATTTTCCCAACCATCAAGAATTTAGAATCCATTAGAGGTTTCACCGACACTGAAACACTGTTAAAAAATAAAGTGGAAGACCAAAACAATATTGTGACTGTGGAGCCAAAAATTTTCATGCAAGATGGAAAAATGGTCTTGCTTATGCCAGGAGATGAAGGTTATGACGATCACTGAGTTATCTCCATTAGTCAGAAGAATTACGGCAGGTAATTCCAGCGTTTTTACCGGTCCTGGAACAAATACTTATCTTGTGGGTACAGAAGAAATCACGGTGATTGATCCAGGTCCTGCAATGCCAGAGCACATCGAAAATATTGCTAAAGCTTGTGGCGATGACATCAAGCAAATACTAGTGACTCACACTCATCCCGATCATTCTCCTGGAGCTAAGTTACTGCACCAAAGAACAGCAGCACCGGTTATGGGAATGTATGCCCTTCACAAACAAACTCAGGATAAAACTTTCAAAGCCAATAAAGTTTTAGAGGATGGAGATGAAATTAGAGAAATTGAGTACACCTTGAAAGTTATTCATACTCCAGGACATGCTTCAAATCACCTTTGTTATCTCTTAGAAGAAGAGAAAATGATCTTTACCGGCGATCACATTATGGAGGGCTCCACAGTGGTCATAGGACCACCTGATGGCAATATGAAGCAATACATTGAGTCCTTGGAAAAACTCAAACAATTTGATATCTCCATGATTGCACCAGGGCATGGAAGTCTCATGAAAGATCCTAAAAGTGTTGTAGATTGGATTGTCAGCCACAGAATGTTTAGAGAAAAGAAAGTTGTAGACGCTCTGACAGAATTTTCAAAAGCCAACTTAGATCAATTGGTTGAAAAGGTTTACGATGATGTCGATGAAAGGCTACATGGTATTGCAAGAGCTTCTCTTTTAGCTCACTTGAATAAATTAATCGAAGAAGATAAAGCTATAAGCAAAGGTGAAGAGTTTCACTGGAAAGGTTAATCTTTAAAACTTACTCCACAACCGCCATGTCCACAGTAGCCATTAGGATTCTTCGCTAAATATTGCTGGTGGTAATCTTCAGCATAGAATTCTTGTGAAACGGGTAAGATTTCCGTGACAATTTCACCAAAGCCATTGTTGTCTAGCTTTGCTTGATAAATTTTTTTGGTTTTGAGGGCCAGTTTTTCTTGAGCTTTATCAAAAAAATAAATTCCAGAACGATATTGCGTGCCTACATCGCCACCTTGGCGCATGAATTGGGTAGGATCGTGTCCCTCCCAAAAGACTTGCAATAATTCTTCTAAATTGGAGGCATCTTCATAAGTCACAAACACAATTTCAGAATGTGCAGTTAATCCTGAACAAACTTCTTCATAAGTAGGATTAGGTGTGTGTCCAGCAGCATAGCCAACACCAGTAACTTTGACACAATCCAAATCCCAAAACATTTTCTCTGCTCCCCAAAAGCAGCCCATGCCAAAAAGTATTCTGGGACTATTTTGTGACATGCACTCGGACATAGGCACACCGGTCACGAAGTGATTTTCTGGGTTGTAAATTGCCTGAGCTCTTCCAGGCAGACAATCTTCTTTAATAGGTATTTCTAAACTTTTGAATCTAAACATTTATTTATTTAATCTTTCTTTGATCAAGATGTCTACGATACCAGGATCAGCAAGGGTAGTGGTATCTCCCAAATTGTCCAATTCGTTTTCTGCAATTTTTCTTAAAATCCTACGCATGATTTTTCCGGATCGGGTTTTAGGTAAATCGTAACAGAATTGAATGGAATCCGGTTTTGCAATAGGACCGATTTCTTTGACGATCAGTCCAATCAATTCTTGATGGATTGCTTCCGAAGCTTGTGCTTCTTTCATAAGGTTCACATAACAATAAATTCCTTGTCCCTTGATTTCATGTTCAAAGCCAACTACCGCAGCTTCTGCGACTGCTTCGTGTAAAACCAAAGCACTTTCTATCTCTGCAGTACCCAAACGATGCCCAGAGACATTTAAGACATCATCAACTCGTCCTGTGATTCTATAAAAACCATCCGCATCTCGCTCAGCGCCATCTCCTGTGAAATAGAAACCTTTGTAAGTTGAATAATAGGTTTCGATACATCTTTGATGATCGCCATAAACAGTTCTGATTTGCGATGGCCAAGAACTTTTGACAACCAGATTGCCTTTACCCGGTCCTTCGATTTCATTACCTTCTTCATCCACAAGCGCAGGATTGATCCCAAGGAAAGGTTTACCTGCACAGCCTGGTTTTTGATCAGAAAATCCTGCCAAACCGGAAATCATGATACTGCCAGTCTCGGTTTGCCACCAAGTATCGACTATCGGACATTTGCCTTTGCCAACCTCATGGTAATACCACTCCCAGGCTTCTGGATTTATAGGTTCTCCGACTGTACCCAATACTTCCAAAGAATCTCTCGAAGAGGATTGCAAAGGCTCATTGCCATGGGCCATAAGTGCTCTGATTGCAGTAGGAGCGGTGTAGAAAATATTAACTTGATGTTTATCAATCACATTCCAGAACCTAGAAACATTGGGGAATGTCGGTATGCCCTCAAACATCAAAGTAGTTGAGGCATTTGCTAAAGGACCATAGACAATATAAGTGTGACCTGTAACCCAGCCGACATCAGCGGTGCACCAGTAAATGCTGTCTTCTTTTAAATTGAAAATGTATTTGTGGCTTAAGGCTGCACCCAACAAATATCCTCCGGTGGTATGGAGGACTCCTTTGGGTTTTCCTGTTGAGCCAGAAGTATAAAGAATGAAAAGCGGATCTTCGGCATTCATCTCTTCACAAGGACAATCTGCATCAAAGTTTTCAATGTCTTGGTAATAGTCGACATCCACTTTATTTTCTTTAATAAGAGCTCTTTCCGTTCGGTTTACGACTATTACACTGTGCACATTAGGACAGTCCTTCAGAGCTTCATCCACATTATTTTTTAGCGGAACAAGTTTTCCTCCCCTGATTCCCTCATTTGCGGTTATAACTGCTGTGCAATCGGAGTCTAAAATTCTATCTTTCAAGGATTCGATGGAAAATCCTCCAAAAACCACTGAGTGAATTGCACCAATTCTGGCACAAGCCAACATCGCATAAGCTGCCTCAGGAATCATTGGCATGTAAATGCAAACTCGATCGCCTTTTTTTAAATTTCTGGATTTTAAGAGATTGGCAAACTGACAAACGTTTTTATGCAACTCTTGAAAGGAAATTTCTTTATTGTCATTAGGATCATCACCTTCCCAAATGATTGCGGTTTTGTTCGCATGAGTCTCCAAGTGACGGTCAACACAATTAAAACAAGCATTCAATTTTCCTGTTTTGAACCAAGCTACTTCGCCTGCTTCCATATCGGATGCAGCCACTTCATTCCAATTTGAAAACCAGTCTAAAGTTTCTTCAGCTTTTTTCTGCCAAAAGCTCTCTTGATTATTTATTGACTCTTGATATTCAATATTGAAATCTTCTTCAGAGATTATGGAATTTTTCTTTTTTGCTTCGCTTACCGAATAAGTTTTCATAAAATAATTCTATCTTGAAAACTTTAGTCAAAGCTAAAGTTTTTAAATTCTTGAGCTTGGCAATTTATTTCTTTGAGCGGGTTTATGAAAAAGTCTCGATTTTGCCAATCGTAGTGAGGCACTTTTAAAAGAGGCGTTTCTATTGTTTCATCATCAAAAAATACAATATCGATATCAATGGTTCGAGGTTTCATGTGAGAATCTTTTTTGCGTTTGAGTTTCGTTTCAATTTTTTGTAGATGCTCAAGAAACACCAAAGGCGAGAACTTCGTTTCAACTTCCAAAGCAAGATTGAAAAAAAATGGCTGGTCAATTGGACCGTAAGCAGGAGACTTATAGATTTCGCTTTCTTTTAGAATTTTTGTTTCAGAAAGTGCTCTTATTTCTGTCTTAGCATTTATGAGATTTGTTGATCGATTCCCTAAGTTAGAGCCTAAAACCAAGTACGCAAGATGCGACGACATTAACCGAACTGTTGCTTTTCTTTAATCTCGTCGACGGTTTTGCAATCAATGCATTTGGTTGCAGTCGGTCTGGCTTCCAGTCTTTTGATACCAATTTCAACACCACAGGATTCACAATAACCGTAGAGATTATCTTCTAAGTCCTTCAGAGAAAGATCAATCTTCGCTATGAGTTTTCGTTCTCTTTCTCTTTTTCTCAATTCCAGCATAAATTCTTCTTCTTTTGCAGCACGATCCAAAGAATCTGGAAAATTACTTTGATCTTGTTGAATTAATTGTTCAGTTTTTTCTTGTTCTTCAATAAGAGCTTCTTTCCAAGCGGTCAGCATTCCAAGAAAATGCTTCTGCTGATTTCTGTTCATGTATTTTTCCGATTTTTTTGACCTATAAGGTTGGAAATTCTTTAAGAAAGCTGAAAAATCCGTTGGAGAAGCGCTGACTTTGACTGCCGCTTTTTTTGGTGCCTTTTTAGCAGCAGCTGCTTTTTTTACTGGTTTGGATGGTTTCTTTGCAACATGCTTCTTTACTGGTTTTTTTTGTACCTTAGTTATTTTTTTAGCTGCAGGCTTTTTTGCTTTGGTTGGTTTTTTGGAATTTTTAGTAACCATAATTTTGAAGAGCAGAATTTATCAAAAGAAGATGAAAGTATCCAGTTAATTTTTTTATTTTTTAGAGAACTCCTTTAAATGTTCCATGTACTTATTTTTTTTAAGTCTGGGTCCAATTTCAGCAACCCCTTTTGAAGCCAGAAAGTTACCAAATCTTACTGATTCTGCATTTTCCCAGCCTTCACTTAAACCGTGAATTACGCCGCCCGCAAACATATCTCCAGCACCATTAGTGTCAACTGCCTTAGCTTCATAAGCGGATACCTCATAGGTTTGATTTTCTTCAAGAACCATAGTTGGGTTTACTCCGTTGGTGATAAAAATTGTTTTTGCATAGTTTCGTAAGTCATCGAACTCATTTGCATCACAAAAAGTTTTTGCTTCTTCATGGTTACAAAATACGTAATCTATTTTCACGTTCATCCAGGATTTCAGTTCATCTTTGAAACCGGCCACAATTCCAGGATCAGAAAGACTCAAAGCTATTTTGATATTGGATTCGTGACAGCTTTTGATGAGTTTCTTTGCGGTATCTTTTGTATCAGGTGAAGTAACTACATAAGCTTCCATAAAGAGCAAATTTGTTGCAGAAACTTGCTCGAAATTTATTTCAGAAAATTTTGTTTCAGAACTCACACCTAGATAAGTATTCATTGTTCTTTCTGCATCTGGGGTAATTAAAACAATACAGTTTCCGGTTTTACCATTTGATGATGTGATGCAGTTTGATATTTCAATATTATTGTCTTTCAAATCGGCATTATAGATTGCGCCATCTTCATCTTCTGCAACTTTGCCAATGAAGCCAGAACTGGTTCCTAAAGCTGCAGCTGCATAAATACTATTAGTTGCTGACCCACCACACGAAGATATTTGATCGTAATTTTGATTTTGTAGAAAAGTGAGTAGCTCATTCTGCTCCTCTTCAGAATTTAAAGTCATTAAACCTTTTTCAATACCTAGATCATTTAGCGCATCATCTTTGATAAGAAATTGCTTATCTACTAGTGCTGCGCCAAAACCAATAACTTTCATAACCTTCTATACTCATTTAAAACATGTTGAGGATTTTTAAAGAGGGATTCACTTAGAGCAAAACAGGAATAGCCTAAACTCCTAACTTCCCCAATGTTTTTTTTATTGATACCTCCAATAGCCACGAGAGGCTTATCAGTATAGCTGAGGAATTTCCTTTTTACGCTCTCATTTGTCTCGTGAATAGCTGACTTAGTATTGGATGGATAAAAAGACCCAACTGCCAAATAAGTCCATTTGATTTCATTTTCAGGAGGATTTACCACCAGCTCTTTATTCCATTTGCAAGATAAGCCGCATATCAAATTTTTTGAAATAAATTCTTTATTCTTTTTTAAGAGCTCTACGTTTCCTTCAGATGAGTAATCCTCTAAACCCAGGTGAAAGCCATCGGCACTTATTTCCAAGCAAATTTCTATGTGATCATTGATAACTAACTTGGCTCCATATTTTTTTGTCAATTTCAAAAGCGCATGAGCTTTTTCTTGAAGAGTCTTTTTATCAAGAATTTTGTCTCTGTACTGAATGAGTTTAATTCCTTCTTTGAGCAAGACTTCGGTTTTAGTAAGCAAATCGTTTTCTTCCAAGCCAGAAGGCGTAATTGCATAAAGTCCTTGGATCATTATTAGATTTTAAGAATATTCTGATGAATATGATTTCTTGAGTTTTTTACTAAAACCCTCATAAGGTTTTGTGATTTTGAACAAGCTTCCTTCAAACTTTTTTTATTTACCAAAAAGCATAAGATGGATGTTGATAAAGCACACCCGCTTCCATGAATGGTAGTTTTAATCTGAGGAACTTCATCGATATTTACTAACTCGCCTTTTGAGTAGAGATGATTTCTAATTTTTCCTTTTTTTAATTCTCCAGTTACATAAACATTTTCAATACCTTGATCAAGTAAAAATAAAATACCATCAAAAATATTTTTTTTGTTTGTTAGTGTTTTCAATTCATAGACGTTTGGCGTCAACAGAGTTGCTTTCTTATAGAGCTTTTGCATGAGTGAATTCAAATCTTTTTTTAGAAAAAGTTTTTTTCCAGTTCCTGATTTCAAGATGGGATCAATCACAACTAACTCAGGTTTGTTCGAAGTAATTAAGTTACCTAATTTATGAGCTATTTGGATGTTTGGGATCAAGCCAATCTTGAAATACTTCAGTGAAAAATTTTTTAAAAGATTATTAAAAGATTCTTGAATATATTTTTCTTCTTGAGGAATGATTTTTTCAAAACTTTTTAAATTCTGAATAGTCTCACAAGTAAGAATTGAGAGACAGTGCTTCCCAAGATGATTTGCAATTTGCGCGTCAACTTGAATCCCGGCTCCACCGGTGGGGTCGTGTCCGGCGATAGATAGAATTAGGTTATCATCCTTGATCATGCAATAAAGTATAATGTTTTTGCAAAATTAAAAATAAATAAATGTCTTTAAATATAGGAATAGTAGGCGCTACAGGCTACGTGGGAGAGGAGCTTGCTTCAATTATCGAATCTAGGGAAGATCTGAGTCTTACCTTTGTCTGTTCTTTTTCGCATGAAGGAAAGCAATATAAAGAGGTTCATTCTAAAACGAAGAGTAAATTAGTGTTACAACCTATAGATCAAATGCCTGACAATCTTGATTATGTTTTTTTTGCGACCAAACATGACTACTCAATGGACTATGTTCCAGAGATTTTAAAAAAAGGGGTAAAAGTTATTGATCTATCGGCAGATTTTAGACTATCCAATGGAAAACTTTGGCAAGAAACTTATGACAGCAAGCATAGGGCAGATGATCTTTTGCCTCAGGCTATTTATGGCTTACCTGAATATTCTGCAGAAAAAATTAAAGCAGCAAATTTAGTGGCAGTACCCGGATGTTATCCTACTGCTTCCATTCTTGGTTTGCTTCCAGTCATTCCATACTTACAAAAAAATTCAAAAATTATTTTGGATGCTAAATCCGGAATAAGTGGAGCTGGTAAGTCTTCTGTAGAAAACGGTCTTGAAGAGGATATCAAAGACAATTTTAAATCTTATAATGTTGGTTTTCATAGACACCAACCGGAAATAAAGGATTTCTTAAAAATGGAATTCAATCTTGATCATGAGATCATTTTCATCCCACATCTTTTGCCGCTTTTTAGAGGAGAATATGTGACACTTTATTGTGAAGTGACCCAAAATGATCTAAACCTGAATGAATTATATGAAAGTCATTATGAGAAGCATAAATTAGTAAGGATCAAAGAAAAGGGAGAAATTGCTGAAATCAAAGAGGTAATTAATACATTCTATTGCGATATATCGGTTTCATATGCTTTTCAAAGTAATACAATTGTTGTTAATTCGGCAATTGATAATCTTTTAAAGGGTGCCGCAAGCCAAGCTATACAATGTTTGGATATAATGAGTAGTTGATATGGTTGAAAAATTTGTTCCAAAAGAGCTTAACATTACTGAAAATGCTGTTTTAAAGGTTAAAAATCTAATAGCCGAAGAAAACAAAAAAAATCTTCACCTTAGAGTTTTTGTAACCGGAGGAGGTTGTTCAGGTTTTCAATATGGTTTTAAGTTAGATGATAAAGCTGAAGACGATGACACGGTCTTGAAAGAAGAAGAAGTATCGGTATTGATTGATTCTCTAAGTATTCAATACCTTTTTGGATCAACTTTGGATTATGTAGAAAATTTAGAAGGATCTAAATTCATCATTGAAAATCCAAATGCAACTACAACATGTGGTTGTGGAGCTTCTTTTTCAATTTAGCTTATTACTTTACCCATCAAACAAGGTTTAGATCCGGTAACGCTGGTCAGTTTAATTTTTTGTTTTTCTAGTCTTTTCTTTGCCAACCAGGCAAAAGTCATAGCCTCAACATCAAGTGGGTCAATGCCTAAATCTGAAGTTTTAAAGAATTGCAGATTATCTATATTCAGTTCTTTAAATCTATCCATTAAATAATTATTTTTTGTTCCACCCCCACAAAAGTAAATTTCATATTTTTCATTACAGTATTTCTGTAGGTCTCTTAAAATTGATTGAAATGTAATTTCGGTTAAGCCTGAAATTAAATCTTCATCTTTTAACTTCTTTATTTCTGAAGGATCAAATCTAAATTTTTTTAAGTCATAATTCTCAACTGTCTGACTCTTAGGAATTGGATTTTTAAAGTAACTCGTATTGAGAAATTTCTTGATGGTATTTTCCAATACTTGAGGATTTCCTTTCTTTGCCAGGAGTCCCTTGTTATCAAATTGCTTTTTTCCATTGGTGATATTTTTCATGGCTTGATCTATGAGGCAATTCCCAGGTCCGATGTCCCATCCAAGAACTTCTCCTTTTGCAGGTAGCAAAGTTACATTCGTTATTCCGCCAATATTGACAATTGCACGATTAACTTTTGCTTGAGACATATACTCATTATGAAAAGCTGGTGTTAGGGGGGCACCCATTCCTCCGTTTGCTATATCGCTTTGTCGGAACCCATAAACTACTTTGATGCCTGTATACCTTCTAACTAACTCTGGATTTCCAATTTGTAAACTAAAGGGATTTTTTCTCGAAGAGCTGTGTTTTATTGTCTGTCCATGACTTCCAATGGCCTTTACCATTTGCTTATCTATCTTAGCTCTTTTAATTAGTTGGTTAATAGATTTGCCTATAAGTTCACCAAGAATGTCATCTAACTCCGTTTGTCGGTTAGCGTAGTTAGGAATTTTTTTATTTAGGACAAGTTCAAATATTTTATTTTTAACTGCTTTAGGTATTTTTTTTGAAAAACGATCAATAACTTTAATCGAGTTTGAAAAATCAACTAATAAAGCATCTATAGAATCTGCTGAAGTTCCAGAGAGAACTCCAATATATAAATCAGACTTCGGCATAAAATTTTAGAAATAGCTCATCAAGTCGATTTATCATTTTTATGGCGTGATCAAAAAATTCTTTTTTTTCAACTTCCGATATTGGCTTTGCATCCGGTAGCTTAACGGTCAAGGGATTAGTGTGATTACCTCCAACTCTAAATTCATAGTGTAAGTGCGGACCTGTTGCTAATCCTGTTTGGCCAACGTATCCAATAGTCTCGCCTTGCTCAACCTTTGAACCATTACTCAGTCTAGGATTAAATTTTGATAAGTGCGCATAGCGAGTAGAGTAGTCTTCAGAATGCTTCACTTCAATTAACTTCCCATATCCACCTTTGTTCCCAATGAAAGATACTGTTCCTGAGCTTGTTGATCGAACTGGAGTTCCAGTCGGCGCTGCATAATCTACACCTGTATGAGCTCTAATTTTATTTAGTACCGGATGTTTTCTTTTAAGATTGTAACGAGAACTTATGTAAGAAAATTCCACAGGCGTTCTTAAAAAAGCTTTTTTAACATTTTCTCCTCTAGTCGAAAAATACTCTTTTGTTCCTGACACTTTGGAAAAGAATCTTATCGCTGAAAAAACTTTTTTTCCTCTTTTAAATCTCGCAGCTTTAATATCTCCATTTTTGATTTTTTCTCCTTTATAAAAATATTCTTCATAAAGAATTTCAAAACTATCTCCTGATCTAATATCAAAAACAAAATCTATGTCCCAGCCGAATATAAAAACCAAATCCATAATTACGCTATCTGATATTCCTTCTTTCAAAGCTGATTGATATAAAGATTCATCAATGGTCACAGATGCAAATCTTTCAATTACCTCTGGAATTCTTTCGTGATTTTTGATGGAGTAAGTTTTGTCTTTGAATTCCGCCAAAACTCCCTTCAAACCATTTCTGGTTACAAATATTTCTTTAGGTATTTTGTTTTCAGTGAATGAGATTTCTACAATATCACCGGTTTTTATATTGGCAAGCTTCTCAGAACCCTTAGTCTTTATTAAGGCTTTTACGTATTTACCATCTACTTCATTAGAGCTTAATATCTTTATTAAAGTGTCATATTTATCTACTCTTATTTTTTTTGATAAAGCTCCCTTAAAGATTTGATCACTTTGATTCTCTTTAAGAGTTATTTCGTCTCTGAAGGATGCATCTGCAATTATTTCTGGAGAGAAATTCTTATTGAAATTCATTCCAAAATTTAAATATAAATAGAATGCAGCTAATACAACTAACAGAAAGAGCAAATAATACTTAATATCAAGAATTAAATTTTTCATTCACATTTTTAGAGTATCATTTCAAGAAATATATAAATTTTTTGAGAAATAAATAATTACATTCATGAGTTTATCAACTTCAGAAAAATTAGAAATATTAAAACGCGGGGTAGAAGAAATCATCCCTGAAAAAGGTCTAGAAAAAAAATTAAATAAAAATAAACCTTTAGTTATCAAAGCTGGATTTGATCCAACTGCTCCTGACTTACACCTGGGCCACACTGTTTTGATCAATAAATTAAAACAATTTCAAGATCTTGGACATCAGGTTGTCTTTTTAATTGGAGATTTCACCGGAATGATAGGCGATCCTTCGGGTGTTAGCGAAACTCGTCCAATATTAACGGTAGAGCAACTTAAAAAAAATTCTGAAACCTACCAAGAACAAATTTTCAAAATTTTAGATAAGAAAAAAACAAAAATAGAGTTTAATTCCTCATGGTTTAAAAAAATGACTAGTGCCGAGCTCATTAATTTAAGCTCAAAGATGACAGTAGCTCGCATGCTAGAAAGAGATGATTTCAGCAAAAGATATAAAGGGAACAAACCTATCTCAATTCATGAATTTATATATCCTCTTGTCCAAGGATATGATTCTTTTGAACTCAAATCAGATGTAGAGCTTGGAGGAACTGACCAAAAGTTTAATCTTTTGGTAGGCAGAGATATTCAAAAATCTTTCGGTATGGAAGAGCAGATCATTATGACTCTGCCAATTTTGGAAGGGACGGATGGCGTAAAGAAAATGTCAAAATCCTTAAATAATTATATCGGCCTGCAAGAAAGTCCAAACGATATGTTTGGCAAAATTATGTCAATCTCAGATGACTTAATGTGGCGATACTTCAATTTATTAAGTTTCAAGACATCTGATGAGATTAAAAAACTCAAGAAAAAAACTGATCAAGGTTTAAATCCTATGGAAGCAAAAAAAATGCTTTCATTAGAAATTGTGACAAGATTTCATGGCGAAGAAAAAGCACTTCTTGCTGAAGAAGAATTCACAAATAGATTTTCTAAAGGAAATGATCCAGCAGAAATTAAATTGATTAAGCTTTCTATGAAAGCATCTTCAATATCTATTTTAGACCTGTTGTCCAGTGAGGAACTGGGAGACTATAAACTTTGTAAAAGTAAATCAGAAGCTAGGAGAATGATCGCTCAAGGTGCAGTAAAAATAGATGGAAAAAAGATTTCGGACGCAGCTATTTCTGTTCAAAATCCATCTGAAAACACCTATCAAGTAGGTAAGCTGAAGCACTTAAAAATAAAGCTAAAAAAAGGCTAAATCTTCGCTTTCTTATTACTCAAAGCCATGTATAATCGCTCGCTCGTGCTTAAAAAAATAGGTTCGGGTGTTCTTTAAAACTATTAACAAGTAATTCGTGCGGGCACTTACCATTTTAATAAAGGTTAGTGTCAATTTTTAGATTATCAAAATTTGATAGTCACCCATTTTTTATTATTTTTTTAAAAAAAATAATCGTTTAATTTAATTGAAGAGTTTGATCATGGCTCAGATTGAACGCTGGCGGCAGCCCTTATACATGCAAGTCGAACGAGAAAGTTCCTTCGGGAGCGAGTAAAGTGGCGGACGGGTGAGTAACGCGTAGGAATCTACCTTTCAGTGGGGGATAGCTCGGGGAAACTCGAATTAATACCGCATACACCCTTCGGGGGAAAGGGGGCCTCTCCTTGGAAGCTCTCGCTGTTAGATGAGCCTGCGTGAGATTAGCTTGTTGGTAAGGTAATGGCTTACCAAGGCTACGATCTCTAGCTGGTCTGAGAGGACGATCAGCCACACTGGGACTGAGACACGGCCCAGACTCCTACGGGAGGCAGCAGTAGGGAATATTGGACAATGGGGGCAACCCTGATCCAGGCATGCCGCGTGTGTGAAGAAGGCCTTAGGGTTGTAAAGCACTTTAAGTGAGGAAGAAAAGATTTAAATTAATACTTTAAGTCCCTGACATTACTCACAGAATAAGGACCGGCTAACTCCGTGCCAGCAGCCGCGGTAATACGGAGGGTCCAAGCGTTAATCGGAATTACTGGGCGTAAAGCGCGCGTAGATGGTTTATTCAGTTGGGTGTGAAATCCCTGGGCTCAACCTAGGAACTGCATTCAAAACTTATAAACTAGAGTACGAAAGAGGAGAGTAGAATTCATGGTGTAGCGGTGAAATGCGTAGAGATCATGAGGAATACCAGTGGCGAAGGCGACTCTCTGGTTCGAGACTGACATTGAGGTGCGAAAGCGTGGGTAGCAAACAGGATTAGATACCCTGGTAGTCCACGCCGTAAACGATGAGAACTAGCCGTTGGATCTTTAGATTCAGTGGCGCAGCTAACGCATTAAGTTCTCCGCCTGGGGAGTACGGCCGCAAGGCTAAAACTCAAATGAATTGACGGGGGCCCGCACAAGCGGTGGAGCATGTGGTTTAATTCGATGCAACGCGAAGAACCTTACCAACCCTTGACATCCAGTGGAAGTTTTAGAGATAAAACTGTGCCTTTGGGAACACTGTGACAGGTGTTGCATGGCTGTCGTCAGCTCGTGTCGTGAGATGTATGGTTAAGTCCAGTAACGAGCGCAACCCTTATCCTTATTTGCCAGCACTTCGGGTGGGAACTTTAAGGAGACTGCCGTGAATAACACGGAGGAAGGTGGGGACGACGTCAAGTCATCATGGCCCTTACGGGTTGGGCTACACACGTGCTACAATGGGAGATACAGACGGTTGCGAAAGCGCGAGCTGGAGCTAATCCTACAAAGTCTTCCTCAGTCCGGATTGGAGTCTGCAACTCGACTCCATGAAGTAGGAATCGCTAGTAATCGCGAATCAGAATGTCGCGGTGAATACGTTCTCGGGCCTTGTACACACCGCCCGTCACGTCATGGGAGTGTGTTGTACCAGAAGTGGCTTGCCTAACCTTCGGGAGGGCGGTCCCCACGGTATGATACGCGACTGGGACGAAGTCGTAACAAGGTAGCCCTAGGGGAACCTGGGGCTGGATCACCTCCTAAACAAATTACACGACTTTTATTGTGAGTGTCCGTTCGAATTACTTGTCTTACTATTTTCATAGGAAAATAAGTGATGTGTTCTTTAAAAGTATTGTTGATCCAGTAACTAAATTTATTTAGTTACGACACTAATAGTTAATGTTATCAATTATTAGTGCACCAAGTTTTAAGATAATTATCTTAAAATGCTAATGGCAAATTTTGGCGCTTATTATTCGAAAGACTTAACTTTATTAATTTAAAGTATTTTGTTAAGTAATTAAGTGCATATGACGGATGCCTTGGCAGCTAGAGGCGATGAAGGACGTGGTAACCTGCGATAAGCTTCGGTAAGCTGGTAAACAAGCTATAACCCGGAGATCTCCGAATGGGAAAACCCACCTAGGATAACCTAGGTATCTTTATCTGAATACATAGGGTAAAGAGGCAAACGCAGAGAACTGAAACATCTAAGTAACTGCAGGAAAAGAAATCAACCGAGATTCTGTTAGTAGCGGCGAGCGAAAGCGGAACAGCCCTTAAGCTTAAATTGGATTAGAAAAACGTTCTGGAAAGTTCGGCCATAGTGGGTGATAGCCCCGTATTCAAAAATTTAATTTAAGTGAAATCGAGTAGGTCGGGACACGAGAAATCTTGACTGAATATGGGGGGACCATCCTCCAAGGCTAAATACTCCTAGCTGACCGATAGTGAACCAGTACCGTGAGGGAAAGGCGAAAAGAACCCCGGAGAGGGGAGTGAAATAGAACCTGAAATCATATGCATACAAGCTGTCGGAGCCTTAAGAAGTTCTTCGGAACTTCGGGGTGACGGCGTACCTTTTGTATAATGGGTCAGCGAGTTACTGTCTGTGGCAAGCTTAACTTTATGAGGTAGGCGTAGGGAAACCGAGTCTTAATAGGGCGTTTAGTCGCAGGGAGTAGACCCGAAACCGGGCGATCTATCCATGGCCAGGGTGAAGGTAAGGTAACACTTACTGGAGGCCCGAACCCACTTATGTTGAAAAATGAGGGGATGAGCTGTGGATCGGAGTGAAAGGCTAATCAAGCTCGGAGATATCTGGTTCTCCTCGAAAGCTATTTAGGTAGCGCCTCGTGTGTCACTCTTGGGGGTAGAGCACTGTCTCGGCTAGGGGGTCATCCCGACTTACCAAACCGACGCAAACTCCAAATACCAAGAAGTGTTAGCACGGGAGACAGACTGCGGGTGCTAACGTCCGTAGTCGAAAGGGAAACAACCCAGACCGCCAGCTAAGGTCCCAAATTATGATTAAGTGGGAAACGATGTGGGAAGGCTTAAACAGCTAGGAGGTTGGCTTAGAAGCAGCCATCCTTTAAAGATAGCGTAACAGCTCACTAGTCGAGTCGGCCCGCGCGGAAGATATAACGGGGCTAAATCATAAACCGAAGCTGCGGATAGATATTTATATCTATGGTAGAGGAGCATTCTGTAAGCCGTCGAAGAAGGACTGAGAGGTTCTTTGGAGGTATCAGAAGAGAGAATGCTGACATGAGTAACGAGAGATAGGTGAAAACCCTATCCGCCGAATGACCAAGGTTTCCTGTCCAACGCTAATCGGGACAGGGTAAGTCGGCCCCTAAGGCGAGGGCGAAGGCCGTAGTCGATGGAAAACAGGTTAACATTCCTGTACTTCCTATTGCTGCGATGGAGTGACGGAGAAGGCTAGATCAGCAGGGCGATGGTTGTCCCTGTTTAAGGCTGTAGACTTGTATTTTAGGTAAATCCGGAATACTTTAAGTCGAGATCTGATGACGATTGATTTTTTAAATCAAGAAGTGATTGATGCCACGCTTCCAGGAAAAACTTCTAAGCATAAGTAGTAGGGAACCGTACTGCAAACCGACACAGGTGGTCAGGTAGAGAATACTAAGGCGCATGAGAGAACTTGGGTTAAGGAACTAGGCAAAATGGTACCGTAACTTCGGGAGAAGGTACGCCTCTTTACGTGAAAGAACTTGCTTCTCGAGCGGAAAGAGGTCGAAGATACCAGATGGCTGCGACTGTTTACTAAAAACATAGCACTCTGCAAACACTAATGTGGAAGTATAGGGTGTGACGCCTGCCCGGTGCCGGAAGGTTAATTGATCAGGTTAGTCCTCGGACGAAGCTTGTGATCGAAGCCCCGGTGAACGGCGGCCGTAACTATAACGGTCCTAAGGTAGCGAAATTCCTTGTCGGGTAAGTTCCGACCTGCACGAATGGCGTAACGATGGCCATACTGTCTCGACCCAGGACTCAGTGAAATTGAATTTGCGGTGAAGATGCCGTATACGCGCGGCAAGACGGAAAGACCCCGTGCACCTTTACTATAGCTTCACACTGGACTTTGAATTTATATGTGTAGGATAGGTGGGAGACTTTGAAGCATAGGCGTCAGCTTATGTGGAGTCGTCCTTGAAATACCACCCTTATACATTTGAGGTTCTAACTTAGACCCGTTATCCGGGTTGAGGACAGTGTGTGGTGGGTAGTTTGACTGGGGCGGTCTCCTCCCAAAGAGTAACGGAGGAGTACGAAGGTATCCTCAGCATGGTCAGACATCATGCAATGAGTGCAATGGCAAAAGGATGCTTAACTGCGAGACTGACAAGTCGAGCAGGTACGAAAGTAGGTCATAGTGATCCGGTGGTTCTGTATGGAAGGGCCATCGCTCAACGGATAAAAGGTACGCCGGGGATAACAGGCTTATACCCCCCAAGAGTTCACATCGACGGGGGTGTTTGGCACCTCGATGTCGGCTCATCACATCCTGGGGCTGGAGCAGGTCCCAAGGGTATGGCTGTTCGCCATTTAAAGTGGTACGCGAGCTGGGTTTAGAACGTCGTGAGACAGTTCGGTCCCTATCTGCCGTGCGCGTTGGATATTTGAGAGGAGTTGCTCCTAGTACGAGAGGACCGGAGTGAACGAACCTCTGGTGTTCGGGTTGTCACGCCAGTGGCATTGCCCGGTAGCTATGTTCGGAAAGGATAACCGCTGAAAGCAACTAAGTGGGAAGCCTACCTCAAGATGAGATATCCCTGAACCTTCGGGTTCCTGAAGAGCCGTTCAAGACTAGGACGTTGATAGGCAGGGTGTGTAAGTGCTGTAAGGCATTGAGCTAACCTGTACTAATTGCTCGTGAGGCTTAACTTAATACTTTATATTAATAAAGTTTAATAACGCTGAAATTAAACAAAGGATCTACAATACGAAACTAGAATTTTGCCCGATGACATTAGCAAGTGTGTCCCACCTGATTCCATCCCGAACTCAGAAGTGAAACCACTTAGCGCCGATGGTAGTGTGGTGCGTCCATGCGAGAGTAGGACATCGTCGGGCTTCTAGTTAGCTTTCTAAAGCACCAATTGCAGTAGCAAATTCTCCATCTTTCAAAAAGATAACTTCTAAACCAGAATATTCTATCCATCTTTTCAGGACTTCCGTGTACAAGGAATAATTTGGAGACCTGCCTACAACAACTATTTTATCTAAGCTAAAGGAAATTGCCGTTGTTGCAGCTAAGCGAGCTATGTTTGTAGCGACTAGATAAATTATAGACTTACAAATATCTTCTTTTTCTAATTTATTAATCATATCTAAGTTTCCAAGATGCACAGCAATACTGTCATCAGGAAGAAAACCAATAGGACCGGAAACAACATCTTTTAAAACATAATCTCCAATTTGACTTCCTTTTTTTGATAACTCATCAATTTCTTCAGGATCATCAACTTGCGCAGCTAATTTACAAAGCCCTCTGATAGTTCCTCCACCTAAACCGCTACCCCCAAGATGAGTTGAGATTTTATTTTTATATCCAACACATGCTGTTCCTGAACCGCAACTTAAAACAAGGAAATCAGAATCTAGTCCTGACAAATATTTGGCCCCAGCACCAATACAACTTATCTCATTCTTTTTTGAAACTTTTAATCCATCAAAATTATCAGGAAGATCTAGATGTTTTCCTCCTGTAACGCATATATTTTTTAGAATAGAATTTCTTTGAAGATCTTTAATTATATTATTAAAAGATAAATGGATATTTTTCTCACTGTTTAAAGTTTTGTAAGAAACAGATTCATCTGATTTGATCGCGATATCAGAATTTGTAATTCCGAAATCAACGCCGACATCAATTTCATTCATAAGAAAAAGTTTTCTATTTAAATAAAGAGCTTAGAAAATGCCTTAATTTGTGAGTTTTAACATTTTTTCTATACACGTAATTCATTTGTATAGACTGTCTTTTGCCTTCAAAAGGTAAGAATCCATGAAAACAATTTTCAGTCACCTTAAACGCAACAATGCTACCTAAAGTGGCAGGAATTTCTTTTATGAAATCATCTAGGTGTTCTTCATTCTTTAACATTCTCAACTTTCCGGTTTCGTATTCCCAAGATTCGTTTAGATATAAAAGAAGTGTAATGATCTTAGATTTTGAATCGGTATGAATCTTTCCATCCTTTTTTCTAGAAAAACCTCTTAATGTGGTAACTATTTCAGAATTAGAAAGATCAACATTTAGTTTTTCTTCAAGAATAGCTTTCATTTCTTCACTTTCAAGATCGGAAATTAATTTTTTAATACTTTCTTCAAGATTTATAGAAGATGGAGGAATACTCCCACCACTTTTGATATCCGGAAAATCTTTAGCTAAAGCAACACAAGATGGATTATCTAAAAGGCAATTATCAAGAGAAAAGAAAGGGTAATAAGTTTTATCTACCTCAGCACTTTGAAGTTTATTGAAATCTATCAAAGCGAAGAGGTTTAGATAAATTAATGGTTGTGGAACATTTCCTTGATAACTTCAGCTTGTTCCTCTGCTTGAGTTTCAATCTCGTCAGAAGATTCTAAAGGTTTGGAAATTTCAGCCCAATCTATTTCAAAATCACTTGGAGCAACTTCGTATTCTAATAAGCCCAATTCATCATAAAGAGGACGAACAGATTCTGTTAAGAGTCCAATTTTCTTCAAATTAGGCATCACTCTGTTAAATAACAAGCCTCTAAAGTCATCATTAACACCAGATTTTAAGATTGCTTCCCTGGCTTCTTGTTCTGAGTAACCAAAGAATTTCTTACCTAATTCGTAATTTTGAATTCTGTCTCTCATGATTACGCACGCTTCATAGGCAAATCTAGCTCGATCTTCAATCTCATCTTCAGATAAAGTCTTATTGAAATCTTCTAAGTAATTTATACCAAAGGTTACATGTCTTGCCTCATCACGAATTACATAATGAGTTAAATCTCTAAGCAACGGACAACTTGTGCTCATCTTGGTTGATTGAAAAGCTGCAAGAGCTAAACCTTCAATGATTATTTGCATTGCAATGAATTTAAGATCCCATCTCGGATCTGTTAGACCCTTATCTAAAAGCGCTTTAAGGCTAGGGGAAATCGGGTAAGACATGCCCATTACATCTTGTAAATACCTATTGAATACTTCTACATGTCTGGCTTCATCGAAACATTGAGAGGCGGCATATAGTTTTGCTTGATATGTAGGTGCACAAGATACAAGTTGAGAAGCAACTAAAAGAGCCCCTTGTTCTCCATGTAAGAATTGGCTTAAACCCCAAGCAGAAGCGTGCCAACTAACTTCCCTTTTTTCATCCTCTGACATGTCATTATATTCAGGATAGACATTACCTAAATCATCAAACTCAGGTTTTACCGGAAGATCGCCACGTTTTATGTGATTAGACCAATCAAGGTCTATTGATCCATTCCAATTAAGCTCTTTTCCTAATTCGTAAAGCCTTTTGATTCTGTTATCGGCTACAGTGTAATCCCAGTTATAAGATCCAGTTAGTGGGGTGTTGAAGATTTCTCTAACATCTTCAACATGCTCTGAAGTCATACGATCTTCAATATCATCGAACTCCTTAAATCCAGGAGGTCCGTCTACATTTGTAATTTTCATAAGTAAATTATAAGCCTCTTTTCTAGAATTCCAAACCTTATTTCTCTTGAAATAAGTCTGTTAATTGTTCCAACATTACGTTTCCAAGTTCTTCAGCCCTATGGATTGTTACAGCCTTTTTATAGTATTTTGTAACGTCATGCCCAATCCCTATCGCAATTAATTCTAGTTCGGTTCGATTTTCAATTTCAGAAATCACTTGTTTTAGGTGATTGTCTAAATAACTGGTTGAATTAGTGGATAAAGTACTGTCATCCACGGGCGCTCCATCCGAAATAACCATGAGTATTTTTCTTTGTTCTGGCCTTTTCAACAATCTCGAAGAAGCCCATAAAAGAGCTTCTCCATCAACATTTTCCTTAAGTAGACCTTCTCGAAGCATCAAGCCTAGATTTTTTTTAGCTCTTCTCCAAGCTAGGTCAGCAGGTTTGAATATAATATGTCTCAAGTCATTAAGCCTGCCAGGAGAACTTGGTTTACCGCATTCAACCCAAAGCTTTCTGGAGTCTCCACCTTTCCAATGCTTCGTTGTAAAACCAAGGATTTCAGTTTTGATATTACATTTGTCCAAAGTTGACCCGATAATATCAGCAGAAATCGCAGCAGTGGTCATTGATCTTCCTCGCATTGATCCAGAGCTATCAACCAACATTGTTAACACAGTATCTTTAAAGGATGTCTCTTTTTCGGTTTTAAAACTAAGGGGTGTAAGTGGATCCGTAATGATTTTGTGCAGTTTAGAAGAATCCAAAATGCCTTCTTCCTTATCAAATTCCCAAGAACGTCTTTGTTGAGCCAGAAGCAATCTTTGCAGTCTATTTGCCAATTTTGCTACTACAGATTTTGAGGGATCAATTAATTGATCCAATCTATCTCTCAATCTTTTTAATTCTTCTGAAGAACATAAGTTATCCGCATCTACCACTTCATCAAAATCTCTACAAAATACCTTGTATTCTTGATTTTGATTGAGTGCAATTAATTCTTCTAGTTTAGACCTATTTTCAACCCAGTCTTCTGTGTCATCAACATCTCCTTCTTCAATCTCAAAATCTTCAATTTCAGTCTCACTCTCGTCATCTACTTCTGAGGCATCGTTATCAGGCTGATCTTCTTGTTCTTGGTCAGAAGTACCATCATCTTCATTATCTTCATTTTCTTCTTCGGCATCAGATTTAGGCTCTTCTTGTTCAGGCTCTTCAAATTCAAAACCTAATTTTTTAAATAAGGAAATTAAATACTCATTAAATTTTTCTTTATCTGTCAGATACTTTTCTGCAAGCTTAAAATCTGACTCCACTTCAGAAAGAGCTTTTTCCCAAGGTTTTAAGAAAACCTCCTCCAGCTTATTATTCTTTTGTTTTAAAAGTTTATTTTTTAAACTTATCTCAACAGCTATTTTTAAGGCATCTTGCTTGCTTTCAATCGTTTGTTGAGAGAGATTTTTTAAAAATAAATTTCTAAGGTTTTGTTTTACACCCAAAAATTCTTTTGATCCTAAAATTTCTGACCTTACGGCTTCGAAATCTTTAAGGAGAAAATCCAACTCAGAAATTCCAGTTCTTTTTAATGGCTTCTCGAGTAATTTATATTTTTGTAACAGAGCTTGTCTGTCTGCATCGCCTCTTGAAAGTTGAATGGATTCAATATTTTCTTGAAGATTATGTCCAGGTTCAGCGACTTGCTGGAGATAATTTACTTCTAGATTAAGATCCTTATCTTTAGATATTGCTCTACTGGAAGCATTTATTACATCTTTGACGTTTTGTTCAGTAGATTTTTGGCTCAAGCTTGTTCAACTAAATTTAAAATAGAATCGCTGGTTTCTGAATCGAAGCATCTTTGAAAGTACTCTGCAATTATTGATTTTTCAGTTTCATCACATTTATTCAAGAAACTTAATTCAAATGAATTCCCAATATCGTTAAAAATTGAAAAGTTCTCTGCCCAGCTAATAACAGTTCTTGGTGACATCAGATTAGAAATATCTCCATTTTTAAAACCTTCTCTTGTTAAATTAGCAAGTGAAATCATTGCTTTTACAGTAGACTGGCCTTTTTTGTTATTTAGATCTTTAACTTTTGAAAGAATTACTTTGAGTTCCAAATCCTCAGAAAGATAATTTAGCGGCGAAACGATGTGCCATCTATCCATTTGACCCTGATTAATTTGTTGAGTCCCATGATACAGACCAGTGCTATCTCCTAAGCCTACAGTGTTTGCTGTGGCAAAAAGTCTAAAATAAGGATGAGGGGTAAGAACCCTGTTTTGATCTAAAAGAGTAAGTTTACCTTCGACCTCTAAAACTCTTTGTATGACAAACATTACATCTGGTCTACCGGCATCGTATTCATCGAATACTAAAGCAACTGGGTTTTGGATAGCCCAGGGTAGAATGCCTTCTTGAAATTTTGTTATTTGTTTACTATCTTCAATAGCAATCACATCCTTACCCAGTAGATCTATTCTGCTGATATGACTATCTAAATTGATTCGAATACAAGGCCAATTTAATCTTGCAGCAACCTGTTCAATATGAGTTGATTTTCCTGAACCATGAAGTCCTTGGACCATCACTCTCCGATTATTCTGGAAACCTGCAAGAATAGAAAGAGTAGTAGCCTTATCAAAACAGTAGTCAGCATCCAACTTTGGAACATATTCATTGCTTTCTGAAAAGGAATCTACTTTTAAATTTGAATCTATTTCAAAGGTATCTTTGACCTTAACATTTGCATCAGGCTCTTGGATTGAAAAATTATCGAATTTCATATATTTACTGGTCCTAAAGGTGAATCAACATTATCCTTTTTTAAAAAAAAACAGCAAGAAAATATATAATTTTGAGTTAACTTGCCTTAGACTTGCGACTTAAAAATTTATCTTATGGTTATTGTAGAAGACATTTGGGCTGAGATTCTCAAAGAAAGCAAAAATAAAATTTCCTTAGAACCAGATTCGGAAATTCTCTTTCAGGAAAAGATTTTATCATGCAACGGCCTAGATAATTCTTTATCAGCAAAACTTGCAGACGATTTAGCTACAAAAGAGTATCCATCAGAAATTTTGAAAGAAAAGTTTAATGAGGTTTTTTCAAATATCGATCTTTTAAAAAAAGCTGTAATAGACTTAAAAGCGGTAAGGGAAAGAGATCCCGCATCAAGTGGTTTTGTTTTTACATTATTATTTTCAAAAGGATTTGCTGCATTACAGGCTCACAGAATTGCAAATTATTTTATGAAAGCAAAACAAGAAGTTTTTGCATATTTCATCCAGAGCAGAAGTTCTGCTATTTATGAGGTAGATATCCATCCGAGAGCTGAAATAGGACATGGGGTGATGTTGGATCATGCAACTGGAATTGTCATTGGAGAGACTTCGGTAGTCGAAAACGATGTATCAATATTTCAAGGCGTTACCCTTGGGGGTACAGGAAAAGAGACTGGTGACAGACATCCAAAAGTTCGTGAAGGAGTTTTAATAAGCTCAGCAGCACAAATTTTAGGAAATGTAGAAATTGGAAAGGGCGCTAAAGTTGCTGCTGGCAGTGTAGTACTTTCAGATGTAGAGGCAAATACAACAGTTGCTGGAGTGCCAGCAATAGTTGTAGGTAAACCTTCTTCAGAAAAACCAGCAACGGATGTTGATCACACCATAGAAGAGGCCTAAATCATGTCAACGCAAAAAAGTTTAGACGACTTAGTAGAAACCTTAAACCTCGAAAGGCTTGAGGAAAATCTTTATCGTGGTGAATGTGAAAAAACTGCTTGGGGAAGAGTTTTCGGTGGACAAGTTCTTGGGCAATCTCTTAGCGCTGCTTACAACACCATAGATGAAAAGAGGTATGCTCATTCCTTTCATGCATATTTTCTAAGGCCAGGCAGAATTGATATGCCAATAGTCTATAACGTAGTCAGAATTCGAGATGGTGGAAGCTTTACCACAAGAACAGTAGATGCGATCCAAAATGGCGAAGTCATATTCAATATGATTGTATCTTTTCAAATAGACGAAGGAGGCTTCGAACATCAATTTGATATGCCTGATGTGCCTGGACCAAATGATTTACAGAGCGAAAGAGAATTAAGAGAAGCAATGATTGATGAAATACCAAAAGAGTTTAGAGATGGTTTTTTAAGAGAAAAAGCTGTTGAGCTCAGAACGGTTGAACAATACAGCCCAATGAATTCAGAAAAGAAACCGCCTTACAAACATACTTGGATGAAAGCTAACGGCAAGCTGCCGAATGATATATTGGTCCATCAAAATATTTTGGCGTATGCCTCGGACTTTGGATTATTGAGTACTGCTCAGCTTCCTCACGGCATTAGCTGGGGAGGTATGAATAGAAGAGTTATGTCAGCAAGCATAGATCATGCTATGTGGTTTCATAGACCTTTCAGAGCTGATGAATGGCTCTTATATGTTACAGATAGCCCAAGCGCGAGTAATGCGAAAGGATTTAACAGGGGAACCGTCTATACAGAAGACGGAAAACTGGTAGCCTCAGCCATTCAAGAAGGACTGATGAGGCAAATAAAAAGTAGGAAGGACTAGTCTAGGGTAGTTTTACCCATTATCTTTCTGTCGATTTCTCGAGCTGCAGCGCGTCCTTCGTTTATAGCCCACACTACTAAAGACTGACCTCTGCGACAGTCGCCAGCTGCAAAAACTTTAGGATGGGAAGTTTGGTGGATATTATGTTCTGCCTTGAAGTTAGACCTTTCATCTAATTCCAGCTTTAATTTTTTATTAAGATAGTCTTCAGGCCCAAGAAAACCCATAGCCAAGAAGATTAAGTCAGCCTTCCAAGTTTGCTCTGTTCCTTTGATTTCTTTGAAGTCCTTGTCAACTTTTACAGTTTTAATCCCGATGAGCTTTCCATTTTTGTCTCGTAAAAACTCTTTTCCAGAAACGGAATATTCTCTGGGATCTTTACCAAATACTTCTCTAGATTCTTCGTGTCCATAATCAACTTTGTATACTCTTGGGAAGATAGGCCATGGATTATTTGCCAATCTTTCTTTCGGCAGTTCTGGAAGTATTTCAAAGTTAGTAAGACTTTTGCAGCCATGTCTTAGAGATGTGCCTAAGCAGTCGTTCCCAGTGTCTCCACCACCAATAACAATCACATCTTTGTCTTTAGCATTGATAAAACTGTCGTCTTTCAAATCACTGTCCAAAAGACTTTTTGTATTTTGACCAAGAAACTCCATAGCAAAATAAACACCTTCTCCATCTCTATTTTTAATAGGTAAATCCCTTGGCTTGGTTGCTCCTGTGGTAAGTAACACAATATCGTTTTCTTTAATAAGTTTTTCCATCGATACAGAGTTTTTTCCTTTGCCGCCTACGTCGCAATTGGTGTGGAACCTTATGCCTTCTTCTTCCATGATGTCCACTCGCATATCAATGATGGACTTATCAAGTTTCATGTTGGGTATTCCATACATCATGAGACCACCAATTCTATCTGCTCTTTCATAAACGTTTATGGAGTGACCAACGCTATTTAGCTGCTGTGCGGCCGATAAACCTGCAGGACCTGATCCAACGATGGCTATTTTTTTGTTGGTTCTTTTATTAGGAATGACTGGTTTTATCCAACCTGATTCAATTCCTTTGTCAGCAATTGCAAATTCTAGATTTTTAATGGTAACCGGAGTTTCTGTGATGCCTAAAACACAAGCACCTTCACATACCGCAGGACAAACTCTACCAGTAACTTCTGGAAAGTTATTAGTTTTTAAGAGTCGTGCAAAAGCTTCTTCCCACTTTTCGTTATAAACCAAATCGTTCCATTCAGGAATCAAGTTGTAAACTGGACATCCCTCTCCAGATTGGCAAAATGGGACTCCGCAATTCATACATCTTGATGCTTGAGTGTTTAATAATGATTCGTCGTGATCGGTATAAATTTCTTTGAAGTCCAATACTCTTTTCTTGGGACTGCGGTATGGTTCAACCTCTCTATTGAATTCTTTAAATCCTGTTACTTTACCCATCAGCTTGCTTTTAATTTCTGATTATTCGTTTCCATCAATACTCTTTTGAAGTCTATTGGCATAACTTTTTTAAAGTTGGCCAATTCATAATTCCAGTTGGACAAAATCTTCTTGGCAACATCTGACTTAGTATATCTGTGGTGATTTGTTATAAGGGTTTTTAATTCTTCTTTGTCTTCATTTATAACAATTTTTTCCAAATCGAAAGTACTCATATTGCAATTCTTTTTAAAATTATCTTTTGGATCATAAACGTAAGCAATACCACCACTCATTCCCGCGCCAAAATTTCTCCCAGTAGGACCCAAGATTACGGCTCTTCCACCTGTCATATACTCACAGCCATGATCGCCAATTCCCTCAACAACCACTTTTGCACCACTATTTCTTACACAGAATCTTTCTGCAGCTATTCCTCTAAAATATGCTTCGCCATCAGTTGCCCCGTATAGCGCGACATTACCTAAAATTATGTTTTCATTTGGGATGAAACTACTATCAGCAGGAGGATAGATGATTAATTTACCTCCTGATAAACCTTTTCCAACATAATCATTTGCATCGCCTTCCAAAGAAAGGGTCATGCCTTTGGTTGCCCAGGCTCCAAAGCTTTGCCCAGCAGAACCAGTGAGATTAAATCTCAAGGTATCATTGGGCAGACCAGCAGCTCCCCAAGATTTTGCTACTTCGTTGGAAATAATTGTGCCAAATACGCGGTTGGTATTTCCAATCTTAGAATCAATAACAATTCTTTTTTTTGTTTTGATGTGATTCTTGATTTTCTTTAATAATTTTATATCCAAAGATTTTTCTAAATTATGATTCTGTTTTTGAGTATTGAAGACCTCCGTATCTTTGTAAATTATTTCGGCAGGAGAAAGAATTTTCGACAGGTCCAATCCATCTCTTTTCCAGTGATCTATAGCATTATCCATTTCGAGTAGATCCACTCTGCCAATCAAATCATCTAGTTTAGTGATGCCAAGATTTGCCATAATCATTCTTAACTCTTTTGCCACCATAAAGAGGTAATTCACGACATTCTCTGGGCTACCTTTAAATTTCTTTCTCAGTTCTTTATCTTGGGTAGCAATTCCTACTGGGCAGGTATTGAGATGACACTTTCTCATCATAATGCATCCCAAAGTTACGAGCGGAGCAGTCGAAAAACCAAATTCTTCTGCGCCCAATATGGCAGCTATAGCGACATCTCGTCCGGTTTTAAGCTGACCATCGGTTTGCAGAACAACTCTTGATCTTAAGTTATTCATGACCAGAGTTTGGTGAGTTTCCGCAATTCCAAGCTCCCAAGGGAGACCAGCATGTTTGATGGATGTTAGAGGTGAAGCACCTGTCCCTCCGTCATGTCCAGCTATCACCAGATGATCTGTTTTTGCTTTTACAACGCCAGCGGCAATAGTACCTACACCAATTTCAGAAACGAGTTTTACACTTATTCTTGAGCTTCTATTGGCATTTTTTAAGTCGTGTATAAGCTGAGCAATATCTTCTATTGAATAAATATCGTGATGAGGAGGAGGGCTAATCAACCCAACTCCAGGTGTTGAATGTCTAATTTTTGCGATGTATTTATCAACCTTTGTACCGGGAAGTTCTCCACCTTCTCCAGGCTTTGCACCTTGGGCAATTTTGATTTGCAGTTCGTCGGCATTTGTCAAATACCACATGGTGACACCAAACCTACCAGAAGCTACTTGTTTGATTGCGGATCTTTTGGAACTACCGTCTTCAAGAGGTTTGAATCTAATTGGATCTTCGCCACCTTCTCCAGTATTAGATTTTCCACCTAATTTATTCATGGCAAGCGCAAGAGATTCGTGAGCTTCGGTTGAAATTGATCCGAGTGACATCGCTCCTGTAGCAAATCTTTTTACAATCTCTTTTTCAGGTTCTACTTTATCTAAAGGTAAAGGATTCTTAGAATATTTAAACTTCATCAGGCCTCTCAAAGTACTATTCTTTGTAGTTTCTTCATTGGCGTGATTTGAAAAGTTCCAATACGCAGATTCATCATTATTTCTTGCTGCAATTTGAAGGGCTGAAATAGACTTAGGATCCCACATATGAGAATCACCTCCATTCCTCCAATGAAAATCACCAGGGTTTGGTAAAGAAGCAACATTGTTTTCTAGACTTTCAGGAAAACCCATCAGATGACGTCTTTCCATTTCTTCGGACAAGATATCGAAGGTTACGCCCTGTACCCTACTTGGAGTACCAGGAAAAGACTTTTCGATGATTTCATCTGAAAGTCCAACAGCCTCAAAAATTTGTGCTCCTTTATAGGATTGTAAGGTTGAAATTCCCATTTTTGCCATGACCTTTAACATTCCTTTGGCCACTCCTTTTTTATAAGCTTTAACAAGGTCAGATGAGTTATTTAAATTTTTGTCCTCTATAGCCCCATCTTCTAAAGATTTTTCCAGAACTGCAAAGGCCAGATATGGATTTATTGCGTCAGCACCGTAACCTATCAATAAACAATGATGGTGAACTTCTCTGGCTTCACCGGATTCTAAAACAATACCTATCTGGGTTCTTTTCTCTTTTTTAACTAAAAAATTATGAACTGTTGAACAGGCAAGAAGGGTACTTAAAGCCAATTTATCTGAGGTAATGTTTTTATCAGATAGAATAATAAATGAGTATCCTTCATCGATAGCTTTTAAGGATTCTCTACAAATTTTGTCCAAAGCTTTTGTAAGTCCTTCTTTTCCTAGACCCTTTTGGTAAGTTATATCTATGGTTTTTGATTTGTATCCTTTAGTTTTAATAGACTTTATTTTTTCTAGTTCTTGATTTGAAAGGATGGGGTGCTCGAGTCTTAATCTTTTAACATTATTTTCATCAGTAGAAAGAAGGTTGCCTTCTGGACCAATCAGGCATTCCAAAGACATGATGATTTCTTCTCGGATTGAGTCTATTGGCGGATTTGTAATTTGTGCGAATAGTTGTTTAAAGTAATCGTAAATCATCCTCGGCTTATCAGATAAACAAGCCAACGCTGCATCGTTTCCCATAGACCCTAGGGGATCTCTTAACTCCGTTACCAAAGGAAGCAACATGAATTCCAAAGTCTCAGTTGTATAGCCAAAAGCTTTCATTTTTGAAATCAAATCAGAAACCACATATTTTTTTGATCTATTGGGTAGATCGTCTAATTCAATGATTTGACTGCTATTCCAATTTCCGTAAGGATGCTGATTAGCGACTTCTTTTTTTATTTCTTCGTCAGAAATTAATCTTCCTTTTTCAAAGTCGATTAAAAACATTTTACCTGGCTGCAGCCTACCTTTTCTTAAAACGGTTTTAGACTCTACTTCCAGAACGCCAACTTCAGAAGCCATGATTACTTTGTCGTTATCTGTAACATAAAACCTACTGGGTCTGAGACCATTTCTATCCAAGACCGCTCCAACTTGTGTGCCATCAGTAAAAACTATTGAAGCAGGTCCGTCCCATGGCTCCATTAAAGAGGAAGAATATTGATAAAAGTCTTTTTTAGCTTTTGCCATATTCTTATCGTTTTGCCAAGCTTCAGGAATCATCATCATGATAGCCTCAGGCAGTTTTCTGCCAGTCATGATCAGGAGTTCTAAAACATTATCGAAACTTCCAGAATCTGAGCAATCCGGTTCTGCTATTGGAAAAAGTTTACTTATTTTATTCTTGTATAAATCGCTAGATGCCTTCCCTTGTCTGGACTGCATTAGATTCATGTTACCTTTTAATGTATTTATTTCCCCGTTGTGACACATGTATCTGCATGGCTGAGCCCTATCCCAAGATGGAAAAGTATTTGTACTGAATCTTGAGTGCACCATAGCAAGATGGGTTTCAAAAGATTTATCCTCTAAATCTGGAAAAAAAGGGAAAAGTTGAGATGGTGTTAGCATGCCTTTGTAAACGATTAGTCTTGAAGATAAGCTACACGCATAAAACATCAAAGCTTGAGAAAGATTGCTTTCTTGTCTTAATTTTTTAGTAAATATTTTTCTTACAAGATACAGTTTTCTCTCAAAGTCATTTTGGTCGATATTCTTTGGAGCCTTGATAAAAATTTGCTCAATGCCAGGCTTGCAATCTAAAGCTGCTGGACCCACGTCAGCTTTTTTTGAATCAATTGGAACTTTACGCCAGCCTAATAATTCTAGTTTTTCTTGTTTTAAAACATCTTCAATAGTTTTTTTGCAGAAATTTTTCTCAGATTTTTTTTGTGGTAAGAAGATATTTCCTACAGCATAATTTCCTTTTTCAGGAAGGTTTATCTTGAGTTTTTTTGCCTCTTCTTTAAAAAAGTCATGAGGAAGAGCTAATAGAATTCCAGCACCATCTCCAGTGTTTTCTTCGAAACCACAACCGCCCCTGTGATCCATTCTAGAATTAATGATATAAGCGTCGTCCATAATTTCTCTAGAGGGGACGCCTTTAATATTTGCAACAAGGCCAACTCCGCAAGAATCTCTCTCAAATTCTGGATCATAAAGACCTTTTTTATTTGGCCTAGTTTCTATATTTTTAATATTTTTTTTCAGCACACATTACCTTCATCTCTTTTAGTAACATGCCCTTTTAACGCATGGACAATGCGTCACTTTTAAGGCATGTGATATGCCCCCCATTCAAAAGGAGTTTTAATTTATCAGAATATATATTTTTATTTTGCACCAAAGTAGTGCATATAACTTTTACTAATAAAATAAGCTATTTTTTATAGCATTTTCTATTGTCTCTTCATTGCTAATGCTTTTAATTTTTGCCTTTCCAATTTTTTCGAGCAAAATAAACTTAAGCTGATTATTATTCTTTTTTTTGTCAGATTGCATCAATTTAATTAATTTTTTTGGAAAGATTTTTTTCTTGAGTTTCACTTTTATACCAGTATTTTTTATGGTGGATTGAACTCTATCAAAAACCTTAGGATCTAAATCTGAGATATTTTCTGAAAGTTTTGTCGCTGCGAGCATCCCTAGAGCCACTGCCTCGCCATGAGTATAAAGCTTATTATTACCGATGGTTTCTAACGCATGCCCGAAAGTATGTCCAAAATTTAAAATTGCCCGAAGTCCGTTTTCTTTTTCATCTTTTGATACAACATCAGCTTTAATTTCGATTGATCTTTTTATTGCCCTTTCTATAAATTGAGGCTTAAGAGACAAAATTTGTTTTAGGTTTTTCTCAAGCCAGACAAAAAAACCTTTATCTGAGATAAGCCCATGTTTTATCACCTCCATCAATCCACATTGAATTTCTAACTTTGATAGAGACTTAAGAAATTTAGTATCGATAATAACTTGTACTGGCTGATTAAAAGTTCCAATCATATTCTTAAATCCTTTATGATTTACTCCTGTCTTGCCTCCTATGCTGGCATCAACCTGAGATAATAATGTTGTGGGTACCAAAACAAAATCAACACCTCGTAAAAAAGTTGAGGCAATAAAACCAGTCATATCGCAGGTAATACCTCCACCTACGCCAAAAATAACACAATCTCTGGAGTAATTATTTCTAATTAAAAAGTCATACACCTTTGCAAGGTATGGCATATTTTTATTATTTTCAGAGGCATTGATTTTTATTGAATTGATTTTTTTTGAAGAAGACTTTTTTAAATTTTTCTTTAATTTGTTAATTAATAATTCAGGAACTTTGTTGTCGACTATTAATAAAATATCTTTTTGTGAAACTAATTTCTTCAGAGGAGTTGACCCAAGCAAATCATGGCCAACCCTAATGTCATAGTTTTTTGAATCTGTTTTTACCTTAACGATTTTCATTCATCTATAAAATTAATTATTTTTTTTAAAATTTCTTCTGTACTTAAATTATCCATAGAAATTTTTTTCTTTGATACTGCTTCATAAAAATTTATTCTCCTCTCGTATAACTTTTTTAATATTTCTAAACCGTCACCCTCATTAAGTAAAGGACGTTTTTTACTGTTTTTGGTTCTTTCGTATTGTCTTTCGGGAGAGGAGTCTAAAAAAATAACTTTGTCCTCATGCTCCAGAAACAATCTGTTTTCTTCCTTCTCTACTATGCCTCCCCCAGTAGCAATAACCACATTTTGGAGAGTTTTAGTTTCGCTCAAGACTTTTGATTCTTTTTGACGAAAATAATCTTCACCATTTTGTTCAAAAATGTCTTTAATTTTTCTTCTTTCTGCTTTTTCAATCAATTTATCTGTGTCATAAAAATCATAATCCAATTTTTCAGATAAATTCCTTCCGGTTGTGGACTTACCTGTACCCATTGGCCCGACTAAAAAAACCTTCATAAACTAATCTCTTAGACTAAAATATTGAGATAAGTTTACCTTAAAACATGATTGATCTATTTAAATCAAAATTCTTTTATTTTCTTTTGGTATTAATATTGCTGCCAATACAAATTACTTTAGGAATTTATCTATATTTTGCTTCAGAAATTCCTTCTTCATCTGAGGTAGCGTCTGTTGAGTTGCAAGTTCCCCTAAAAATTTTTACAAAAGATGGAAAGCTTATCGGTGAATTTGGAGAAATTCATCGAACAAAATTAAAGTTTGAAGAAATCCCAGATACCTTTGTTAAAGCATTTTTAGCTGCAGAAGACAGCGATTATTTCAATCATACAGGCGTAGATATCCTTAGCTTGGTAAGAGCTGCTTATCAATTTTTGAGAGAAGGTGAAATTGTAAGTGGTGGCGGCACTATTACCATGCAAGTTGCGAGGAATTATGTACTTACAAAAGAAAGAACGTTTGAGAGAAAATTAAAAGAAATCTTTACGGCATTGAAGATAGACTTTTCTTTTACCAAAGAAGAAATATTTGAGCTTTATGTAAATCAAATTTTTTTAGGAAATAGAGCTTATGGTATTAAGGCAGCGGCAGAAATTTATTATGATAAAGATTTAGAAGATCTCAATCTTGCACAATATGCAATGATAGCTGCTCTTCCAAAAGCGCCATCAAGAATTAATCCTCTCATAAACCCAAGAAAGGCAGTAAATAGAAGAAACTATGTTTTGAGGAGAATGTTTGCCTTGGAGTTTATTGATCAAGCTCAATTTGATATTGCATCCAGTGCTCCTGTTACAGCTTCTTTTTCTGGAATCTCCCCCGAAGTTGAGGCTGATTATCTAGCAGAAGAAATAAGAAAATACATAATCCAGAATTATGGTCTTTCCGCTTATAAGGATGGTTATCAGGTCTTTTCTACAATTGATTCAAGCTATCAGGCAGCTGCAAGAGAAGCTGTAGAAGAGGGAATTGAAGATTATGAAGAAAGACATGGATTTGAAAAACCTGAAAATCATGAGTATTTGCTACCCAAAAGTTTTAAAAATAGATCTGAATTTTTTTATGCTTTTGCGTACGACCCATTTTCTTATTTAGATAAATTTGGAATCGAGCTTGAAGCCAAGAATCCCTTTTATAAAGCTATGGAATTTCTAGAGGGACAGGCAGAGTTCAAAAATTTTAAACCAGCGATTTTGATTTCTGTTGAAGACAAAAGATTGTTGACTTTGAATAAGGAAGGAAAAATAGAAAATATTCTTCTCACAGATCTAAAAAAATCAATCAGACCCAGGATAAACGAAAATAGAAAAGATAAAAAATTGACTAATTTTTCCGATTTTTTTGAAAGCGGGGATCTTGTTTGGCTCTCGAAAGATAGCAATCAAAATAATTCCATTACCTTATCTATTCATCCTAAGGTTCAATCTGCTCTGGTAAGCTTAAACCCATCCTCGGGCGAAATTTTAGCTCTAGTTGGAGGCTACAATTTTCGTAATAGCCAATTCAATCGTGCTTTTCAGGCCAAACCTCAGCTTGGATCAAATTTTAAGCCATTTTTATATGCAGCTGCATTTGAAAATGGATTTAGTCCAGCTTCAATAATAGTTGATTCTCCCCTCGTATTTGATGATCAGAATTTAGAAGAAATATGGAGACCACGAAATGCAAGTGGCAAATTTTATGGACCTACGAGGCTTAGAGAGGCTCTAGTTCAGTCAAGAAATGTAGTGAGCGTAAAACTTCTTCAAGAAGTTTCAATTAGTGATGCTAAGGAATCTTTGGAAAAATTTGGTTTCCTTAAAGAAGAGTTGCCTGACGATTTGTCTCTAGCTCTTGGCTCGTATGGAGCAAGCCCAATTAAAAATGCAGAGATGTTTTCTATCTTTGCAAATGGAGGAAAAAAAGTTGTTCCTTATTACATTGATAGAATTCTTTTTCCAGATGGAAATGAAATTAATTTTTCAGAAGAAAAGAAATCTAAAACTGGAGATTATTTATCTCAATGGTTTGGAACTGACGAAAGAGAAGATAATGAATTGAGCATGGATCCTAGGATTGCTTTCATGATAAATGATATTTTGAAAGAGGCCGCACAAAGGGGCACGGGGAGAAAAATCAATGAGCTAGGAAGAAAAGATTTTGCGGCAAAGACAGGCACATCTAATGACGCCGAAAGCACTTGGTTCACTGGATTTAATGAAAACATTTTGACCACTGTATGGTTCGGATACGATAATCCATCAAGTTTGGGTAATAATGAATTTGGTAGCACTACTTCATTACCGATTTGGCTTAACTTTAAAAAACAAATAATCGATACGATTCCAAAAGGGAAATTTAAAAAACCATCAGGTTTAATAGCAAGAAAGATAAATTTAGAAACGGGAGAACTTGCGAAACCTGAAGACGAAAGAGTAAAGTTTGAGCTTTTTCTTAATTAGCGAAGATAGCTTTTTTTAAGAAACTCCACTGATCTTCCCAAGAACCACTTAAATCTTTTTTGAACTTGCTTCTCACAAAGGATTGAATCTGTCCTTCCAAACAGGACAGCAGTAGATCGCATGAGGCAGCTAGGTTTAAATTCAGCTTTCTTTTAGTTACTCTCTCATATTCCTGAAGTGATTGACGTATTTCTATATTTATTTTCTCAAAACAGTTAAAAACTTTATCTATTATTTTTACTTCATCTGCCGTGAAAACTTCTCGAGTAAGAATCCTCGAAAAACCCTTATTTGTCTCGCAAAACTTCAAAACTAGCGCAATCAATTGTCCTGGGAAATCTTCTGGTTTTGATTCCTCTTTCATAACTTTAATTCTAGTGAAGATACTTTCCTCAAAAAATACCACTAATTCTTCAAAGATTTTTCTCTTGCTGGGAAAGTGTTTATAAATTGCTGCTTCAGTTATTTCTGATCTTTTTGCCAATTCTGCAGTGGTTATTTTCAATAAATCTCTTTCTTCGAGCATTGTTGCAAGGGATTGCATTATTATTAATTTTCTTTGTTTTTTCTTTTCCATTTACTTACTAATCCAAGTACCAACTCCTTTGTCGGTTAAGAGCTCAATTAAAACAGAGTGAGGAACTCGACCATCGACGATATGAGCATTTTTAACCCCTTTTTCAAGACAATCAATCGCTCCCGTCAATTTAGGATACATTCCTCCTTTGATATTTTTTTTATTTTTTAAGATTCTTTTTGCTTCTTTAAGACTCATTGTAGATATTTTTTTTCCATCTAGATCTCTTACACCTGAGATATCTGTAAGCAAAATTATTTTTTCCGCTTTTAAAGATGCTGCAACAGAACAGGCTGCAAAATCTCCATTAATATTCATTGGCTCTGCTTTCGAAGTCCACCCCACAGGAGAAATTACGGGAATTTTTCCTGCCTCGATTGTTGCCATTATTTTTTTCTTGTCAATACTTTTTACAAAACCAACTTCTCCAAGATTTTTTTTAGTGTCTTTTTTTGCCTTGATTGGAGAATTTTTTCTTCCTACGAGCCTACTTGTTTTGCCTCCCCAGAACTGAATAAGGTCTGAAATATCCCTATTGATTTTATTATCTAGAACCTTTTGTACAATGTTGATCATTTCTAAAGTGGTTTTTCTTATACCATCTTTGAATTCAAACTTAATGTTATTTTTTTTCAGCTCAAAATCTATTTGAGGTCCTCCTCCATGAACTAAAATTGGATGAATACCTACCGTTTTCATAAGCACTAAATCTCTTGCAAAGTTTTTTTTCAAAACTTTGTTTTCCATAGCATTTCCACCATATTTTATGACGACAACTTTGTTATTAAATTTTCTTATATATGGAAGTGCTTCAGTTAAAACTTTTGAGATGTTTATAGCGTTTTTTTCAGAGATACTCATTAGAAATCTAATTTCAAGTCAATTTCTATTTTAGACAAAATCTCTTTGAAATAATTTTTTATTTCCAATAAGTCTCTTTCCGTTTTACCTTCAAATCTCAAAACAAGATTAGGCGAAGTATTCGAAGCTCTAACGAGCCCCCACGAATTTTCGTTTTCAAGTCTAATCCCGTCTATGTCTATTAGTGAATATAAGGAAAAATCTATTAAATTCTTTACTTCATCAATAACTCTAAATTTATCTTCTTCAGAAACTTTTAAATTTATCTCAGGCGTAGAGAAATGCTTTGGATAAGATTCAAAGACTTCATGAGATGTTAATTTGTTCTTAGATAAAACTTCTATCATTCTCAACGCAGAATATATGGCATCGTCAAACCCATACCAGTCATCATTGAAAAAAATATGCCCACTCATCTCTCCACCTAGAAGAGCATTCGTTTCGATAATTTTTGATTTTATGTATGAATGTCCAGTTCGTGACATTACTGGAGTACCGCGTAAATTTTTTATTACTTTCTCTAGATTAGTTGAGCACTTAACGTCAAAGACAATAGTCCCTTTTGATTTTTTTTCTAATAAGTCTTCGGCTAGAAGCATCATATAAGTATCTGGAAAAATTATGTTCCCCTTGTTGTCTATTAAACCGACTCTATCCCCATCACCATCAAGAGCAATTCCTAAATCAGAATTTGTTTCCAAAACTTTTTTTTGTAAATCTTTTAAGTTTTTTGGATTACTGGGGTCAGGATGATGGTTGGGAAAATTTCCATCAACTTCAGAATAAAGTTCAATAACATCTAATCCTAAAAGTTTAAAAGCTTGAGGAGCAATTACTCCCCCAACGCCATTTCCGCAATCTAGACAAACCTTTATCTTTGAATTTATGTTTATCTTTTCTTTGAGTTCTTTTAGATAATCATCTTTCACATCAAGAAAAGTTAATTGACCTACACCATCAATAAAACTTTCGTCTTCAATCATTAACTTTATTTGTTTTATTTTTTCACTCGTCATAGATTTCTTATTAATGACAATTTTTAATCCGTTGTAGTTTTTCGGATTATGACTTCCGGTAAGCATCACACCATCAGAGATATTTGTTTTAAAAGTAGAAAAATAGAGAAGTGGGGTTGGAACTTCACCAATGTCAACAACATTACATCCTGAAGACATCACGCCATTTTGAAATTGATCTAAAAGCCTAGGCCCAGAAATTCTTCCGTCTCTCGCAGTTAGAACAGATGTTCTTCCCTCGGAAAGAATAAGTGATCCTATGGCTTTTCCAATCTGAAATATTCCTTCTTCAGTAAGCGCTTCATCTACTATTCCCCTGATATCGTATGCTCGGAAAATTTCAGAATTAACTTTCATATTAGTTTATCCACTTTATAATGAATTTTTTTTTATTATGACAACTTTGACAGAAAAAAAAGGGTTTATCTGGTTTGACGGAAAGATTGTAAATTCTGAGGAAGCCAATGTACATGTTTTAACTCATACCTTGCATTATGGTCTTGGAGTTTTCGAAGGAGTCAGAGCATACGAAACACCAGAAGGTACAAAGATATTTCGGCTGAACGATCATACTGAAAGATTATTTTCATCTGCTCAAGCAGTTGACTTGGAAATTCCTTTTTCCAAAGAAGAAATTAATCAAGCTCAAATAGAAATTGTTAAGTTAAATAACTTAAAAGAGGCTTACATCAGACCGATGTGTTTTTACGGCTCAGGTAGTTTAGGCTTAAGGGCAGATGATTTAAAAGTTCATACAATAGTTGCAGCATGGAAGTGGCCAAGTTACATGGCCCCAGAGGTTTTTGAGCAAGGAATCAAAGTAAAGATATCCTCTTACAAAAGAGAGCGAGGTAATTTAGTTTCAAGATCTAAAGTTAATGGTAACTACGTAAAATCCATGATGGCACTTAAAGAAGCTCTGAAAGAAGGCTATGATGAAGCGCTATTGCTAGATACTGAAAATTTTATATCAGAAGGATCCGGAGAAAATCTTTTTGCCATAAAAAATAATGAGCTTCATACACCAAATTTGGAAGCTTCTTTAGATGGAATAACAAGGAAGGCAATCATCTCTCTCGCAGAAGAAATAGGCCTGAAAGTGACTGTATCTGACCTTACTGAAAAAGATATTTTATCCGCTCAGGAACTTTTTTTTACAGGAACAGCAGCTGAAGTTGTTCCAATTACTCAAGTCAACGACCAAAAGATTGGTTCTGGAAAAAGAGGTGAAGTAACTGAGATCCTTCAGAAAAATTATTTTGACCAAGTTAGAGGAAAAAGGTCTTCTTTTCCAGAATGGCATACACCAGTTAGCTAAAGGACAAACTTGAAAAAATTGAAGATTGCTCTTTTGAGCTATAGAAGCAAACCTTTTTCAGGCGGTCAGGGTATTTATGTTAAATATCTTTCTAAAGCACTTAATGATCTTGGGCATGAGATAGATGTTTTTTCAGGACCGCCATATCCTGATTTGGATTCAAAAATTAAGTTGGTGAAAATTCCAAGTTTGGGCCTCTATGAAAAAAAGAGTAAGTTTTATGATGTTAATCCAATGGAATTGCTTAATCCTATCAATTTATTTGAATGGTTAAGTGTAAATTCTGGTGGTTTTCCTGAGCCATATACCTTTGGAAAGAGAATAAAAAAAATTCTCAAGAAAAATTTACATACCTACGATGTTATTCACGATAACCAAAGTCTTGCTTATGAGTTACTTTTTTTTCAGAAGAAAAAGCCCTTAGTTACAACAATTCATCATCCCATATCATTGGATCTCGATTATCAGTTGCAAAGTACAAATGATATTTTCTTAAAACTTCTCATGAGACGTTGGCATTCTTTTCTTGTTATGCAAAAGTTTGTTGCAAAAAGACTAAAAAAAATTGTGGTCCCTTCCAACTCATCAATGGACGATATAAAAGACGAGTTTCGCGTGGACAAGAAGAAAATGGAAAGAGTAATGAATGGAATAGATCTTAATGTCTTTTATCCAGATTCAAAAATACAAAAAATTCCCTTCAAACTTGTAACTGTAGCTAGTGCAGATGTTCCCCTAAAGGGCTTGGATTATCTTTTAAAAGCTCTTTCTGACTTGGCAGAAGTTTACTCAGATATTTCTTTATCTATTATTGGAGAACAAAAGAAAGGCGGACATACTGAAAGATTGATAAAAAAACTTAATTTAGAAAAAAGAGTTAATTTTTTTTCAAATCTAACTCAAGAAGAATTAAGAAAAACTTATTGTGAAGCAGAACTAGCAATCATTCCTTCTTTGTATGAAGGCTTTGGATTCGCAGCAATAGAGGCAATGGCTTGCGGAGTTCCCTTAATCTCGTCTTCTGGAGGTGCGCTTCCTGAAGTAATCAAAGATACCGGAATTATTATTCCACCAAAAAATGTTAAAGAGATTTATAATTCAGTAAATTATCTTTTGTCTTCTCCTCATATTGCCAAAGAATTAGCTGAAAAAGGACTCCAAAGAGCAAATTCAAAATTTTCTTGGACAGCGATAGCAAAACAATTAGAAAAGGTTTATTACAAAGAAATAGAAATCCATAAGCATGCAAACAATTGATATAGAGTATTTAAATCCAAAAAAAGGTTCAAAAATTTTAGATTTGGGCTGTGGTCAAGGAAGACACTGTTTTGGAGCATATATGTTTGTAGATGCTGACGTTTTTGGTTTTGATATGAGTCATGAGGATGTAATTAAAGCAAAAGAAAATTTTAAAGAATTTGATGAATCATCTTCTAATAAGAGCTGTTCATTTGGTGTAACTGACGGAAGAGAACTTCCTTTTGAAGACAATTCTTTTGATTATGTTATTTGCTCTGAAGTTTTGGAACACATCATTGATTTTGAATCAGTTATTAAAGAAATTGAAAGAATTTTAAAACCAGGCGGTATGTTTGCTGCAAGTGTTCCCAAATATCTTCCGGAGTGGATCTGTTGGAAGTTAAGTAAGGCTTACCAAGAAATGCCAGGAGGGCATGTCAGAATTTTTAGATACAAGCATTTCAAAAAATCAATCGAAAAAAGAGGGTTTTCTTTTTTAAAGAGACATTGGAACCATGCACTTCATTCTCCTTACTGGTGGTTGCAATGTTTGTTTTGGGAAACCAAAGAATCCTCTTGGATCATAAAAAAATATCATGACTTTTTAGTGTGGGACATGATGAAGAAACCTTTTTTGACAAAGGTGCTAGAATTCGTCCTTCAACCAATAATAGCTAAAAGTGTCGTTGCATATTTCAAAAAAAAATAATCCTAAAAGTATATTTGATAAAAAGATTTATTTTAATTTTGCTAAATATATTTTGTCTTGTCAGGATTCAGAAGGTGGTATTCGCTGGGAGCCAAATTCAAAGCTTGACCCTTGGGATCATATTGAATCAGCAATGGGTTTAGATGTTCTTGGATTTGAAGCTGAATCTAAAAATGCATATAACTGGTTAAGGGCTTATCAAGAAAGCGATGGTTCCTGGTTATCACTGTTTTATTCTTCTGAAAAAAATAGTTTAAAAGAAACCAATTTCAGCTCTTACATAGCTGTAGGAATGTGGCATCACTACAAAAACTTTAAAAATAAGAATTTTCTAGATGAATTTTGGCCAGTTCTGGATTCAGCGATTGAATTCACTCTCTCGGCACAATCAGAACATGGTGATTTTTTTTGGGCAAAAGACAACAAGAATTGGTTAGACGATTCCCTCAAAACTGGATGTTCATCAATATATATGAGTCTCCTCTGTTACAAAAAAATTGCAAAAGAAATAAATAAGCGGGATAGAGTCTCAGATTCTCAATTAAATAATTTAAGAGATTGTTTAAAAAATAAACCCTTTAGATTTGATAGAAATTGGGAAAGTAAAGAGCGATATAGCATGGACTGGTATTATCCAATTTTATCTGGTGCTTTTTCTAAATCAGATTCAATAGAATTAATTAGAGATAAATGGAACGAGTTCGTTGTTGAAGATTTGGGATGCAAGTGCGTTAAAGAAGAGCCATGGGTAACTGCAGCTGAATCAGCAGAATTGGCTTTGGCTTTAACTAAAATTGGCTTAAAAAACGAAGCAGAAAAAATACTTCAAGACACCTTTAACCTAATTGACGATGATGGTCTCCTATGGACAGGATACGTTTTTAAAGATAAAAAATTCTGGCCTATCGAAAAACCGAGTTGGACAATGGGAGCAGCCATTCTAGCAGGAAATGCAATAAATAAATTTAGTCCTTCAAGTGATTTTTTTGCACTATAAATCAAACCTTTTTTAAGATTCCTAGAGTTTCATAAATACCAAGATCGACAAAATCTTTTGATTTTTGAGCGGTAGAGTAAATTTCAAAAGGCGGTCTGCCTCCTTCTTTCGGATTTGGAAAAACATCATGAATTACCAGCAACCCACCTGAACTTATTTTATCTTTCCAAGAATTATAATCACCCAAAGCAGCTTCATGAGAATGGCCGCCATCTATAAATAGTAGAGCAATTGATTCGGAAAATATTTTAGACGCCTCATTAGAACTATTTATTACAGGAATTACATATTTAAACAAATTCGAAGATCTAATATTTTTCAAAAACTCTGGCAAAGTATTGAACTTTTCCATTCTTTCGTCGTAAAGATCTTCATCATGATATTCTTCTCCAAGCTGGTGTTCTTCTGAACCCATATGGTGATCAACGGTATAAACAAGTCCATTTATTTTTTTGGCAACATGTGCAAAATTTAAAGTTGATTTGCCACAATATGTTCCAATTTCTAAAACTGCCCCAAGGTGGTGGACATTTAGAAACAATTCTTGTAGTTTTTTAGCCTCTTTATCACTTAAAAAACCTTTTACATCTAACACTCATCAATAATATCAATGGATAAAGCAAAAAGAAAAGAAGTTGAAATTTCTAAAGACAGTTTTTCTTACGTCTACGTTGCAGGTAAAAAACAAGACAAAAATATATTTTTTTTTCATGCGACAGGTTTTAATGCTGAAACTTACGTACCTTTCTTTTTAAAACTTGGTGAACTTCTTGAAAATCAATATTCTATATATGCCTTAGATCAAAGAGGTCATGGACTTTCCAAAGCAACTGCAATTCCGTCAGATCTAACCTCATGGCAAACCTATTTTGAAGACGGGAAAAATTTCATAAGGCAATTTTTATCATCAGAAAATATTTTAATGGGTCATTCAATGGGAGGAGTTGTCGCTGCAAGATTAGCCTATGATTTTGAAGACAAAATTCAGAAAAGCATTCTTATTGATCCTGTTCTTCAACCACAGAGTTTAAAATTCCAAATCCCTTTCTTTAATATCTCAAATAAATCTTTTATCTCACTATTAAATTTTTTTAAAAAAAACCGTGCAAGTGAAATGATTAATAATGCGAAAAAAAGAAGATCGGTTTTTTCTGATAAAGAAGAGATTTTTAAGCATTATCAAGGGAGAGGCGCCTTTACAAATTGGCCAGAAGAATCTTTAAAGGCATATATAAATGGAGGTGTAATAGAAGAGGAGAACAAAATAAACCTCAGCTGTGCACCGGAGTGGGAGGCAAAAACTTTTGCAGTTTCATATGTTGCAAGAACAAATTTCATAAAAAATTTAAGCAAACAAATATATGTTCCATACGCTTCCGCAGCATCAACGCTTTCACCAGAAGTAAGAGATTTTCTTTCAAGCAACGCTAATTTTCTTTTTGAAAAAATAGATGGCAGCCACTTTTTTCCAATGGAAGAAAAGGATTTAATATGTAGCAAAATTTCAACTTTTATAAGACAAGATGATTAAGAGTATCACCATAGAAGATTTTAGAAATCATAAAAAGAAAAAAACTAAATTTGCTTGTTTAACTGCATATGATGCTTCTTTATCTGAATTAATGTCCAAAGCAGGGGTAGAGTTGATTTTAGTTGGAGACTCTCTAGGGATGGTTGTACAAGGTCATGATTCCACAATACCCGTTTCTATGGAGGATCTTTTATATCATCTTAGATGTGTTAAGAGAGGAAATATAGGAAGTCACATAATGGCAGACATGCCATTTATGAGTTATGCAACAGAAAACCTTGCTTATGACAATGCAATGCGCTTAATGCAAGCCGGAGCAAATTCTGTAAAAGTTGAAGGTGGCGAATGGATTCTCAAAACAACTGAACTTTTGTCTCAAAGAGGTATTCCAGTGTGTGCTCATTTGGGCCTCACTCCTCAGTCAATCAACAGGCTTGGGGGATATTATGTGCAGGGCAGAGATCTTGAAGACAAAAATAGGATTTTGTCTGAAGCTAAGCAACTTGAAAATGCAGGAGCAGAAATTATTTTGTTGGAATGCGTTCCTGCAAGTCTAGCAGAAGAGATATCGGATAATCTTAAAATTCCAACAATAGGAATTGGGGCAGGCTCAGCTACGGATGGTCAAATAATGGTTTGCTATGATGCAATTGGGGCTTATTCTTGGGATGACCAGCCTCAACCTAAATTTGTAAAAAACTTCATGCACGAATCTAATTCAATTTTCGAAGCGTTTGAAAAATATGTTTCGGAAGTCAAAAGTTTGAAATTCCCATCTGCAGATAATTCTTTTTAAAAAATTTAAATGCAAATAATAAAGTCTTGCAGCGCCCTAAATTCTATTAATTTTCAAAAACCTTTTGCTTTTGTTCCTACTATGGGCAATCTTCATGAAGGCCACTTATCTCTGGTTAAATTTGCAAAAGAAAATTATTCTGAAGTTATCACCTCAATTTTTGTAAATCCTTTGCAATTTGGAAAAAATGAAGATTTTGCTAGCTATCCAAAAACACTCGATAAAGATATTCAACTCTTGGAGGATTTGGATTGTAATTATTTGTTTCTGCCAGAGCCTAATTTTGCAGAAAATCTTGAAGTCATTAAGCCCAATTTCTCAGATGTTTTGTGTGGTTTATCTAGACCAACACATTTTGATGGAGTGTTGACCATAATTGATAAGTTCCTGAGATTAATAAAACCCAATGCATGTTTATTTGGGCTAAAGGATTATCAACAACAATTAATTATTAAAGACTACGTGAATAAGAAAAAACTCAGAACAGAAATCATTTCCCTTCCGATCGTTAGAGAAAATTCAGGATTAGCAATGTCATCAAGAAATAATTATCTGTCTAAAGATGACAGGGAGCATTGCGGAATTATATATTCTTGCATTCAAAATGCAGCAGAATCTTTAAAAACTTCTCCTGTAAAAATTGTAATAGAAAAAGCTACTGATTTTTTAGAAAACGCTGGCTTTGAAATTGACTATTTAGAAGTTATAGATGCAAATAATCTATCTCTTATTACAAAAAAAACAAATAAAATTTTAATTGCGGTTGCAGTGATTTATAAGAAAGTTAGATTGATAGATAATATTATAGTCTCCTTATAACCAATACTCTCTTAGAGCATCATCTGGGTAGAATTTATCTTCACCTTCTGGACGATTTTTAAACCTTCTATGTATCCAAAAGTATTCTGACTTATGACTTTGAGCAAAATTTTCTATAGATGAGTTAATAACCTTAAGATCCTCTTCAACACTCTCTCCCTTGAGAACTAGTTCTTCTATATCTGCCAAATAGGAGTTACCTTCCTTTACAAGAGTTAATAAAAATACCTTGCAATTAGTTCTCTTAACTAACAGTGAAGGAAAAATAACAGTCAAAGCTTTATGATTAAAAAAATCTATAAAAATTGATTTTTTATAGCCATAATCTTGATCTGGTAAATATAAAACTGAATCTCCTTTATTTAAAGTTTTAAGAAGTTTCCTTCCCTCGTTTGGTAAAAAAATTTCATTTACAAATTTCTTTCTACCCTCGGTCATGATCTTATCCCAAACTTTATTTTCAGCTGACCTTTGCATACCATTCACTTTCATAAATAAAGAGGGTGCTCTCACCACAAAATCAATATTTCCAGTATGTGGAACTAACAGAAGATTTTTAGAATTTTTGATTGCGTCAATCTTCTTTTTAAATTCCTCAATATTTTTGAGTCTTTTCATATATTTTTTATCAGACCAGAAATAAGAGTTACAGATCTCAAAAATACCTTGACCAAGCCTGGCAAAATTCTCTTTAGCGAGACTGGCGATATCATTTTTATTTAAATCTGGGAAACATTTGTGGATATTCCAGGTTACAACTTTTCTTCTTTTGATTAAGAGTTTGTACAAAAGTTTCCCGAGAATTTTTCCCAGGAACATTTGAACTCTAAAAGGGATGAGGCTGAGAAGCCAAAGGAAAATTTTTAAAAGGAGTACCATTTTAAGAATGATTATACTTTCAACGATTTGCTTATTCATAGCACAAATAAGAAAATCACTAATAATGAGAATTTATAATTTTTTCTTGATCATACTCTTTCCTCTTATTTTCTTTAGGAGCGTATATAAATCTCTCAAGTTTGGCGAAAACCCAAAAAGGATAATGGAAAAATTTTCTATCTATGGAGGGAAAAAAAGTTCTAAACCAATCATTTTAATTCATGCGGTTTCAGTTGGAGAAGTTCTTGCAAGTAGAAAATTTGTTGAGGAAATAAAAAAAAGATTTCCACATCATCAAATGTTAATTACTTGTACTACACAAACCGGTTCCCAGACAATCAAAAGGCTCTATGGTGATTCGGTATTACATCAATACATGCCTTTTGATTTGAAATTCTGCATCAAAAGATTTCTTAAAACCTGGAAGCCAGAAATTACCTTCATTTTAGAGACGGAAATATGGCCTAACCTAATAAACCTTTTGCATGTAGAAAAAAGAAAAGTTTTTCTGGTCAATGGCAGAATGTCGGAAAAATCTTTCAATAGATACAAATTAGTTCTACCAATTCTTGGTAATGTTTTTTCTAAACTAGATTTTACTATTTGCCAAGGAACTAAAGACTTAAAAAGATTTATTGAACTTGGCGTAAATAAAGACAGAGTAATAAAAGACTATTCTTTCAAGTTTGATTCTTTATCTATACCAAACGAAAGAGATAATTTTGGAAATAAAGGAAAAAAGTTAATAATTTGTGCAAGCACTCATGATCCTGAAGAAAAAATTTTGGTCAAAGCTTTTTCAATGTTAAGTAACGAAAATGCTATTTTAGTTTTAGTTCCAAGACATCCTGAGCGAGCATCTAAAATCATCAAAGATATAAAAAAATCGGGCATAAATCCTTCTTTGTTTTCCAGAAATAATTTAAAAATAGATTTTTCAAATACAATAAATTTAATTGATGAAATTGGATATCTTGAAACCTTATTTTCTCAAGCTAGCATTGCATTTATTGGTGGAAGCTTGATTCCTCGAGGAGGTCAAAACTTTTTAGAGGCATTGAAGTTTTCACTCCCAATCTCTTCTGGTGAAAGTTTTTACAATTTTCAAGAAATTGCAGAAGACCTTATCGAAATGGATATTCTTAAAGTAGGTAATTCAGCAGAGAAGCTAAAGTTGATCTGGGAAAAACAATTAAATTCAGTTCCAAATCAAATTTATGAAAAAACGAATAATTATCTCAAACAAAGAATGGGAGCATCTCAAAGGGCTTTTAAACATCTCTCTTTATAACTTATATTTAGGTTTAAATATTAATTACCAAATTAAAAGTAATTATTTTTTTTCATTAGAAGGGTGTATGATTTCATTCTTTAAGGGGAGCAATGAAATTTATTACCGCAATTATTAAGCCTATAAAATTGGAAGAAGTTCGTACTGCTTTGTCAGATTTGAATGCTCTTGGGATGACCGTAACAGAAGTAAAGGGTTTTGGGCGTCAAAAAGGACAGACAGAACTTTATCGTGGAACTGAGTACAGAAACGATTTCTTGCCAAAAACGAAAATAGAGTTGGCTGTTAAAGATGAAGACACAGATTCAGTCATTAATGCGATTTCATCAGTGACCAATACAGGAAAAGTAGGCGATGGAAAGATTTTTGTTTACGATCTTGAAAAAGCAGTCAGAATTAGAACAGGTGAAACTGGCGAGGAAGCACTTTAACCAAGTTTCTTTTCTGCTTCTTCTTTAGCCCATTTATAATTGGCTTTCCCATTAGGAGCTCTCATGACCTCATCAACAAAGAGTACCTGCTTTGGAAGTTTATATCCTGAAATTTGTTCTCTGGTAAAGTCAATCAGCTCGCCTTCTTCTAATTCACCAGGAGTTTCAAGAGATGCAAGGGCAACAACTCGTTGTCCAAATTTTTCATCTTTCAAGCCAACAACCAGACAATCATATACATTTGGATGTTTTTTAACTGCTTCCTCAACCTCCTCAGGATAAACTTTTTCTCCAGCTGTATTTATGCAATTACTTCCTCGTCCAAGAAGGTTGATGGTGCCATCGGCATTTATCGTCGCATAATCTCCCGGGAAGCTGTATCTCACACCATTAACTTCCTTAAAGGTTTCAGCAGATTTCTTTTCGTCTTTAAAATATCCTTCAGGTACAAGTCCACTTGTTCCAATCTTGCCCATAATGTCGCTTCCCGGCTCAACTTCTTTCCCGTCGTCACTCAAAACAATTACTCCAGGATTTAGAGCAAATTTTGCAGTTTTCGCTGGCATCTCTCTATTTGAAACAGAAGAACCCATTCCTCCTTCAGTCGATCCCATTGCATCAAAAAGAGTCATGTCGTGAATTTCAAGCAAACCATCTTTAATTTCTGAACTCCACATTACTCCACTTGAAATCATTGCTCTTAAGCTAGAGATATCATGAGGATTAGATTTTTCTTGAGCCTCTTTTAACTCATCCAATAAGGGCTTTGCAAAAGCATCTCCAACAATTACCAAACTATTTACTTTATGCTTTTCTACCTCTTGCCAAACGTTTTTTGGATTTAATCCAAGATCGCTTATCGTTACAACAGAACCGCCACTAAACATTGGTAAAAAGGCGCCAAGCCACATTCCGGTTCCATGCATCAAAGGACAAGCTGGCATGCTTACCGTAAGAGCATTGTTTTCTTTTGCTTGACTGACAATCTTTTCTAAATCACTTATATCCTCAGGAACTTCGAAACCCATTGCAAAGGCTGTTTTTAACATAGAAGGTATAAAACTCCCATGTTTATACATTACACCCTTTGGCATACCGGTAGTACCTCCGGTATAAAGCATGTAAATGTTTTCTTCTGTTCGGTTGAATCTTTTTTGTTCTTTTGAACTGGAGATTGAATTTTCAAAATCAATGGCTCCTTGCATTAGCGGCTCTGTTTCGTCATCGACTTGAATGTAAACTTTTATTTTTGGCAGCTTATCTTTTATTGCCTTGATTCTATCCGCATAACAGCCTTGAAAAAAAACTGCCTCAGCATCTGCATTATCCAAAAGATAAATCAACTCATTTTCTTTATAACGGTAATTTACATTGATCGGCACACCCTCAATTTTAAAAACACCATATTGAGCCTCAAGATACTCATTTGAATTGTGTAAATAAATTCCTACTTTGGAATCAGACTTCAAACCGTGCTCTTCCAAAATGGTTGCAATTTTAGCTGCTTTTGAGTCAAAGGAAGACCAACTTGATTTTTTGTCTCCATTTATTAGAGCTATTTCATCGCCAACCGTATCTGCTACTCTTTCCCAAACATTTGCAAATTGCATAGACATCTTTATCTCCCTTTAAGTGCTAATTATCCTAAAATAAAACCAAAAAAACATGAAGAAAGCAATTTCTATTTTAGGACCCACGCATTGTGGAAAAACCGAACTTGCAATAGAAATTAATAAACACTTTCCAACAAAAATAATAAGTGTAGATTCTGTTCAGGTATACAAAGGGGCGAATATTGGAAGTAATAAACCTAATCAAAAGATTTTAGATAGCATTCATCATGGCTTAATAGATTATTTAGACCCAGAGGATGACTTCTCGGTAAAAGATTTTCTCAATGAAATTTCAAATGAGTTTTGCGATCGCAAAGAAGATCTTTTATTTGTTGGAGGAACCATGATGTACTTTTATTCTCTATTCAATGGCATATCAAAATTGCCAGAAAAAAATACTCAATTCAGAGAAAAACTTGAAGAAGAAGCCAAAAATAAAGGATGGAAATATATGCACGAAAGACTTGAAGTAATAGATCCTAATGCAGCAAGGCTAATAAAAGATAGCGACTCACAAAGAATACTTAGAGCATTGGAAGTTAATCATTTATCCAAAAATACTTTTAGTAAGCTTAAAACAATGAAAGAAAAAAGTGTGATTGAGGATTATCAAAAATTCACTTTTGCGATAATTCCAAAAAACAAAAAAACGTTTAAAAATCAATTAAATGAAAGATTTAGAAAAATGCTTGAATTAGGCCTCATCGAAGAAACGAAAACTATATTGGAACGCACTAGTGGGAAAAAGATAAAAGTCCTTGAGACGGTAGGTTACAAACAAGTGGTAGATTTCTTGAAAGAAAAGATTTCTTTTGAAGAAATGATCGAATTAGCGACCAACGCTAGCTATCAACTTGCAAAAAGACAAATTACTTGGCTCAAAAAATTCGATCTTAATGAAACATTTTTTTCAGATGATGATGATAAGGTTATGAAGATTCTATCTATTATCAAAAATTGAATTCCATTATTGCAATTAACAACTTAGAATGGCCACATGTCATGGAATGATCAAGGAAATAATAATGACTCAAGAGACCCATGGGGTAGAAATAATAATCCTCCCCCTGATATTGATGAACTAATCAAAAAATTCAGAGCTCAAATTAATTCTATTTTTGGAGGCGGCTCTGGAAGTGGAGGCGGCGGTATTAAAAAATTCCTACCTTCGATTTTAATTGCTGTAGTACTCTTATATTCAGCCTTTGGAATCTACACAGTTGATGCTCAAGAAGAGGCTGTAATTTTGAGATTTGGAAAATATTCAACTACCAAGGGACCCGGGATTCACTGGAATCCACCCTTTATCGATAACAGATTTATTGTAAATACCGAGAAACTATTTACACACACAACGAATTCTTCAATGCTTACAAAAGATGAGAATATTGTTAACGTTGAGGTCGCAGTTCAATACAAACGCTCCAACCCAGTATTTTTTCTTCTTGAAGCATCAGCTCCTGAAGACAGTTTAGCTCAAGCTTCCGAAGCAGAATTAAGACATGTAGTGGGAAGTACCACTATGGATAGCACCTTGACAGTTGGTAGGGAGCAAATAGCCATGGACGTTAAGTCTAGATTACAAACCAGATTGGATACTTACAGAACTGGTATAGAAGTCGTTGCAGTATCAATCAGAGAATCAAGACCTCCCGATGCAGTAAAAGAAGCTTTTGATGATGTGGTTAAAGCAAGGGAAGACGAAGTCAGGCTTAGAAACGAAGCTGAAACTTATGCAAATGAGGTTGTACCGATAGCGAGAGGTGAAGCCAAAAGAACCATCGAAGATGCTGAAGGTTACAAACAAAAAGTCATATCTGAAGCCGAAGGTGAAGCATCTAGGTTTGATCAATTGCTTGTTGAATATTCAAAATCACCTGAAGTTACTAGGCAAAGATTATATTTAGATGCAGTCCAGTCTGTCATGAATAGTAGTACCAAAGTAATGATTGATGTCAAAGAGGGCAACAATATTTTGTATTTACCCTTAGACCAAATCGCAGCCGCTTCATTAGATCCCAACAGAAGATCTAGAGATGAAAATCCATCATCCACAACATCAACTACCCTTGGGTCAGACATTCAAGCGATCACAGACCGAGTTATAGAAGAATTAAGAAGAAGACAGGATCGAAGGTAACATGAAGTCATTGAATCTAAATATAGGAATTATTGCTTTAATTATTATTGTAGTTCTTAGCAATGCCATTTATATAGTAAATGACAAACAAACTGCAATTTTGCTGAGATTTGGTGAAATTGTTGAACCTGAAATTAATCCAGGTCTGCACTTTAAAGTGCCCATCTATCACACAGTTAAAAAATTTGACTCAAGAGTTTTAACACTTGATGCTCTCCCTCAACCTTATTTTACTGCTGAAAAAAAGAGACTTATTGTTGATGCTTTTGTTAAATGGCGCATTACAAATAATGAGCAGTTCTATATAACTTCATCGGGAGGGCAATTAAGTGCAATGAGAACCTTATTAACCCAAAGGGTGGATGAAGGTCTCAGGAACCAATTTGGTACTAGAACTGTCCAAGAAGTAGTTTCTGGCGAACGAGACGAATTGATGAATATTTTAACAACCGATCTAAACACAGTAGCTGCCGGTGAACTCGGAATTGAAGTTTTAGACGTAAGAGTTAAAAAAATTGAATTACCAACAGAAGTTAATGAATCCGTTTACAACCGAATGAGAACTGAAAGAGAGAGGCTAGCTCAAGAGCTTCGCGCACAAGGCACAGAAATTGCAGAAGGTATTAGAGCAAACGCAGATCGTGAAAGAACAATTATTCTCGCCGAAGCTTATAAGGAAGCAGAAGAACTCAGAGGAAATGGTGATGCCAAAGCTACTGGTATTTATGCTGATGCCTACAACAAAGATCCAGAATTTTATGAATTCACTAGAAGTTTAAAAGCCTATCAATCTACTTTTGAAAATAAATCTGATGTACTTCTTATTGATCCAGACAGTGATTTCTTTAAGTACCTGGATAGTTCTAAAGGAAAAAAATCTGAATAGTAAATAATGTCTTCATCCAATTCAGGTCTTCCAGATGGAACGGAAGATTTTGTAGGCGTTAAAGCCAAAGAGCTTGAAAAGCTTCGCTCACTTTTTCTGAATTTTTTTTACAAAAACAACTGTGAACTTGTTGTTCCTTCTCTCATTGAATTTTCTGAGATTATAGGCGGAAATTTTAATGAATCTCTAAGGGATTACGCTTATAGCTTTTCAGATGAAAATCTAAAAAATATTTCAATTAGACCTGACATCTCTCAGCAAATAGCAAGGATAGATCTTCAATATGGCAGCAAAGACAAAAAGAAATACTGTTACTTTGGCGAAACTCTTAGAAAAACCAAAGACTCATTAACAAAATCAAAAATTGCTTTCAAAAGTGGCGTAGAAATCTTTGGAAAAATTTCAATAACAGACGAAATAGATCTTATAAAACTTATGTTACTCAGCTTAAAAAAAGCCGGGAAACATAAAATGACAATTTCATTGGGTAGAACAGAACCTTTATCAGAAATCTTGAATGGTCTGGACTTGCCCTTTAATGAAAATAGAAGATTAAAGAAAATCATTGCATCCAAGTCAAAAACTGATCTTGAAGAATTTTTCAATTTGAAAGGTTTGAGTACTAGAAGCTTAATTGAGATAAAAAACCTTATGGAAGTCAACGGTAAAATTGAATGTCTCAAGTATCTAAAGAAGCATAAAAATAAAGTTTTTCAGGCTTCTGCAAGGAATATAGAAAAAATTATTAAAAATTTACCAGCCTCAATTGATTACCATTTAGATTTTTCTGATTTTCCAGGATTTGATTATCATTCCGGTCTAGTATTTTCAGTACACGTAGTAGGATTTGGCTTTTCCATTGCAAAAGGTGGACAATATAAAAGTATTCAAAATCATATTGTTCGAGAGGCAATTGGTTTCGATGTTAATGTTTCTTCTCTTACCAAGTTGAATAAATAAAGATGACTTTTTCGAACACAGCTATTTTAGGACTGCAATGGGGTGATGAAGGGAAAGGAAAAATTGTAAATTATTTAGCAAGCAATTTTGGTGCTGCTTGTAGATATCAAGGTGGCCACAATGCTGGACACACTCTAATAGTAGATGGAAAAAAAATTGTTCTTCATTTACTGCCCTCTTCAATTTGTCATAAAGATTCGTTATCCCTGATCGGAAAAGGAGTGGTTATTTCATATGAAGCACTTTTTTCCGAAATTGAGGAAATTAGCAATTTTACTTCTGGCATAACCGATAGATTAAAGATCAGTCCTGCATGTGTTTTGATTCAGCCATACCATCAACTAATAGACCTTTATAAAGAAAAATCTAATAGTCAAAAAACCATTGGCACTACTTTAAGAGGCATAGGTCCAGCATATGAAGACAAAGTTGCTAGAAGAGCGATAAGAGTTATTGATACCCTTAATGAAAATCATCTTAAGCCCTTATTGGAAGAAACTTTGGACTTTTATAATTTTACGATCGAGAAGTTTTTTGGCAAAGAAGCTTTGTCTTTAAATAGACTCATAGATGAAAACTTAGCTTACGGAGAAAAAATAAAACCAATGTTAGCTGATGTATCTATGCTGATTAAAAAAATCAACTCAGAAGAAAAGTCGGTTTTATTTGAAGGTGCTCAAGGAGCTTTATTAGATGTTGATCAGGGTACTTATCCATTTGTGACCTCAAGCAATTGTTCTCCCTCTGGTATTGCTGCTGGAGCAGGCTGTGGGCCATTGGATGTAGGTAATATTTTAGGCGTAGTTAAAGCTTATGTGACTCGTGTCGGAGAAGGACCAATGCCAACTGAAATTAACGATGAGCTAGGAGAATATATTGCTAAAACTGGAGGAGAGATTGGTGCAACTACAGGCAGACCAAGAAGATGTGGTTGGTTTGATGCCGTCTTAATGAAAAGGATTATTCAAACAAATAGCATTTCAGGACTTTGTCTTACAAAAATAGATGTACTGGATGGCCTTGAGGAAATAAAAGTATGTAAGGCTTACGACAATGAGAGCATTGATTCTATTTTTGGTGAATGTATGAATCTAGAAGATATAAATCCTATTTATGATTTTCTACCAGGATGGGAATCTCCCACAAAAAATATAACCAAGTATGAAGAACTTCCAAATGAAGCAAAAGATTTCGTCTCTTATATTGAAGAGAATTGCGAAGTGCCTGTAAAAATAATTTCCACTGGACCTGACGATCAAAGCACTATTGTTAGGTAACTTAGATATTCTTGATTGCCTTATCTAGAACAGCATTTACAAACTTATGACTTGAATTTTGCCCAAATTTTTTTGCAAGCTTTATTGCTTCATTGATGATGATTGGCTTATCCAATTTAGATTGTGAAATTTCATACAAAGCCAAATATAAAATAGACAGTTCAATCTCTCCTATTCTTGAAGTAGGAATATTTGAAAATTTACTTATGATTTCTTTGAACTTTTGTTCAAGGCTTTTAATATCTTTAACGATTTCAGCAACTTTATCGGTATTTAATTTTTTTTGACTTTGTTTAAGATCTTTCAAAACTTTTGTGTTGGAATCTCCAGAGATAGTTTTCTGATAGAGAGCCTGAATAACCAACTCTCTTGTTTTGGTAGGAGACGGACTATCTCTCACTTTATTTTATTTAGTGTGTCTAAAATACTCAGCGCAGACATTGCAAACTCAGATCCTTTGTAAGCTGCTCTTTCCTTTGCTTCACTTTCATTATTGGTTGTTAGGACACCAAAAATAATAGGTACATTTTTATTTAAAGAAGCTTCTAGTACTTTATCGCTGATACTTTGTGAAATTATTTCAAAATGCGGAGTTTCTCCTTTGATAATGCAGCCAAGCAAAATCACCGCATCATAGTTTTTACTGAGAACTTGAGCCAAAAAAGGCAACTCATAAGCTCCAGGAACAACATAAGATTTCTTTTCTAAATTATATTCTTTAAGGGTAGAGAGACAATCTTCAAGCATTGGTTTGATAATTTCTTCATTCCAGTTAGTACTAACCACTGCTACCTTGACATTGCTTAAATCAGAAGAAGGCTTGTTTATATTTGTTTTTGAAGTTTTCATTTTTTTACATATTCCGTAACTTCTAAATCAAACCCTGACAAAGAAGGATACCTAACTTCTGAACCCATTAACTTAATTTTTTTTACTCCCAGATCTCTTAAAATTTGCGATCCGATACCAATTCTTCTGGGATCATTATTGGGCGCAGTTATTCTTTTTTTCTTAGAAGCATTTATTTCGTTAAATTCATCTTGCTTTTGATTTTCCCCATCAATCAACAAGATAATTCCTTTGCCTGCTTCGTTTATTCTCTTCATTGAATCTGATACAGACCATCTGGCACCAAATTCATTGATGTTCAGTAAATCATGAAAGAAATTACTTTGTTGGACTCTTACCAAAGTCGGACTGTTTTTTGAAATTTTTCCTTTTTGCAGTACTAAATGAGTTTCATCAAAAATTAAGTCCTTATAAAGGATAAGGTTAAATTTACCATGTTCCGTCTTTACTGATTTTTGTTCAATTTTCTCAACAGTTTTTTCATTTAAAATTCGATAGTTAATCAGATCAGCAATGGTCCCAATCTTAATGTTATGTTTTTGGCTAAAATCCAGTAGGGCATTTTTTCTAGCCATAGTTCCGTCTTCATTCATGACTTCACAAATTACAGCCGATTCTGTCAGTCCTGCTAATCTGCATAAATCAGTGCTTCCTTCAGTATGACCAGTACGAGACAAAACTCCTCCCGGAACTGCTCTAACTGGAAAGATATGGCCAGGGGAGACGATATCATCAGCTTTAGCTTTTGCTTTTGAAGCTACTGAAATGGTTCTAGCTCGATCTGCTGCCGAAATACCAGTTGTTATCCCAGTAGCGGCTTCAATTGAAACTGTAAAGCCTGTGCCATGACCGCTTTTGTTATCGTTGACCATCTGATTCAAGTTTAAAGCCTCACATTTGCTTTGACTCATTGCTAAACAAATCAATCCTCTGGCGTGTTTTGCCATAAAATTTATTTTTTCTGCACTAACTTTTTCACCAGCTAGAATAAGATCTCCCTCATTTTCTCGATCTTCGTCATCCATTAAAAGAACCATATTTCCTTTTTTAATTTCAGAAATAAGCTCTTTCGTATTGTTCAAATCCATTTTTATTTTTTCCTTAAAATTATTTTTTTATCTTTTCCAATAATTTTTTCTTCAACTATATCGAATAGCTTATTATCAAAAAAGTTTAATTGTTTACTTCCTCCATAAAAATACAAGGCTTTATCTTCAAGTTTTTCTCGTGAAATATAAAAAACATATTCATCAATCAAGTTACAGTCACCAAAACTCCCTAAAAGCTTTGGTCCTGCTTCAAGCAAAATATTATTTATGTTTAGATTAGATATCTTTTTTAAAAAGTCTTTTGGACTAATAGAATTTTTATTTCCTAGGTTCATTACTGAAATATTATTTATTCCTTGAGGAAGTTTTGGAAGATTTTTTTTTGAAGTTACTACTACTTTGTGTCCTGGAAGTTTAAAAAAGGGCGCAGTCCAGTCTAACTTTAGATCGCTTGAGAATACGTACCTTGCAGGCTGGACAAAATTTTTATTTGCAACAATTTTTTTAGCTCTCACATTCATTGAAGGACTGTCTTCATTTATTGTTCCAGAACCGGTAAGAATAATATCTGCTTCTGCTCTTAGTTTTTGTACGTCGTTTCGAGCAGGAATTCCAGTAATCCATTTTCTCTGTTTCGAAGTAAAAACAGATTTATGATCACTTGACATTGCGACTTTTGCTCTTATGAAAGGTTTTTTGAACTTTGCTTTATGAAAAAAAGATACATTCAGCGCTATACATTGCTGATTTTCCAAATTTATTACTTCATAACCGGCACGTCGAAGATTTGTAATGCCATTCTGTGTAGGATCTTTTGCGCCAATTACAATTCTCTTAAAATCATATTTTTTAATTTCATTAACGCATGCACCTGTCTTGCCCTTCTTACTGCAAGGCTCAAGTGAGATATAAATGTCGCTTCCAGCAAGCTTTGAAAGATAAGTTGTTTTATATCTTTTCTTAACGTCATTAATGGCATTGATTTCAGCATGAAGACCACCATACTTTTCGTAAAAGCCTTGACCAATTATTTTTTTATTTTTGACAATTACGCAACCTACGTTAACACCAGGTTTTGTATTAAATTTTCCTTTGAGAGCAAGAGCAACTGCTTTTGAAATGAAATGAGTATCATTCATCGCTCAATTTTTTTACTTCTTCGCTAAATTCATTAGGATCTTGAAAACTTCTGTAAACTGATGCAAACCTTACAAAAGCTACCTCATCTAATTTCCGCAAATGCCGCATAACCGATTCACCAACTTGTTTTGATTCAATTTCTCTTTCACCAAAACCTCTAATCTCTTTTTTAATGGAATCAATGAGTGTTTGAAATTGTGCATCGCTTACAGGACGCTTTTCCAAAGATCTAGCTATTCCTTCTCTAATTTTAGTTTCATCAAAAGGCACCCTGGATTTGTCTTGCTTAATTATTTTAGGCATCACCAGTTCACCAACTTCAAAGGTAGTCCATCTTTCACCGCATTTAAGACATTCCCGTCTTCTTCTGATTTCACTTCCTTCTGTTACCAGGCGGGAGTCAATTACCTTACTTTCTTCGAAGGAACAAAAAGGGCAGTGCATAATTTATTGAGAATAAACAGGATAATTACTGCAAAGATTTTTCACTTCTTCCTTGATATCTCTAAGTAAACTTTGATCCTCAATATTATGAATGATTTGCGAAATCCAATCTGCAATTTGGGAAACTTCTTTTTCTTTAAATCCACGTCGAGTCACTGCTGGAGTTCCAATACGAATACCCGAAGTTACAAAAGGAGATTTTGGGTCATTTGGTACTGAATTTTTGTTTACAGTGATGAAAGCCTTACCAAGGGCAGCTTCAAGATCTTTACCTGTAACTTCATTCTTAATGAGATTTACAAGGAACATATGATTTGAGGTTCCATTAGAGACAATATCAATGTTGTTTGACATGAACTGTTCACTCATGGTTTTTGCATTTGAAAGTATTTGTTGTTGGTATATTTTAAAATCATCTTCCATAGCTTCTTTGAAACAAACCGCTTTGGCAGCTATGACATGCATTAAAGGCCCTCCTTGTGATCCAGGAAATAGTGCCGAATTGAGTTTCTTTTGTAATTCTTCGTCAGGACCTGCTAGGATCAATCCTCCTCTTGGACCAACTAAGGTTTTGTGAGTCGTTGTTGTAACGACATCAGCATGGGGAAAGGGGTTTGGATAAAGACCGGCAGCAACAAGACCAGAAACATGAGAAATATCTGCTAATAAAAGGGCGTCAACGGAGCTGGCAATTTCTTTAAATTTCGCCCAATCCAAAATTCCAGAGAAAGCTGAAAAACCACAAATAATAAGTTTCGGTTTATGTTCTTTCGCTAAAGCTTCAACTTGGGAATAGTCTATGTCCCCAGTTTCAGGGTCAATACCATAACTGTAAGATTCATAAATTTTTCCAGAGAAATTTACTTTGGAGCCATGAGTTAAGTGACCGCCATGATCAAGACTCATCCCAAGAATTTTATCGCCAGCATTTAACAATGCTAGAAAAACGGCAGCATTTGCACTAGCTCCCGAGTGAGGCTGTACATTCGCGTAATCTGCTTTGAATAATTCTTTTGCCCTATCTATGGCCAATTGTTCTGCAATGTCCACAAACTCGCAACCACCGTAATATCTCTTACCCGGATAGCCTTCGGCATACTTATTAGTAAGTATTGATCCTTGAGCCTCTAAGATTCTCGGAGAAGCATAATTTTCCGATGCAATTAGTTCGATGTGTTGCTCTTGCCTGACACGCTCCTTTTCTAGTGCTTGCCAAAGGTCATCATCGAAGGATTTAATAGAAAGATTATTTCCGTACATAAGATAAGTTTACAAAAATTAAATTATACTCCTGATAGAAATTATTTTAAGCTTTTAAAGTCTTAATTTTGTTTTTTCTATTAGGATATAAACTTTTACACATGTAACAAACCGTTCCATCACAGCCTCTTGCTGTGCAAAATGCTCTTCCGTAAAAAATAATTTGCAAATGCAAATTACGCCAATTCATTTCGTCAAATAATTCTTTTAAATCTTTTTCGGTTTGATTGACAGATTTACCGCTTGTTAAGCCCCAACGTTGAGCCAATCGATGGATATGAGTATCTACCGGAAAAGCAGGTTTTTTAAAAAATTCACTTACCACTACTGAAGCAGTTTTGTGACCGACCCCAGGAAGTTCCTCTAGTAAAGATAAATCTTTAGGCACTTTGCCACTATGTTTGTCGATTAGTATCTTTGAGGTCTCTATTATCGCTTTTGCTTTTTTTGGAGCCAATCCACAAGTTTTGATGTGTTCGTAAACTTTCGTTTCCCCAAGTTTGAGCATTGCTTCTGGGGTTGAAGCAACCTTAAAAAGGTCTTTGGTTACAATGTTTACTCTTTTATCGGTTGTTTGAGCGCTTAAAAGAACTGCAATTAATAATGTAAAAGCGTTTTTATGTTTAAGGGGTGCTTTGGGGTTTGGAAAAAGTTCAGCAAGCTTTTTTTCTACAAACAAAGCCCTCTCTTTTTTATTCATAATTACGTTGGCCTCTGAGGCTAAAAGTTCATTTTAAACGGTTTTCTCAAAAGAAGTTTTTTTTGTTCTGAAAAGGTTGCAGTACTTGCAAAATTAGGTATTATCGATTGCTATAGGGGGAGAATCCTTAAGCTTATAAGTAAAAGTTATATTTTTCTTGCTTGAGTTCTTCACAAATTAATTATTTAACTCATTAGGGGAGGATTCTAAATGAGTAATTTCTTTAAAATATGTTTGGCATTCATAGCCTCACTTACCGTTGTAAGTTCTATGTATGCTCAAGCCACAATTGAGGAAGTAGTTGTTACAGCACAAAGAACGGAACAAAGTCTTCAAGACGTTCCAATTGCGGTATCGGCTTTTACAGATGAAATGTTATCTGACCGTCAAATTGAAGTTGCAAGTGATATTCAGTTGCAAGTTCCAGGTGTTGGATATTCGTCAAATACTTTCGGTACTGGTGGTTTCTCAATAAGAGGTATTACTAACTTAGCAACTGCGTCAAGTGCGGATGCTGGGGTTGAAGTTCATTTAAATGGCTTGCCTTTGGGCACGACATCTACAAACGAGCTTGGCTTTATGGATATGGCTCGAATTGAGGTTTTGCGTGGTCCTCAGGGTACGCTTTTCGGAAGAAACGCAACTGGTGGTGTAATCAACTTGATTACTGCAAGAGTTGATTTGGACGAATTCTACGGCAGGGCTAGGCTTCAATACGGTCAAGATAATGAAAAGCAAGTAGATGTAATGTTGAACGTTCCGATCAGTGATGAGCTCGGGTTAAGACTTGCTTACAATAATTTTGAAAAAGATGGAGTCAATAAAAACCTTTATTCAAAGTCGGTCGATCCATTTGACAGCAGAGACAGCTACCAATGGCGTGCTACTCTTCAATGGGAACCTGCAGACGATTTAACTCTTACTCTAATTCACAACGCATATGATGAAGAATCTTCAAGAACTCAAACCAGTGGTGTTTGGTGTCAGACTGGAGGAAACTTGGTGCAAGGTTGTGTCATGGGTGGAGAGCAAGTTTTCCAACCAGTTCATCCAATGTCCAATGGTTCAACGCTTCCTGGTTTATTGGGTAAAACTCTTGGTTACTATGTTCCAGGAAATCTAACCAACGGTAGTGTCGATGAAGGTAAGCTATATGCTCCTGCTGGATTGCCGCAAGATACAGGAACGGTTCCTCAAGACTTTTTCCAAAGCAATGTTTGGGGCTCCCCTACGCACGATGTGCAAGAATCCACGTCTCAATTCATTATTGATAAAGACTTTGACAATGGAGCTTTGACTTATTCTTACAATCAGAATTTAAGACAATTTTATCGTGACGATACATCTCTTTCTTCCGAAGGAAGTGGTTTGAGATGGTCTGCAGCGGTTCAGGCTTTACCGGTTTACAACGACGGTTTGCCTTTGGGATACAGTAATTCTCAAAAAACTCCTACTTGTGATTACCGTCAGTTTAAAGCTGGGGTATTTTGTCCTGGTGGTGCTGGTATAAATGGCTACCATGTCATGCCTGCCTCAGGAACAGCATTTCACGGTAAATACAATTCTACTACGCACGAAGTTAAGTTTGTTTCTGACCTTGATGGTATGTTCAACTTCTTAATTGGTGCAATAGACATTTCAAACAATACGCACTCTTACTACGATGTATACGCTTCGGGTATCACGCTAAATGGTTTGATGCTGCCAGAACTTCTTGCCGGTCAATATAGAGAAGGTTATCGAGGCGCGCTTGCTTGTTCAGGTTTAAGTGCTCCTGCAGGACCATGTACAGCTGGTGCCATTGCAACAGGAAAAGCCATTCTTGCTAATCCTGAGATTGTAAGTGGTGCTGAAACCTTGACAAGTGTAATTGCAGCAAACGGTGGTTCTGCGACTGTTTCTGCTTTGTCTCTTGCCCAAAACATGGTTTCTAGGATTGATGGTTTGTATACTGAGTTTTATAAAAACGTAACAGATTCTTTTAAATTGGATTCTGCTTCGATCTTTACAGAGTTTTACTTTGATGTGAACGAAAGAAACAGATTGACTCTAGGTCTTCGATACAACGAAGATACTAAAAGTGTTTCTGTTCAAAATATGTTCTACAAAGTGCCTTTAATTTCAAATTGGGATCCGGCTAGACTTGGTGCAGGTCAACTTGCAGCAGCGGGGCTTGGAGGAACTTGTGGAATCAGTGTAGTCACAGGTAAAGACCTTTCATATGAAACCGGTGGAACAGACAACGCAGCTTGTTTTAATAGTGGGATTGACGCGGATAACCCAGCAGTCGACACCGTAGGTCAAGCAATTGGTTCAGTGCCTGGTTCAGGAGCTGCTAATGGTTCACAACCACTAGCGCCACTGCCTGCTTTCAATACTGACTACACTACTTATGGCATATCTCCAATTAAAGACTTTTCAGAAACTACTGGAAGGTTTGTGTGGGATTTCCAAATCGATGAGAATACTCTTTTCTACGCAAGTTACTCAAAAGGTTTCAAAGGTGGTGGATTTAACCCGCCATTTAATGCGGATCAATTCCCTGACACGCCTTACACTTTCGAGAGCACAGGAGTGGACGCAATAGAATTTGGTGTTAAAGCAACTGTGCCTGAAGTTGGTTTAGTTGCAAACGCATCGATTTATTACAACGACTTTGATAACTTCCACATCGGAGCTATCAGAAACGAAACGGCCATCAACGTAGGTATGCCTCTTGAGAACATGGGTGCGGAGCTTGAACTATATTTAACGCCACCAACTGTTCCAGGTTTGGCTTTCAACATGATGTTGAACTACGCAACTTCTGAGATTGGTAATTTCAAAATGATTAATGCTCACGATTTAGGTGGTCATTATCGTCAACAAAAATCAACTGGAAACATGGATGGTTATGAAGACTGGCACGTTGCTAAGAACTTCACAGCAAACTCTTTCTTAGTTGCTAAAGATGCTCTGGGTACTACTTACGGTAGAATCTTAGATCTTCAACTTGGAATAGCCGGGTTGGGTGCCAGTGCATCGCCATCTGATGTAGCTACTTATCTAGCAGGTCAAAGAGGAGTCAATGAAATTGCTTTTGCTATGACATGTGGTTCGGCACCTTTTAACGATTGTGCTAAAGATGCTGCAGGCGAAGATATTTCGTTTACCTCAGGTAATTTAGCTGGAACTTTCTTACCATTTGAATCCAGTGCACATGCGGTTGGTTACGGTAACCTTGGAACAATGTGTATAAACATTCCAGGCGTTATTAATACTTGTCATCCAGCAGCTCTTGGTGGAACAGCTGGCTTAGCTCCAACTACAACTCAGATCTATGGTGGCCCAACAGCTAATGGTTCTGGATCTGCAATTCCAACTGGAACTCTGCTTCCTTCAATCATAAGCAGAGGAACTGGTGCTTCACTTCAAACAGGTGGTGCGTGTAAAGCCTTCTTAATGATGGCAACGTATGCAGATAAGGTAACTCGAGCAAATGAGCTTTCTTTAGCTGCTAACGAACGTTGTGCTTCAACTGTAGTGGATGGAAAAGTTGTAGAAGGTAAGTTTTTAAGAGGTGGTCTAGAAATGGATTACACTGGAAACGAAATGCCATTCCCTGAACTTACATTAGGATTTGGTATTGCATACACTTTCCAAACCGACAATGTTGAAGTTACTCCTAGATTGGATTATTACTACCAGTCTGATACATTCAACAGCATTGCAAATATTCCTGCTAATAAAATTAAAGCTTGGGATGAGTACAATTTCTCATTAATTATTGTACCTACCAACGGAGATTGGAATATTAGATTCTGGGGTCAAAACTTAACCGACGACAGAAACGTAACCGCTGCTGGCATCGGTAACTCTTCTGTAGGACACACTCAATCTGTGTTTGTTAGGGAAGGTAGATCCTTTGGTATGGCTTTTGGTTTAGATTTTTAATCAAATCTTAAGCAAAAAAAACCCTTGCCTTGGCAAGGGTTTTTTTGTTAGTAATCGTAAGGAATAGTCTTTATAATCAATGTTCAAAAAAAATAGGAGATTTTATGAGAAACGTAGTAATCGTTGACAGCGTCCGTACAGGACTCGCTAAATCTTTCCGAGGGGGATTTAACCAAACTCGTGCAGACAATATGACAGCACATTTAGTAAATGCCTTGCTAGAAAGAAATCCAGGATTAGATCCGACAATGGTGGAAGACATGATTTTGGGTTGTGGAGCGCCTGAGGGTGCACAAGGTCATAATATTGCAAGAAATGTTGCGGTATTATCCAAATTACCAATTGAAGTAGGCGGCACCACAGTGAACAGGTATTGTTCTTCTGGTTTGCAGACAGTCGCTATGGCAGCAACCCAAGTCCAAAGTGGGTTCACAGATTGCATAATCGCTGGAGGCGTAGAATCTATCTCTACTACTCAAGGAAATACCAACATGCATATGTATGTAAATGAAAAACTGGCTGCCGATGTTCCTGGCATCTACCACGCTATGGGTCAAACAGCTGAATGCGTGGCAAAACGTTACAATGTAACCAGAGAGGCTCAAGATGAATATGCTCTTTCAAGTCAACAAAGGACTGCAGCTGCTCAAGAAGCTGGATACTATGACGACGAAATTGTACCAATGGATACAGTGATGAAATTGGTTAACAAAGAGTCTGGCGAAGAGAAAGACGTTGAGGTGACTGTTGATCGTGACGACTGCAATCGTCCTGAAACAACCATAGAGGGACTCTCTTCTTTAAAACCTGTATTCGATCCGGAAAATGGTTCAGTGACAGCGGGTAACTCATCTCAATTATCTGATGGTGCCTCAGTTACTTTGGTCATGAGCGAAGAAAAAGCTTTAGAACTTGGTTTAACTCCAAAGCTTTATTTTAGAGGTTTTACAGTAGTCGGTTGTCAACCTGATGAAATGGGTATTGGTCCAGTTTACTCTATCCCTAAGCTTTTAAAATCTGCTGATTTAAAACTAGAAGATATTGACTTATGGGAGCTTAATGAAGCTTTCGCATCTCAAGTGGTTTACATAAGAGATAAACTCGGTCTTCCAAGTGACAAATTAAATGTCAATGGCGGTTCAATTTCTATAGGTCACCCATTTGGTATGACTGGTTCACGTCAGGTTGGTCACGTCGCAAGAGAACTCAATAGGAGAGGTGGAAAATACGGCATCGTCACAATGTGTGTTGGTGGCGGTATGGGCGCTACTGGTCTATTTGAAGCTTACAATTCTTAATCATTTATCCGATTCTCAATGAAAGAATCGGATGAATTTTTAGTTCTTCAAAAATACTTTAAAGACTTGGGGAGTCAATTTAATGACTCCTCAGGTATCATTATTGGACCTGGCGACGACGCAGCTCTTTTTTTTACTAATAATTCAGATCTGATTTTTTCTACGGACGTTTCTAATTCTGATATTCATTTTCCAAAGACCTTATCCCCGGATTTAATTGCATACAGAGCTTGTTGTGTTGCTGCTAGCGATATTCCTGCTTGTGGAGGGACTCTAAAATGGCTATCAATTAGCCTTGTAACGCCAAGCAAAGAATTAGGCTGGTTAAAAGATTTTGCTCGGGGCCTAAAGCTATTTACCAAAACCTATCAAGTACCAGTTATAGGTGGGGACTTAGTGAAAGGAAAAGAATGTTCTGTGTCAGTGGGCGTTTGTGGCGAAGTTGATCGTAAAGAGTTCATCTCTAGAAACGGAGCAAAAGTTGGTGATTCAATTTATGTTAGCGGAGTTTTAGGTATTGCCAAGTTAGGCTTAAAAACGATTCAGTCAAAGAAAAAAACTCTCTCCACTGAAGAAAAAAAATATATAAAGAAGTTTCTTCAGCCTAAGGTACATACTAATTTAGGTAAAAATTTAAGAAATGTTGCTAGTAGCTGTATAGATATCTCCGATGGATTATTGGGAGATTTAGGTCACATCTGCAAAGAAAGTAATCTTGGTGCGGTAATAAACATTGATTCAATTCCACATAAAGGTCCTTTCAAAGAGGCCTTAACTTGGGGAGATGATTATGAACTTTGTTTTACAGTTCCTAAAAGTAAAGAGCTTAGATTGTCTCAAATCTGCAAAAAACAAAAAATTAAAAAATTTAAAATTGGCGAAATAACTTTAGGTAAAGGTATTAGGATTTTTAAAGGTAAAAAAGAAATATTTATAAAAGGCAAAAGCTACAACCACTTAAGTTGATGAATAAATTTCCAAAGCTATCCAAGTTTTCTCACCTTTTGGCTTCTTTCTTTGGAATTGGACTTTTACCTATTGCTCCCGGAACATGGGGATCTTTGGCAGGGCTTTTATTATTTTTTTCTTTTATTTATTTCCAGTTAAACTATTTTCTATTAGTTTCACTATTTCTTTGCTTTGTTATTCTTGCAATAGTTGTTTGCTCAATTGCTTCGAAAGACTTAGTGGAAAAAGATAATAAGGCAATTGTTATTGATGAAGTAGCAGGAGCTTGGCTTTCTTTCTTGTTTATACCTATTCTGGGAATTTATGACTTTTCATCTTCAGAATGGCAGAAAGATTCTTATCTCGCTGCTTGCTTTCTATTTATCCTTTTTCGTTTTTTTGATATTTTTAAACCTCATCCTATTTCATTTATTGATAGAAAATTTAATTCAGGTTTTGGGGTTGTTTTAGACGATTTAGTGGCAGGTATATTTGCTGGCTTAACTTTGTTAGGCGGAAACTTTTTTATCCAAATCTTTTAAATTTAATTCTTCTGAAAGTTTTTCTATAATTTTATTTTTTGATAAGCCTGCAGCTTCTCTTTGATCTTCTTGACTGCCTACTATAGGAAATTCATCAGGGATTCCAAAAATCTTAAGTTTTTCAGAATACCCAATTTTTGACAAAAACTCATTCACTGCTGAACCTGCTCCGCCTGTCATTACATTTTCTTCAATTGAAATAATATGTTTGTAAGTTTTTGCGCATTTTTCTATTAACTCTTCATCAAGAGGTTTTATAAACCTCATATCTACCAAAGAACAATTTAATGTATCCGCAATTTCCATTGATAAACTTAGCATGTTGCCAAAAGAGAAAATAACAAACTCTGATACCGCCTCATTGATAAATCTTGCCTTACCAATTTTTAAAGGGCTAAAGCTTTCTGAAATTTCAGCACCTGGACCTTCACCTCTAGGATAACGTATTGCTGCAGGACCAGGATAATTGTACCCAGTCGAGAGCATCTTCCAGCACTCATTTTCATCAGATGGACTCATAATGATCATGTTAGGAATACACCTCAAAAAAGAAACATCAAAGATACCTGCATGAGTTGCTCCATCACCACCTACAAAACCAGCTCTATCTATAGCCAAAGTTACGTCTAATTTTTGCAAAGCTACATCGTGAATTAATTGATCATAAGCTCTTTGTAAAAATGTGGAATAGATAGCAAGAACAGGTTTTTTTCCTTCTTTAGCCAATCCTGCGGCAAAAGTCATACTATGTTGCTCAGCTATAGCGACATCGTAAAATTTATCTGGATTTTTTTCAGCAAAATCATTCATTCCTGATCCCTCTGACATAGCAGGGGTAATGGCTACTAAGTTATCATCACCGTCCTCAACTTTTTTTGAAAGCCAATCACCAAATACTGCAGAATATTTTTTACCATTTGATATATTTTTTTTAGTTTCAATCTTATTTAAAGCATGAAATCCAATTGGATTTTTTTCTGCAGGAGAAAACCCTTTTCCTTTTTGAGTTATTAAATGCAAAAGCTTTGGACCCTTGAGATCTCTCAAATTCTTTAAGGTCCTCAACATTTCATTTAAATTGTGACCATTCATTGGACCGATATAATTTAAACCAAGCTCCTCAAACAAAGTTCCAGGTGCAAGCATACCTTTGAAATGAGTTTCTGCTCTTTTTGCAAAATTTTTGGCAGATGGGATAAACCTTAGAGCTGTTTTACCTCCTTCTCTAACAGAGGTATAAAGTTTGCTTGACCAGATTTTCGCTAAATAATTTGAAAAACCGCCAATATTTTTGGAGATTGACATACTGTTGTCGTTGAGAATTACGAGAATATTTGAATCCAGTGACCCAGCATGAGCTAAAGCCTCGTAAGCCATACCAGCTGTCATAGCACCATCTCCGATTACTGCAACATGATTTTTCTCGGGTTTAGCAACCGCCATGCCCAGCGCAGCACTTATTGAAGTACTAGAGTGACCTGCACCAAAAGAATCATAGACACTCTCTTCAATATTTGTAAATGGATGCAAACCATCTTTAGATCTGATAGAAGAAATTTCCTTTTTTCTTCCAGTAATAATTTTATGAGGATAGCTTTGATGGCCTACATCCCAAATAATATTATCTTCAGGAGTGTTAAAAATGTAATGTAAGGCAACGGTTAATTCTATTACACCAAGTCCAGCTCCAAAATGACCACCGCTTTTGGAAACTGAATAAATTAAATACTCTCTTAACTCATCTGAAAATTGACGGAGTTCATTCTTTGATAATTTTCTCAAATCAGATGGATAATTTACTTTGTCAAGCAATGGAGTTGAGGGAAAAGAAGATGGAATTTCAGAAAAAGTTTTCATTATTTATCTCTCAAAATTATAAATTTTGATAATTTGGCTAAATTCTCAGTATTATAAGGTAACGTTGACAGAATTTTTAAAGCATCTAGGCATAATTTTTCAGCTCTTTCTTGAGATGCTTTAAGGCCGATAATAGCAGGGTAAGTGGCTTTATTTTTTTGTGCATCTGAGTTTAAAGGTTTGCCAATTTTTTTCTCTACCCCAATTACGTCTAAAATATCATCCTTAATCTGAAATGCTAACCCAAACTTTCTTGCAAAAATCAAAAAAGCTTCCATATCTTTTTTAGACAATCCCTCTCTAAGAACACAAATCGATTCAACACAAGCCTCAATAAGTTTTCCGGTCTTCAAATGATGGATTTTGTCTAAATCTTTAAGCTTAATTTTTTTACCTTCTGCTGCAAGATCTCTACTTTGTCCCTCAACCATTCCTCTTGGTCCGCATGCTTTTGCAAAAAGATTAATAATTTTAAGCTTTTGTTCAGGTTTGAGTTTTTTATCTTTAATTGTCGTCAAAATTTCTAAAGCAAGAGGTTGAATTGCATCTCCAGCTAAGATAGCTGTAGCTTCATCGAATTTTTTATGGCAAGAGAGCTTACCTCTTCTGTAATCATCATCGTCCATTGAAGGTAAATCGTCGTGAATTAAAGAATAACTGTGAATTAATTCTCCTGAAGCAGCCATTAAAGCAATGGTTTTTGGATTCACATCAACTTTCAAAGCCTCTGCCATTAATAAAACTAGTTGAGGCCTAATTCTTTTCCCTCCGTTAAGAACAGAATAGTGGATAGCCTTAGAAATTTTTGAAAAGTTTTTTGGAGGCAAAGATTCAATAATTGCTTTATCTATCCTTTTCAAATTTTTATTTAAAAAAGGAAGATCTTTAATTTTAAAATCTTCGAAATTATTTGTCATCAAAGTCTTCTAGATCAAGCGTGCCATCATCTTTTTCTAAAAGCTTTTGAATTTTTAATTCAGCTTTGGTGAGAAGGTCTTGACAATGTTTTGTTAACTTTACTCCCTCTTCAAAAGTTTTTATTGATTCATTTAAGGGTAAATCACCGTCTTCCAGTGCTTCGATGATATTTTCAAGTTTTGCTAAAGATTTTTCAAAATCTAGACTTTTTTCTTTTGACTTATCGTTCACTTGCTGTCTTTAAAAATGTATTCTTTAAGTTATTAAAAGTATTTCTAATAGCTACTGGTAGCATAAGCCAACAAGGAGTTAAGAACAAGGTTATAGCTGAAGCAAAGGTCAAGCCACAAACAACGGCAAAGGACATAGGTTGCCACCACTCAGAAACTCTCCCGCCAATCTCAATATTCCTTTGATAAAAATCTACTCCAATTCCTGACGCTAAGGGCAATAAACCAATAACAGTGGTTGATGTTGTTAGAATGATAGGTCTTAGTCTTTGCGCAGCAGTACGAACTACAATTTGGTCTCTAGATAAATTCGGATTTTCCTTTGAGATAACATTGTAGGTATCAACCAGAACGATATTATTGTTTACAACAATTCCAGCCAGGGCAATTACCCCCAGACTGGTAAATAAAGCACTTGATATTTGTTGCGTGACTAAATAACCAAGTTGAACACCAGCAGTAGACAATAGAACTGCAGAGACAATTATAAAAACTTGATAGAAGCTATTTAGCTGAACCATCAACAAAATAGACATTAAAAATATTCCAACTATAAAGGCAAATAAAAAGAAAGCAGAATTTGCATCAGACTCAGCCTGTTGTCCCCCAAATCTAAATTGTAATTTCTTATATTCATTATTATCAGCAATCCATTGCTGAATTTTTGGAATGACATCTTCGACTAATGCACCTTTTTGATATTCAGCCGCAACCGTAAAAGCTCTTTCACCTGAAACTCTTCTTATTGAAGGTGGAATATAGGCTGGCACAATTTCCACAAAGCTACTTAGCGGGGCCTGTCCAAATCTTGTGTTTACAGTCAAATCGTTGAATTGATCTAGCCTTCTTTGGTCAGCAGGAAATCTTACCCTAATGTCAACTTCTTCGTCTAAATCTTCAGGTCTATATTCTCCTACTTTCACTCCAGCAGTCATGAATTGTATTGCCGCTCCAATGTCTTGTGTTGTCACTCCAAATTGTTTAGCTTTTTCTTTATCAATTTTTATTGTCCACTTGAGAAGATTAGTTGGAATAGTGTTGTAGACATTTTTGGCACCCGGCACAAAGTCTTTCATATAATTTGTCAAAGCTACTGTCGCAGCAGTTACCATATCAAAATCTTTCCCGAATACATCTATCTCAATAGGGGAGTCTGTTGGCGGTCCATTTTCTCGAAGTTTTGCATTCACAACCAGGCCCGGAATATCCTGCGTTTTCTCCAAAAGCTCATCGTAAACGTCCCAGCCAGAACGACGTAAATCTTTCTCAAAAGGCATTTCGATAAAAATAGTTCCTATTTCATCAGAATTGCCTCTGTCTCTTGGATCTGCTACTCCATTCATATTTAAAGATATTGAACTTGGACCTGGAATACTCAGAACAATGTCTTCTATCTCTTTTAAGAAACCAAGTTTTTCCATCTCACCAAAACTTCCTCTGCCCTCAATTTTTACTTCCATTTCCATGGGCTCTTCTTCAATAAAAAATCTACTTCCTGGTGCAAACTGACTAAATAATAGAAAGATCGTTACAACAGTTAAAAGAACAAAGACTATAAACTTTCCAGGAGACTTGATGATTTTACTTAACGCTCTAGCATATAACCCCGTAAGTCCGTCTATTTCAGTTGGGTCTCCATTTTCAAGAATACCCGCATTCTGTAAGGTTTTGGATTTTCTTATTCCTAAATTACCAAACCTAGAACCTATTGCCGGTGTAAATACTAGTGCATAAAGTATCGATCCTAGTAAAACAATAAACAAGGTTGTAATCATTGGCCTTAAAAATTGTCCAGAAACTCCCGGCATAAAGAACATTGGTACAAAAATTGATAGCGTCGTTCCAATAGAAATTGTCACAGGCCAAAACATTCTTTTTGCAGAAAACTTATAAGCTTCAATTCTGTCAAATCCCTCAGCCATTTTTCTATCAGCATACTCAACAACCACCACACAGCCATCGATTAACATCCCTAGAGATATTAACAGTCCAAAACAAACCATGAAATTGAAACTGTAATCTATCGAGGCTAAAAAAATTGAAGCAAAGAGAAAACAAGTAGGGATTGCTGCCGCAACCATTGTCGAAGATCTGAGGCCCATAGTTCCAACGACAATCGTCATGACTAAAATTAGAGCTGTAAGAATATTTCCTCCCAACTCACCAACCATCATAGAGGACCAACCAGTTCTATCTTGAGTAATAATTATTTCCACCCCATTAGGAAGATTTGGACGAAATTCGTCTAGAACATAGTTTACTTTTTTTGCGGCAACTACTTCTTTAGCATCTTGTCTTTTCATGATGGATAAAGTTACGGCATCTTTGCCATTTACTCTTGAAAAGGAATCTCTATCTTTGAAAGTTCTCCTCAGGGTAACTAAGTCTTTAAGAGTAATTACCTTTCCATCATTTTCTATTATTGGAATATTTTCAACGTCTGAAACATTCTCAAAAACAGAAGGCACTAAAACAGAAAACTTTCCGGTAGAAGATCTTAAATCTCCTGCAGGTATTGCTCTGTTTGCATCTCCAATAGCATTGTATAAATCTCTTGGAGAGACGTTATAACTTTCTAACTTAGTTTTATCGATAGAAGCTTCTAACAAATCATCAGGCACTCCTCTTAAATTAGCTTCTAGAACATCTGGAATGGTTTCTACTGCGGTTTGAAGTTCTCTAGCAAAAGCTAAAAGCTCTCTTTGGTTTGAAGAACTAGAAATTAAGTTTATATCCAATATTGGAAATTCATCCAAAGTGAATTCTTTTACTATTGGCTCTTCAGATTCGGATGGTAACTCCTGCTTAGCTTCATCTAGAAGGTCTTTTACGTCTTGAACAGCGTCATCTTTAGAATATTCAACTGGAAATTCTAAAATTATATAAGACATGTTTTGTCTACTGTAAGACTGAATATCAACTAATTCGTCGACAGTTTTTAATTTTTGCTCTAATGGCCTGGTAACAAGTCTTTCCGCATCCTGAGCAGAAACGCCGTCGTAATAAGTTGAAACAAATACATAAGGAATATTTATGTCCGAATATGCTGAAGCTGGAATTTGTATAACGGAGGTAAACCCCCAAACTAATATGAAAGTCAAAAATGTGAATGTAGCTTTGTAACGATCTACAAAAAAATCAATTAACGTTTTCATCCTTGTTCATTCTATAGTCAATTGCGATATCAACTTTTTCATTATTGTTTACATAGTCCTGACCAACAGTAATGATTCTTGAGTTGAAAGGAAGGCCAGTTACCCAGACTCCTTTATCCGTATCTTGAATGATTTCAACTGTATAAAATTCAACAAGGTTATCTTTATTAACAACTCTAACACCAATGTTACCTGCTTCATCTAATCTAAGAATTGACAAAGGAACTATGTGAGCAGGCTCCGGGGTAGCAGACACAATAACTTTTGCTGTTTGACCGTCTTTGATTTTTCCAAGTGGATTGGGAATTGAAATTTCAATATCAAAAGTATGCATCATTTCATCTGCGGAAGAGGATATAAATGTAATTTGACCTTGAAACTCCTGGCCATCATTTGTAATCACTCTCACATCACTTTCTTTTGTCAAATCTAAAAGTTCGGTTTCAGAAATATCTCCTGTAATCATCATTGGATCAAGATCTAAGAGAGTAGCGCAAGTCGAGCCGCGACTTAGAAAATCTCCAACATCTAGATCAATTTTATCTACTACGCCATCAAATGGTGCTTTGATGCTTGCATAATCCAACTCCAATTTGGCTCTTTGAAAATTCGATTTTGCATTCTGAAGTTGTTTTGATGAGTAGAGCTCTTCGTCATAAAGTTTTTTTGCTGAATTAAAATCAAGTAAAGCTTTATCAAAATTAGCCTGTCTTTCGGCTACAAATAAAGAGCAAATAACTTCACCTTTTTTTACGAAAGTACCTTGCTCAATCGGTAAATCAATGATTTTTCCCGAAGTTTCTGATTTAACTAATACTTTTTTATCAGCTTTGGTGAAACCCTTTACTACAATTTCTTTAGAAAAATTTTCTGCTTTTTGATCTATGACCCTTACTACAGCGTCTTTTTTTTCAATCAATGCTGGAGGAGCTGGTTCTTCCACAAATAATCCTGATACCATCCATATAATTGCGAAACCAATAAAGATGGATGCCCATTCTAAGTTGGATCTGGTAAGAAGCCTTGAAGCGATATTCATTAATTGTTTTCCTTCCCTTTATATGGAGGCGAGCGGCGATTATATCAAGGAAAACCTATAAATATTTCTTTTTTATCTTTTCCAATCTTAATTTTTGCAAATCACTGGAAAGAGGTTTTTCTTCAGTAAATTCTTCCTTAGTTTCAGGTAAAAGGAATAGGCTTTCTTTGAGTTCACTCTCTTCTAATATTTCTTCATATACCTCTAAAAATTCCTTTTTGATATCAAACTCAGGCTCTGTTTTTAGCCTGTACCAACCTAATTTTGCACCAGCATGATAAACAAATGGATGAGACCAATTAAAATCCAATGGATTTGTCTCTCCCAAAGAACTGGCTTCAATATAAGCATTATTTGACGAAGGGATATTTTGTTCGAGAAGTCTTAATTCCTTAATTTGATTTAAAACTGCACTTAGAGATGGTAAGTATTTTGAAGTTTCTATGATTTTATCTATCGCTCGGAATACTATCTCATTTTGATATTTTTCTAGCTTTGCTAGCCAAAGTTGTTTAGCCAAGGTTAGTGTTTCCTCATCAGGAAATGCTTTATGAAATTGATTGTGAAAAGTAATTTCTAATTCAGCAAAAATCAGGTTAATGAGCTCTACTTGGCTTTTAGGTATTTTAATTTTTGAAGTTAACTGCCCACTCATGATCTTTTAATCTTGATAATACATTTTTTGTATTCCCATGTTTAGCTTTCCATTTGAATTTTACGTGTTGAATAAACTTTGAGTTCCAGCAATTTCGCATTTCTTTTGTCTCCAACCAATATAATTTAAATTCTGGAATTTGAGATACGGCAAAACTCTTATTTATTTTGGCTAAACTCAAAACATCAAAACAATCTTCTGAAGGTTTCCAATCTTTATTCATCCTGGTTGGTTTCTTCACCATAGAGATCAAATTTTGATACCTGACCCATTGATTTTTTACGTGATTAAGAAATTTAGTATTCCAGGAATCAGAGGCAGTATTCCTTTCGCTCCAATATAAAATAAATTCTGGCAAGGCATCAACAATAAATTTTTCGTCAATTTCAGCATGTTTTAAAATTTGTAATGCTTCTTTGGAGGGTTTCCAATTTTTTTGAATTGGTTTCATTTTTGATGCTTTATTTAAGCTTTCTTCTTCTGCTCTCCATTCTTTTAAAATATACTTAAGAAACTTGTAGTCCCAAGAAAAGCTTTTATCCTTTCGATCAGACCAATAAGCTCTAAATTCAGGTAGTTTATTTCCAATGAAGTCCTCAGAAATACCGAGGCTTTTGGCTTCTTTCAAAATATTGTTTGAAGGAAGATATCCCTTGGAAATATTTTGCTTTCTTTCTGGGATAGTTTCTTTGATTTTGGATTTCAAACAAAAAGTTTCTCTCGATGTTTTTTCGATCAGTTTAAGCTTCAGAAGTTTCTTTAAGACTTTACGAACTTCCTTATTTTCGATAAAAGAAAGCTTGTCAAAAAGCTGAGTTAAGTTTTGTTTATTTTCAGACTTGAATATTTGAAGAACAATTGCTTCATATAAACCAATGGTAGATGCAATTTCTTTATCAAAATTTAATAAATTTGTTCTTTTTGACATTAACTTAGGCAGAACGCTTAAGTTTTTCTCTCCTTGCATCAACTGCTTTAGCTAAAAGTTTTAGCATTACTTCAGTATCTTTCCAACTGACGCAAGCATCAGTAACACTTTGACCGTATTTAAGGTTTTTAAGAGAATCTATTTTTTGGTTTCCTTCCTCAAGGTTACTCTCAATCATGACTCCAAAAATACTTTGATCTCCTGATGCAATTTGATCGGAGATATCTTTATTCACAATGAGTTGTTTTTTGAACTGTTTTTGACTGTTTCCATGAGACATATCAACCATAATTTTTTGAGTTAAATTTGAGTTTTTCAAATCCTCATTAACTTTTTGTATATCTTTTTTTGAATAATTTGGGGTCTCTCCACCTCTTAATATGACATGACAATCTCTATTTCCAGAGGAATTGAAAATAGCAGATTTTCCTTCTTTTGTGATGGAAAGAAAAATATGGCTATTTGAAGATGAGCCAATAGCATCTAAGGCAACCTGAATAGAGCCGTTGGTAGAATTTTTAAATCCAACCGGACAAGATAACCCTGAGGCTAACTCTCTATGTATTTGGCTTTCAGTGGTTCTAGCGCCAATTGCACCCCACGAAATCAAGTCTGAAATATATTGTGGAGTTATCATATCCAAAAACTCAGTACCTGCAGGCAAACCCAATTCATTAATCTTTAATAATAACTTTCTAGCCACCTTAAGACCTTTATTAACATCGTAACTATTATTTAAATCAGGATCGTTGATAAGACCTTTCCAACCCACAGTCGTTCTTGGTTTTTCAAAATATACTCTCATGACAATTTTGAGTTTGTCTTTAAGATCTTTTTCGAGAGTTTTAAGTTTTTTAGCATACTCGATTGCAGCTTTGGGATCGTGAATAGAGCAAGGGCCAACAACTACAACCAATCTATCCTCATTCCCATGAAGGATGTCTGAAATTTCATTTCTGGAGTTGAACACTAGCTCCGAAACCTTTTCTGAAATTGGAAGTTTTTCAATAACTTCTACAGGTGGAGACACCTCCATCAAACCTGTTATTCTGGTATTATCCGTTAAATATTTCATTTGACCGTTGATTTTATCTCTTCTAAATTTAAATTAAAGCTTAAATTAAGCAATGTACAAAATAAAATTAATTCAAGAAAACCCAAAAGTTGGTGATATTCAAGGTAATTTAGACCTTGCCAAGTCACACATTACTGAAGCTAAAGAGAATGGTTTAGATCTGATCATATTCTCTGAAATGTTTTTAACAGGCTATCCGCCTGAAGATTTACTTTTAAGGCAAGATTTTTTGGATGAAAGCGAGAGGTGTTGCAAAGAGCTTGAAGGGTTATCAAAAGAAATTTCTATAATTATTGGATGTCCTTCTCGTGAAGGAGAAAATATTTTTAACTCGGCACTTTTTTATCAAAATGGAAAAATTGTTAAAAATTACAAAAAGCAAATCCTTCCTAATTACAAAGAATTCGATGAAAAAAGATACTTTTTGAAAGGAGAAGCTCATGAAGTTTTTGAAGATGGAGGTCTTAAGTTTGGCATTTCTATTTGTGAGGATATTTGGAATGCAGATTTTACAAAAGAAGTATGCAATCAAGACATAGATTTACTGATAAATTTAAGTGCATCGCCTTTTACTTTAGATAAGAAAAATCTTAGGGAAGAAATGCTTTGCAATTATTTTGCTAAATTTAAAAAACCAATAATTTATGTGAATCAAGTGGGCGGACAAGACGAGCTAGTATTTGATGGAAGTTCTTTGATAGTCGATTCGAAGGATACTGTGAAGCGTTTGAAAAGTTTTGAAACAGATCAGGCTGTTATTGAAATAGAGGACAAAAATATTTCATCAAGCTTAAAAGGAGACCAATTAAGCAAGGTAGGAGATATATCTGATATTTACAAAGCTTTGGTTTTAGGAACTCGAGACTATGTTCAAAAAAATAATTTTAAAGGAATATTAATTGGCTCATCCGGAGGCATTGATTCAGCTCTAACTGCCGCAATAGCATCTGATGCATTAGGGCCCGACAAGGTCAATACAGTTATGATGCCTTTTAAATACACCGCAAACATAAGTGTTGAAGATGCTCAACAGCTAGCAGAGAATCTTGGTTTCACCCATGAGGTAATTCCCATATCCGAGATGTTTTCTGCATTTAAAAATTCTTTGGATGGAAAATTAGAGCCAAGAGAATTTGATAAAACTGAAGAAAATCTTCAATCAAGATGTAGAGGAGTTACGCTAATGGCTCTTTCCAATAATTTGGGCTATCTTGTTCTCACAACAGGAAATAAAAGCGAGGCAGCTGTAGGTTATTCAACTTTATACGGTGATACTGCTGGAGGGTTTTCTGTACTAAGAGATGTTTACAAAACAACCGTATATGATTTAGCCAGATACAGAAATTCTCTTAGCAAAGCGATCCCTCAGAGAATAATTGATAGAGAGCCTAGCGCTGAGTTATCAGAGGATCAGAAAGACAGTGATTCACTGCCACCTTACGATTTACTTGATCCAATTATTGAAGCATATGTTGAGGACGACAAAACTAAAAAAGAAATTATTGACTCAGGTTTTAACTCAGAAGACGTAAAAAAGGTTATAGATTTAATCAATTTCAATGAGTACAAAAGAAGGCAAGTACCACTTGGAATCAAGATTTCCGCTAGAAATTTTGGCAAAGACAGAAGATATCCAATTACTAATTTCTGGAAAAACAATATATAGACATTTTCTTGCCCAAAAACACAATATTTTGTGTAATTTAGGCTTTTTAAACTATAATTGCCTTTTATATTATGAAAAAAGAGCAGGAAAAAAACCCGAGGCAATCGGAGTTTAATCTAGCTACGGTTAATGGTGAGCAAATATTACTTCCTCACGACGACCTTTATATCCCACCAAATGCCCTTAAAATTTTTCTTGAATCATTTGAAGGTCCTTTGGATCTCCTTCTTTATTTTATTAGAAAACAAAATTTGGATATCCTTGATATTAATGTCGCTGAAATCACAAACCAGTATGTTGAGTACATTGAATTAATGGAAAAATTACAGTTCGATCTGGCTGGAGAATATCTCCTGATGGCAGCATATTTAACTGAAATAAAGTCCAGAATGATGTTGCCAGTTGAAACGGCTGAAGATGAATTGGAAGATGACCCAAGAGCAGAACTCATTAAAAGACTTCAAGAATATGAGCGTTTCAAAACTGCATCCATGAAAATTGAGTCCATGCCAAGAATAAACAGAGATTTTTTCCCAGCAAGTACAGCTCTTCCTGAGTTTGAATCTAAAGAGGCTCTGCCATCTTTAGAACTAGAGAAGTTATCAAATATTTTTTATGAACTATTAGAAAAACAAAAACTTAGAGGTAGTCATATTATTGAGTTTGAAAAACTTTCTACTAGAGAAAAAATGTCCAATGTCTTGGAACTGTTGGTAAGTGAGAACTTTTTGGAATTTTACGATCTTTACAAGAAGGCAGATGGAAAGCTTGGCTTAATCGTAACTTTTTTAGCCGTTTTAGAGTTAGTAAAAGACTCAATGATTCAATTAGTTCAATCTGATTCTTTTGGTCCAATACACGTCAAAGCGAAGGATAAGGTGCATTAAGAGTATGGACAACTTATCTTTAATCATTGAAGCCTTACTTTTTTCTTCTTCAAGACCTTTGAACGAAAAAGAAATATTGTCTGCTTTTGACTTAAGAAGCCCTCCAACATCAAATGAAATAAAGGAAGCTCTGAAATCCATTGAAGAAAAATATTCAGAAAATTCAATTGAATTAGTAAAAGTTGCTAGTGGCTATCGTCTTAGAATAAGACAAGAGTATTCTCCTTGGGTGGCAAAATTATGGGAAGCTAAACCTCAAAAATATTCTCGAGCTCTTTTGGAAACTTTAGCTTTGATCGCCTATAGACAACCTATTACCAGGGGAGAGATTGAAGAGGTAAGAGGAGTTTCTGTAAGCAGTCAAATCATCAGAACTCTTTTGGATAGATCTTGGATCAAAGTTGTAGGACATAGAGATGTACCTGGAAGACCAGCATTATTCTCAACAACAAAAGATTTTTTAGATGATTTAAATCTTTCTAAACTTTCAGATTTACCAGAGTTACCTGAAATTCAAAATATTCCTGAGGAAGCCCAAATTTCCCTTTTGAATGAACCTCCTCCAAGCAATTCAGAATAGAAGCGTTGTCTAAAGAAAGGATTCAAAAAATATTAGCTCAAAACGGATACTCATCAAGAAGAAAAGTTGAAAGTCTAATTAAGGAGGGTAGGGTATTTATCAATGATATACCGGCCAAATTGGGAGATAAAATCTCTAGTGAAGATAAAGTTTATATCGATGGCAAAGCAATAAACATTCTGGAGAGAATTTCATCCGAACTATTAATGTATAACAAACCAGTTGGAGAAGAATGCTCACATGCTTCGTTAAAGAGAACCATATTTGAGAATTTACCTAAACCAAAATCAGGAAAATGGATATCCATAGGGAGGTTGGATATTAATACCAGCGGACTACTGTTAATCACAAATGATGGAAAATTAGCAAATGACATAATTCATCCATCTAATGAAATTGAAAGAGAATACATTGCCAGAATTCGAGGCAAGCCCTCTGATTCAAATCTCAAAAAGTTAATGTCAGGCATTAAAGTTGACAAAGAAAAAGTATTTTTTACTGACTTGGTAAAAGGCAAGCAAACTTCATCTCATACTTGGTTCGCTCTAGTCATCATGTCTGGCAAAAATAGATCTGTAAGAAAGTTATGGGATTCAATAGGCCACGAGGTATCTAGACTAAAAAGAGTAAGACTAGGAAAATTATTTTTACCAAAAGATCTCAAGGAAGGAAAGTTCAAAAGAATTAGCCCTGATGAAATATTAGGTTAAATATAATTAATTAAATCTTTTATTTGATTTATTTTAGAGGTTGGTTTTAAAAGAGCAGCGCCTTTTTTATCTATGTAACCGTATAAGGCAAGTGCAGAGTCTATTCCAGAATTATTTGCTGCTTCTATATCTCGCCAATTATCTCCAATGTAAATAGATTGCTCTTTTTTTATAGATGTTTTTGCCAAAGCTGCATCTAAGCTTGCAGGATCAGGTTTTCTTCTACCATTTACATCTTCTGGGGAAACCATAGCCATTGCGTATTTATGCCATTCAAATTTTTGACAAATTTCTTCAAAGAACCTTTTTGGCTTATTAGTTACGATCATCCAATCAATCTTATTTTTGGATAATTTATAAAGAAATTCGTCTACGCCAGGAAAAGTTTTAGAAAGAAGATAGTTCTTTTGATATTCAGCCAACAGATCATTTCTTAATCCTTCAAATTCAGAATGATTTTCATCAATAATGAAGCTATCTTGAATCAATCTTCCTACACCATCAGAAACTCTGTTTCTGACAAAATCATAAGAAACTGACTCCTTTTTATTTTTTTTTAATAATTTGTTTAGACAAGTTAAGAACTCTGGTGCTGTATCTAAAAGAGTGCCATCTAGGTCAAATAGAAAGCATTTATATTTTTTTTGCATGAATCAGATAATTAACGTCTACATTTTTGCCTAGCCAATATTTTTTAGTCAGGGGGTTGTAACTCATACCAGTTAGTTCTTTGATTGTAAGGCCATTATTTTCCATCATTTGTATGAGCTCAGATGGCTTTATAAATTTTTCATATTCATGAGTTCCTTTAGGTAATAAATTCAAAATATATTCAGCCCCAACAATCGCAAAAAGAAAAGACTTTGGATTTCTATTTATGGTTGAAAAGAAAATATCACCATTTTTTTTACAAAGATCGGAACATGTTTTTACCAGTTGATTAGGATCAGGAACATGTTCAATAGCTTCGAGACAGGTTACAACATCAAAATATTCATTTTTCTCAGGAAGTAAATTTTCTGCTTCTCCCAAAATATAGTTGATGTCAATATTCTCTTTATTGGCATGATTTTGAGCGGTATGAATAGCAACATCCGATATATCAACTCCAGATAGATTGCCTCCTTTAAGTGACAATGCTTCTGCTAACAAACCACCACCGCAGGCAACATCAAGAATTTGCTTATTTTTTAGCTCAGTTCTTTCAGCAATATAATTAGCTCTGAGAGGATTGATTTTGTGTAAAGGAGCAAATTTCCCAGACGGATCCCACCATTCTTCAGCTATTTTATTGAATTTTTCTTTTTCTTTTGGGTCGATATTCATTTATCTATCATTATGTTAGATTTATACTTCTTTTCAAATTAAAGTCTAAGAATCTTATATGAATATTTTTTTCCCTAAAGAACCTGAATATGAAACCAGAGTTTCTTTGACCTTGGAATCTGCTAAGAAATTCTTGGATAAAGGCTTAAATATTTCAATCGAAAAATCTTTTGCTGAGCACCTGGGAAGCAGTGATAAAGAATTTGAAGATCTTGGAGTGAAAACATTAAACCGCGATGAAGGTTTTGCTTTAGCTAAAATAGTTTGCAATGTTAGAAATCTTACTGAAAATGAATTGGATAAAATTAATGAGAACACCTTGCTGGTAAGTTTTCTTGACCCCTTTAATGAAAAATCTCTTGTTAAAAAAATAAGAGAAAAAAATATATCAGCTATCAGTATGGAACTTGTTCCAAGAATCACCAGAGCTCAAAAGATGGACGCCTTAAGCTCACAAGCAAATTTGGCTGGATACTCTGCAGTGATAATTGCCTCTCAAGAATTACAGAAAGCATTACCTATGATGATGACTGCTGCAGGAACGATCTCTCCTTCAAAAGTGTTTGTCATTGGTGTAGGAGTTGCTGGACTTCAAGCCATAGCAACGGCAAAAAGATTAGGCGCAAAGGTAGAAGCTTTTGACACTCGACCCGTTGTAGAAGAACAAGTTAAGTCTTTGGGAGCTCGTTTCGTAAAGATTGACATTGGAGAAACAGGAGAAACTGAACAAGGATATGCAAAAGAATTAACCCCAGAACAAATAGAAATCCAAAGAGAAGGGATGAAAAAAGTTTGCGCTTCCTCTGACATTGTAATCACTACAGCACAGGTCTTTGGAAGACCGGCTCCCACACTTGTCACAAGTGAAATGGTTTCCGCTATGAGTCAAGGTTCTGTAATTGTTGATATGGCAGTAGGAACAGGAGGTAATGTTGAAGGATCTGTTCCAAATGAAACCATTGATCTAAATGGCGTGAAAATAGTTGGTAATACCAACCTCCCCGGTGAACTTCCCTATCATTCAAGCCAAGTTTACTCATCCAATATATTTAATTTGATAGACGAGTTTTGGAATGAAGAAGAGAAAAAATTAATTCTTGATATTACAGACGAAATTTTATCAATTTGTCTTGTATCTCATGAAAAAGAATACATAAATAAAACTATAAAGGAGATAATGAATTAAATGGAATCCCAAGCTTTACTAGTTTTGCTTTTATTCGTTCTAGTACTCTCAATATTCTTGGGTTTTGAACTAATTAATAAAGTGCCATCAACATTACATACGCCTTTGATGTCAGGTGCTAACGCTATATCAGGAATTACTATTGTTGGAGCTCTTTTAGCTTCAGGAGGAGAGGGTACTTTTTCATCGATATTAGTAGGTACTTTTGCGGTTTTCTTTGCCTCTATAAACGTAGTTGGGGGTTATTTGGTAACGAATAGAATGTTAAAAATGTTTAAGAAAAAATGATCGCTTTTTTTCAATCCTCAATTTTCGTAAATCTAGCTTACATATTTGCCTCTATTCTATTTATTTTCGGTTTGAAAATGCTGAGCTCACCGGAGACAGCTCAAAGGGGAAACCTTGTTTCTGCATCAGGAATGTTGATTGCAATCCTAGTTACTCTGGCTCAAAACGAAATTATTGCTTATGAGTATCTATTAGTTGCTCTTATTGGAGGTTTGTTCGTTGGAGTTTTGGCTGCTTCTCTCGTAAAAATGACTTCAATGCCGGAATTAGTCGCTTTGTTCAATGGTTTTGGAGGAATTGCTAGTCTGTTGGTCGGAGTTGCTGAATTCATTAATCCATCCAGCTCGACTCTTATTCAGATAATTGCAATTTCTTTTACTGTTTTAATAGGCGGAATTACATTTTCAGGAAGTCTTGTAGCTTTTGGAAAATTATCCGAAATTATTTCAGGCAAACCTCTTATCCTATTTGGCCAAAGATTTGTTTTATCAGCTTTAATATTAATTGCCTTGCTCTTGGTTCTAGAACTAATCATATCAACGGGCTTATTAAATATTTCCTCTCAAACTATTCTCTTTGTTCTAATTGGCGTGACTTTCATTTTAGGGGTGCTTCTAACTGCACCAATTGGGGGAGCCGACATGCCAGTAGTCATTGCCTTGTTAAATAGTTACTCCGGTCTTGCAGCCTCTTCAGCAGGTTTCGTAATTAATAACAACGTGCTTATTGTTGCCGGTGCTTTAGTTGGAGCAAGTGGGCTTATTCTTACGAATATCATGTGTAAGGCAATGAATAGGTCATTATCGAATGTTCTGTTTGGCGGCTTTGGAGCAGCAACTTCTTCTTCAGAAAAAAGCGGACAAATTCAAGGAGAGGTTAAACCAATTACAGCGGAGGATGCTTATCTTATTTTAGAAGCTGCAAATTCTGTTTTAGTGGTTCCCGGTTATGGCATGGCAGTATCTCAAGCACAACATGTTGTAAGGGAATTAGGCGAACTATTAGAAGATAATGGCTGCGAGGTCAAATACGCTATTCATCCTGTGGCTGGCAGAATGCCTGGACATATGAACGTTCTGCTTGCAGAGGCTAATGTTTCTTATGATGTTTTAGCTGAACCAGATGATGTTAACCCTTTAATGGATACCGTTGATGTCTGCATTGTCATAGGGGCAAATGATGTTGTAAATCCTGATGCAAGAGAAAACGAGGGTAGTCCTATATATGGAATGCCGGTTATTGAAGTCGATAGAGCAAAGACGGTATTTATTTTGAAAAGAAGTATGGCTGCAGGGTTTGCAGGCATAGATAACCCTCTTTTTCTCAAAGAAAATTCAAGAATGTTGTTTGGCGATGCTAAAGAATCCATTTCAACTTTAGTCTCTGAATTCAAGACTTAAAGCCCTATTTTTAAGAGCTAAAACACCCATAAAATGTTAAAATAATGGCATTAAATGAGCCACTATTTTTACTATAAATTTCATTAGTTTTTCATTAATTTTTCTCTATGGATGACATAACAGAAGATGTAATTCCCGTTAATATTACGGACGAATTGAAGAGTTCCTATATGGATTACGCAATGAGTGTAATTGTAGGAAGAGCTTTGCCTGATGCCAGGGACGGTTTAAAACCTGTTCACAGAAGAACTCTTTACGCCATGTTCAGACTCAATAATGAATGGAATAGACCTCATTTGAAATCTGCAAGAATTGTCGGTGAGGTGATGGGTAAATATCACCCTCATGGAGATTCGGCAATCTATCAAACAGTGGTCAGAATGGCTCAAGAATTTAGCCTACGTTACCCCCTAGTCGACGGTCAGGGAAATTTTGGTTCTATGGACGGCGATGGTGCAGCAGCCATGAGATACACCGAAGCTCGAATGGCAAAAATCAGCAATGCTCTTCTGAACGATATAAACAAAGAAACTGTCGATTATGTTGAGAATTACGATGGCACGGAACTAATTCCAGAAGTTCTTCCAGCATCATATCCTAATTTATTGGTTAATGGATCTTCTGGTATAGCTGTGGGATTAGCCACCAATATCCTTCCCCATAATTTGAGCGAAACAATTGATGGGGCATTGGCAATTTTAAAAAATCCAGAAATATCCATTGATGAATTGGTAACTATAATTCCTGGGCCTGACTTTCCAACAGGAGGTATTGTAAATGGAAAAGCGGGCGCTATTGAAGCTGCTAAGACTGGAAGAGGAAAAGTAGTTCTCAGGGCCAAAGTAGAAATTGAAAATGAGAAAAATGAAAAAAGTAGATTAATCATTTCTGAAATTCCTTATCAGGTAAATAAGGCCAACCTGGTAGAGAAAATTGCAGACCTTTCAAAAGACAAAAAAATTGACGGCATATCTGAAATTCGAGATGAATCAGATAGGGAAGGAGTCAGAATAGTTGTAGATCTCAAAGCAGGTCAAAATCCTGAAGTTATTTTAAATAATTTGTATGCTCAGTCTCAGTTAGAAACCTCTTTCGGTATAAATAATGTTGCAATCGTTGACCGTGTTCCAAAAGTTTTAAATTTAAAGGAGCTTCTTGAAATATTCTTAAGTCACAGAAGGTCTGTTGTCTCAAGGAGAACAGCTTTTGACTTAGCAAAGTCAAAAGATAGAGGTCACATTCTAGAAGGTTTAACAATTGCTCTATCAAACATTGATCCAATCATTGATTTAATAAAAAAATCCAAAGATCCTAATGAAGCTAAACGCAAACTACTAGCAAAAAAATGGAAATCCACTTTGATAAACAATTTATTAAAAAAAGCAGGATCAATTGATACTCGTCCTGAGGATATATTTGAAGAATTTGGTCTTGCTGGTTCCAGCTACAAACTTTCTTCAAAACAAGCTCAAGCTATTCTTGATTTAAGGCTACAAAGACTTACAGGTTTAGAGCAAGATAATTTAATTAAAGAGTACGAAGAAGTTCTTCAAGATATAGCTGCCTTAAATGAAATTCTAGAAAATCCTGAAAGATTACAAGAAGTAATTGAAGAAGAGCTATTATCTGTTAAGGAAGAATTTGGTGACGAAAGAAAAACTCCCATTGAAGACAAACTAGATCTTTCCACTGAAGATTTAATCAAACCTGAGGATATGGTTGTTACCATTTCAAACATGGGTTACGCAAAAACTCAACCTCTAGAGGTATATCAATCCCAAAGAAGAGGCGGCATGGGTAAAACAGCTGCATCAGTTAAAGATGAGGATTTTGTTGAACAATTAATTGTTGCCAATACTCATCGAACTCTTTTGTGTTTTTCAAACTTAGGAAAGGTTTACTGGCTTAAAGTTTATGAAATTCCTCAAGCCTCTAGAACAGCAAAAGGTAGGCCACTTGTAAATTTAATTGATTTGGATGAAACAGAAAGAGTCACTAGCCTTTTAGATGTAGAGTCTTTTGAAGGTGAAGCCTATGTATTCATGGCTACGCAAAATGGGATAGTTAAAAAAACTCACCTGTCGGAATTTAGGAAACCTAGAAAGAATGGCAAACGAGCAATAAAACTTGATGATAATGATGAGCTTGTCGGTACTCTTTTGACCGATGGCAGCGCTGATTTAATGGTTGTTTCAAATGCAGGAAAAGCAGTATTTTTCAATGAGGTAGATGCCAGATCTATGGGTAGAGACACTCGAGGAGTTAAGGGTATTACTCTAGACGGAGATCAAAAAGTAATCTCTTTATTAAAACCTTCTAAAGAATCCGAGATATTAACCGTCTCGGAAAAAGGGTATGGGAAAAGATCAAAAGTTAAAGATTTTAGAAAAACCAAAAGAGGAGCTAAAGGTGTCATAGCCATGCAGACTTCTGAAAGAAATGGAGGCTTAATTTCTGCTAAAGAAGTTAGCGAAATGGATGAAGTTATTCTTATCACTAACAAGGGAATGCTTGTAAGAACGAAAGTATCAGAAATTAGTTTGATCGGTAGAAATACTCAAGGGGTTAGGGTTATTAAGCTCAAAGAGGATGAGGCTCTTAACGGACTTGCATTAGCTATTGATTCGTAAATAATTTAATTATGTCTAGAAATTACAATTTTTGTGCTGGACCTGCAGCACTTCCAAATGAAGTTTTGGATCAATTAAAAGCGGAAATACCCGATTGGCAAGGGAAAGGTTTATCCGTCATGGAAATGAGCCATAGAAGTAAAGAGTTTGTGGAGATCGCTGAAACTGCAAAACAAGATTTCATTGATTTATTGGATATAAATGATGATTACGACGTTCTTTTTATACAGGGAGGTGCTTCCCTGCAATTTTCAATGATTCCAATGAATTTTTTAGAAAATAATAAAGCTTTATGCAGTTACCTCGATGTTGGGCAGTGGTCTAAGAAAGCAATTAAGGAAGCCAAGAAATTTGGACAAGTAGAAATTTCTGCATCTTCAGCAGATTTATCTTATAAAAAATACCCTAAACCTGATACTTGGAAAATCCATCCTGATTCTATATTCACTCATCTTGTATTGAACGAAACAATCGATGGAGTTTGTCTCAGGAACTTAGATGATCTTCCAAAGAAAAGTCTTGTTGCAGATTGCTCTTCTTGTATTCTTTCTGAACCTCTTGATGTAACAAAATTCAGTATGCTTTATGCGGGGGCTCAAAAAAACATAGGCCCTTCTGGATTGGCTATTATTGTTATAAAAAAAGACCTTCTTGAGGATAAAGATAGTCTTCCAGCCATGATGCAATACAAGACTTATGCTGATTCTGACTCAATGTATAACACCCCGCCTACATTTGCCTGGTATTTATCGGGCATGGTTTTCAAATGGTTAAAAAAGAATGGGGGTCTTTCGAACCAAAAGAATGTTAACGAGTCAAAAGCTAACAAACTTTACTCTTACATCGACCAAAGCGATTTTTATAAAAATGATGTTGATAAAGAATCTAGATCCATAATGAATGTTCCATTTCTTTTGGGAGATGATTCTTTAAACGATAAATTCTTAGAAGAGTCTGAAGGTAATGGATTATTGAATCTTGCTGGTCATAGGTCTGTTGGCGGTATGAGGGCAAGTATTTACAATGGAGTTCCGGAAGAGGGAGTAGATGCTTTAATAGATTTTATGAAAGAATTTGAAAAAAGTAATGGCTAAAAAAAATCTACCAGAAGATCTAACTGACAATAGAAAAGAAATTGATCAAATTGACCAAAAACTTCTAAACCTTATACACGAAAGATCCAAGCTTGTTATAAATGCTGGAAAAATAAAAAAGAAATCAGGCGATAAAACATTTTACAGGCCGGACAGAGAAGCAAGTTTAATTAAGACGCTACAAAAGAAAAACAAAAGTTCTATTCCCGCTGAAAATATTAAATTTATTTTCAAAGAAATTATTTCAGCATGCTTTACCCTTGAGAAAAAAATAAAAGTTTATTATTTGGGTCCTAAAGGTACTTTTTCAGAAATTGCAACAACAACACATTTTGGCAGTTCTGTTGAAAAGGTAGAAACAGAAAATATAGGAGATATTTTTAAAGAAGTAGCCAAAAATAAAAATTCCTACGGTATGTTACCTTTTGAAAATTCAATAGAAGGCATGGTGAATCAATCTTTAGATAATCTCATAGAAAGCAATTTAAAAATTTGTTCAGAATTGGAATTACCTGTAGAGCACTCTCTTATTTCATCTGAAAAAAATATAAATAAACTTAATACTATTTATGGACATCCTCAAGCTCTTGCGCAATGTCGTAAATGGCTAAGTAAAAATCTTCCTAGAGCTAAAATTATCGAAACTGAGAGTTCCGCTAAGGCAGCCCAGGTGATTATGAATAAATCAGGCAAAGGCTCCATAGGACCAAAACAAATATCTGAGATTTATTCGTTAAATTTATTGAAAGAAAAAATTCAAGATCAAATAACCAACACAACCAGGTTTTTAGTAATAGGAAACGAATTTCCAGGAAAAACATCTGATGATAAAACTTCAATAAGTTTAAGTTTAAAAAATGAGCAAGGAGCCTTGTTAAAAGTTCTGCAGATAGTAAATAAGAACAAAATAAATCTTACAAATATCTTATCTAGGCCAGTTAAGAAAAATAAGTGGCAATATTCTTTCTTTTTAGAATTCTCAGGGCATGCCTCAGATAAGAATGTTTTAAAATTATTCAAAGAACTTCAAAAAGTCAGTTATGACCTAAAAGTCTTAGGATCCTATCCGGCAGCATACTAATCCATGAAAAATTCATTCTTAGAAAATCTAAATCAAGGTGTTCTTGGACTGAAACCCTATGAACCAGGATTGCCGCTAGAGCATACTCAAAAGAAATTAGGCTTAGAAAAAATGATCAAACTAGCTAGCAACGAAAATCCTTTAGGACCTAGCCCCAAGGCCTTAGATTTGCTTCAAGGGAAAATCAACAGCTTTTCATCAGAATTAAACAGATACCCTGACGGAAACGCACATGAATTAAAGAAGGCAATATCAAAAAAATACAAAGTGGATCCAAAGCAAATAACAATAGGTAATGGCTCTAATGATTTAATTGAGTTCGTTTCAAGGTGTTTTTTAGGGAAAGGAAAAAAAGCAATTTATTCACAACATGGTTTTGCCATCTACCCACTAGCTATAAAAGCAACAGGAGCTCTCCCAGTGAAATCAAAAGCAAAAAATTGGGGTCATGATTTGGAATTAATGTCCGATTTAACAGATGATAAGACAAAAGTAATTTTTATAGCATCCCCAAATAATCCAACTGGAACAGCAAAAACTCTCAAAGAAATTGAAATTTTTTTGAATAATTTGAAGGACGATATCTTGGTCTTTCTTGATCAAGCTTATTATGAGTATGTAGAAGGCTCAGAGTTTGATATTCCTTTTTCATTAATTGATGATCATCCTAACTTAGTCATTTCACGAAGCTTTTCTAAAGCTCATGGATTGGCAGCATTAAGATTGGGCTTTTGCGTTTCAAATCCTGAGTTGTCTGACTATCTTAATAGAGTCAGACAGCCTTTTAATGCAAACTCACTTGCCTTAGATTTAGGGAAAGTTGCTCTTTCTGATCAAGAACACATTAGCAAATCAGTAAAAATTAATTTTTCCGGTATGGAACGAGTAAAAAAAGCTTTCGCTAATCTTGATTACAACTTCATCGAATCTTGGGGAAATTTTATTTCTTTTGATGCTAAGCAAGACTCTGATGTTGCTTTTCAATACTTTTTAGAAAAGGGAGTTATCCTCCGATCGTTAAAAGTATATGAAATGCCTCAGCACTTGAGAGTTTCCATTGGGACAGAAGAAGAGATGGATTTTTTTCTTCAAGTATTAGAAGACTATGAAAAAGACCTTTCTAAAAAATAAAAAAAACATCCAGTTTTTAATTATTGGTCTTGGTTTAATAGGGGGCTCAGTAGCAAAAAGACTTTCAAAAAATGGGTTCGAGGTTTTAGCAATTGATAAGAATAAGTCCCATTTAAAATATGCAAAAAAATCAAAAATTATAGTTGGTAGTTCAGAAAAAACTGATAGTGCAAAAAAACTTTTTGTAATTATTGCTTTACCACCTAAGATTCTTTTTAGTAACTTTGACAAATATCTGGATTTTTTTCATAAAGCTGAGTTTATTACTGACTGCACAAGCGTAAAAGGTTCTTTGTTGAATAAAATTGTAAAGAACAAACTTGAATCAAAATTCATTTTATCTCATCCCATTGCAGGATCTGAAAAAAGCGGATTTTTAAATTCAAATGAAGACCTGTTTAAAGACAAAATTTCGATAATTTCTAAGCATAAGGGCTTAGCAATTTCTACTTTACAAAAATGCAAAGAATTTTGGTTTGAGTTAGGATCAAAAACTCATAATCTAGATCCAAAATTACATGACAAGATATTTTCTTTGACAAGTCATCTTCCTCACGTCGTGGCTTTTAGCTTGATTTCTTTATTCTCTAAAAGAAAAACATCTGAATATAAAAAATTTATCGGAGGAGGTTTAAAAGACTTCACTAGAATTGCAGAAAGTGATCCAGCGATGTGGGAAAATATATTTTCCCTGAATAAAATTAACTTATTGAAAGATATAAGTGAAATTGAAAAAGAAATTAATAAAATAAAAACATTCATTCTTCAAGACAACGGAGATAAATTAGAAAAGCACTTAAAAAAAATTAAAAAGACTAAAGAATCTTTTAACAGATGAAACTTATTTCTAAATCTTCCGAAGGACTTCATGGAGAGATAAAAATTCCAGGCGATAAGTCTATATCTCACAGAGCATTGATTTGCGCTGCAATTTCAGAAGGTACTTCTAAAATTTCAAATCTTCAAGAGAGTGAAGATGTAATTAATACTCTTAAATCCCTCAAACAACTTGGTATAAGTATCGTTAAAGAAAATGAGTCGTATTATATAGAAGGCAAAGGATTCAGAGGATTAAAAGAATCAGAAAACCGACTTTATTTTGGAAATTCTGGAACAGGAATTAGACTGATGTCTGGATTATTATCAATACAGAATTTTTCTTCAAGTCTTACAGGAGATGAATCTCTCTCTAAAAGACCAATGAAAAGAATAATTGAGCCTTTATCAAAGATGGGAGCGAACATATCTGGCACAAACGAAGATACTCTTCCTTTGCAAATAACTCCTTCTAAGAAAATAAATGGAATAAATTACAAAATGCCGGTTGCAAGTGCCCAAGTAAAATCTGCAATTTTATTTGCTAGTCTAGGCGCAAATGGCGATACGAAAATTATAGAAAAATCCATATCGAGAGATCATACTGAAAGAATGTTTGAATATTTTGGAGCAAGCATTACCTATTCTGAAAAAGAAACAACTTTAAGAGAAACTGATACATTTACTTCTCAAAATATAGAAATACCAGGAGATTTTTCTTCTTCTGCTTTCTTTATTGTCGCAGCTTTGATTTCAAAAAATTCTGATATTACCCTTAAAGAAGTTGGGATGAATCCCTCTCGAATCGCTCTTTTGAAAAAATTGATTCAAATGGGTGGAGATATCAAGGTATTTAATCACTCTTCATTTGGGAAAGAGCCCGTTGCAGACGTTAATGTAAAAAGTTCTTCTCTAAACTCTTGTGAAGTTACATCGGATGACGTACCGAATTTAATTGATGAACTTCCTATATTGTTTATTGCGAGTTGTTTTGCAGATGGTATTTCAAGTTTCAACGAGATAGAAGAATTAAAGCATAAAGAAAGCGATAGGCTAAAAGCTATGCAAAACGGCTTAGACAAAATGAAAATTAAACATTTTGTGGATGGTAATGTTTTTTGTATTGAAGGAATGGGCACAGGTTACAAAATACCAAATTTTTTAGCTGAGACTTACTATGATCATAGAATTGCCATGTCTTTTGCTATAGCTGGCTTGAATAGTAACTCTTCTATAGAAATCGCTTCGCCTGAAAGTATTAATACGTCTTTTCCAGAGTTTATAGAACTGGGTATAAAGCTTGGATGTAATTTTGAAATTAGTTAAAAACATAATAACTATTGATGGACCTAGTGGCGTAGGAAAAGGGACTCTTGCATTTTCGTTAGCTGAAAGACTGGGGTGGAATGTTCTTGATAGTGGTCTTCTTTATAGACTCGTTGGGTATTTGAGCTTTAAGGAAGGATTAGAGACATCAAAAGAAATCGTCCTATTTCTAAATAAATCAAAAATTAAACCTATTTCTAATTTTAATGAGGGTATTTGTGAAATAGAGTTAAACGAAAAAGTCCTAGGAAAAGAGCTTAGAAATGAAAATATAGCATCTAGAGCAGCAGAACTTGCTAAAGAAGAAGAAATTAGAAATTCGATAATCAAGATTCAAAGGGATGCTTATGATTCTAAAATAGGTCTTATTGCTGATGGAAGAGATATGGGAACAATTATTTTTCCTGAAGCAGCCTTGAAAGTTTTTCTTCAAGCATCTCCAAAAGTTAGAGCAGAAAGAAGAGCTAATCAGTTGAAAGAAAAGGGCATGAGCGTTATCATGCACGACCTTTTGGAGCAAATTCAGCAAAGGGATGAAGAAGACACAAATAGAAAGATATCTCCTTTAAAACCAGCTGATGACTCTCTAGTGATTGATACAAGTAATTTAAGTATTAAGGAAGTAGAAGAAAGGGTAATGAAGAATTTTAAAAAATTATGACAGAAACGGCATTTGAAAAACTTTTAGACGAAAGTCTCACAACTTTGAAATTTGAACAAGGAGCATTGATTTCTGGTGTGATAGTAGATTTAACTTCTGATTGGGTCACTGTGCATGTTGGTTTGAAATCAGAATCTCTTATTCCAAGAACAGAATTTTTAGCAGATGAAGCAGACGGAGAACTGTCAATAGGTGATGAGGTGAAAGTATCTCTCGAAGCTGTTGAAGATGGTCACGGTTCTACAAGAGTATCTAGAATAAGAGCCATGCATGATGAAAGCTGGAAGAACCTAGAGGAAGCTTTAGAAACTGGTGCATTAATCAAGGGTTATATTTCTGGAAAAGTTCGAGGCGGTATGACAGTTGATGTCGCAGGCGTGAGAGCTTTTCTTCCAGGATCTTTAGTAGATTCAAGACCTTTGGATAGTTTTGATGATTTAGAAAAGACTTTCCAAGATTTCAAAGTAATTAAATTAGATAAAGAGAAAAGCAATGTTGTTCTCTCCAGAAAGGCAGTTCAAGAAGACTTAAATTCAGAAGAAAGGGAAAAGATTTTTGCTACCATTCAAGAAGGCTCATTGATTTCCGGAATGGTGAAAAATTTAACTGATTATGGGGCTTTCGTTGACCTAGGTGGGGTTGATGGGCTTTTACACATAACAGACATAACCTGGAAAAGAATTAATCATCCTTCGGAAGTTCTTAATGTCGGAGACAAGCTTGATTTTAAAGTAACTAACTTTGATAAGGAAAAGTTAAGAATTTCTCTTGGATTAAAACAACTTACAAGTGATCCTTGGGAAAACATAAAAGATACTTTTCCGATTAATTCTATCCATAAAGCTAAAGTTTCTAGTATTGCTGAATATGGCTTTTTTGCAGAATTAGATACGAATACAGAAGGTTTAGTGCATATCTCCGAAATTGATTGGACAAACAAAAGCATTCATCCATCCAAAGTAGTTTCTTTAGGTGATGAAGTTGATGTGATGATTTTGGAGATAGACGTAGAAAAAAGAAGAGTTTCTCTTGGAATGAAACAGTGTCAAGAAAATCCTTGGTTAATTTTCTCTGAAAATAATAGCCTCGGAGACACTGTTAAAGGCGAGGTAAGATCAATTACAGATTTTGGTATGTTTATAGGTCTGGATGGGAATATTGATGGACTTGTTCATTTATCAGATCTTTCTTGGAATCAATCTGAAGAAGAAGCAGTAAAATCCTTTGCCAAAGGCCAGGAAGTTGAGGCTGTTATTCTTGGAATAGATCCTCATAAAGAAAGGATATCCTTGGGAATAAAGCAATTATCTGAAGATGTTTTTGATACATTTGCTAAAAATAATCCAAAAGGAACTGAATTATCTGGCCCAGTAAGCTCAATTGGAGAAGATTTGATTTTCATAAGCTTGGCTGAAGAAGTTGTTGGAAAAATAAAGAGCAAAGAATTTAAAGATAACCTTCCTTCTGAAGGAGATAATATAACTTCTCTTGTAACTTCAATTGATAGAAAAAATAGACAAGTTAACTTATCTGTTTTTGCTTTGGAAAAATCTCAAGAAAAAGAATTGATAAAAGAAAATATTTCCAAAAACAAACAAATTGAATCAGAAACTAAAACTTCAATAGGCGATCTTATCCAAGAAGAATTAAGTGATTCTTCTAAAGATTAAATGAAGAAATCTGATTTCATATATTTACTTTCTAAGAACCTCAAAGATTACAGCGATATTGATGTAAGTCTTTCAGCTGATCTGATCCAAAAGGCGATTATCGAATCCTTAAAAAAGAGAAATAGAATTGAAATTAGAGGTTTTGGATCATTTTGTGTAAGAGATAGAAAGTCTATAAGAGCCAGAAATCCTAAATCAGGTGAGTCTATAGAATTACCAAAAAGATCCATACCCTTCTTCAGAGCTTCAAAGTTATTGAAACAAAGAGTCAACTAGGTTGTGTTAAAATAATAATATGAAATATTTTTATTTCATCCTTTTAATCCTTCTTATTACATTCCTTTTTATATTTTCGAATATTAATCCAGACATAATTACGTTGGATTTATTCTTTATGAAAATTGAAGGGATATCAGTTGGATTTTCCATGATTTTTGCTGTTCTTATTGGTGCTATTATTTCCTTAATTCTTCAGTTGCCTAGGTTACTTAGACGAAATACAAAAGCACTCAACGTCAAAGAAGATGAAAATCCTTAATCGAAAGCAAATTATTGTAGCTCTAGATTATGATTCCCTTAAAGAAGCAAACTCAACTGCGAAACTTTTAGATCCAGAAATTTATAGATTAAAGATTGGAAAACAATTATTTACTGCTGAAGGACCTAAAATTATAGAAAATTTCAATAAACAAGGTTTTGATATCTTTTTAGACTTAAAGCTTCACGATATTCCCAATACAGTTTACAAGGCATTGAAAAACTTACTTAAATACGAGATTTGGATGACAAATATCCATTTGCTTGGAGGAGAAGAAATGATACAGGCTGCCAGAGAAGCCAGAGAAAGTATAAAAAGCGAATCTCTTTTAATCGGAGTATCAGTTCTTACTAGTCTAAGTGAAAAAAATATAAAAAATATAGGTTTCGATATGCAAATTCCTGAATTAGTTAAAAATCTATCTATGACCGCTAAGCAAAACAAAATTGATGGTGTAGTATGTTCAGTCAAAGAAGTATCTGAAATTAAAAGAAATTTTGGTGAAGATTTTATTACAGTAACTCCAGGAATTAGAGTACAGCAGAAAAATGATGATCAATCTAGAGTAGCAACTTTAGAGGAAGCTACAAAAAATGGTAGTGATTATATTGTTTTAGGAAGAGAAATAACTGCCTCAGAAAATATTTCTAAAATGTTAAAAAAAGTTGAATCATATATAATCTAAGATATGGATAATAATTGGCACGTAGTTAAAGAGGATGATAGATATGTAGTTCTTGACAATAGCTCTTTGTCAAAACTCGTTCCAAGCATTACTAAATTAAATCCAAACAAAAGTACATCTGGCCATAAACATGAAGGCCAAGAAGAGGTTTATGTGTTTTATAAAGGTACAGGAATAATGCAAATTGATGATTCAAAATTTGAAGTTAAGCAAGGAGATGTAATACCAGTTCCAGATGGAGCTTTTCACAGAGTCTTCAACGAGTCTAGTGAGATTTTAGAATTTGCTGCGATATTTAATGGTGAAAGGCATACTGAAGATAAGCCAAGTTAGTAAAATCTATATCTCAAAATATTCAGTAATAGCGTCTTTCCTGACTTTATTATTCTTTTCTTCTTCCTTAATAAAGGCAGAGTCTTACGCTGTTGCAACAAGGCATCATCTTGCTACAAATATTGGCATGAAAATTTTAGAAGATGGGGGCAATGCAATTGATGCAGCCATAGCCGTAGCATTTGCTCTAGCTGTAGTAAATCCATCTGCTGGTAATCTTGGTGGTGGCGGATTTATGCTATTACACTTAGCCGAAACAAATGAAACAATTTCTATTGATTATAGAGAAAGAGCTCCAATCAAATCTTATGAAAAAATGTTTCAAGATAAATCTGGAAAAGTCATCAAAGGATTAAGTTTAAATTCTATTTTAGCTTCAGGAGTACCAGGCACAGTATCGGGTATGTTTTTTGCATCAGAACGTTATGGAACAATAGAAATCAAAAATTTAATTAAGCCGTCGATTGAACTGGCAAAAAAAGGTTTCGCGCTATCTGATTTTCAAGCAAAAAACCTTAACAGATATAAAGAAAAGTTTTCCAAAAATAAAGAAGCAAAAGAAATTTTTACAAGGCCTAATGAATTCTTCCAAGGGGATATTTTAGTTCAAACAAATCTTGCTGTGACTTTGGAGAGAATTGCTAAAAACGGAAAAGAAGAATTTTACTCTGGAGAGACAGCAAAAAGAATTTCAAATTTCTTCAAAGAGAATGGAGGTATTTTAAGTATCGAAGATTTGAATCAATATAAACTTAGAGTACTCGACCCAGTTTGTGGAAGTTATAGGCTTTATAAAATTTGTTCTATGGCCCCTCCAAGTTCTGGAGGAATTGCCTTAATTCAGATTTTAAATATTCTTGAAAATATTGACTTGAATAAACTTGAACATAATTCGGAAAAATATCTAAAAATCTTAATTGCTGCTATGGATTATGCATACAAAGACAGAGCAGAGTATTTAGGGGATGCAGATTTTACATTTGTACCACAAGAATTACTTACATCAAAAAAATATGCAGAAGACATTTATCAGCTTATACAAAAGAAGAAAACACCTTCAAAAATAAACGTAAATATCACGGAGGGCGAGGAAACAACACATTTTTCCATTGTAGACAAATGGGGAAATGCAGTAAGTAACACTTATACATTAAATACTGCATATGGATCAGGCATAATTCCCACTGGAACTGGAATTCTCATGAACAATGAAATGGATGATTTCTCATCAAAACCAGGGTATCCAAATGCATATGGTTTAATAGGATCAGAAGCAAATAAAATTGAACCTAGAAAAACTCCTCTTTCCTCTATGTCTCCAGTAATAGTATTTCGTGATGGAAAGCCCTATTTAATAACTGGTTCTCCTGGCGGTTCAACAATCATTACAAGTGTATTGCAAGAGATTTTAAACATATTAGATTTTAAGATGTCTCTTGAAGAGTCTTCCAGAAAAAAACGAATACATTTTCAACACTTACCAAATATATTATTTCATGAGCAGTTTGATGATAGTCTTGTAGAATCCTTAAAAAAAGAAAAAAGATTAGTTAATAGAAAGTTAGGTGAAATTCATTCTATTTTATTAAAAGAGGATGGCATAGAAGCCTTTTCTGATGAAAGAAGACCAGATGGTAAAGCAAGCACAGTTTACAAATAAAAAAATTTTGTTTGAAAAAAATGTAGATTTTCCAGAATTACCTGGCGTCTATAAATTCTTTAACTCGGAACATGAAATCATTTACATAGGGAAAGCAAAAAATATAAAAAAAAGAGTTAAAAGCTATCTAAATGTTAGAAAATCTGAGGGTAAAAGGATAGCTAAACTTAAATCTTCAATTAAATATATTGAAACTATAATCACCAAAACAGAGTCTGATGCTTTGATTCTAGAACAAGGTCTAATTTCTAAAAAAAGACCTCAATTTAATATTCAATTTAGAGATGATAAATCTTATCCAGCGATACATTTATCTACCTCTAAAGATTTTCCAGCAATTTATGTTTCTAGACAAAAGGACTCAAAAAGTACAATTTTTGGTCCTTTCGCAAATGTTGGGGCTATGAGGCTTAATGTTAGCTTGATAAGGTCTGTATTTAAGATAAGGAATTGTAAGGATATTAATTTTAAAAATAGATCACGTCCTTGTATTGAGTATCAAATGAACAGATGTTCAGCTCCTTGCGTAGGAAACATCTCTAAAGAAGACTATGCTTTTGATGTAAAAAATACAATAAATTTTCTTTCAGGAGATACAAAAAACATAATATCTAATCTCCAAAAAAAGATGGACTCATATTCGAGAATAAAAGATTATGAGAGAGCTGCCATTTACAGAGATAAAGTCCAGGCTATAAGAGATACCCAAAAAAAACAAAATGTTTTAACAAGATTTGATGATTTAGATGTTTTTGTAATAAAAAGAAACAAATTCAATTGTTGTATAAGTGTATTAAAAATTGAGGAAGGCTGGATCACAAGTTCTCAAAATTTCTATCCAGATTCAAAAGATAATATATCTGACGAAGAGCTTTTATCAATCTTTTTAGAAAGTTACGTCACAGAAAATAAAGAAAGGAAAATAATAAATTTACTTTTTTCAGGAGAAATCTTTCAGGAAACAAAAGATTTTTTAATTAATTTATTATCTCCCAAAATAATTATCCATAAGTCAAATAAGCAGAATAAGAATTTGATTGATATTTGCTCTTCACAAGCCGCAGATGCATTATCAAGAAATAATAATTTTTCCTGGGTTCAAGGTTGTTTAGATTCGCTAGCTAATTTTTTGCAAATAGAAAATATAAATAAGATAGAAGGTTTTGATATAAGTCATACTTCAGGAAAAAATGTTTCAGCTTCCTGTGTATCTATTACCAAACAAGGTCCAGTCAAAAAAAATTACAGAATCATGAATATTAAAAAAGATTCTAACAATGATTACTTAGCTTTAAGCGAAGCCATTAATAGAAGATGTAAAAATTTACAAAAAAACGAACTTGATCTTCCCGAAGTTATATTAGTTGATGGAGGTAGGGGTCAACTAAATACAGTCAAAAAATATCTTGATGATAAATTTTTAGAAAAAATAAAATTCATTTCTGTCTCTAAAGGACCTAATAGAAATGAAAAATATGACATTCTTCATGATAGTAAAAATAGCCATGAATTAAAAAATTCAAGTAATATATCTAAGCTTCTACAGTTAGTGAGAAATGAATCTCATAGATTTGCAATCAACCATCACAGAAAGAGAAGATCTAACGATTTCTTTTCTTCCAGTTTAGATAGAATAGATGGTCTAGGCCCTAAGCTAAAACTATCTTTGATAAGATATTTTGGCGGTATCGATAAATTGTCTGAGGCTTCATTAGATGACTTAAAGTCTGTACCTGGTATAGGGGAAAGCAAAGCTAAAAAAATTCATTCTTACATCAATAACAAATAAAATGAGTATTCCTAATACCTTATCTGTTTCGAGGATATTACTCCTGATTCCAATTATTTTTCTTTTTGAAAACGAATTTTTCCTGCAATCACTAATCATTTATATAGCTGCCTCTATAACAGACTACTTAGATGGCTACTTTGCTCGCCTGACAAATCAAACCTCTGATTTTGGCGCGCTTCTAGATCAGTTAGCAGACAAATTATTTGTTTCTATCTTATTGATTTGGATGACATTTAATTTAGATAGTATGCTAATTTTAGTTTCGTCTATTCTTATTGTTTCTAGAGAAATTTCTGTAAGTTACTTGAGATTATTCATTATTTCTAAATCGAAACATATAAGCGAAGTTAAATCTGACTTATTAGGAAAATATAAAACTGCAATCCAAATGACAGGACTAGGATTATTTTTAATAACCCCAATAACACCAAATTTCATTTTTGATTTAAGTATCGCATTAATCATCTTTAGCGCTCTAATTTCTTGGTTTTCTCTTATAAAATATTTTAATGAATGGATTGTTTAAATTAGATATATACAATAGTTTTGCGGCTGAGTGGCAGAGTGGTCATGCAGCGGATTGCAAATCCGTCTACGCCGGTTCGATTCCGACCTCAGCCTCCAATATAATAGAAAATAAGATCTTATCCGTCTGTATAATGAAAAAAAGAGGAATTTGGTGAAAAAAGTTGTAGTGAGCGGAGGATTTGATCCAGTTCACATAGGACACCTTAGATTGTTTATCCAAGCAAAAAAATTGGGCGATCATTTGACGGTGATTTTAAATAGTGACAATTTCTTAATGAAAAAAAAAGGATTTCTCTTCATGCCTTTTGAAGAGAGAAAAGAGATACTTATGGGATTTTCTGCTGTTGATAAGGTTTTACAATCTATTGATACTGATCATACAGTTATTAAAAGTATAGAAAAGCTTGCTGAAGAAGATGCAATTGACATTTTTGCTAACGGTGGAGACAGAAAAAATATCAAAGATATTCCGGAATACGAAATTTGCAAAAGACATGACATTGAAATGGTTTTTGATATAGGTGGCGGTAAAATTCAATCAAGTTCGAATCTTGTTTACCCTTTTTTAAATTATAAAGAAAATAGACCTTGGGGAAACTTTGAAAATCTAGATGAGGAAAAAAACTTTTTGGTAAAAAAATTAACTGTAAAGCCAAACCAAAAACTCAGTCTTCAATATCATAATAAAAGATCCGAATATTGGGTTGTAGTGAAAGGCAGAGGACTAATCACATTAGACAATAATGAAATTAAATGTAAACCAGGATCAAGTTTCTTTATAGAAAAGAAACAAAAACATCGTATTGAAAATACAGGTTCAGAAAACTTAATAATAATAGAAGTTCAAATGGGAGCTAAGCTCTCTGAAGAGGACATTGTCAGAATAGAAGATAAATACAATAGAAATTAATTTCTTTGAAAGGTGAATATTTTAATTACGGGAGCTTTAGGTTATATAGGGAGCCATGTTGCAGTTAAAATTCTAAAGGAAAATCATAATTTAACTTTATTAGATAATTTGGCTAACTCAAAAATTAGCAATCTTAAAAAAATTGAAAAAATTTCTGGAAAAAAAACAGACTTTTATAAGTTGGATGTTAGACAAGAATCCAGTATAAAAAAAATCATAGAAAAAAAAAATATTGAGGCAATTTTTCACTTTGCAGGACTAAAATCAGTAAAAAATTCGGAAAATTATCCTCAAGATTACTTTGACGTTAATGTCAACGGTAGTAAGTCACTCCTTCGTGCCTTCGAAAAAGGAAGAGCTGGAAAAAAAATATTCATTTTCAGTAGTAGCGCAACGATCTATGGAAATCCCAAGTTACTTCCATGCAAAGAAACTCATAAAGAACAGCCTACAAATATCTATGGCAAAACCAAAAAGGGGGTAGAAATATTTTTAAAGAAAAAAGCTGCAAAGGGTAATTGGAAAATTATATCTTTGAGATATTTCAATCCAATTGGCTCCCATCCATCTGGATTAATTGGAGACAATCCGAAAGGAAAGCCAGAAAATTTGCTTCCAGCAATAAACAAAGTTGCAAAGGGCAAAGAGAAAGAATTACTAATTTTTGGATCGGATTATCCGACTTTTGATGGCACAGCGATTAGAGACTATATCCATGTTGAAGATCTTGCCAATGGACACTTATCAGCCTTGAAATATCTCGCAAAAAAAAGAAAAAACGTCTATGACGTTTTTAACCTAGGTACAGGAAGAGGGCACTCAGTTTTAGAAATAGTTAAGAATTTTGAAAAAGTCAATAAAGTTGAGATTCCATATAAGTTTTTTCCTAAAAGAAAAGGAGACATAGCTATAAATTACGCCAATGTGTCTAAAGCAAATTCTTTTTTAAATTGGGAGACAAAAAAAAGTTTAGATCAAATGTTGAAAAGCACATGGCTCTATGAAAAAAATAAGACAAATTAAAAAAGCTATTATTCCTGTAGCTGGGTTAGGTACAAGAATGTTGCCTGCAACCAAAGCTATTCCTAAAGAGTTATTGCCAATTTTAGATAAACCTCTTATTCAATATGTAGTCGAAGAAGCAATCTCAGCTGGTATAAAAGAAATCATTTTGGTTACAAGATCAGGTAAAGAAGCTATAGAAAATCATTTTGATGTTAATTTTGAATTGGAATATTTACTGGAAAGAAAAGGCAAAAAAAAGATTTTGAAATCTATTAAAAATGTAATTCCTAAAGATATAAAAATTTCATCTGTAAAACAAGATAGAGCTTTAGGGTTAGGCCATGCAATTTTATGTGCTTCTCATTTGATTGATAAAGGAGAGCCATTTGCTATCCTTCTTCCCGATGAATTCGTCCTAAATAATGATTCAAAAAATGATTTTCTTAGAATGATCAATTGCTTTAAAAAAGAAGGTAAAGGTCAGATTCTAGTTGAAAAGATTAAAAATAATGAAACTTCAAAATATGGCATTGTTAATTTAGATAATAAAAAATTTGGTAAGAAAGAAAATTTAAAAATAACTGGATTCGTAGAAAAGCCTTTAGCGAAGTCTGCTCCTTCAAATTACAGAATTATTGGAAGATACATATTGCCACATGAGGTGTTTAATTACATAAACAAAACATCTTCTGGAAAAGATGGAGAAATACAATTAACTGATGCTCTTAATCATATTGTAGAAGAACAGACAAATCTTGAAGCCTTTTTATCTAAATCAGATATCTATGACTGCGGAACAAAAAAAGGTTTTATTGGTGCTAATATAGCCTTGGCATTAAGTGATAAAGAAATACTAAAATACATTAAGGAGATTTTGAGAAGATAGCCCAGGTGGTGGAATTGGTAGACACAAGGGACTTAAAATCCCTCGAAGGCGACTTCGTGCCGGTTCAAGTCCGGCCCTGGGTACCAAAAAATAAATATGAGTGAGATGGATGCTGAAAATTCAAAACCTTTAGATACTACTTTTGATTTAAAAGAACTTTTTGATATCTTTTGGAAAAACAAAATTAAAATAATTTCGTCTTCAATTATTTTGTCTTTCTTAATAACACTTGGCTCGTATTTTTTTCCTAATCAATATACAAGCAGCGCTATATTAGCCCCATCTAAGGGAACCTCAGATTTATCCCAGTTAGCTGGACAGTATTCTGGCATCGCGAACTTAGTTGGTTTGGAACTAGGAGGCTCAGATATTGATGATGTTTTTCAAGGTATGGAAATAATAAAGTCTTTGGATTTTTTTGAAAAAATTATCTCTAAAAATGACCTTTTCTTTAAGCTTTTTGCAGTTAATGGATGGAATAGCAAAGATAATTCTCTAAAAGTAAATAGAGATTTTTATATCCCTGAATCCAATAAGTGGGTCTATTCTGGAAATTTTTCTTTTGAAGGTAAACCCTCTTTACAAAGTTCTCATAGAAAATTTATGAAAAAGTTTTCCATTAGTAGAGATAAAGTTACGGGAATAATATATATATTTTTTGAGCATTATTCACCTTATGTAGCAAAAGAGCTTTTAGAAAATGTGATATACGAAATAAATGAATATAAGAGAGTCATAGATAGGGAGGCAGCTGAGAAAACAATAGAATTTTTAGAAAAAGAGCTAGAAAAAACTAAGATATTAAATGTAAAAATTGGAATTAATTCTCTTATTCAAAGAAAAATAGAAGAGATTGCTTTAACAAATGTATCTCCTGAATATTTCTTAAAAGTAATATCAAAACCAAGAGTACCTGAGCTTAAATCAATGCCTAAGAGAGGCATCATTTTAACCGTTTCATTAATTATAAGTTTCATTGCCTCTTATCTTGTATTCTTTTTTATTCCGTTGTTTAAAAAAATTAGAGGCTAAAAATTGTCTTTTCTGAGGTATATTTTTAAAGCCTTTGCTAAATTAGTTTTTTTTAATATCCCTTATGTAGACAAGCTTTCTGTTTCTTATATTATAAAAAAGAGATTGCTACCTACAATTTTGACTCACCTAGATAGTCAAGAACTTAAAAATATCTTCTTTCTGCCAAAATCAACTTTTTCATCTCAAATTAATCAGGATTTTTTTGCTCTTTTAATGAATGATTTTAAGCCAGGTTTTTTTATTGAAATCGGTGCAAATGATGGATTTAATTTATCCAATACCTATTACCTTGAAAAACATTATGACTGGGAGGGCATCTTAATTGAAGCAAATCCTGCTTATTCAGAAAATTTAAAAAATAGAAAAGCAAAGGCAGTTATTGCTGCCATATCGGATGAAGATGAAATTTTCAAATTTAGAGATGCTGGATTATATGGAGGTTTAGAGAAAACACTAGATAATTCAAACCCTCATCAAATTAAAGGTAAACAATCTATAGAAGTTCAAGGAAAAAGGCTGATCTCTATTCTTGAAGCTTTTCAGGCTCCAAAAGTAATCGATTTCATTTCCATTGATGTCGAAGGGGGAGAATTAGATGTTTTAAAACAAATCATTAAATTAGAGGACTATAAATTTAAATCTGGATGTATTGAGCACAATTATCGAAAAGAAGATAAAAATGCTATAAAAACTATTTTAATTGAATCAGGTTTTAAAATAGCCTGGGAAGGCCAAACAAAACATGATTTCTTTTTTTATAGTGATTAGTCTTTAAAGAGTATGTCTAAGTTGACCGGAACCATTACAGGCAATGCTATTGCAATGTTTTTTCAAGCTTTTGCATCTACATTTATCTTATTTTTTCTCTATTTATACATAAATAGAATTTTAGGCCTAGATAAGCTTGGAGTTTGGTCAGTTGTCATGGCAATTACTGCTGGGTCTAGAATTATAGACATTGGATTTAGTGTAGCAGTCACTAAGTTTGTTGCAGCAAGCAGAGCTAGTCAGGATAATTTAAAAATAAAAAAAATTATCGACAGCACATCGATGTTGATATTTTTTGTTCTTATTTGCTTATTGCCATTTCTTTTTCCTATTTTTAAATTTATTTTGAGTAATATTTTTCAAGATAATTACTTGTCTCTAGCTTACGAGATTCTTCCTTATGCTTTGGTAACTCTTTTTTTAAATGCTTTGGCATCTTGCTACCAATGTGCAATGGATGGATTTGAAAGAATGGATTTCACTGCTTCTATAAATATTGCCGGGCAAATGCTATTCATAATAATGGTTTTTATTTTAGTTCCTCTGTTTGATCTTAGAGGTTTAGTTTTTGCGCAAGTATTTCAGTCAGCATTTCTTTTACTATCTAGTAGGTTTTTTTTAGCTTATATTTTCTCCGGCTATCGTTCTTTACGAATGAAATTTAGCTTAGAAACATTAAAGGAAATGTTCAGTTATGGACTAAACATTCAATTTATAAACCTTCTTCAGTTACTTCAAGATCCTGTAACTAAAAGCTTAATGGCTTATTTTGGAGGAGCTTCTATAGCGGGAATGTATGAAGTAGCTCATCAGGCTATCTATAGAGCGAGAGGCTTCATAGTTCAAATAAATTATGCTGTGGTTCCTACAATCGCAAGAATATCTAATAGCCAAAATCAAGATACAGATTCATTATATTTAAAGAATCTTCATCTCATTTTTATTTGGGGAATTTTTGTGTTTTCTTCTTTGATGATTCTTTCTGGAGCTCTTTCTAGGGTTGTAGTTGGGTTTTATGAACACCAACTTATTACGATGATTTATATATTAAGTATTGGTTGGGGTTTCAATCTTTTAGCGGCTCCTGCTTATTACCTTTATATGGGAGATGGAAGAATTATTAAAAATACACAGTTTTATTCTATTGTTGCTGTGTTAAATCCAATTTTAGCAGTTTTTCTAGGATCATTCTTTGATTGGAAAGGAGTTGTTTTAGGCTATACATTATCGCTTGTATTTTCAAGCTTATGGATGATTTTTACTTTTGAATTAAAAAATAATGAGATATTTTTCTTAAAATCAAGAGATTTTATTTTACTAATACTAAGTTTTATTTTTATTTCCATTGCTTGGTTTTATCCTCTTGTTTTTGGAGAAGGTTTTAGTATCACGATATTTTTAAATTTATTTAGTCCTATAATACTTCTTATGGTTACTTGGATTAATCCTGCCAATATGGAAGTAAGAAATATTTTTAAAAATTTAAAATTTTTTAATGAAAAAGCCTAAAAAAAAGATATTTCTTTCTGGCCATAAAGGGATGGTAGGTTCTGCGCTATTAAAATATCTTTCTCTTCAAAAAGAATCAAAAAATTATGAAATCATTACCAGAACAAGAAAACAACTCAATTTAATTGACCAAAAAAAAGTAGAGAACTTTTTAAAAAAAGAAAAACCTGATGAAGTCATTATTGCTTCGGCAAAAGTAGGTGGAATCAACGCAAATAATTCAAATCCAGTTGATTTTTTATACGAAAATTTAATGATAGAAACCAATCTTATTAATTTCTCTTTTCATTCAGGAGTAAAAAGTTTGATTTTTTTAGGTTCTAGTTGTATTTATCCTAAAGAAGCAAGTCAGCCAATAAAAGAAGAATTTCTTCTTTCAGGACCGCTAGAAAAAACCAATGAAGCGTATGCAATTGCAAAAATTGCGGGCATAAAATTATGCAATAGTTTTAATAAGCAATTTAATGTTGATTTTAGATGCATAATGCCATGCAATCTTTATGGACCTGGAGATAATTATGACTTAGAGGAGTCCCACGTAATTCCTGCTTTAATAAGAAAATTTCATTTGGCTAAAAGTAATAATAAAAAATTCGTTAAAGTTTGGGGAACTGGAAAGCCCAAAAGAGAATTTCTTCATGTTTATGATCTTGCGGATGCATGTATGAAAATAAGAAAATTATCAAAGAAGAAATTTAAAGAAATTATTTCTCCTGAAGGTTTGATAAATGTTGGCTCTGGAAAGGAGATATCTATTTCCGAATTAGCTCAAACAATATCTAATGTAGTTGGCTTTAATGGCGATATTGTTTTCGATAAAAGTATGCCTGATGGCACAATGCGAAAGGTTTTAGATATTTCAAAAATAAATAAAACAAATTGGCAACCTAAATACTCTCTTAAAGAGGGTATTATCCAAACTTATTCGGAATTTTTAAAAAATACAAATAAGAGACTTTAAAAATTGAAAATTCTAATTGTTGAGCCAGTAGGATCAGGTCATCATATGTCTCATTATCTTAAAAATTATCTTTTAGAAGCAAAAAAAAGAAATTTCTCAATTTCTCTATTAACTACACAAGAGGCTTTAGATAGCGAAGGCTTTAAATTAGCCACTGAAAATGCAGGGTATTTAAGAGTATTTCTCTTAAACGGAGTTAAATTTAGAAAAAAATTAGGAACTTTAGAAGCAATTTTTAAAAACTTTCTTTGGTGGTTTAACGTCAGGAAAGCTTATAAAAGTTTAAGTGATTTCGATAGACCGGATATAATTTTTATTCCTTCAATTGATTTTTTTGCAAAGGCATTATCTTTGTTGGGAAGTCCTTTTGGTAGCGTACCATTATATGGATTAGAGATTTCTCCAAAGTTACATTTAAGAAAAGAATTAAAAAGAAATTATCTAGTTGACTTTATTTATAGATTTTTATTTCAAAAATTAGTAAATAACTCAAAACTTTTAAATTTATTCGTCATTGACAACTTTTTTTATGACTTTTTAAAAAAAATTAAATTAAAAAATAAAAATAAAATTATTTACGTTCCAGATTTCAATTCTATTGAACAAAAAATTGATAAAGAGAAGGCCAGAAACATTTTAGGAGTTTCTTTGGATGATAAATTAGTTTTGGTTTATGGATCAATCTCAAAAAGAAAAGGTATCCTTGAAATCTTAGATTCGGTAAAAAGCTTTAAAAATAAAAAAAAATTAAGAATTATATTTGCTGGTAAACCTGAAGACTTATTCCTTGAAGAACTAAAAAAGAAATATCAAGAAAATAGCGAATTGAAAGATGTTGTCATTGAGCGTCTCTATCACCATGATTCTTATGAAGAGTCTGTTGTTTTCAGTGCTACAGATGTTGTCTGGTTGGGATATAAGGATTTTTTTGGATCTAGTGGAGTTTTGTATCAGTCTCTTGATGCTGATAAACCTATTTTATCAAGCGATAATGGATTGATTGGAAAGTTCGTAGTTAAAAACAATATTGGACTAACTTTCGACATTAATTCTAAGAAAGAGATAGTTTCCTCGATAGAAAAAATTTTCAAGGAAGAAAACTATTTTAGTTTTATTAAAAATTTAAAGAAGATTGCTTCAGAAAATTCCTTGGAAAGTCACATAAAAATTATTTTTGATACTATAGATAGTAAATTTCAAGAAATAGAAAGATTAAATTTTAAAAAATGAAAAAAAATAAAGTTGCTTTAATTACTGGAGTTACTGGCCAAGATGGATCCTATTTAGCTGAATTTCTTTTAGAAAAAGGTTATGAAGTGCACGGATTGAAAAGAAGAACAAGTTTGTTTAACACGGCAAGAATCGAGCATCTTTATCAAGACGTTCATGAAAAAGATTTAAATTTTTTCTTACATCATGGCGACATGACTGATAGCTCAAGTTTAGTTCATTTAGTTCAGAAACTTCAACCATCTGAGATTTACAATTTAGCAGCTCAATCTCATGTAGCTGTATCTTTTGAAGAACCAGAATATACTGCTAATTCGGATGCTTTAGGAACTTTAAGAGTTCTCGAGGCAATAAGGATTTTAGGACTTGAAAAAAAAACAAGATTTTACCAGGCTAGCACTTCTGAAATGTATGGATTGGTTCAAGAAATCCCTCAAAAGGAAACTACACCTTTCTACCCAAGAAGTCCTTATGGAGTAGCAAAATTATATGCGTATTGGATTACTGTGAACTACCGAGAAGCCTATGGCATCTATGCTTGCAACGGTATTTTATTCAATCATGAATCTCCTGTAAGAGGGGAAACCTTCGTTACTAGAAAAATTACCAGAGGACTTTCTAGAATAAAACTAGGCTTACAAAATAAGCTTTTTCTTGGAAATTTAAATGCATCAAGAGATTGGGGACACGCAAAAGATTATGTTGAAATGCAGTGGCTAATGCTTCAACAAAAAGAACCAGAAGATTTTGTTATTGCATCTGGAATTCAACACAGCGTGAGAGATTTTGTAGAAATGTCTGCAAATCATTTAAATATGAATATCTCATGGAGGGGAAAGGGAGAAAAGGAAGTTGGTATATATAATGGGAAAAAAATTATTGAAATTGACCCGAGATATTACAGGCCCGCAGAAGTTGAGAGTCTGATTGGCGACGCTTCAAAAGCACAAAAAAAGCTAGGATGGAAAGCAAAAACTTCCATCCAAGATCTTGCAAAAGAAATGGTCGAAAAAGATCTTAAAGAAGCATTAAAAGAGAAAGTTATTATTGAAAGAGGAATCGATTAATTTTTCTATTTTATGAAACAACATAAAAGCTCTGAAATTGCCTTTTTAGTAGTCAGTTGCGATAAATACTCTGATTTATGGGAACCCTTTTTTATTCTTTTAAATAAATACTGGCCTGATATTAGTTTTAAAGTTTATCTTTTAAGTAATTTTAAAAATTTTTCTTGGAATGAAGTTAATTTGTTAAAGATAGGAGAAGACGTATCCTATTCTGATAATTTAATTAAAGCTTTAGAAAAAATCTCAGAAAAGTGGATATTTTTGTGGCTAGAAGATCTTTTTATATGCGAAAAAGTTGATGACCAAAGAATAAATAAAATAATAAATGATTTTATAAAAATGAACGGCGGCTATTTGAATGTTGCTCCCGACATGCCTATCTCATACGAAAATAAAAAAGGTCTTGAAATAGGCTATCTGCCAAAAGGAATTAGATATAGATCCGCTATTGGAGCAACTCTTTATAAAAAAACCACTTTAAATAAACTTCTTATAAAGGGAGCTTCAGCTTGGGAATTAGACAAGAGCAGGATCTCGGATTCTCTTGAGGAATCATTCTTTGCTTTAAACAAAAACAGTTCCAAAACCCCACCTATAAAATACATAAACGTTTTAATTAGGGGAAAGTGGGCTTGGCAAAGTAAGGTATTTTTAAAGTTTGAGGGACTTCAAGAGATATTATCTAATAGAAGATTCGAAACTTTTTTTTCTTTTGTTTATGCCAAACTTTATAATTTTTATCTAAATCTCTATAAAAGACTAGGGATTTATTGGAAATAGTTTAAAAAATGAACATTGTATATAAATTTAAATTGATTGTTTATTGGGTTCAAAGCTTCTTATCAAAAACAATAAGATTTCTAATTTTGAATTTAAAAAAATTCGATTCTCCATGGGCAGATCATAAAAGCTTGGGTAAAGGAACGAGGTTTATTGAAAGGTTTAGAGAAATAATATCCGATCCTTTGAATAATTTAATTGAAAGAGTTCCTGAAGCTGGCTTCGTTGAGAATGACATGGTGTTTCTCCATAACGGGAATAAAGTAAAAATAAACGGAAGATATTCTTATTACGATGATTTTTCAGAAATTTTGATTATAAATAGAGGAGTACATGAGCCACTCGAAGAATTTTGCTTCCAAGAGATGCTAAGTTTATTTTCTAAAAGACCAATTTCTTTAGAGTTAGGTTCTTATTGGGCACATTATTCAATGTGGATACAAAAAGTATTTCCAGATGCAAAATGTTATATGGTAGAACCTAATTTAAAATCACTAAGATGTGGTGAGTATAATTTTAAGCTTAATGGATTTAAAGGAGAATTTATTAATGAATTCGTTTCAAATAAAAACTTTACAGTAGACAAATTTTTCAAAGACAAAAAAATAGAATATTTAGACGTTCTGCATTCTGATATTCAAGGATATGAATTGGAGATGCTTAATGGCGCTATCCATAGTATCAAACATAAAAAAATTCATTATATTTTTATTTCAACACACGACGAAGAAATTCATTCAAGAACTTTAAATTTTCTATCTAATGAAGATTATGATATTGAAGTATCTTCTAATTTTCACGAACACACGACAAGTACAGATGGGTTCGTTTTAGCCTCATCACCAAAGGTCTCCAAAGTATTTTCTTCTTCTTTTAAGCCTCTTGGCAGAAAACAAATTGCTCTTTCAAATTCTAAAGAAACCCTCAAATCTCTAAATTTCCATTTAAAATAATGCTTTCTGACATTGTAAAGAAATTAATTTATACAAATGCTTTAACAATCCCTTTTATTTTCTTTTCTGTATATGCCATTTTTGGATTAAAACATTTAGGAGAGGAACAAAGCTTAACTTACTGGATAGTCGCTCTCATTTCTTCTCTACTAAGTCTTTTTATCTTATTTTTTACAATCATCAAATCAAAAAAAATTTCTTACTTGGAATTAGGATTTTTCTTTGTACCAATTATTGTTACTTTGCTTTTTATCTATTCTGGTAATTATCAAGATTTAGCTTTACAAACAATCATGCTTTTTCTTTTATTTTCTTTCCCTGCTATTTTTATTGGCTTGGAACTTGGAAAAAATGGAAACATTGATGCTTATGTTAATTTTTTTTTCATGGTTTCTCTAATTATTACTCTAGGAATATCTCTTACAATTCCCGCTGTAATGTCTACTCCCGTGCTAGAACTAGCAGAAACTTTTGCAGGCGGTCATTATCAAGCTTTATCTTATTTTGCAGCTTTTGCTTTTTTAATCACCGTGATTAAGTGGTCCTTTTACACTTCGAAAAATAGTATAGTGAAAACTTTATTTTTTCTGATTTTAATTTTCAGTCAAATCATCACAATAATTTTATCTGGGGGAAGAGGAGGCTTAGTCGTTATTGTTGCGGGAGCAATTATCCTTTTTTATACAAACTTTAGGAGAAAGGGATTTCTACCTTTTGTATTTTTTTTAGGAACTGTTTTATTTGTGGGTTTAAATTACTTTTTAAATTATGATTTTGGCTTTACTGATACTGACGTTAATACCGGCGAGGTTCAATCGAGAACAACGGTAAGCGCAGGAAGATTAATTTCGTATATTGACAGTGGAGGTATAGACTTTTCTCAAACTTCTAATAGAGAAATTTTCTATAAGCAATCTTTTGAATACTTTTTAGAAAAACCTATTCTAGGTCATGGCCTTTTCGATCGAATAGATGAAAGTCCTTCGGTCTTTTTCGGAAGGCCAGGTTTTTTTTATCCTCATAACTTTTTTCTTGAAGTGCTTATTCAAGGTGGACTAATTTATTTGCTATTTTGGATTATCGTTTTATCTTTTTTTGCGTTAAAGCTTTACAAAATAATAAGGAGAAATAAAGCCCAAACTATTCTTCTTGCTCCTTTTTTGTATTCTTTTGTCCAACTCATGTTTTCAGGAACTTATCTTCAGGAACCTTTTTTTTGGTTTATGATTGCATATGTTTTTGCCTATCCATCTAAATTTAACGAAATTGAAGAAAATCCTCTAGCAGAAAAACTTAAGCCCCTAAATCAATGAGCCTAATAAATAATTTAAGACTTTATTTTCAAAAAATTCTTAAAAATAAATTTTATCAAAAGTTTAGACAATCTAAATTCTCGATCATCTTTGTAAAACTAATAGAGCTTACTGGTTTGATACAAAGAGATATAAGCATCAAATACTTAAAAAAAATTATAAATAAAAAAAATTCTACGATAATAGAAATAGGCGCTGAAATTGGAACAGATACGGTAAATTTTGATAAATTTTTGTCATCTCCAAAAATATATTCTTTTGAGCCCGATCCAAGAAATTTTGAAAGACTTTCCCAACGTGTCAAGGGTTTAAATAATATAAAGATTTTTAATCTGGCAATATCAGATGGAAAAGGCTTTGCAGACTTTTTTTTGAGTGAAGATATATATGGCAATAGAGATGGTCAAGGCTCTTCCTCTTTAAAAAAACCAAAAAACGTTGGTGAAATTTTTTCAACAATTTTATTTGAAGAAAAAGTCAAAGTTGAAACTATTTCGCTTGATGAGTGGGTAGAAGAAAATGATATCCAATTGATTGACTTCATATGGGCTGATGTTCAAGGCGCAGAAGACCTAATAATTAAGGGAGGGATTAATTCTTTAAATAATATTACAAGATATTTCTATACCGAATTCTCTGATAACGAGCTCTATGAGAACCAGCCTACCCTGAAAGAAATTCTGGCTTTACTTCCGAACTTTGAAATAAAAAAATTATTTACTTCAAACGTTCTTCTTAAGAATAAAATTTTTTGAATTTGAAGAGTGAAACTTAATAGATGAAAAAAGTAGTCATAATTGATTATGGAATGGGCAATCTAGGTTCAATATCGAATATGGTTAAATTTTTGGGACATGAGCCTATTATTTCTTCTGAAAAAGATACTATTAAAAATTCAGAATATTTGATTCTTCCTGGAGTTGGGAAATTTGATGCTGCCATTAATAATTTAAAAGATAGAGATATTTTTAATTTGTTACAAGATCTTTCAAAAGACCAAAACATTCATATTTTGGGTATTTGTCTGGGAATGCAATTAATGTGTTTAAACAGTGAGGAAGGAAATTTAGAAGGACTAGGTATTTTTGATGCAGAAGTAAAAAGTTTTCGAAAAAATATCTCTAAATCTCTAAAGGTCCCTCATATGGGTTGGAACTTTATTTATAAAACTCAAAATTCTCAACTACTCAATAGTATAGATAACGCAAGATTTTATTTTGTTCACTCTTTTTTTGTAGAAAGTAATAAAGACAATGAAGTGCTTTTTAAAACTGAATATGGCATAGACTTTGTTTCAGGCTTAAAAAATAACAATAACGTTGGAGTTCAGTTTCATCCTGAAAAAAGCCATAAATACGGGAAAGAATTTTTTAAAGATTTCTTAGAAAATTAGTTTAATGAATTTAGTAAGAGTAATACCAGTGCTTCTTTTAGCTGATGAGGGCCTTGTTAAAACCACTAAATTCAAAGATAGAAGATATATTGGCGATCCGATAAATGCGGTAAAAATTTTTAACGAAAAAGAAGCTGATGAGCTATGCCTTTTAGATATAAATGCAACCAAACAAGGAAAGCAACCAAATTATAAAAAAATTGAGGAAATCGTTTCTGAGGCATTTATGCCTATAACTTACGGAGGCGGAGTGTCTTCTTTAGAACACTTTGAAAGTTTGTTTAACTTAGGAGTTGAAAAAGTTTCAGTAAATTCTTGCTTATTCGATAATCCAAGTGTTGTATACGATGCAGCTAATCTGTATGGTTCACAAAGTATCGTCGCAAGCATTGATTTAAAGAAAGATATATTCGGAAAATATAGAGTTGTTTCTCACTGTGGACAAAAAAAACAAAAAAAAACCTTTGAAGAAATGATTGAACTTTTAAAAGATCTTGATTGTGGAGAGTGTATTATCAATAGTGTCAATAATGATGGTTGTATGAAAGGCTATGATCTCAAAGCGTTGAAATATTTTTGCAAAAATTTAAGAATACCTGTTGTATCAATGGGAGGAGCAGGATCTTTAAATCATTTCAAAGAATCTATTCAAGCAGGGTCCTCAGCAGTAGGAGCGGGTTCTTTTTTTATTTATCAGGGTAAAAGAAAAGCCATATTAATTAGTTATCCTAGCGAGAAAGAAATTTATGAGCTTTCAGCAAAGGCCTAATATTTTGAAAAAAGAAAACTCAAATTTGATTTGTCAAAGATGTGTTATGGATCAAACAGTTCAAAACATTGTCTTTTATAAAGATGGCAGATGTAGTCTTTGTAAAAATTATGATGACAATCTATCAAAAGAAATACACATAGATGAAGATGGAAAAAAAAGGTTTAAAGAGCTTATCCAAGAGGTAAAAAAATCTCGTAAAGGAGATTACCATTGCTTAATAGGTATTAGTGGAGGTGTTGATAGTTCTTATGTTGCTCACTTAGTAAAACAGTTTGGGCTAAATCCATTAGCTGTCCACTTAGATAATGGTTGGAATACTGAATTAGCTATTGCAAATGTAGAAAAATTAGTAAACGACTTAGGTATAGATCTTTACACAGAAGTTCTTAATTGGAACGAATTTAAAAAGATTCAAAAATCATTTATGCTCTCTTCAATTGCAAACATAGAAATTCCTACAGATCACGCTATATGGGCAACTCTTGCGAAAATAGCTAAAAAAGAAAAGATAAAATATATTTTTGCAGGAAATAATGTAGTGACTGAATCCATAATGCCAGAGAAATGGCTATATCATTCAAAAGATTTCAGACTTATTAAAAATATAAATAAAAAGTTTGAAAATGTTGATATGAAGACCTATCCAAGACTTACTTTGTTTGACTATTTTTATCTTTTCATAGTTCGCGGAATTAGATGGGTTCCTGTACTCAATTATTTCAACTATGTTAAAGAGGATGCAAAAAAAATGTTAATTAATACTTATGGCTGGAGAGATTATGGAGGAAAACATTACGAATCAATATTTACTAGATTTTTTCATGCTTATTACTTACCAGAAAAGTTTGGTTATGATTTAAGAAAATCTTATCTTTCGGCACTGATTTGTTCAAATCAAATCACTAGAGAAGAGGCACTGGAAGAACTAAAAAAACCTCCATCTGAAAAAAATCAACTTCTTCAAGATGTAGAATATGTTAAAAAGAAACTTGATTTTTCAGACGATGAATTTGAAGAGATGTTAAAAAAGCCTGCGAGAGATTTTTCAGATTATCCCAATAGCAATTTTCTTTGGAGAAGGTTTTCTAAATTAGTAAATAAATTAAGAACTTATATTACCAGGGTTTGAAAGCAGATAGATTATTATGGCTAAGATATGTCATGTATTAAGTGGTTATCTAAGAGATGATGCGAGAATCAATCGCCAGTGTCAAAGCCTCGTCAAAGCAGGTCATGAAGTTTCTATTTTAACTAATGATGGACTTAAAAATGACCTACAAAAGGAAATAAAGATAATTGTATGTAAAAGATTTTGGAAAAATAGAATAAAAACTCTTTTATTAGCTAGATGGCAATTTTTTGAGGAGATAAAAGAAATAGATGCCGATATTTACCAGCTTCATTCACCTGAACTACTAAATCTTATTTGGTATCTTAAAAAGTTAAAGAAAAAAATTGTTTATGATGCTCATGAGGACTTACCAAATCACATCTTAGAAAAAGAATGGATTCCCTGGATCTTAAGAAGAATTATTTCTTTGACTGCTTCGTTTTATTTTTACTTTGTTTTTCCTAAACTAGACGGAATCATTAGTCCGCATAATCATGTAATTAAGAAAATAAAAAAAATCAACAAAACTTCTGTCGAAATATCAAATTTTCCCTTAATCAATATAAGAGGTGAATTGAACTTTGAAGACTATCTTCTGAGAGATAACACAGCTTGTTATGCAGGAACAGTTTATAACTATAGTAACCAAGAAAACACCATAGACGTTGTTAAAAAAATTGAAGGCCTTAAATATAAAGTAGCTGGACATATAGATCAAAGTTTTAAGAAAAAACTTAATCAAAGAGCTTCCACAAAAGATGTTTCCTATTTGGGGAGAATAGAAAAAGAAGAACTCAAAGAGTTTTTAAATACTTCAACTATTGGATTATCCATTTATGATTACAGAAAAAATCTTGGGGGTAATTTAGGCTCCTTTGCAACAAATAAGTTATTCGAATACATGGAGGCTGGGTTACCTGTAATTTGTACAGACTTTGAAATGTGGAAAAAGTTAATCGAAGAAGAAAATTGTGGAATTTGTATAAAACCTAACGATACAAAAGAATTGGAAAAGGCACTAAAATTTTTGATTGATAACAAAGAAGAGGCTTTCAGAATGGGTCAAAATGGAAGATCTGCAGTTAAAAATAAATATAATTGGGTTTCTCAACAAGAGAAATACAATGCTCTTTTCAATACAATCTTAAATTTTTAGTATTCTTATTTGCTAAAATCTATTTTCCATGAAAAAAGTTGAATTTATAGGCCTTGGATATATCGGACTTCCTAGTGCTGCACTTGCTGCAAAGTCAGGTTTTTCTGTCCTTGGTGTTGATACTGACCAAGATCATCTTGCCAAAATAACAAGTGGTGAAATTGATGAAAAAGAACCAGGTTTAAAAAATATTGTTTTAGAACAGTTAGCAAAAAAAAATTTAACAACATCTTCAAAACCAGATTATGCAGATGTTTTCATTATTGTTGTGCCAACTCCTTTCAATAAAGAAATGGAACCAAATTTAGAAAATTTATTAAAAGCCGTTGACTCAGTAATCCCTTTTCTACGAGAAGATAACTTGTTAATTATAGAATCTACTTGTCCTGTTGGGACTACGGAGGAGATAACAAATATTATTTTAACAAAAAGGAAAGATTTAATTGGCAAAATTAAGGTTGCCTATTGTCCTGAACGCGTCTTACCTGGAAATATTCTTTTTGAATTAAAAAATAATAATAGAATTATAGGAGGAATTGATGAAGAATCTGCAATTTTATCTCGTGCTTTTTATGAAAAATTTGTAGAAGGCGAGATTTTGGAAACTGACTCAAAAACTGCTGAATTATGTAAATTAGCTGAAAACTCTTTTAGAGATTTACAAATCTCTTTTGCTAATGAGCTATCAATAATTGCTGACGAACAGGGTGTGAATATTTGGGATTTGATTAAATTTACAAATAAACACCCCAGAGTGAACATTCTTAATCCAGGAGTAGGTGTGGGTGGACACTGCATAGCAGTAGATCCTTGGTTTCTAATATCTGCAAACAAAGCTGAATCAAAGATAATTAGAACTGCAAGAGAGCAAAATCTTTATAAAACAAAATGGTGCTTAAAAAAAATAAAAGATGAAATTAAGTTCATTTCAAAAAAAAAGAAAAAGAAGAGAATATCTATTTCTCTTATGGGATTATCCTACAAGCAAAATGTGAGCGATTTTAGAGAATCACCTGCTTTATTCATTGGGAAGCAACTCATAAAAGAAGATGTTGCAGATATTTTCTTTGTAGAACCAAATACGAAAAATATAGACAATCTAGAAACTTCAGATCCTGAGAAATCTTATGAAAAATCAGATTTAATTATCTGGCTAGTGCCTCATGATGATTTTAAAAAAATCAAAATTGATCCGGAAAAAAATGAGTTAGATTTTTGCGGAATAAGACAATGAAAATCTTATGTGTATTTGGAACAAGACCTGAAGCAATCAAAATGGCTCCTGTAGTCTCTGAGCTTTTGAAGCATAAGTCAAATATAACCTTAAAAATATGCTCAACTGGCCAACATAAAGAACTATTAGATCAAGTGCTTCAAATTTACAAAATAAAAGTAGACTTTGACTTAAAGTTAATGGAAAAAAATCAAATACTTGGAAATTTAACCATTAATGTTTTGTCTGGAGTTTCGCGAGTAATAAAAAAATTTAAACCCGACATCGTGCTAGTACACGGTGATACAACAACATCTTTTGCTGCTGCTTTGTCAGCTTTTTACAGCAACATAAAAGTTGCTCACATTGAAGCAGGACTGAGAAGTTTTGTTTTTAATGATCCTTGGCCAGAAGAATTTAACAGACGATCCATATCGAATCTATGTAGCTATCACTTTGCTCCCACTGAAATTTCAAAAAAAAACCTTCTATCAGAGGGCATTAAGAAAGAAAATATAATTGTCACTGGCAATACTGTTGTCGACTCTCTTCTTCAAGCTTCAAAAATGATAGATAAATCAAAAAAATTGACTGCTTCAGTATCAAAAGACTTACATTCAGCCGGCTTGAGAATACATAAGCAAGATACATGGAATTCTGGACAGAGAAAGATGGTTTTGATAACAGGACATAGAAGAGAAAATTTTGGAGAGGGATTTAAAAATATTTGTGAAGCATTAAAAAAACTAAGTGAAATTAATACCAATGTAGATTTTGTCTATCCCGTGCATTTGAATCCAAATATTAGAAAAAGTATCAGAAATTTTTTTGGAAAAAACTCTTTTGATAAAAATAATGATAAAAAAAATTTGATTTTCATAGAGCCTGTAAACTATTTATCTTTCATCCAATTAATGAGAATGAGTTATTTGGTTTTAACAGATAGTGGAGGAATTCAAGAAGAAGCTCCAAGTCTAAAAAAACCAGTCTTATTAATGCGAGAGACGACAGAAAGGCCCGAAGCCATAAAAGCTGGAACAGTAAAGAAAGTAGGTACTAAACCAAACAAAATTATCAAAGAAGTAAATACTTTATTAAATGATAAGAAATTTTATAAGGAAATGATTTCCTCAAAAAATCCATATGGAGACGGAACAGCCAGTTCAAAAATTTATAACTTTTTAAACAATCTTAGGAAATAAAATGAATATTCTTATTATTGTTCAAATTTTTGAATCTCATTCAGATACTGGTTCAGATCGACATTTTTTCTTTGCAAAAGAGCTTGCAAAAAAAGGGCATAAAGTAAATGTAATTACTTCGAATGTAGATTATAAAAAAGCTGAAAGACGTTTTAAAAAAAGTTTTTTTTATAGAAAAGAAATTGAGGGTATTAATGTTACTTATGTCCCTGCATATACTAAATTCAGGGGAAGTTTTTTAAAAAGAATATTATTTTTTGTAAGTTTTTTTATTTTTTCTTTTTTTGAAATTCTAAGGTTAAAAGATATCAATCTAATATATGCTGTTTCGACTCCATTGAGTAATGGTTTTTTAGGATCTATTTTTAGTTTCATAAAAAAAGTGCCACTTTTTTTTGAAGTTACAGACGTCTGGCCAGATGCTGCTATACAAACGGGAGTGATTAAAAATGGATTCATCATCAGAATTTCAAAAGCAATGGAGCAAATTATTTATAAACAGTCACAAAAAGTAATTTGTCTAACAGAAGGAATAAAAAAGAATATTCAAAAAAAAGGGGTAGCTATCTCAAAAATAATACTAATTACAAATGGAGTTGACCTTAAGTTATTTCCAAATTTGACCGAAAAGGAGATGAATATTTTTAGAGTTAAATACAAATTGGAAAAGAGTTTTAATTGTCTTTACATAGGTGCTCATGGCCTTTACAACTCTCTCATGACAATTTTATTAGCAGCAAATGAAATTTCTCATGAACAAGGTATAAATTTTATATTGGTTGGCGATGGGGATGAAAAATCAAAGCTTCAAGATTTTGCTTCAAAAAATAATCTAAAAAATGTTAAATTCTTTGATCCTGTTAAGAGAGAGGAAGCAATCGGAATATTATCAACTGCGGATATTTTTTTACTACCTAACAGACGTGGAACTTTTTTTGAAGGCAATCTACCGAATAAACTGTTTGATTACTTGGCTGCTTCTCGACCAATTTTAGTCTCTGGATATGGAGAGTCAGCTGACTTAGTTTTACGGGCAAAAGCTGGGTTTATAGTAGATGCAGAAGACTACAAAGATTTTTCATCAAAAATATTAGATTTGAGTAAATTTTCAAAAACCCAAATGAATATTATGGGTAAAAATGGAAGAAACTTTGTAGAGAAAAATTATAATAGGATTGATCAAGTCGAAGTATTATCAAATTTAATCATAAATGGATAATTTTAAAAGTTATAAAAGTGAAATTTTTTAAACATCCTTCTTCCGAAGTTCTGACTTCCTCAATTGGGGAAGAAACTAAGATTTGGCAATACTGCGTAATTTTAGAAAAAGCTCAATTAGGTAAAAACTGCAATATTTGTTCTCACGTATTTATAGAGAATGAAGTAATAGTTGGTAACAATGTAACTATAAAATCAGGCGTACAACTTTGGGATGGAATTATCATAGAAGATGATGTTTTTATTGGCCCAAATGTTTCATTTACTAATGATTCATTTCCTAGGAGTAAATCCTACATTGAAAAGTATCCAAAAACTGTCATAAAGACAGGAGCGTCACTCGGAGCGGGATCAACAATATTACCTGGTATTGAAATTGGTAAAAAATCTATGGTCGGAGCAGGCTCAGTAGTCACAAAGAATGTAAAACCTGGAGATATTGTTATAGGAAATCCTGCAAAGGTAATCGGAAAAGTTGATGACTATTGAAGATTGTAAATTGATAAAACTTCCGGAATTCTCCGACAATAGGGGTAGTTTGTGCGCCATTGAAAATAATAAAGAAATTCCTTTCGAAATAAAAAGGATTTATTATCTTTACAAAAATTTAAAAGACACCATAAGGGGTAGTCATGCTCACAAGGAATTAAAGCAACTAATTATTGCAATAAAAGGAAGTTTTGATATTTTGCTTGATGATGGAAATAATAAGAAAAATTTTAACTTAAATTCAGAAAAGGAAGGTTTATTCATCTGCCCAATGATATGGAGAGAGTTAAGTAATTTTTCTTCTGATGCAGTTTGCTTAGTTCTGGCTTCTGATCTCTATAAGGAAAAAGACTACTATCGAGATTATGATGATTTCTTAATTTCTTTAAATAAAAAATGAAGGTTCCTTTTCTAGATCTAAAAAAATCTTACTTAGAAATTGAAAGTAAGGTAGAAGAGAAAATATTATCTTCAGTAAAATCTGGAAGATATATTGGCGGAGAAGAAGTTGAACAGTTCGAAAATAAATTTTCCAAGTTTTGTAGATCTAATTATTGTGTTTCTACCGGTAATGGACTTGATGCCCTTTTTTTAGGACTAAAATCACTTGAAATTGGAAAGGGTGATGAGGTCATTGTGTCATCTCATACCTTTATCGCCTCTTGGTTAGCCATCTTCAGAACAGGTGCAAAAATTGTACCAATTGATTCTGAATACGATTCTTTCAATATTGATGTTGAGAAAATTGAAAATAAAATAACAAAAAAAACCAAAGCAATTATGCCTGTTCATATGTATGGCCAACCATGTGAAATGAGGAAAATAAAAAAAATTGCAAAACAAAATAATTTAAAGATTATTGAAGATGCTGCCCAAGCTCACGGGGCCTCATATAGAGGTAACCCTGTAGGATCAATAGGAGACCTAACTGCTTGGAGCTTTTATCCAGCAAAAAATTTAGGTGCTTTCGGGGATGCTGGAGCCATAACCACTAATTCGAAAAGGCTTTATCGAAAGATAAAGTCATTAAGTTCTTATGGATCTCTCAAGAAATATGAAAATGAAATTCCTGGTTTCAATTCTAGAATGGACCCTCTTCAAGCTTCTGTATTAAGTTTAAAAATAAAAAATTTAAAATCAGAAAATCTTAAAAGAAAAAAAATAGCAGAAATTTATTTAAATGAGCTAGATAATTCTAAATTTATTCTTCCTGTTTCAAATGATAGCTCCGAACACGCTTGGCATCTATTTTGCGTAAGGCATAAAAAAAGAAATAAAATTCTTGATTACCTAAAAAGTAAAAGTATTGAATCAATCATTCACTATCCTATTCCGCCTCATTTACAAAAGGCCTTTGAAGGATTAAATTTCAAAAAAAATTCTTTCCCCGTTACGGAAAACATATCCAAAACAGTATTCAGTCTCCCTCTTAACCCAAACCTCACAATGGATCAAGTTCATTATGTTGTTAAGAATTTAAATTCTTCTCTATAATTGAGTTTTTTAAGATTTTGAAAAAAATATTTTTACTGCTTAAAGCATTCATTGACAAATATTTCCCTTTTGGAGCAAGGGCATATAGATTCTTAAAATCAGAGAGATATGACTATTTTGAACCAAAAATTACTCCGATGGGCTTCAAGTTCAATGGCGATAAAGTCATGGAAAAAGGTAACTTTGAACCTTTAGAAACAGAACTTTTACTAAAGATTTTAAAAAGGATAGATATACTAATTAATGTTGGAGCTAACATTGGATACTATGTATGCATTGCAGCTCATAGCGGAAAAAGAGTAGTAGCTTTTGAACCCTTGCCTCAAAACGTAAAGTTCTTACTAAGAAATGTAAAAGAAAATAACTGGTCGGATCTTGTTGAGATTTACCCAATTGCCTTAGGAGATAAAATATCTATTGCAGAACTCTACGGGTCAGGAACTGGAGCTTCTTTGGTAGAAGGCTGGGCTGGAGTATCGAATCAATATAAAACATTTATTCCTGTCTCAACAATGGATTTGATTTTACACAAAAGGTTTTCAGATGAGTTAAAGGCCATAATCATTGATGTGGAAGGATTTGAATATGAAGTTCTCAAAGGAGCAAAAAGTTTTTTACAATCTAAACAAAAATCTATCTGGATAGTTGAAATTCAAACCGAGGCCCACCAACCTGGTAAAATAATTATTAATCCGAACCTTTTAAAGACTTTTGATCTTTTTTTCTCTGAGGGATATGAAGCCTATACAATTGAAGACAATCCAAAAAAAGTTACTCGAGAAATTATAGAATCTATTATGACTTCAGAAAAAAGTATATTTACCATTCATAATTTCCTTTTTAAAGATCCAAATTTAAATCTTGACGATGTAAGTTGAAATGAAAAAAAATATCAAAATTTTCGAGAGTGATTTCGATCAAAAAGAACTTAAGGCAGTAGCAAAGGTTGTCAAATCAGGATGGCTTACAAATGGAGCTGTGACTGAAAGCTTCGAAGAAAAGATCAATAGAAATCTTTTAAATGATGAAGCTGAAGCTGTAGCAGTAAGTTCATGTACAGCAGCTCTGCATCTGGCTTTGATTGCCTCTAAGATCGAAAGAGGTGATGAAGTGATAGTTCCTGCATTGACTTTCGTATCAGATTTTAATGTCGTAAAAGCATTGGGTGCAAATCCTATTTTATGTGATGTTTCCTCTCTAACAGAATGGTCACCTTCTCTTGAGGATGTAAAAAGAGTAACAACAAAAAAAACAAAAGCTTGCATTTTGGTTCATTTCGCAGGTATACCTTGCAAAGATATTTTTAAAATAAAGAAATTTTGCAAATCGAAAAAAATTGTTTTGATAGAGGATGTTGCTCATGCCCCTGGGGCAAAAATACACAAACAAAGTTGCGGGAGCATTGGGGACTTCGGTACTTTTTCTTTCTATAGCAATAAAAATATTTCTACAGGAGAAGGTGGAGCTGTAAGTTCTAAGAATAAAAAAGATTTACTTAAGAGGATAAGATCTCATGGCATGACTTCATCTACTTTGGATAGAGAGAAGGGTAGAGTTTTTTCTTATGACGTTTCAGAAATTGGACTAAATTATAGAATTGACGAGATTAGAGCAGCTTTAGGAATTGAACAGATTAAAAAAATAAAAAATAAAAATAAATTGAGAAGAAAAATTCTTTTGACTTATTTAGAAAATTTACCTGTAAATGTCCTTACTCCTCATAAAGCAGCACTTGAAAATAAGGATTTATTATCGGTAGATCACATAATGCCTGTTCTACTTCCGCACGGGATAGAAAGAAATAAAATTGTAGAGAAGTTAAAAATAAAAAATATTCAAACAACCATGCATTACCCAGCTCCATGGAGTTTCAGTGCTTATAAAAATGATTTTTCTAAATCTAAAACTCCTTTCTCAACTGAGATTATTGATAGAGAAATAACTCTTCCTCTCCACACCTTAATGACCCAAAAAGATGCTGAAAAGGTATGTATTGAATTAAAAAAGGCAATTTCATGATTAATTCTCAAAATGTGGAAGATCTAAAAACTAAAGGTTTTACGTACTTAGAACCTATTGAAAAATTACAACGTGACGAAATTCTAAAGTTAATATCCAATTCTTGTTCAGATAATACCTACTACGGAGATTTTCAAGACGGAGAAAAAATTGCCAATATGCTTCAATTATCAAAAATTGAATTAGAAAAATTACACGAAAGTATTTTTTTTGAAAAAGTTAAAGAGAAAAACTTTTATTCAGTTTTAAGAATTGTTAAAGACGGCCAATCATCAGAGGCCCTTCGGATGCACTTTGATTCGCATAGGTTTACTGTAGTTGTTCCGATAGAAATACCTAATGGGGAATATAAATTTTCTGGAGAATTAATCACTTTTCCTAAAATCAGAAAAGAGCCTAAAAATATTTTGCTAAATATATTAGGCAAGGTTTATACAAAAATTTTTTCAATAAGGTTTTTCTTTTATTTTTTATTAAAAATAAAATTATACGAAATATCAGATTTCAAAGACCACAGACCCATTTTATTTTTGGGTAGACAAACATTACATGGAAACTACCTTTTAAAAATGAAGCCTTTTCAAACCAGAACAACTTTACTTCTTCATTATTTCGATCCTGATGGTGAAAAGGGCATTGGAGGAATTATGAGAAGTTTAAGAAAAAGACTTACAAGATAAATTTCTTATGATTAGAGTTTTTGATCTCCTCTTTAGCCTTATTTCTCTTATTTTCTTACTTCCAATTTTTTTGTTAATAATTCCTTTGCTTAAATTTACTGGAGAAGGAGAAGTTTTTTACAGTCAAAAAAGAATTGGAAAGGATTTAAAAACTTTCAGTATTTTTAAATTCGCAACGATGAAAAAAGATAGTCCAAATATGACTGGCGGTACGATTACGGTAGAAAATGATCCAAGAATTCTCCCATTGGGTCATTTTTTAAGAACTTCCAAAATAAATGAGTTACCCCAGATTTTTAATATTTTTTTGGGAGATATGTCTTTTATAGGCCCAAGACCTTGTACAGCTGAAACCTTAGCTTTTTATGAGAATGAATCAAAAAAAATAATTTTTTCGAAAAAGCCGGGACTTTCAGGAATAGGTTCTATTATTTTTAGAAATGAAGAAGAGATATTATCAGGAGAAGATAGAGAGGTTTTTTATTCAGAACATATCGCTCCATACAAACAAAAACTTGAAGAATGGTTTGCGAATAACGCTTCTTTGCAAATGTATTTTTTTCTTATGTTTCTGACGATTTATGTAGTTTTAAACAAAAAAACAAAGATCCAATATAAAATATTTAAATCTCTTCCTAAGCCTTCAAAATTTCTAGAAGAAAAATTATGACTAATGATCAAGATTACAAGTTTCACCATATTGGAGTTCTTACTAACAACATTGAACAAAGTAAAAAAGAATTAAGCAACCTAGGTTTCTATTTCAATAAAGACATATTTGATCCTGTGCAAGAAGTAGATTTGTCTTTTGGAGTAAATGATAAGAATCTTCTTATTGAGCTTGTGAAGCCTACAAAAAATTCAAAGATATTAGGTCTATTAAAAAAAAATGGAGCCGGACCATATCATCTATGCTTTGAAGTTTCGTCAATTCAAGAAAAAGAACCAGATTTAAAGAAAAGAGGATTCATATGTGTCTTAAAACCGACACGTGCAATTGCATTCGATAATAATTTGATTTCATTCTTTTTTAGTAAAAGTTTAGGTTTAATAGAATTACTTGAGAAATAATTAAAAGAAATGATATTTGTCTTCAGAAACAGCACATTGGAAAACTTTTTTCCCAAAGAAAAGTATGTTTTCAGTGAGTATGATTCACCTCTGTCTGATGAGACTTATGAAAATTATCTTTGGATGAACTTTCTAACTCCTCAACCCTCAAAGAAAGACTTATTAAAAGAAATAAGTAAATTAAGAAAAAACTTAGATGTATCTTTAAATACAATTCATGATAAAAAGATGTCAATCTTGGGACTATTCACTCCTGAAATCTATTTGTCTCTTACCGAGAAAGATGATGTTGAAGAGGAAATTTATAAATTTAATCAGTATGTAATCCAATTATCGAAAGATCACCCAAATATTTTTTACCTTAATCCTGAAACTTTCAAGAAAGTTTTAGGTTCAAAATTTTTTTCCTCGAAATATTTTTTTTCTATTGGTTCTGTAATTTCACCATTGGAAATAAATAATTTCTATATATGGTTGAATTTCTTTGAAAGAACTGTTTTTTCAACTAGAAAAAAACTTCTGATTGTTGATCTAGATAACACCCTCTGGGGAGGAATACTCGGCGAAGACGGACCAAATGGTATCAAGACAGATAGCTCTTCATATCCTGGAAATGTTTTCAGTTATTTTCAAAATAAATTGAAAGAGTTATCGTCTAATGGAGTTCTTCTTGCAATTTGTAGCAAGAATAATTATTCAGATGTTGAGGAAGCATTTAATGAAAATAAATATCTGAATATTTCTTTAAAAGATTTTTCAGTTGTAAAAGCTAATTGGAACGAGAAAAGTGAAAATATTAAAGAAATAATCTCACAAATAAATATCGGAGAGGATGCTTGCGTTTTTTTAGATGATAACCCTCTTGAAAGAGACTTAGTAAGAAATAACTTGCCAAATGTTCTTGTTCCAGATTTTCCAGAAAAAATCTATGAAATTCCTAGTTTTTTAGAAAAGAACTTTCACCACTTTTTTTCAACTGAAAAAGTTATAGATGAAGATTCCTCGAAAAAATTTCAATATGAAATCAGAGATAAAGCAGAAAAGGCCAAGTCTAAATTTTCATCCAAAGAAGAATTTCTTAAAAGTCTTATGCTGGAAGGAAAAATCCTAGCTCCTTCAGATTCAATAATTCCTCGCCTTTCTCAAATGACATTAAAGACAAATCAATTTAATTTCACTACAAAAAGATTTAATGAGAAAGATATCTTTGAACTTATTTCTAAAGATGAAATTATCTATCCTCTCCAAGTTAAGGATATCTATGGCGATCATGGAATTACTGGTCTCATCTTAGTTTCAAAAAAAAATGAAAAGGAAGCTGAAGTAATCAATTTTTTAATGAGTTGTCGAATTTTAGGTAGAGATATTGAGCAAAGTTTCTTGGAATGGTGTATTTTTGATTTAAAAAAAATGGGTTTTGAGATGATGTCTGGAAAGTTTGTTTCCACTAAGAAAAATAAATTAGCAGGAGATTTCTTAAAAAATTTTAAAATTTTTGGAAAAACCTTCAAGAATATTGAAATTAATGAAAATACAACAATTTTTGAACTAAACTTGAAAAATTTATCTGATAAAAAAATTGATGAAAAATTTATAAAAATTTCAAAAACCTCATGATCATTTCTGAATTAGCAATAAAAATTGGAGAAATTTTGGAAGTCGACTCTGATGACATAATGAACTCAAGTTCTCTGAATGAATTTGAAAATTTTGATTCTTTTGCCTTAATTCACATTTCCGTGATGATAGAAAGTGATTTTCATATATCCATTGAACCCGAAGACTTTGAAATAATGAACTCTCTTGAAGCTATAGTTGGTTTAATTGAAGAAAGAAAAAAATAAAGAAAATTGAAAAATTGAAAAATTGAAAAATTGGAAAATAGAAATTTCATCTGATTTTAATCAGCAAGAACTCAGTAAAAAATTTCAAAGGGAATTTCCAAATAGATCTGAAAAATTTTTTTTAGACCTTTTGGAAGTTATTGATCATGAATCAACAAAAGTTTGTTTGCTTTATGTAGAGCAAAAGATAGAAGGCGCCATGATTCTTTTCAAGGTGGCAGGTTGCGATAAGGAAATTTATGCACCTTCTTATTTTTTTGTTTCTTCAAAACACAGGAATTTGAGCTTAACTTTTCTCATGAAAGGTCAGCAAATGGTTTCAAATTACATACTTAATATTACTCCTAATGAGAAGATGTTAAAAATTCTGCAGGCTTTAAAATATAAAAAACATTCTTACGGAAGCTGCTTTAAAATTGGATTTTTTAACCTTTTATCTTTTAGAAAAAATAAAACAAAAAGTATTGACCATTCTTCTCTAGGCAAAGTTCCTGAAACTTATTTTTTAAGGGCAGATTTAAACTGGTTTCAAATTATTCATCAAAAAGAAAAATATTACTTTTGCTTTAAAAGTACCTCATTGTTTGGTATTCCTTTAAAAATTCTTGTTTACTTCTCTGGAGGAGATAAAATTAAGATCGCAAGTCTCATATCAAAAATAAATCATAGATTCTATTTCTCTTTATTAATTTTTCCAGATTTTTTGGACAATTTTTACACGCCAAAGATAATCAAAAATAAATTTAGAATGTTTGGTAACTTCGAGAGTAATTCACAAATATTTTCGATTTTGGGATCAGAAGTTACTGAGATATTGTAGATGTTAAAAAAAATATTCATATCAAATTAAACTTTCTATGAAAGATTTTTTATCAAGCAAAAATTTTTTTCAAGAATATCTTATAATCATTATTGCTTCGTCCATAGGACTTTCTTTAGGATATTTTTTAATTTATTTAAAAATACTTTTTCCTAATGATGGGGTGGCTTATATAGCTTCTGCAGATTATTTTCTTAAAAATATGGATCTAAAAGATGCAGTTTATGATCCTGTTAGAAAACTGATTTCTCCTCAAGTCTCGCAAATATTTGTAATCGCATCCACAAAACTATTATCAGGGAAATATTGGTTTTTCTTATATTTCTTTTTACAAATAAATACATTTTTTATTGCATATAGATTTTTTCGAGAAAGCGGCCTAATAAAGAAAAACGAATTATTGTCTTTTGCCTTATTAATAGGTTCGGTATTTATATTGCCTATATTTTATCGAAATATGACTAATTTTAACGGAGAAGGATTTTTCTTCCCATTGATGCTAATTTATTTTTGCATTGTATGGAAAGGCCTTTCAAGCAAATTAAGTAATTTATCTTTATTTTCCGTATTTTTTTTGGGTCTATTTCTGATTTTTTTTAGAATTCAGGTTATTGCACTTATTCTGGCTTTTTTAATACTTATTCTTATTAGGCGAAAATATAATAAGGAAGATTTAAATCTATTTCTGGCCCTAATTTCTGCTCCTATAGTAAGTTTTTGCGCCTATATTTTTTTCTTACAAAAAAAGATTTTAGATGATGTCCTTCAAAATACTTTGTTATTTGATAATTTTTTTCAAAATATATATTTCAATGCTGTAAATCTTTTTTCTTTTCCTTTTTTTCATGAAAAATATTTCTCTGTAGATTCGTTTTTGATATTCAAAGTCATAATTTTTTCAATTTTTGCTTTTCTAATAGCTTACAACTTTAGATTTATTCTAAAATCAAATAAAGATTTATTAATCTTGAGTATTCTTACAATTTTAGGAAGTTTGTTTTTCATTTCCCTTTTGGGGATAAATTCTCAAAGATTCTTCCTTATCCCATATTTTTTCTTTGTTTTAACTTTATTGACGTATTGGGATTACAATCCAATAAAATCTTTAGCAATGTTTTTATTTATTATTTTTTTTAGTTTTATTTATTTTTTCATAAATCAAATTGATGATAAATCTTTTGAAACTTCAAAACTTAGAACAGACTTTTCAGGCTATTATGAAGCAATAGATTTTTTTGAAGAAAATTATGAAAATGAACTATTAGCCTGTTCCAAGCCGAGGTTTTACTATTGGCATGTCAAAAAAGCATGTATGCATTTGATAAATATTCCAAACGATTACTCTTCAGAAACTTTTAAAGCTGTTTATAAGAAGTATATTTTTTATTTGGGTACTGAAAAAGAACTAAGCCTTGTAAGAGAAAATTACTTTTTTAAAGAATTTGAAATTCTTTGGGAAAACGATGCTTCATCCAAAGATAAAATATATAAACTTTCCTTAGAAAACTAAAATGAAAATTTTAGGAAAATTTCTTTCTAATTCCTTGAAAAATAATTTGATTGTATTGCCTCATCTAGATGATGAATTTGCTTTGATTCCTGTTATAGATCTACTGGTAAAGCAAAACAAAGATAATTTATCTTTCATATATTGCGCAGAGAGAAATGATAAAAAGAAGTTTAAAAGGAGATCTGAGAATCTTGCTTACCTAAAACATTTAGGCATAGAAAAAAATAAAGTGACTTACTTGAACGATTTTTTCTCAGTAGAAGATTTAAAGTTATACAAAAGCTCTAAAAATATTTTAGCCTTTATTGAAAAATACATTCTTGAAAATGAGATAGGTAATATATTTTCTTTAGCCCTTGAAGGAGGGCATCCTGACCATGACGCTTTATCAATCTTGATAAACAAAATAAGTAAAAAATTTTCTATAGAATCTTATTATTTTCCATCATATACCTACTCAGAAAATATTTTATTGCCGATCAACTTTCTTAAGCCTTTAAAAATTAATAAAAAAAGCTTCCAAGAAGAAACTTTAAATAGATTTTGTTGGTTTAACTCTTTAAAAGTAGTATTTTTTTATCCTTCTGAATTCCTAGCAATGTTGAAAATATTCCCTTTTATTTTGATTAAAACTTTATTTTCTAGAACGATTTTTTACACAAGGGATATTGATATTTCCTCAATAGATTGGGAAAAAAGTTTAACCGTTACAAGATACAAAGAGAAGAAAGAAAATATAATAAATTTGAACTAATTTATTCTAATAAGCATCAAAATTTACACTCTCAAAGTGTACATCTTTTTTTGAAAATTTTCTTGAATGCTTTAAATCTTTGAAGCATAAACTTAAGGGCGAAGGTCGAAGGAATACTGGAATATTGAAACTTATTACATTTTTATAGCTAATCTTTTTTGAAATACCTATCCAAAGATAAATTCTTGGAAGATAACTTTTTTTATTTAAAAAAGTTTCATTTAATTTTGTACTTTTCTCAAAAAAGATAATACTTCTAATAAAGTTCATAACATTTACAAAGGTAAACGAATTTTTTGAATCATAAATTTCTTTATAATTTTTGTTCGGATTACTCATTCTCCATTTAAGGAAATCTTTATTTTTGATTGTGAAATCTAATTTTTGAAAACTATTATTATAGTTGGGAGGAAAAAAAGAAATTCTAGCCTCTAGGTTACAAATCTTTTCAAATCCAAGATACTTCAAAAATGCTCTTTCACTATTATTATTTGCTACTAAAAAAACCCCATCATAACCAAGATCAGCGGCTTTTTTGTAAGTTAAATTTGCTAACTTTTTAAAAAGACCATTTCCTTCAGCCTTTTTTAAAGTTGCAGTATTTAAAGCAAGAACACCTTTTTTCTTTTCTTTATTAATTTCGAATTCAATTGGAATTGCAGCGTAGTGTGCAACTATGTTTCCATTACTGTCGTAGGCATCAAATCCTATCGCTTCTCCAAGAGGATTCTTTTTGTAAAGCCAATAAAGATAGAGCTTATTAAATTTTTTTTTGTCTTTAAAAACTTTTGACAATAAATTTGCTTGCTTTTCTAAAGTCTTTTCATCAAGAACAAACTCTTTAGTATCAAAATTCATTTTTTTTGCAATTTTACTATAAGATATTTCTCAATTACCAAGAAAATGATTTTTTTCAGATATTACTTCTACTCAATTCTATTTTATTTTTTAGAGATTTTAGTTCTGAATTTTTTTTTAATATTTTTTGATCAAATCCTAATAATAAATTTTCTTTTACGTTTTATTTTTAGTTTACTAGCAGGAGTTTTTTATAAATTTTTTCTTTTTTCTCATATTTCTAAATTTGAAATAAAATATATTATTGCACTGATAACGGTGCCTCTTTTTTCGACTATCTTGTTAAGCATTTTTAAAGATTTCTTATCTTTATTAATTGCAAAGTTTACCGCTGATATTATCATTTCTCTCTTGGGATACTTTTTTATTTCTAGAAATTTTAAAAATGAAAAATGATATTTATTTAACTGGATTTTCTGGGCAAATAGGAACAAAACTTAGAAAAGTTTTTTTCAAAAAAAACATTGGAATAACTTTATTAGGAAGAAAAGAACCTTTTCTCAATCAAAATGAGAAGTTTTTTTTCTTTGATTTAAGTAAAAAATTCAATCCTGATTTCTTCGGTAAGGAAATTATTGTGATCCATCTGGCTCATGATTTTAAACAACATAAATCTAACGTTAACTTCTCAGGTACAGAAAATCTTTTGACTTTTTTTTCAAATCAATCTCCTACAAGATTTATTTTTATTTCAACTCCACATGGAGACAACCCAAAAATGAATTCTATATATCAGTCAGAAAAAAAAGCAACAGAAAATCTGTTTTCCACAAATGATTTAATTCTCATGCCTAGTTTCATTTATTCTGAAAAAGGAAAAACTAACTCCATACTTAAATTTCTTGAAAAGCTAAGAGTACCAATTTTAATACCAAAACAAGTGAATGATATTGCTCCAATAAATCTTTCTTCTTTTTGCGAGTTCTTGACTAAAGAGGAAAATTTACTGAATCTTAAAGGTAGGTATTTGATACTAGGCAAAAGAAATCTCTCATTCCCCGCATTCCTCAAAGATTTTTATAATTTGAATTCTCTTAAAGCTCCAAACTTTTTTTTTCTACTTTTAACAAAAGTTCTTTCCCTAATTCCCAGTCACCACACATTTTATATAAAGGAGAGGATAAAGGGATTGATGAATTTACCAGATTTAAAAAAAACAAAAGAAAAAAAAATTCTAATCAGCTAAATCTCGTTTAATAAATTTTTCAACAATCATTAATGATTGGGAGAGGGACAATGCTGTATTACCTTTTCCAGGAAGAAAATTAAGCGATGATGAATCTGTAATATAAAAATTTTTATGATTTTTTAAACGTCCATTCAAATCACATTGCATGCATTTTGGCTCTTGAGAAATTGGAATTGTACCTCCGTAATGAACATCTGATCCGGGAATTGAAGATTTAAATTTAATCACATAAAAACCTTTAGACCTTAAAGAATTTTTTAATAAAGATAAAACTTTGGGTATCGGTTTTTTATTTCTTTTAAATTTCTTACCTTCAATAAAAAAATTTTTGTTTTTGATAGAAATAGTATTATCACTAAAATTACTTGAACAATAAAAGTTGCCAACAAAAAAAAATTTAAAAATATACTTATCTAATATATTTTTAAAAAATTTTGGGAAGAACTTAGTTATCAGAAACAAATTTAAAATTTGGCTGTTTAATTTAAAAATTCCACCTGAAAAATTATTATTTTCGTTTTTTATTAAAAAATTTAAAAAAGGCAGTCCAAAGAATATCCTATTTTCTGAATCTGAGTTTCTCGTTATTCCAAAAAACTTAAAAGAGGGGGTATTTAAAAGTTTTAACTTACCTGAGAAATTTTCCATTTCTGCAACTATTTTTGTTGTTGATAAAGGACCCAAGCAAGAAAATATATACCTAGCCTTGTATATTCTTTTTTCTATATTTTTTAAATCATTTGTATGGATTTCATAAGAGTTTTCTTTTTTAATTATCTTTTCTATGAAGTTACTTTCTAAATATTCAAAATTATCTAATTTAATCAGGTCATTAAGCGAATCCTTAGCGTTGAAAATTTCATTATTTTTTTTGAAGTTTTTCAGATTTGATAAATTTTTTGAAAAATTTATAGCTATTATCGGTATCAATTCTCTAAAATCATTATCAGGATCCACTTTATCTTTTAATTCTCTAAAGCGATTCTTATCTAAAATTTCTTTTACTTTAGTTTCTTCAGGATCAATTATTTTATTTAAATCCTGTCCGGTGATTCTTTTTATCACTTTTTCAAAGAAGGGCATTATTTCCTCTATTGAATAAGGAAAATTTGAAAAATCTTCCCGTTCTATCATTTCCAATCCACCTCCCCAAATATTAGAAAGCCCGCCTTTAGCCAAAGATCCTATAGAAAAAAAATTTTTTGTTTTTATTTGCATTAATTTATTAAAGCCTGCATAAGAAAAGGCTTTTTCCTTGATTTTATATTTGGGAGAGAAGTTTAAATTTGGTGAATCATTAAAATCATAACTATTTAAAAGTTCTGAATTATTATCTAATCCAAAATCTATCATCACAACTTTTTTATCAGCTTTAATTAGTCGTTCCGATATAAAAGTACCGTTAAGTCCACTTCCAAGAACAACTAGAGATTCTCCTAAATCTATTTTTTTTGACACTAACCGGTCCCGTCTTCTTTTTTTAAGTCATCCAGCTTAGATTCAAGAATTGCAATTTCTTGAATTAAGGATGAGTTTCTCTTTTCTAAAGATTCAAATCTATTAATTGCATATGTAATAAAAAGAAATATCGTGACGAGTCCAAGATAAAGATATAAGTCAACAGCTCTTCCGATTCCAAAAAAATCCGATATTACTTGTGTGTACTCGATCCCAAGCAAGCTAAGTATTCCCAATGTAGATCCAAAAAATAAAAATAATCGCGAGACTTTACTGCTAAAGGGTCTTATGAGGCTATAAAGCAATAACATTATAAAAATGATGATGAATAAAATTTTAAAAACCATACTTATCTACCTGACTTGAACAAATCCTCTAGTATTAGAAGACCATTAGATAATTTTTGTCCCTTTTTCTTTGAATATGAGGTGTACAAAGTATTTGTCGGAAGCTCTTTATAGGGAATTTTTTGCTTCGAAATAAGATGAATTATTTCTGATTCAAAAGCAAACCTATTACTTTTAAAATTGAGTTTATCAATTATAGAAACTTTAATAGCCTTTAAACCATTGTGCGAGTCTGTGAGATTAATTTTAGAAAACTTCCTAGTAAAAAAATTAACGATTTTTAAAACTTTTCTTTTCAAAAAGGGAATATTTTTTTCATGTTTTAAAAATCTACTTCCAAATATTATGTCGACTTTTGAAGAAATAATTTCTTTAGCAAAATTTATGGCATCTTCTGTTTGATGCTGTCCGTCAGCGTCAAAGGTAACTGCTGCAAAAGCATTTTTCTTTGATTTTATGTACCGTAAACCAGTGGATATCGCCGCCCCTTGTCCTAGATTATGAGAATGGCTTAAAATCTTGACTTCATATTTTTTTAGAATTTCTAAAGAGTTATCACTTGATCCATCATTAATAACAATAATATTTTTAAAGTATTTTTTTAATTCAGAGACTACGTTTCCAATTTTTTCAGACTCATTAAAGACTGGAATCAAAATATAAATATCATCAAACATTTCTAATCAATTTGGAATCAAAAATAATTTTCATTTGAGGTTAGTGGATTTCATCGTTGATTATTTTAACTTTAACTTAGTCTAATAGGATAAATATATTAATTATTCAAAAAGCTCTTAAAAACGGTGTTATTCTTGTGAGAAAATTTTTTTAACTATGACTTCTAAGGGAATTATTTTAGCAGGAGGAAAGGGATCAAGACTTTTTCCAATAACTTCAGGCGTTTCTAAGCAACTATTACCTATTTTTGATAAGCCTATGATTTTTTATCCTCTATCCGTTTTAATGCTTGCAGGAATCAGAGAAATTTTAATCATCACAGATGAATTTAATCAAGAATCCTTTAGAAGAACTTTAGGGGATGGAAGTTCATATGGAATAGATTTGAGATATGCCATTCAAAAAGAGCCAAAAGGAATTGCTGAAGCTTTCATCATTGGAGAGAGTTTTATTGAAAACAAAGCTATATCATTGATTCTTGGAGATAATATATTTTATGGTCAAAACCTCACAGGGAATTTAAAGAATGCGTGTAAAAACTCAGGGGCTACAATTTTCACTTATCAAGTCTCTAATCCACAAGATTTTGGAGTTGCAAATATTGATTCAAACAATAATTTAATTTCTATCGAAGAAAAACCAAATAATCCAAAAACTAATCTCGCTGTTACGGGATTGTATTTTTATGACGAAAACGTCGTTGATATTGCAAAATCTGTAAAACCAAGCAAAAGGGGAGAACTTGAGATTTCTTCAATAAATAATATCTACCTTAAAAGGTTAAATTTAAATGTTGAGCAACTAGGAAGAGGTTATGCTTGGCTTGATACTGGAACTTATAATTCACTTATTGAGGCAAGTCAATTCATTGAAATTATTCAAAAAAGACAAGGTTTAAAAGTAGGTTGCCTTGAAGAAATAGCTTTTAAAAATAATTGGATAAACGAGGATGATGTTTCCAGACAAGCTCAAAAGTACTCTAAAACAGAGTACGGCGACTATTTAAGGAAGTTAATCGGAAATTAACTAGAAAAAATCTTTTCTCTGTATGATAAGAAACAAAAGCCTCTAAAATACATTTTAAATGAAATATCTTGTTACTGGTGGACTGGGTTTTATAGGCTCAAATTTATGTAGACATTTGTCTAGAAATAAAAAAAATGAAATCTTCGTAATCGATAACTTGTCTTATGCAGGAAGTAAAACATCTCTTCCAGAACTTAAAAAAAGAAAAAACCTAACTCATTTAAATTGCTCTATTTTACAAAAAAATAAAATCAAAAAGATTTTGTTAGATGTTAAGCCGGACTTTTTGATGCACCTTGCAGCAGAAACGCATGTCGACAGATCAATAAAAGGACCAAGAAGATTTATAGAAACCAATATACTAGGGACTTTTAATCTTTTAGAGGCATCAAAAGAATTAAAGCAAATAAAAGATAATTTTTTATTTTTACATGTTTCAACTGATGAAGTTTTTGGCGATTTAGGTAAATCTAAAAAATTATTTACTGAGAAAACCAGATATAGCCCAAGTTCTCCATATTCAGCATCTAAAGCAAGCTCTGATCATCTTGTAAGAGCATGGGCAAAAACTTTTGATCTCGAATATATAATTACAAATTGTTCCAACAATTACGGTCAGTTTCAACATCCAGAAAAATTAATTCCCACAATTATTATCTCTGCAATTTCTAATAAAAACATACCAATTTATGGAAATGGCCTTCAGAAAAGAGATTGGCTTCATGTTAATGATCATGTGACCGCATTGGAACTGATTGCAAAAAAAGGTAAAAGAATGGAAACATATCTAATAGGAGGAGGAAATCATTTAACCAACTTATCTATTGTGAAAAAAATATGCGACATTCTTGACAAAACAAAAAAAATCAAAAAAGAAAACAGTTTTTCAGATCTAATTTCTTTTGTTCAAGATAGGCCAGGCCATGATACCTCTTACGCTATTGATTCTTCCTTCTTAAAGAAAGAGCTTATGTGGAGCCCTAATATGTCCTTTGATAAGGGATTAGAAAAAACAGTTAACTGGTATTTAGATAATGAGAAATGGTGGAAACCGTTATTGAAGTAGAATAATTTAGAATGGATTTTTTCTCAAAACTTAAAAATAAATTATTTAAAAAAAATATAGATATTTTTTATTTGGATAAATTGGAAGATTTAGATTTTTTTTATAAAGAAGTGGGTCAACAAGATATGATTTGCATTGATACAGAATTTGATTGGAGAAAAACATATTTTCCTAAATTATCCCTAGTTCAAATTTCAACAAAAAAAAATATTTTTCTAATAGATTTTTTAAAAATAAAACCCTCAAATTTTCTGAAGCAAATTCTCGATAATAAAGATATTTTAAAAATTTTTCATTCAGTAAAAAGCGATGCAACTATTTTGAGCACTTCATTGAAAACTAAAATGAAAAATATCTTTGATATTCAAATTGCTGAAAAAGTTTTAAGTGAAAACGAAGATATAAAAAATTATGGTTATATCACGCATAAATATACTGGAGTCTCACTAGAAAAAAGTGAAACTAATTCAAACTGGCTTAAGAGACCGTTAAGTGAAGTACAGATAAATTATGCAGCAGATGATGTTAAATATATGTTTGATATTTTCTCAGCTCAAAAAAAAATATTAACTAAAATTAATGCTTTTAAATTAGTACTTAAAAAATCTCAACAAGAAGCTTTGAAAGGAGAAGAAGATCTCTTGGCATCAAGACTTAAAAGAAACTCAAAAAAACTTAATTTTTTCCAAAAAAAAATCTTTATATGGAGGGAAAACAAAGCAAAAGAAAAAAATGTTCCCCCTAGTTTTATTATGAGTTCTAAAGATTTGATTAATTTATCAAAGATAACTGAAGAACAGGATTTTGAAAAGAGAGTATTTAAAGTTTTGGGGGATAGCGGACTTGTAGAAGACTACATAAAGTCTGTTTATTAAGCTGTGTTTTGGTTTATTTATATTTTACTTACCTTATTAATTTCTTTTTTATTAACCTTTTTTGTTAAAAATAACCTTTTAAAATCTTTTGTATTTTTTTTAATTTTAAGCATCTTTACCTCTTTTTGGTTTGTTGAGCCTGGAAGCTCAGAATTGGCTCCAATCTTTAGCATTATAATTTTAGAGTCTTCAATTGTTGAGAGTAATGGTTTTTTGAGGCTGATCAGACCACTAATCTTTTCAATATTTTTAGGAATAATTATTTCTATTGGATTTTATTTATATAAAACTAAAAAGAAATAATATGAGGCTCTAAGCTTTCAAGATTTATGAGCCCTATCTGGTTTTTTCCTTTCATCATTCCAGCACACTCTCCAGGATTGAAAATTACACAGCTTTCAACTTTTTCTAATCTAAATCTATGAGTATGCCCATGTAAAATAAGATCATTATTTGAAATGATTTCATCATTTATAAGATCAGGATGATGAAAAACTGAAATCCTTTTTTGATTTATTTCCGTATAAAAAGGCTCTGAGACGATCTCACACTCGAAACTTTTTGATGCCTCTATAAGACCCTCCTTTTCACCAATATCGTTGTTACCAAATACAGCTTTCAAAGGACATTTTAAATCTTTAAAAGCAAGTAATGATTTTGGAAGAGAAATATCTCCTGTATGAAAAACTAAATCTGTTCTATTTTCATTAAAAATAGAACAGATTTCTTTTATGTTTTTCAGATTATTATGCGTATCTCCAGTTACGCCAACAATCACAGGATTAAACTTTTTCTAAGATGTGTATGCCACAAGCCGTACCAAGACCAATGACGTGTGTCATTCCCAATCTAGCTCCTTCAACTTGTCTTTCGCCAGCTTCACCTCTCAGATGCGTGCAAACTTCATATATATTTGCGATGCCTGTAGCCCCCAAAGGATGACCTTTTGATAACAAGCCTCCTGAAACATTTACAGGAACTTTTCCCCCAAGCTCTACATGACCTTCGTCTATCATTTTCCCAGCATCACCATCTTTACATAGGCCAAGATTTTCGTAGTGAAGCATTTCAGCAGTAGCAAAACAGTCATGTAATTCAACAAGGTTGATATCCTCTGGTCCAACACCGGCCATTTCATAAGCCTGTTCGGCAGCTAATCTTGTACAAGCATTTACATCAGGCATGACCAAATCTCTATCTGTATAAGGATCACTCGCAAGAGCAGAAGCTTTAACTCTTACAGCACGTCCCATCCCTAATTCTTTTGCTTTCTTTTCTGAAACTAGTACTGCAGCAGCTGATCCATCAACATTTACTGAGCACATAAGTTTTGTATTTGGGTAAGAAATCATTTCAGCATTCATTACAACATCCAAAGGAGTTTCTATTTGATACATTGCTTTAGGATTCATTGTCGAATGATGATGATTTTTTACAGAAATCTTTGCAAATTGTTCGAAGGTAGTTCCATGATCTTTTGAATGTTCCATTCCTGCTTCTGCAAAAACACAAGGCATAGTACCTGAGCCTAAAAGACCTTCTTTTGGAATACCGTCTCCGCCACCTGCGCCACCTAAAAGACCTTTACCCATTTGCTCAACTCCTACAGCAAGCACTACATCATAAATGCCAGCTTTAATTGACATCCAAGCTTCTCTAAAAGCTGTAGCACCAGTTGCACATGCATTAGCACAATTGACTACAGGAATACCTGTTTGACCTATCTCTTGAAGAATTCTTTGCCCGACCATAGCATTTGCCTGACCAAGGTTTCCACAGTACATAGCTTGCATATCCTTAATTGTTAAGCCGGCATCGTCTAAAGCCATTAATGCTGCTTCAGCACCAATATTTGGAACAGTTCTATCTGGAAATCTTCCAAATTTGATCATATCGACTCCTAAAACGTATACATCACTCATAATTTCTCCTTTTTTTGTATATTTTATGCTGGTTCGAAGAAATAACTCAAGTAAGAGTTCCCTTCTTTGTCTTTTCTTCCTAAAGCGTCCTGATATGTCAATTTTACTTTCATACCAAAATCAATTTTTTCTGGATCGGGCTCAATATTTATAAGGTTTCCCTTTACAGTTCCGCCACCATCTAAATCAACAATTGCGGATATATAAGGAACATCAATACCCGGAAAAGATCTGTAAACCACAGAAAAAGAATGTAAAACACCTGTCTCTTCAAGTTTTATTGCTGACATGTTGTCTCTAGAAAAACATTTTGAACAAACTGATCTTTCACCTAGAAAAACTGCTCCACAATTTCCACATTTGTGACCTTCTAAATAAGGATTTCCATCATCAGGAATCTTTAAATAATTAACTGCTGGTAAACTTTTATCTGACACTTGTTCATCTCCCTTTTTAAAAGTACATTGAAACAAAAAAAAATAGAAATTTAAACACTTTAATTATGAGTATTTGGGGCGGAATCACTGGCGGTCTTCTTGGTTTTGTAGTTTTGGGACCAATTGGAGCCTTAGTAGGAAGCGTAATTGGCTCAAATATATCTTCAAGATCAAAAAGAAAAAGACCTAATAATTTTGATCAACAGGTCGCCTTTTTTGCAGCTTTATTTGCTTGTCTTGCAAAAATAGCCAAAGCTGATGGAAGAGTTGATGAAGCTGAGATAAAAAAAATAGAAGAAATCATTTCCAGCAAGTTAAATCTTAATAAAGAGCATAGACATTTTGCGATTAACATTTTTCAAAAGGCAAAAGATGATAACGTAAGTTTTGAAGCTTATGCTTCTAATCTTTATCAGATCCTCTCTTCAAGCCCAAATTCTCTATTGGTTTTTTATGAAATGCTTTTTGAACTGGCTCTTGCTGATGGTGTCCTTCATCCCAACGAAGACGACCTTTTAAAAAAAATCCCAAGAATTTTTAGATTTGATGAAAATGTTTATAAGTCTCTATACGAAAAATTTGTTGATAAAACAAATGATTACTTCAAAACTTTAGGAGTAAATGAAAATGCTTCTTTCAATGAAATAAAAAAAGCTTATTTAAAAAAAAGAAAAGAGTTTCATCCTGATACTCTTATTGGCAAGGGACTTCCAGAAGAGTTTATCGAAAAAGCAAAAGAAAAATTTATCGAAATACAAGAGGCTTACGAAGAGTTAGAAAAAAGATACTAAAAGTGATAATTTAGCTTTATGAACTTATTAAAAAACGTTCTCCTTAAAATTGATGATTTTTTTAAAAGTCTAGTCTTTCTGGATTTTGTAATCTTATTTATTGTTAGGATTTATCTTTTTTTCATTTTTTGGGGAGCAGGTACTTCATCCAATAAACTTTCTTGGGATGACGGGTTACCAAGTGTAAACCCAAGATTTGCTGAATTTTTAGGCCCTGATGGGTCTGACAATTTAAATTTTATCTTCCCAACTTTCTTTGCTTGGCTTGTGATACTTGCAGAAGCTGGAGGAGCAATTCTTTTATTGTTAGGCCTATTTACAAGATGGGCTAGCGTTCCCATCATCTTTGCAATGTTTGTTGCTGCTTATTTTCATTTTCCAAATGGATGGAATGCTGATGCGGGGGGATATGAAATGGCAGCTACTTATATAGTGATTCTTGCCATACCTCTTATTTATGGAGGAGGTAATTATCTTTCTTTGGATTACTGGGTAAGAAGAAAATAAGTGATTGAGAAAGGTAAAATTTCTCAAGAACCATTCATTGAGATATTAAAAACTCTTGAAGAGGCTGAATCTGCAAATCTTGTTGATTGGAATGCTATGAATATTGCATCTGTAGATCAAATGAACCAACCCAGCTCAAGAATGGTTCTTTTAAAAAAAATATCTAACGATGGGTTGGTGTTTTATACAAATTACAATAGCAGAAAAGGAAAAGAGATTGAACTGAATCCTAAAGTTGCAGCAAATTTTTGGTGGAGAGAATTAAAAAAACAAATCAGAGTAGAGGGATTTATCCAAAAAGCATCTGAAGCAGATTCTGATGATTACTTTAATTCGAGACCTCTGAAATCAAGAGTATCCGCAATAATTTCTAATCAAAGTTCGACGATTTCTTCTTATGAAGATTTAACAAATCAAATAGATGACTACCTTAAGCAAAATGACGAATCTTCAATAAAAAGACCTGATCATTGTGGTTTATATATCATAATTCCAAATGCAGTTGAATTTTGGAAAGAGCGAGATAATAGAACTCATGAGAGACTAAAGTATATTCTTTCAGATAATCAAAAGTGGAGCAGTCATCTTTTATCACCCTGATATTTTGGTTATAATAGGCTTTTAGGCCCCTCGTATAGGTCAAAATTATGGTCACAATAACACTTCCAGACAACTCTAAAAGATCTTTTGATTCGTCAATTTCAATTGAGGACGTTGCCGCTGATATAGGCAAAGGTCTATTCAAAGCTACCGTTGCTGGAAAAGTAGATGGTGTATTAAAAGATGGTTCTGATTTCTTGGAAAAAGATTGTTCTTTAGAAATCATTAGAAATTCTGATCAAGACGGTATAGAAATTATCAGGCATTCCTGTGCTCATTTATTTGGCCATGCTCTTAAGCAAATTTATCCGGAAGCAAAGATGGCAATAGGGCCAGTTATTGATGATGGTTTTTATTACGATATTGATCTTGAAAAAAAATTAACTGAAGAGGATTTACTAAAAATAGAAGAAAGAATGAAAGAGCTTGCCTCGAAAGAGTACAAAGTCATAAAAAAAATAGTATCCAGAAAAGAAGCACAAAAAGTTTTTAAAGAAAGAAACGAAGATTACAAGCTCAAAATAATTGACGATATTCCTGAAGACGAAATCATCGCTCTTTACTACCATGAAGAATATATTGATATGTGCAAAGGTCCTCATGTCACTTCAATGAGACATTTAAAAAGTTTTAAATTGCTAAATGTCTCTGGAGCATATTGGCGAGGCGATTCAAAAGGAAAAATGCTTCAAAGGATATATGGCACTGCATGGAATTCAGATAAAGAATTAAAGCAATATATTTCAAATTTAGAAGAAGCCTCAAAAAGAGATCACAGGAAGCTAGGTCAAAAATATGACTTATTTCACTTTCAAGAAGAAGCCCCTGGAATGGTTTTTTGGCATCCAAAAGGCTGGACTATTTTTAGGATATTAGAAGACTATATAAGAGAGAAGCTGAGGATTTCAGGATATGAAGAAATAAAAACTCCTGAAGTTGTAGATAGGAAACTTTGGGAAAAATCTGGCCATTGGGACAAATATCGAGAAAATATGTACATAACTGAAATCGATGAGGAGCATGCCAACGAAAAAAGAGTGAATGCTTTGAAGCCAATGAGCTGCCCTTGTCACGTCCAAGTTTACAATCAAGGTTTAAAATCCTATAGAGACTTACCTATAAGATATTCAGAATTTGGTTCTTGTCATAGGTATGAGCCATCGGGAACTCTTCATGGCTTGATGAGAGTAAGACAGATGACTCAGGACGATGGCCACATTTTTTGTTCTGAAAATCAAATTGAAGAAGAGGCTGGATCTTTTATTAATATTCTTTCAGAAATATACAAGGAATTAGGGTTTGATAAGTTGGATATTAAATTATCAACCAGACCTATGCAGAGAGTAGGGGCCGATGAAATTTGGGATAAAGCCGAACAAGCATTAGAGGCTGCCATAAATAAGCAAGGCATATCTTATGAAATTGCAGAAGGAGACGGGGCATTTTATGGCCCAAAAATAGATTTTGTTCTTACCGATTCTTTAAACAGAGAGTGGCAGTGCGGCACACTGCAAGCAGATTTTAATATGCCGGAGAGATTGGATGCATCTTATGTTGGAAGAGATGGTGAAAGACATGTTCCGGTAATGTTGCACAGAGCCTTTTTGGGTTCTTTTGAAAGATTCATAGGAATACTGATTGAACAATATGCTGGAGAGTTTCCCATATGGTTAGCACCAATTCAGGTTGTTGCTATAAACATATCGGAAAAACATGCTGAAAAAACCAAAGAAATCACCGATATTCTCAAAAATAAAGGATTTAGAGTAAATTCAGACTTGAGGAATGAGAAAATCGCTTATAAAATCCGCCACCACTCTATGCAAAAAGTTCCTTTCATCATAGTTTTAGGAGATAAGGAAATAGAATCATCTACATTGGCAATTAGAGACAGAAAAGGATCTGATTTAGGCTCAATGTCGATAGATGCATTTAGTGACATTTTAATTAAAAAAATTGAATCTAAGGAGGTTTGATTGGTACATAAAAGATTTTTTTCTTTTTTAGCTAAATAGATATGGCTTTAGCAAAGAGAAATTATAAAAAAGAAAATAAACAACCTATAAATAAGTTTATAAAAGCAGCTAAAGTTAGGTTAATTTCAAGCTCTGGAGAACAATTAGGTATTAAGAGTATAGACGACGCCCTAAGCATCGCTTCCAAAGAGAATTTGGATTTAGTTCAACTTAACGACGACAAAGATACTCCAGTATGCAAACTTATGAACTATGGAAAACATTTATTTGACAAGAAAAAACAAAAATCTGCTTCTAAGAAGAAACAAAAGAAAACGCAAATAAAAGAAGTCAAATTTAGACCAGGAACCGAAGAAAACGATTATCAAATTAAACTCAAAAAAATTATTAAATTCTTAGATGAAGGAGATAAAGCAAAAATTACAATGAGATTTAGAGGAAGAGAAATGGCTCACCAAAACATTGGCTTTGATCTATTAAAAAGGGTAGAAGAAGATCTTGATGGTCGAGGTTCTGTAGAGCAGGCACCTTTATCTGAAGGTAGGCAATTAGTTATGTTATTATCCCCAGCCAAAACTAAGTAGAAATCATGCCTAAGATAAAAGTACACAGCGGTGCCGCAAAACGTTTTAAAAAAACAGGATCAGGTTTAAAAAGAAAACAAGCTAACAAAAGACATATCCTTACAAAAATGTCTACCAAGTCCAAAAGGCAACTTAGGGGAACAACTTCGCTAGCTGATGGAGATGAAAAGCTGGTAAAAAGAATGTTTAGGGAGAGATCTTAATGGCCAGAGTAAAAAGGGGAGTTGAATCCCGCAGAAAACATAAAAAAGTTTTAAAACTTGCTAAAGGTTACAGAGGAGCTAGGAGCAGAACTTTTAAGGTTGCAAAGCAAGCAGTCACTAGAGCTGGTCAGTATGCTTATAGAGACAGAAGAGTTAAAAAAAGAGACTTCAGATCTTTATGGATTATTAGAATCAATGCTGCAGTTAGAGAAAACGGTTTGACCTATAGCAAGTTTATGTCAGCTCTCAAAAAAATGAATATAGATTTGGATAGGCGCGTCCTTGCTGAATTAGCTGCTGAAGATAGTGAAGCTTTTTCTAATTTAGTATCTCTTGCCAAGGAAAATGCAGCATAATGAAGCATGGATTTAGATGCTTTAAAAGCAAATCTTAAAAAAGATTTTGAAGAAATAGTCTCGCAAGAAGAGTTGAATCAACTCAAAGTTAAGTATCTTGGAAAAAAAGGGCAGATTACTGAACTTTCAAAAAATATTAAAAACCTACCGTCAAAGGAAAGACCAACTTTTGGAAAAAAAATTAGTGAGTTAAGAAGTCTTTATGAAGACCTTTTAAGTTCCATTCAAGAAAAGATTGAATTACAAGTTATCAATGAATCCCTTGAAAAAGATAGAATCGACGTTACCCTTCCAGGTTCTTTTAAATCTCAAGGGAAGCTTCATCCCTTGACTTTAACCACCAAAAAGATAACAGATTTCTTTTCTTCAAAGGGATACTTGATTGAAGACGGACCTGAGATTGAAAGCGATTATTATAATTTTGATGCTTTGAATATTCCTAAAGATCATCCTGCTAGAGATATGCATGATACCTTTTATCTTGATAATGGAAATCTTTTAAGAACACATACTTCCCCTGTTCAAATAAGATCAATTGAAAAAAGAGGCGCACCCTTAAAAATTATTTGTCCTGGAAAAGTGTATAGAAGTGATGCAGACAAAACTCATACGCCTATGTTTCATCAGATAGAAGGTCTGGTTATTGACGAAAATGTTAATTTTGGTCATCTTAAAAATGAAATTATGACCTTCATAGATTTCTTTTTTGGGCCAGATACCAAAGTTAGGTTTAGACCTTCTTATTTTCCATTCACAGAACCTTCTGCTGAAGTAGATATTATGGATAATAAGTCCAAAAATTGGCTAGAAATCATGGGCTGCGGTTTAGTACATCCTAACGTAATAGATATGGCAGGATTGAATTCTAATAAATTTTCTGGCTTTGCTTTTGGAATGGGGATCGAAAGAATGGCTAAGCTTTCTTATGAAATAGAAGATATGCGCTCTCTATTTTCAAACGACATAAAATTTCTATCTCAATAACAATGAAAGTTTTATTCTCTAGAATTACTAAGGCTATCAATTCTAAACCTAAGATTGAAAACCTCTGTGAGGATCTTACATTAATCGGAATAGAAGTTGATGAGATACAGTCTTTTCAAGGAGATAAGATAATTGATTTCGATTTAACTCCAAATAGGGGAGATTGTTTTTCTGTAAAAGGTTTGGCAAGAGACTATTGTGCATATAAAAATAAGAAATTTTCTTTAGTTACAAAAAATTTTTTTAAAGGAGAAACAAAATTTAATAAAAAAATTAAACTATTAGCAAGAGATGCATGTCCAGCTTATTCAGCCATTTCTATATCAAATTTAAAATTAAAAAAGAAGTTTCCAGATTATATAAAAAATGCTTTAAAGGCGGCTGGGATCCAATCCATCCACCCCCTAGTAGATATTGTTAATTTTGTCATGATAGAAAGTGGCCAGCCAATGCATGTCTTTGATCAAGATAAAATTAAAGGAGATATCGAAGTTAGATTTGCAAAAACAAAAGAACAAATAAAAATTTTAGGAGAAAAGAATCTTAAGCTTTCCAAAGATTGTCTTGTTATTGCTGATAAAAAAGAACCTATAGCTTTAGCGGGAATTTCAGGAGGCCTAAATCATTCAGTTTCTAAAAAAACTAAAAATTTTTTGATCGAATCTGCTTTTTTTGATCCTGCTATTATCAAAGGCAAAGCAAGAAGATATGGGTTTCAAACAGATGCTTCCCAAAGATTTGAAAGAGGCGTTGATTTTAATCTCCATGAGGATGCTTTGAAGGAGGCACTCTCAATTATTCAAGAAATTTATCAGGCAGATATTTCTAATATTGAAACAACAAGAAATAAGTATTTTCCCAAGAAAAAAATCATAGATATTTCTCTAGATGACGTAAACCTGAAACTTGGCACCGATCTTAAAGAAAATACAATCAAATCTATTTTAAAGAGGCTTGAAATTAAACTGATCAAAAAAAATAAGAAAAACTTAACTTTCGAAGCTCCTAGTCATCGCTTTGATCTGTCAATTAAAGAGGATTTAATTGAAGAGGTTGCAAGAATAGTTGGTTATGACAATTTACCTCAAATTAAAAACGATCCAATAACTCAATATTATGAAAAATCAGACTACGATTTTATAAGTCAGATCAAAACTTTTATGATAAACAAAGGATTCTATGAAGTAATAAACTATTCTTTTCTTGAAAAACAGTCTTTAGAAAATTTAGGCATAGATCACAAAAGCATTTCTTTAAAAAATCCACTTAATAATTCCTTAGGTACCTTGAGAACTTCTTTATTACCTAGCCTAGCAACAAATCTAGAATTTAATATCAATAGGGGCCAAAATTTCTTAAAAATCTTCGAGATGGGTAAATCCTTCTCAAATGATAAAGATATGGAAGGCTTAAATCTTGCTGGGTTAATTTTTGATGATGAAAAGTTTAAAAATTGGAATACTAACCAAAATTATGACTTTTACTATTTGAAAGGAATCTTGGAAAATCTCTTTGAAGAATTCAGAATAGAGAAAATATTCTGGAAAAAATCTAAAAATCATTTATTACATCCTTATGCTTCTGCAGATATATTTTTTAAAAATAAGCTCATTGGCTCTGTAGGAAGCATCAATCCAAGGTTTTTAAGATTACTTGGATTTAATAAATCTTTCTTTTATTTTGAAATAAAGGTTGAATCTCTACCAAAAAATGATCTCGGAAAATTAAATGCACCTTCAATTTATCCTATATCTCAAAGAGACTTTTCTTTTGAAATAGACAATAAAGTTTCTTATGAACAAATAGAAAATTGTATTCATATTTCATCAAAAGATTTTTTAATAGACATAAAAATTTTTGATGTTTACGATGGCAAAAATATCTCTGATGGTAAAAAAAGTATTGCCTTTAGAGTTTCTTGGGGCTCAAATAAAAAAACTTTATCTGAAGAAGAGATTAATAAAGAAGCTAATCTTATTATTACTGGGATGCAAAAAAAACTTGGAGCAATTTTAAGATAAATGACTTTAACCAAAGCAAATATTGTTAATTTATTGAGGGAGCAATTAGGTCTTCCGAAAAAAGATTGCTTGAAAATAGTAAATGCTTATTTTGAAGAAATCAGTAAAGGATTAGAAAGAGGAGAAGAAATAAAAATTCCTAAACTTGGAAATTTTATTGTTAAGCATAAAAAAAGTAGACCTGGAAGAAATCCAAAAACGGGTGAGCCATATAATATTAAAGATAGAAATGTTGTTTCCTTTAAAGCATCAAAAAAACTCAGAGAGTCTTTGTAAAATTGGAAATAGACTTAGCTGACTTGCCTAATCAAAAATACTTTTCTATAGGAGAGGCAAGCAACATATTAGGCGTAAAAGATCACATTTTAAGATATTGGGAAAAGGCATTTAAAAAATACTTCGCTGTTAAAAGAATCTCAAATAGAAGAATGTTTCAGAAATCGGACTTGATCACTTTCTTAAAAATAAAAGAACTATCTGAGAGAGGCTTTAATGTTAAAGCGATTGAGAAGATTCTAGAAGAAGGAGATCTTTCTTTAGAGCTTGACGTAGAAATAATAGAGTCTCTTAAAGAGGTTCTCAAAATATTAAAAACATAACGGGGTGTAGCGCAGCCTGGTAGCGCACTTGACTGGGGGTCAAGTGGTCGTGGGTTCAAATCCCGCCACCCCGACCATTTTTTGAGATATTTATAGTGATTTTCAGACCCTTTTATGATTTCATTTCTATAAATTTAATTTATGGAGAGAAAATGAAAAAAATATTTCTAATATTATCTATTGTTACTTCTTTTGCTATCCATGCAGAAGCTAAAAATGGTGGGACTACAGATGGAGCATTTACTACATTGATGCTTTCTGCGACAGATATAGGTCGATATGTAGAAGCCTTAAAATCAAATACTTCGGCATTTAAAACCACTGGTGCAACAGATGCAGGTGTTTGTATAACTCGATCAGGTAACGAATATGACGGTCAAATGATGGTTTGGAGTGCATTTACCAGTGTTCAAGCTGCCCTAGAGGGCTCTTTAAAATATGACCCACAACAAGCTTCCTCATCTTTTGCACGGTTAAGAGATGCTAAGTATGGAGTAACATGGAAACCTTTAAAACCTTTCAGATTAGATCCGGGTTATGAGAGAAGTCAAAGAGTATTAGTACCTTCTGACAAGCTCCAAGACTTTGTTGCAGCAATGACTGCTCTTGAAGAAGCAATCATTGATGCTGGACATAAAGATTTTTTTAATGGGGTTTTTGTTCCAATTGGTGGAGGTTCTCACGAGGCTCAGACCGTAATGGTAAGAAGCATTACACCGGATGCAACCCTGATGGGAAAACTTTTTGATGAATATTTTGCTGGAAATGCGTCATGGCAAGATGAATGGTTGAATTTACAAGCTATCGGCGGAGTAATAACAACTGATACGTTTGAAGTTTGCGAACAAACTTATTTTACTAACTAAAAAAAGGGGGGCATTGGTTCCCCTTTTTTTTAAAAATTATTTATAGTTAATGAGGTCAACAATGGAGAGGAAATATCAAATTATTTTATTCGGAGCCACAGGCTTTACAGGAAGACTATGTGCCGAATATTTTCAATCTAATTATCCAGATTTAAATTGGGCTATATCAGGTAGAAATAAAAAAAAGTTAGAAGATTTAAAAGATGAATTAAATCTGGATTGCGACGTCTTCGTTGCTGACTCTGAAGACTATGAGGCAATTCAAAATTTTGTAAAACAAACAAAAGTTGTACTTTCTGCTGCCGGGCCTTTTGCAAGATACAGTACAAAAGTTGTAGAAGCTTGTGTTGAGAACAAAACTCATTACACAGACATAACAGGGGAAAATCATTGGGTTAGAGGTTTGATTGATAGATTTCATGAAAAAGCAGCCTTAGATGGAACTAGAATCATTCCATCTTGTGGCTATGATTCAATTCCATCTGATATGGGTGTTTTCTTTTCAGTAACTCGATCGGAAAAACCAGTTTCTCATGTAACTGTTTACCATTCAGCAAAAGGGGGAGCCAGCGGAGGAACTACCGAAACCATGTTCTCTATGGGACCTTTACCAAAAGAAATGAGAGATCCTTTTTTATTGAATCCTCAAGATACTGTTTCAGAGATACAGAAAAATAAAAGTTCTGATGGTTTTACAATCAAACCTATTCCAGGTACCAATGAGTTCTCAGGAATGGGATTAATGGCATTTGCCAACACTAGAGTTGTCAGAAGAAGTGCAGCTTTGTTTGATTTAAATCAAAAAACTTATGGTAAAGATTTTACTTTCAAAGAGTTAGGAAGATATCCGTCTAAAGCTGCAGCTCGAATAACTAGCTTCATATTGATGTCAGCTTTTCTGGTAATAGCTACTCCATTGAGACATCTAGTGAGACCCTTTTTGTTAAAGCCTGGAGAAGGGCCAGATAAAGAAACTAGAGATAATGGCTGGTTTAGAGGATTATTTGTAGCAAAACTACAGAATGGTGATGAAAAACGTTTTGAAATATTTGGCTCTGGAGATCCAGGTTATAAATCTACCTCAAAAATGGTTTGTGAATCAGCCTTAACTTTAGCTTTTTCAGATGACCTACCGTTTGGTGATGAATTCGGAGGGGTTTTAACTTCAGCAGTAGGACTGGGCAATCCCCTAATAAGCAGGTTAATGAAAGCAGGAATTACCTTCGAAGAGCTATCTTGATATAACTAAATTTAAGTATTTTATAACCCAATATAAATTTTATTTATATATCATACAAGCATTCAGATTTTCATTTTCTCCCAAAGAAACTCTCCTAAATCTGGATTCAGCGAGTCTTTTCCCCATAAAAGGCTCGCTTTTTTTGGCGAGATGATGTGTGTTAAATTTTATGTTGGGCGCAACTATGCACATCGTCTTGTCACCATAATATGACTAATTTATTTATTTTTAATACAGACTTTAGGATAAGAGATAATCCCGCTCTTTTTTATGCTGCCGAAAATGGCGAGTCTTTAGTAGCTATGTTTATTCACAATCCTAAAAAATGGGAAAGTCACAACGAAAGTGATTTAAAAATTGCTTTTCAAATTGATAATCTAAAAAATATTTCTAGAAAATTTGCCGAGCTCAATATATCTCTAAAAGTCATACACGCAGAAGGAATAGAAGAAGAAAATAAAAAAATTATTGAGTTCATAAAAAATAATAATATTAATGAAGTATTCATTAATAAAGAATATGGAATCAATGAAATAAATAGAGACCAAAATTTAGAAAAAGAGTTAGTCAGTTTAAACAAGAAGCTTAACTCATTTGATTCTTCTATATTTCTCCCTGAAAGTATTAAGACTCAAAGCGACACATTTTTCAAAGTGTTCACACCATTTTCAAAAGCTTTTAGATCAAAGCTTTTAGTAAATAAACTTGAAGTATTAGGCTTACCGAAAAAACAGAAGAAAAAGACTCAAGAAAGTGATCAAGTTGAAAACATTTCTTTAAAAGCAGAAAGAAAAAAAATTTTAGATCTTTATAGAGTTGGGGAAGAGTATGCGCTAGATAAATTAGATGAATTTATTGATCAAAAAATATTCATGTACAAAGAAAAAAGAGATTTTCCTGCAATTGGTGGAACAAGTTCGCTTTCGCCTTATCTTTCCTCAGGAGTTATATCTTCAAGGCAATGTCTTTTTGAGGTTTTTAAAAAACTCTCAGAAGAAGAAGAGGGGGTTAAGACTTGGGTAAATGAGATTATCTGGAGAGAATTTTATAAATACATTCTTTTTCATAATCCAAGAGTTAGTAAAAATTTATCTTTTTCAGAAAAATATGACGACTTTCCTTGGTCTGAAAATCAAGATCATTTTATTGCTTGGTCAAACGGCGAGACTGGAGTTCCGATAATTGATGCTGCAATGAAACAGCTAAATTTAACCGGCTGGATGCATAACAGACTAAGAATGATAGTTGCTATGTATCTTTCAAAAAATTTACTAATCGATTGGCGAAAGGGTGAAAAATATTTCATGCAGAATTTGATCGATGGAGATTTTGCTTCCAATAATGGTGGCTGGCAATGGAGCGCATCAACAGGTGTTGACGCTGCACCATATTTCAGGATTTTTAATCCCATTACTCAATCTGAAAAATTCGATAAAAAAGGAGATTTTATAAAAAAATGGATTCCTGAAATATCATCCGTAAAAAATATCCACGACCCATCACCTGATGAAAGAAATGACCTGGGGTATAGTAATCATTTAGTTGATCTAAAAGAGTCAAGAAAAAAGGCTATTGAGGCATTTTCTAACTTTTCAAAATAAAAAAATGAAAAAAGATAATACCCCTGAATATATGAAACAGTTATCCGGGAAGGTTTTAGAGATCAATTTCAAATCTCAGTCTCTAAAAATGTCATTTCTAGCTACTGAAGACATTTGTCATTCAAATGGGACGATCATTCAGGGTGGTTTTACTACGGTCATGATGGATTCATGTATGGCTTTCTTAGTCATGGAATTGACTGATTTTATCTACACACCTATGTCGATTGATATAAATGTTTCATTTTTGGCTGCTGGAAGGCCAGGAGAATTAGATTGTAAATCTAAAATTATCAAATTAGGAAAATCTATTGGTTTTGCCAGTGCAGAACTTCATCAAGAAGGTGAAATAATAGCTACCGCATCATCTAGTTTAAAACTAGTAAAAATCGAAGGTTCTCAGAAAGATTTCCTCAAAGATAATATAGCTAAAGATGCAAAAATCATTAAAGCTTAAATTCCAAAATCCCAAGATAAACCTTGGTGATATTTTTTAAGTACCTGTTTTGCTATTAAAATTCTATGAACCTCATCTGGACCATCAGCCAGTCTAAGAGTTCTAGCTCCTTGATACATTCCAAATAAAGGCAGGTCAGCAGATACTCCTTTCCAACCGTAAACTTGAATAGCTCGATCTACAACTCTATGCATGGCCTCAGGAACATAGATTTTTATTGCTGAAATATCGACTCTGGGATCATTTTCACTATCCATTACCTCCGCACAATGAATTGTCATCAATCTCGCTGTTTGAATATCAATGTAGGAATCAGCAATAAAGCCTTGAATAAATTGTTTTGTCTCGAGCTTGCCGCCATGAACTTCTCTCGTAATAGTCCTTTGCAGCATTAGATCAAAAGCTCTCCACATTTGACCGATACTATTCATGCAATGGAAGACTCTTCCTGCACCCAATCTATCTTGAGCTGCAGCATGTCCTGTTCCTCTCGCGCCCAGTTGGTTTTCTACTGGAACTCTGACGTTTTCATATTTGATTTCGACGTGATCTCCTCCTGTATGACCCCAAATTGGAACAGAACGAATTACATTAAATCCTGGTGTGTCAGTAGGAACAATTATTTGGGTCATTCGAGAATTTACCTCGCCATCTTCACCTTCTTCCTCTGTTCTACACATTACGATTGCGAAATCTGCCTTTATTCCATTTGAAGTCATAACTTTATGACCGTTTATGACCCATTCGTCACCTTCCTTTTTTGCAGTAGTTTGAATAGATCTTGGATCAGAACCTGCATTATCTGGTTCCGTCATAGAAAATGCTGATTCCATTTCTCCAGCAATCAAAGGCTCAAGCCATTTCTTTTTTTGTTCTTCAGAACCATATTTAAGCAATACCTTTTGATTACCTGAGTTAGGAGCAATCACTCCAAAAAGCCTATTAGAAAGTGGTGACCACGCAAGTATTTCATTCATGTAAGCATGAGCCATAAAACCAATACCCATACCTCCGTATTCTTCTGGAAGATGAGGCGCCCATAACTTTTCTTTCTTTACTTCTTCTCTTATTTCTTTTCTAACTGAAGCAGAATTTTCGCTCTTTGAATAGATTTCTCTTTCATTTGGAATTATTTTTTCAGCAACTATGTTTGCTGTTCTGGTTCTAATATCATTAATATCATCTGATAAAGTAGGTATTGGTGAAATTTGCATATTTTTCTCCACATTATTTTATTAAGTTAAATAATTAAGTTTTACTATATACTTTTATTAAGAATTCAAAAAATCCTTTTAATAGTTCTTATGAAAAAAATCTCTTTTTTATTTTTTACAATTCTTCTCTCAGCTTGTGCCATAGATGTAACAAAAAAAGATAATCTTGAAGAAACTAAACTTATTTCTTCAATCTCGGATAAATATGTTGGTATCGAACTAAAAAATAGTTATAAATGGCTGGGCATTCCCTATGCAGAGCCTCCTCAAGGCAGTTTGCGGTGGAAAGCTCCGAGAGCTCTAAGTAAACAAATGGAAAAAGTTAAGGCTTTTAAATTTAGCGATGCATGTCCTCAGGTTCCATCTATCTCTTTAGATAGGGGCGGTAATGGTGAATATACTGGATCGGAAGACTGTCTTTATTTAAATATTTTTACTCCAAAAAAAATAAGTTTAGATAAAAAACTCCCGGTTATGTTTTGGATTCATGGAGGAGGTAACACTTCTGGAGAGGCTGCTTCATATGATTTCAGTAAGTTGGCTTCTGCTCATGAACTTGTAATTGTTTCAATAAATTACAGACTGGGCTTTTTAGGTTGGTTTTATCACCCAGCATTTGCTGCAACATCTAACAACTTGGAAGATAAATCAGGAAATTTTGGAACACTTGACCAAATTATGGCTTTGAAGTGGGTAAAACAAAATATTGAGGATTTTGGAGGGGATAAGAACAACGTCACTATATTTGGAGAGTCAGCTGGTGGACATAATGTTTTTGCTCTGCTGAGTTCTCCTCTTGCAAAAGGTCTTTTTCACAAAGCAATTTCTCAAAGCGGGGCAACAAATACTTTTGGTTTAAAAGAAGCATCTAAATTTTTTGATAATAAAGAATCTTCTTTGTTAACTTCTTCAAAAGAAGTTGTTAGTAAATTATTGGTTTCGTCTGAAATCTCTAAAGATTTGTTTGAAGCAAATATTGCTCAAGATTCAATGAATGAATTTAAACTCTTAGAGCAAATGCAAGGATTAGATTTAGGTCAGATCTTTAAAGTTTACAAAGCAATAGATAAATCCAAACAAGTTGGAAAAAAAATGATTCCGAGGGTTTTAAGCGATGGCCATGTAATTCCCAACAGAGGTATGAAATTTTCTAGAAAAAGTTTTTACAACGATGTGCCAGTAATCTTTGGTACCAATCGAGACGAAACAAAACTTTTTGCTGCTATGGAATCAGATTACTCAACCAGTCTATTCAATAGATTAATCGTTGTGCGCAATCAAGAGATGTATGACTTAACAGCCGAATATGCATCAAACAATTGGAAAATCTCTGCAGTTGATAATCCCGCAAGAGACATGATCGCTTCAGGCAAAAAAGATGTATTTGCCTACAGATTTGATTGGGATGAACAAGGAAAGTTATTGTGGATGGATTTTTCAAAGATATTTGGAGCAGCCCATGCCATGGAAATACCTTTTGTCACTGGAACCATGAAGCTTCTTGGGATAGAGAGGTTTATGTTTAACGATGAAAATCTTCCAGATGCTATTAGGTTATCCATTGCCATGCAATCTTATTGGGCTGAATTTGCCTACACTGGAGATCCTGGAAAAGGTAGAGATAATAACCTGCCAAAATGGAATTCTTGGTCGAGCTCAGGAGACAAATTTTTGATCTTAGACTCTCAAAATGATCAAGGCATAGTCATGAGCGATTTTGAATTAAGAAGAATTGATGAATTCAAAAGATTATATGCAGACTCAAGAATCAAAAAAAATAAAACTAAATGTAAATTTCTAAATAACTTGGTCCAAAACGCCTATGAAAAAGATGCCATTTCTTTTTATAATGACAAATGTTTACAAGGAGAGTAAGAAATGAAAAAAATAGATTTTTATTTTGATTTTGCAAGCCCAAATGCTTATTTGAGCCACAAAGTAATTCGAAAAATTAAAAAAAACTTAGGCGTAGAAGTTAACTACATTCCTGTTTTGCTTGGAGGGATTTTTAAAGCAACCAACAATAAACCCCCAATGGAGCAATTCTTTGGCGTAAAAAACAAGAACGAGTATCAAAACTTAGAAATGCAGAGATTTATTGAAAGACATGAATTACATGATTTTAAAATGAATCCGCATTTTCCAGTAATAAGCCTTCAAATTATTCGTGGAGCTATTGCAGCTGAAATGGATGGTTATTTGGAAGAATATATTGATAAAGTTTTAGTCCACATGTGGGAAGAGCCAAAAAAAATGGATGATCCTGAGGTCATAAAAGCGGCTTATGATGAATCGGATTTTGATGGAGAAAAGCTGATGTCACAAATGCAAGATCCTGAAGTAAAAGCCAAACTGATTTCAAATACTGAAGCAGCTGTTGAAAGAGGAGTATTTGGTATACCTACTTTTTTTGTCGACGATGAAATGTTTTTTGGTAAAGACACTCTATGGCAAATTGAAGAGCTTCTTTCAAAATAATTCTTTAATTTTCAAATCTTTGTTTCAAATTGGAACTCAAAAAACTCCAAATAATAAAAGCTGCGAGGAAGAAATAAAAAGATACGTAATCTGATATTTGATAAATTTCAAATAGTATTCCAACTAAAGTCAGAAAGATACTTATCAAAGTAACTATAATAAGGCTTAGACCTTTTGAATAGCCATTATCTAAAAAGAAATGATGAATATGTTCTCTATCTGATCTGTACAAAGATACCCCAAGAAGTGCTCTTTTGAACATAACTCTTAGAGCATTTAAAAGAACTAAAGCTATGAGCCAAGGCGCTGTCATAGTGCTAATCACCTCAAACTCAGCTGCACTAATCAAGGACCAAGCAGCAGTATAGCCAATGGCCATAGAGCCATGATCTCCCATAAAAACTCTATTTTTTTTGCCAAAAAAACTTAGATTCATCATTAGATATGGTAAGAAAGCTAATAAAAAAATAGCAAAGAAAATACCATTTCCTCCATTGAAATAAAATACTGCAGAGGCAAGAATTAAAACTTGAGTTGAAAAAAGACCATCCAAGCCATCAATCCAATTAAAAGCATTTGCTACTCCTACTACACAAAAGATTGTAAAAATTACACTAAAAATGGGGCTTAGCTTTATTTCTCCAAAACCAAAAAGATTTCCAAGTGAAGTAATACTTAAATCAGAAACTCCGATAACTATTCCGGAACACAAAATTAAGGTCATGAATCTAAACCAAACAGGTAGCTCTAAAACATCATCAAAAAATGAAACGGCGGCAACAATTAATCCTGTTAATCCAAATAACAATCCAGTTTTAATATCCAGATTCCAAGTAATCAGTTTTAAAGATTCTGTTTCAAAAAAGATTTCTAAAAATTGTGAATAACTTAATAATAGATAACAGCTCCCAATAACGACCAAAGAGGTCATGACTGATATTCCCCCTGAGATAGGAACTAGCATTTTATGCTTCTTTTTTTCTCCGTCAGGAATATCAACTATTTTTAATCTACGTAAAATTATTCTAAATAAAAAATGAATAATTAAACTTATGAAAAATAAAAAAGAAAATGTAGCCAAATAAAAAGGCTGAAAAATTTCGGGCATTTGAAAAGAATCTTTTGAGCTTAATTTAAAAAACTATCATCTTTTTCAAGCATTAAGTCATATAAAGGCTGAAAACTAGCCCACATTGCCATTTCTGTGCCAACCTGTGTTTTTGTTAACTTAGCAACATCGTCAGAAATTCTCTCCATCTGACCTGCAGCTTCAGCTAAAAGCTGAGATTGACAGCATCTGTCCATGGATAAAAAAGCCCATAACGCAGCGTCTACAGATTCACCAGTTGTCAGCAAACCATGATTTTTTAAAATAGCTGCTCTTTTGTCTCCAAGAGCTTCTGCAATTCTATCGCCTTCGTCAGTTTCTAAAACAACTCCAGTATAATCATCGAACAAAACGTGATCATCATAAAAGGCGCATGAATCTTGAGTAATAGGTTCTAAAAGTCTGCCCAGAGTAGAAAATGATTTTCCATACATTGAATGAGAATGTGCAGCAGCATTTACGTCTGATCTTGCTTCATGCAGTCTGGAATGAATAGCAAAAGCCGCAGTGTTAAGCATCTTATCTTCGCCTTGGACAATATTTCCTTCTCTGTCTACCAAAATCAAATCAGATATACATATCTGACCGAAATGCATTCCAAAAGGATTAACCCAAAAATAGTGAGGGTACTCTGGATCCCTCAAAGTGATATGCCCTGCAATCCCTTCGTCATATCCAAAATGAGAAAACATCCTAAAACCTGCAGCAAGTCTCTCTAACTGATGTCTTCTTATTTCTTCCATGGTTTTACATTCAACCGGAACAATGGAACCTTTAGTTTTTTGAGGTAGTTTCCCTAAAGAAGTGTCGATAGGCAATTTTATTTCTTTTTCGTCTGACATTTCATCTTCTCCTTAAAATTCTTCGATATTCTAACTTAATATTTTGTACAATTTATATTTCATTTTAATAAAAAAATTATGCCCAAGAAAAGAAAAGGTTTCAGAATAGAAAAAGATAGCTTGGGAGAAGTATTCGTCCCTAATTCAGCTTTATATGGAGCACAAACCCAAAGAGCAATTGATAATTTCCCCATCAGCGGAATCAAAATGGATTTTCCTTTCACCAATTCATTTATCGATTCACTGGGTATTATTAAAGATGCTGCTGCTAGAGCAAATAAATCACTTGGTCTTATGTCTTCTAAGAAGGCCAACGCTATATCAAAAGCTGCAAAAGAGGTTTGGCAGAGTAAACATAACGATCAATTCCCGATAGATGTTTTTCAAACAGGCTCCGGGACAAGCTCAAATATGAATGCTAACGAAGTCATAGCAAATTTAGCTACTAAATTTGCTAAGACACATGTTGATCCCAATGACGACGTAAACATGAGTCAAAGTAGTAATGATGTTATTCCAACTGCAATAAAGGTGAGCGCTCACATAGATCTAACTAAAAAACTGCTTCCTGCATTGGATAAACTTATTGAGGTTACTGAAAAAAAAGGAGATTCTTTAAAAGGTTTGGTAAAAACAGGGAGAACTCATTTGATGGATGCAATGCCATTAGATTTTCATCAAGAACTTTCTGCTTGGGTAGCTCAATTAAAGAATTCAAAAAAAACTCTTTTGTTTTTAGAAACCAGAATGCTGGAGATGCCTTTAGGCGGGACTGCAGTCGGAACAGGTATTAATGCTCATCCAAGATTTGCAAAGCTATTTGCTCAAGAACTGAATAAGTTAAGTGGAGGAAAATGTAAAAATGTTCCAAGCGATAATTTTTTTCACGAATTAAGTGCTCAAGATACCGCTGTTCAAGTTTCTGGAGAGCTCAAAAACTTAGCAACTATTTTATTAAAGATCTCAAACGATCTCCGTTGGATGAACAGCGGTCCTTTGGCAGGCTTATCAGAAATTGAACTTCAAGCTTTACAACCCGGAAGCAGCATCATGCCAGGGAAGGTTAACCCAGTCATTCCAGAAGCAGTGGCAATGGTTGCTGCTGATGTTATTGGAAATGATGTTGCTATAAGTATTGGCGCACAATCAGGAAACTTTCAGCTTAATGTGATGTTACCCTTAATTGCATATAACCTTTTAAAGAGCATCAATATCTTAAGTGGCGGCATGAATGTTTTGGCGTCTAAAGCTATAAAAACTTTCAAAGTAAATCAAAAATCAATTCAAGCATCTTTGGATAAAAATCCTATCTTGGTTACAGCTTTAAACCCCATCATCGGATATGCAAAAGCAGCAGCTATTGCAAAAAAAGCCTATGAGGAAGACAGAGCAATAATCGATGTCGCTCTGGAGGAAACGAACATATCAAAAGCTAAATTACAGAAATTATTAAATCCAGCAAAATTAACCAAAGGTGGAATCAATTAATGGAAAAACTTATTGAGGGAAAATGCGAAGCTTGTAAAGCTGATGCTCCTCTGGTGACGCCTGAAGAGAGAAAAACATTGATGCCACAAATTCCTGGTTGGGATGTTATAGAGGTTGATGGTATAGAACAGCTTACTTGTGCTTTTGCTTTCAAAGATTATCTCTCGGGTCTGGATTTTTTAAAGAAAGTTGCCCATCTCGCAGAAGAAGAAGATCATCATCCTGAAATAGTTTTGGAGTGGGGAAAAGTCACTGTTAATTGGTGGTCCCATAAAATCAAAGGGCTACATAAAAATGATTTTATAGCAGCCGCTAAAACGGATGCTTTGTTTAGCGAATAATTATTCTAGAACCAATCGCAAAACCAATTAGTGTAATTGCTCCCATCAATAAGAAGGACTCAAGATAGAGGTTAAGATCAAAAGCTGTACCTACCAAAACCATACCTATGGGTTGGACAGGTACGATTAATAATGCTGATACTCCTCTAACAGAGCCCAGATTTTGTGAACCAAAGGCTTTCAGAAAACAAGCGCTCATAAGAACCATAGCGCCACCAAAGCCTAAACCAAAAACAAAACAAAAAATTGTAAAGACAAGATAATTATCAATCAAAGTCAAACCAAAGATTCCAATTGATTGCATTGCCATCATGATCATCACAGGAATATTTGGATTTAATCTATCCATGAGATAACCAAAGAAAACTTTACCAACCACACCACCCAAGGCTGCAAAAGAATATGCGAAGACAGTCTGTTTAATAGGAAAACCCAAAATGGTCCAAGTCTCCAGAAAACCTTGATTTTCTGAATGCAAAGGTAAGTGAAGTAAAACTCCTCCCATTGCTAAAAACTGAAAAGCAAAAGCAAGAGAAATAATCCAAAAAATTCCATGTTTGAAAAAATCTTTGATTTCCATTAAATCTTGAGAAGAATCTAAGGAAGGTTGATCAGGAAGATTATCTTTGTGCTGACCAATTTCTTCAGGGGTATCGATTACGAAATATCTAACAGTTGGAATCAATAAAAAAATTACTATCAAGCCAAAAACCATATAAACGTTCCGCCAACCTATCATTTCAATTAGCGGATCAACTAAAATCGGCAAGACTACGCCAGAAAAAGATATACCAATGGCAGCTATTCCGAGAGCCATACCGGCATTACTTTCGAACCAATTAGCGACTAATTTTGTAACAGAAAGATTTCCTAAAGCAGGTCCACCAATAGCAAGCAACGTTGCATAAATTAACAGCAGACTAAAGCTGCTTTGAACAAAGGAAATGGAAAATAACCCAAGACTGAAAATTACTCCCCCAATCATCATTATTTTTTTTATGGAAAATTTATCTAATAGTCTTCCAAGAAAAATTGAAGCTACGGCAGAACTTATGAACCAAAGAGACAAAGCACCAGAAAGTTGAGATTGTGTAGCACCTAAATCCCTTTCTAAAGCGTTGAACATCAAAGGAAAGCAGTAAAAAATGAAGCCTACGACAGAGAATTCCATCATCATCCCGGTATAAACCATTTGCCAGCCTTTGAACTTCATTTTTTAGGGTAACTTTGTTTTTTGTTTTCTTTCTGTATAATTTGAAAATGTTGCGTATTGAAGAGCAAGCTCTGACCTTCGACGATGTACTTTTGGTACCGAAATATTCTAGCGTCCTTCCCCAAAGAACTGATTTAAGCACAAAATTAACTAAACAGGTTAATTTAAAAATTCCAATAGTATCCGCAGCAATGGATACAGTAACCGAAAGTAGAATGTCAATTGCCCTAGCGGAATTGGGTGGAATTGGGATAATTCATAAAAATATTTCTATTGCTGATCAGGCAAAAGAAGTTTCTTTGGTCAAAAAATTTGAAAGCGGAGTCGTAAGAGACCCAATTACTATTTCCTCTAAAAAAAGTGTTGGGGAATTAATCAAACTTACCCAAGACTTGAATATTTCGGGCATGCCTGTTGTAAATGATGGCGACCTAGTTGGCATTGTGACTTCCAGAGATTTTCGTAATGTCTCTGATTTATCAGCTCCAGTAGAATCCATCATGACGCCAAAAAAACGTTTGGTCACTGCAGAGGAAGACGCAAAATTAGATATTATTAAAAACCTCCTTTATAAAAATAGAATAGAAAAAATCTTATTGGTTGATAAAAGTTTCGCCTTAAAAGGCCTCGTAACTTTAAAAGACATCAATAAAAATAAGGATTTTCCTTTAGCCTCTAAAGATAGTGAAGGCAGGCTTCTCGTCGGAGCTGCCGTTGGTAATGGTGAAGAAACCGATGAGCGAGTGGACGCTCTTGTAGAGGCAGGCGTTGACGTTCTTGTCGTTGATAGTGCTCATGGTCATTCCAAAGGCATCATTGATCGAGTTCGAAGAATTAAGAAGTTAAAAAAAGGTATTCAAGTTATTGGAGGAAATGTTGCAACGGGCGATGGTGCTTTAGACTTAATCAAGGCAGGTGCCGATGCCATCAAAGTCGGCATAGGTCCTGGATCGATTTGTACGACCAGAATAGTAACTGGCGTTGGTGTACCTCAGATTTCTGCTATTGCAAATGTAGTCAAAGCCATTGGCAAGAAGAATATTCCAGTTATCGCTGATGGTGGGATTAGATTCTCAGGCGATATTGCAAAAGCCATAGCTGCTGGAGCCAGTACCGTTATGCTTGGCAGTATTCTTGCTGGAACAGAGGAAGCTCCAGGTCAGGTAGAACTTTTTCAAGGGAGAAGTTATAAATCATACAGAGGCATGGGTTCGGTTGGAGCTATGTCTGGAGAGACAAATTCTGGAGATCGATATTTTCAAGATGATGTTTCAAGTTCTGACAAACTGGTACCGGAAGGAATTGAAGGTAGGGTCCCTTATAAAGGTTGGGTAGAAACAACTATCCATCAAATGCTTGGCGGCTTAAGACAAAGCATGGGTTATACGGGGAGCAAAGACATCAAAGCTATGAGAACCAAAACAAAATTTGTGCAGATTACATCGGCAGGAATTAACGAAAGTCATGTTCATGATGTGAGCGTCACAAAAGAAGCACCAAATTACAGAATAAGTTAAAAGTGAATAGCGCTATTGATTCAGAAAAAATAATTATTCTGGATTTTGGTTCACAATATACTCAATTGATTGCTAGGCGTATCAGAGAACTTGGGGTTTATTCCGAAATTCTTTCTTGCAATACTTCTTATAGAAACATTCTTAAAGCTAATCCCAAAGGCATTATTATCTCTGGAGGCCCGGAGTCAGTAAATGCAAAAAACACCCTTAAAGCTGATCCTAAAATTTTAGAAAGTGAAATACCCATTTTGGGAATTTGTTATGGCATGCAACTCATGTCAAAACACTTTAAGGGGTTAGTAAATACCTCAAAGAAAAGAGAATTTGGCCATGCTGAAATTAAATTAAATAAAAGTAAGTTATTTCAAGATATCAAAATCTCTAAACTAAATGTTTGGATGAGTCATGGTGACAAAGTAACTAAATTACCCAAAGGTTTTAAAAAAGTTGCTTCCTCTAAAAATAGTCCAATTGCAGCTTTTGAAAACAATTCAATTAAAAAATATGGCTTACAGTTTCATCCAGAGGTAACACATACTGAAAAGGGCGCTCAAATTTTAAAAACTTTTGTCAGAGAAATATGCGGCTGTCAGGCTAAATGGAGACCAAAAAACATAGTCGAAAAACTTGTTGAAGATATAAAAAAACAAGTAGGTAAGAAAAAAGTGTTATTGGGTATTTCTGGTGGAGTTGATTCTTCTGTGGTTGCTGCGCTTTTATCAAAGGCAATAGGCAAGCAATTGGAATGTATTTTTGTTGATAATGGTTTACTAAGAAAAGACGAAGCCAAACAAGTGCTTAGAGAGTTAAAAAAGGCTTTAAAAATAAATATTCATTTTTCCGATTCTGAAAAATTTTTCCTTAAAAATTTAAAAGGTAAAGAAGATCCTGAAGAAAAGAGAAAGGTAATAGGAAAAAACTTTATTGACGTCTTTTTGAAGGAAGCAAAAAAAATTAAAGATGTCTCGTTTCTAGCTCAAGGCACTATCTATCCCGATGTAATTGAATCTTCTGGAATCAAAGGTGGAAAGGCGCATGTGATTAAATCTCACCACAATGTTGGTGGTTTACCATCTTATTTAAATTTACCTTTGGTAGAGCCTTTAAATTCTTTATTCAAAGACGAGGTAAGAAAAATAGGTCTTTCACTGGGCTTGCCAAAGTCTTTGATCGGCAGGCATCCTTTTCCAGGCCCTGGCTTAGCAGTAAGAACAATTGGAGAAATTACGAAAGAAAAATTAGACATTTTAAGGGAAGCAGACCATATCTTTATGGAAGAGCTGTCTTCGGCAAATCTCTACAATAAAGTAAGCCAAGCTTTTGCAGTATTTTTACCAATCAAAAGTGTTGGAGTTGTGGGTGATGCAAGACGCTATGAATATGTCATTGCTTTAAGGGCTGCAGAGACGATTGATTTTATGACCGCTAAAGCTTCTCAACTCAACCACAACTTGTTGAATAAAGTCTCAGATAGGATAATTAATGAAATTCCAAAGGTTTCAAGAGTTGTTTACGATATTTCTAGCAAGCCACCAGCCACTATTGAGTGGGAATAATTGAGAGTTCAAAGAAGTCAATAAAATAAAGGGTTTTAGACCGATAAGACTTTGACACATTGTGACACAATTCCCTTAGATAAGCGTTTCAAGGCAATAAAAACACAGATTTGACACAGTTTTACAACTATTGAAAGTCATAAGTTGGTGTCATAATTAATTTATGTATTCAATAATGAAACTTATATTTGTCCTATTTTTTATATTAATTAGTTGTTCAAAGGAGAATAACGAAGAAATTGTTATTGAAAAAGGTCCTTTCATAAAAATTGATGGATTGCTTCTTTACCAGGAAACAGAAATTCCTGTCACTGGTTTAGTTCATACATATGAAGGAGAAGGCGAAGACGAATATTTAAAATTTGAAAGAAATTTCAAGGATGGTCTTCTTGAAGGTTTGCAAAAAAAGTATTTTTCTAATGGAAAACTAGAATATCAAGGGTACACGAAAAATGGAGTTCTTGATGGGCAAAACAATAAGTTTTACGAAACAGGAACATTAGCAGAAAGACTAAATTATGTTAATGGGACTCAACAAGGAATACAAAGAACCTTTCATGAAAGTGGACAATTAAATCAAAGAGGAAATTATAAAGATGGCAAAACGCATGGTCTGTATGAAATTTTTAATGAGAAAGGCAATTTGATAAAAAAAATTATTTATGAAAATGGTCTTAAAACAGGTTTCTATGAAAAATTTAACGAAGAAGGTATCTTGGTAGAAAAAACCTCCTATAAAAAAGACTTAAAAGACGGTCCATCTGAAATTTTCTCTGACGATGGAATACTAAGATCAAGATCAAATTTTAAAAATGATCTACGAACAGGATTCTTTGAGAGATTTTTTCCGAATGGGCAAACAATGTATTCATATACATACTTTAAAGGAAAAAAGAATGGTGGATTTTTAAGTTTTGATAAAGATGGCAATCAACTACAAAGAGGATTTTATAAAAACGATCTAATGCATGGAAGTTTTAGTTCGGATAATGGCGAATGGGAATGTTATGAAGAGAATATAAGGCAGGCAGTGATGACCGATTTCTGTGCTCAAATGATTCTGGAAGAGCAACCTTAGTCAGGCATTCAAGTAAATCTTTGAAGTTAAAACTCTGGTAAGAATTTCGTGAAAACGTTCGTCTGAAAAAATTTTATTTCTTGGATCCAATAATGAATATCCGTTTATCTCTTCTGCTTTCTTTATTAAATCTTTAAAGGTCTTAAACGCCTTTTTCTGTTCATCAGGATTATCATGTATCTCTTCAAATTTTAAAGGCACCCAACCACTATGTGGCGCACCGCAAAATTCATATTCCTCCCAATGTCCATAGTGGCGGATTTCTACAATCTTTGCTCCAGTACCTTTTCTTTCAAAAATAAAACCTTTGTCCAAATTATTTTCGTCTTCGATATTGGAGTTTTCGATTTTTTTTTCTTCGGAATCAAGCATGCCACAATAGACTATGAAACCATTAGGATACATCCCAACTCCGTGAAAACTGCATTTATAAATTTCTTTCATTTTTCATATAAGATATCAGAAAATTTAAAGAAAAATCCAGACACAATGAGTCAGATTTGAGTCAAAAACCTTATGAAAAAGAAAATTTTACCATTGACTTGTGACACAGATTTGACACAGTATTTTTTAACCCAATGTTTATAAGGGTTTCAGAGTGTTCAACTTTTGAGTGGGAGTAAAGAAATCGAACTTAACCAGAATTTTTGAATAGGAAGAGAAATGACTAATGTAGAACACGTGGTTCTGAGTGACGGACGAAAACTGGCCTATGAGCAATTTGGCGCAGAGAATGGTGTGCCGGTTATCTACAACCACGGTTGGCCTTCATCCCGTTTAGAATGTCGCCATTTAGTACCAATTGCTGAAAAAACTGGTGTTAAATTGATCTCAGTTGACCGGCCAGGGATGGGCGGGTCAGATTTCCAGCCGAATCGTGCCCTTCTGGATTGGCCGAATGATATTTCTCAACTCGCTGATCACCTGTGCCTCGACAAATTTCATATCTTGGGTGTATCAGGTGGGGGCCCTTACGTATCAGTCTGCGCTTACAAGATTCCAGAGCGTTTGTTAGGCGCAGCGATAATTGCTGGTGTTACTCCGATGACTAACCCTCGCACAAAACACGGAATGAGGATGATGAACCGCATTTTACTGAATGTGGGGAAACCGGCGCCTTGGTTGCTCAATTGGTTTATGAAATACATGCAAAATGTGGCCAACGACACTGAAAAGTTAAAGAGAGCGTTAAGTGATCTTCCAGAGGTAGACAAGCAGGTGATGGCAGGAGATACAATCGATGAGTTAGCCGAGTCGGCGCAGGAATGTCTCCGACAAGGGACCGCAGGAGCGACGCAAGACGGTCGCATCTATGCCCTACCATGGGGGTTCGAGCTCAATCAAATCGACATACCCGTTACCGTCTGGCAAGGCTCGCTGGACGTCAATGTCCCGCTGTCCAACGGCCAGATCCTGGCAGAGTCCATTCCTAATGTATCTTCCAATTTTATAGATGGAGAAGGACATTTTTCTATACTGATTAACCATGGCGAAACGATGTTGACCGAGTTAATCGGTTGACGCCACTATAATGACAAATATCATATACAAAGTTAATACAAACTTTTTTGAAACCCCTTTAAATAAAGGGTTTCAGAGGGTATTACTCATTGAGTGGGAATAAATTATGATTGAAGGATCTTGCCATTGTAAGAAAGTACGTTTTCAAATAGAGACTGAGAAAGTTTATGAGGATTTATATAGGTGTAATTGTTCACTATGCAGAAAGAAATCTATTGTAATGAAACCGGTATCTCAGGAATTTTTTACTTTGTTGGAAGGTGACGAAAATTTAGGTTTGTATAAATGGAACAAAAATATTGCTGAGCATTATTTTTGTAAACTTTGCGGGGTTTATACTCATCACAAGAGAAGAAGATATCCTGATCAAATAGCAGTAAATTTTGCCTGTCTAGATGATTTAGATTTGCCTGAAGATATTCACATAGGTCTAATAGATGGGGCTAGTCATGATTAACATCAATAAAGGATTTTCACCTTAAAAGGTACTTTTAAAAAGGATTAAAACTATGAAAAATTTAAACGATCAGATTAAGTTTCCATGCGGTTTAACTATGAAAAATAGGTTTATGCTTGCTCCGTTAACAAACACTCAGAGTCATGAAAACGGAAAGCTTTCAGATGAGGAATATAACTGGCTAACTATGAGGGCCAAAGGAAATTTTGGATTAACCATGTCTTGCGCTTCTCACGTGCAGGCAATTGGTAAAGGCTTTCCCGGTCAGTTGGGTATTTTTGGAGACGAACATATAGAAGGATTAAAAAGATTAACTGATGAAATCAAATCCCATGATAGCTTGGCTGTCGCTCAACTACATCACGCCGGAATGAGATCTCCAGAAGATATCATTGGTGAACAGCCTGTCTGCCCATCAGATGATGAGGAGACAAACTCAAGAGCCTTATCGATAGATGAAGTTAAAAGACTAAGAGATGACTTCATTGAGGCAGGGGTTAGAGCAAAAAAAGCAGGGTATGAAGGAGTAGAAATCCATGGAGCTCATGGCTATATTCTTTGTCAATTTTTGAGTTCTGATATCAACAATAGAGACGATGAATATGGAGGAAACTTAGAAAATAGGTCTAGAATAATTTTTGAGATAGTTGATGGTATCAGAGACAAATGCGGTTCTGAATTTCTATTAGGAGTTAGACTATCTGCAGAAAGATTTGGAATTAAATTGGGAGAATCAAAAGAAGTGTGTAAAAAACTTATTGACACGAACAAAATAGATTTTTTAGATATGTCACTTTGGGATTCTTTCAAAGAACCTGTAGAAGAAGAACATCAGGGAAAAAATTTGCTTGAACATTTTACGGAACTTGATTTTAAAGATGTTTTGTTAACAGTAGCAGGAAATATAAGAACGGGAGAAAATGTTCATAAGGTCCTCAATAATAAAGTCGATTTTGTGACCATAGGAAGGGCAGCTATTCTTCATCATGATTTCCCATTGAGAGTGATGGAAAATCCAAATTTTGAACCTATAGAACTTCCAGTTTCAATAGCTCATTTGAGCAAAGAGGGCCTAAGCGATAAATTCATAGATTACATGGGTGCCTGGCCTGATTTTGTAGGGAAGTGACTTATTAAGATTAAAAAGGTTTCACTTTAGTCAAATTTTTGTACAAAAGTGAACTTATTTAATTATTTTTTAAATATTTTTCAGCAACTTTTTTTCCTATTTCGTAGTCTCCTTTTAAAATCTCAATATTTTTTGAATCTCTTTTTGACTTAAGTTTTTTTGGAGGACATAACTGAACAATTTCACAATCTTCTGGAGGATAGTTAATGAAATTAAGAGCTTTATTGTATGTTTCGTCGTGATTAAGTAATGCTCTTCTCAATTTAGGATATTCTCGAGAAAGTAAGGCGCCTATGTAATTTTCAAACTTGAGCTTCCTTCTAAATTTTTTTTCATATGTTCTTATTACAATTATTTTTTTAGCTCCCATTTCATATGCTTTTTCTACAGGCAAGGGGTCTGCAATCCCTCCATCAAATTTCCTGCGGCCATTTATTAAGCTTGGTGTTCTTACCAATATGGGCAGGGTTCCAGAGGCGATCATTTTCGGCATCCATTCACTTTCCCCAAAAGAGTAATATTCTGCTTTCGCGTTTATTGCATCTGTCACTACTGCAATATATTTTTTTTTATTTAGGTTATTTGAAATCTTCTCAATATTTGGTCGAAATTTTTTTTCACCATCTGTGTACATCTGATGAACCTTGAAAATGTCCTTCCCAGTAAAAATATTTTTATAACTGAAGTAGTCACCGGAAGCGGCATAGAGCATTTTATCAAGATTATTATCTGTTTCTCTAATCAGATACCAGTAAAGAACAGCTACACCATTTGATACGCCAATATAAATATCAAATGGATCGAAGTTTCTTTTTATAAAAGTGTCAGTTATTCCAAAAGAAAATACTCCTCTTTGACCGCCACCTTCTACGATAAGAGCAGTCTTATTGTTTTCCATTATATTAAGGATTGTTAAAGGGAGAAAACACTATCAGGGCGAGCAACTTAATTACTTAAATTAAATAAAGTTAGACTTCAAATTCTTTTGAATTTTTTAACATATGCGCCGGTCCATGGTTTAGATTTATCGCTGCGTTTTCTCCATAGAGCATTTCTTTTTGAGCTGCATAATGTTTTCTATCTTTAGCAAGAGGCGCCAATTCTTCTGCTTTTTTTATTGCTATCTCAGGTAATTCTTCAAACGAACCTTTGCCCTGAACAATTCCAGCTGCAAAAGCAGCTTCCCCAGTCCAACGTTTGGATAATTGAACGGTCTCAAAAAATGAATTCGCAGGAATTTTATGTCTAAATAAAGCCAATTCAGGTCTCGGAATTTTAAATCCAAGTTGCATTTCATTTGCGCAAAGGAATCCTCGATCCTCTCTCATTAATCTTATGTCATGCGAGAGAGCCAACATAAAACCTGCACCAAAAGCATGACCATTGACCACACAAATACTTGGAATTGGTAAAGTAATAATCCTTCCCATTAAGTACATGAATTCTTCACCAAAAACTTCTCTGTCTCCACTTTCAGGATAGTCCTCAGGCTTTTGCATCCAGTCAAGATCTAACCCATTTGAAAAGAATTTAGGATCTTTTGAAGTTGTTACCAATGCTCCTGGACCCTCGTCTTTTTCAATTTCATCCAATGCTTCGGCAAATTGTCTCACGAATGTAGTGTTCCATCGGTTTTCACCTGCGTTCATGCACAAATGATAAATGGATTCTTTTTTTTCTAGTTCAATCACAATATTTTCCTAAAATGTTAATTTTTAAAAATACTATACACAAAAAATAATGAGTAACTAAGAGTCTTTGTCTTGTAAAAAATACCTAAATTGTTTAATTTAACTTTAGACATATCAGGGAGAGCATATGACTAAAAAAACTACATCACCAGAATTCATTTCACTTGATGAAGCCGCAAAAATGAAAGAAGGAACAAGAATTACATTTGTTCCGGGAATTCAGGCAATTTATGCGGAAGCATTAAAAAATATTTGTTATGTAAAAAAAATAAAAATCATAAGAGTTTTACACCCCTTCATGGGCATTGATAAAAATACTGGTAAAGATAGACAAGCTAGGCTTTACGAACTTACCAGTCAAACTTCTCTGCCTACGATGTTTCATGATGAAGAGCGTCCTAGAAACGTTTGGGTAGAACAACTTGCTTTGGCAGAAAAGATCGGCTCCTCCGATAGCATAAATTTGATTCCGGATAATTTCCAAGACAGATCAGATATGTTTGGGCTGTGCGCCATAGTTTTGGGTGAAGATGGACTTGTTTGGAATATGAGAATTTTATCGGATGGTCCGCTTGCAAGAAAATACGGTTATAGTGATGACGCAAGTTCCAAAGCTCCAAGCAAAATGGCAGAAATTGTCAAAGTGATTGACCGTCAGCTAGAAAAACAGCAAGAAAGAGGCTCTAAATATTTAATTGGCGACAAAATTTCTGCAGTAGATATTTACTGGTCAACTATCAGCATGACAATCCTTCCAGCTTCTTTGGAAATTATGCCTAAGACTAAACAAAATGAGGGAATGCTTTTTTTCTTTGAGGCAAATTCCAAGATTCCAGAGATCAAAGAGGTATTGACAGATAGAATTCTTTCTCATCGAGACTATATTTTGAAAACTTATTGCGAAACTCCTGCTGTACTTGGTGGAGATCCTATTTAAAAAAATAAAAGATGTCTATTTGGAACGACTTATCGTGGGTTGAGGGGATAAGAACTCCTTTTTTTAATTTCTTTTTTTACAATGTTTCGTTAACTGGATACCCAATTTTTTTATTTTTATTCATAGCCTTTGGGTATTTTTTTTGGTCACCTCAAAGATTCTCAAGAGTCGCAATGTTGCTATTTATTTCTGCTGTTATAAATAGTTTTTTAAAAGATTTATTTCAGGATCCAAGACCTCCAGCAGACTTTATGTTGGATGAAGGAACCGGAACTAGTTATGGTTGGCCCAGCGGACATGCTCAAATTGCTGTAACCCTTTGGGGGCTTTTGGCATACGAACTTAAAAACAAATTAATATCCATAGGAGCTATATCTTTTATCTTCTTAGTAGCTTTTAGCAGAATGTATCTAGGCGTTCATGATTTAGGAGATGTAGTTGCAGGCCTTTTAATTGGATGCTTTATACTTCTGCTTTGGCATTGTGCAATTGTTTATAAGATTTATGAAAAATTTGATAAGTTATCATGGTTTTTTATTTTGTTATCCTCTCAATTTTTTGTTCATTTGCTTTATCCTGCTCACGAGGGACATGAAATATCCAATTGGTTACTCGGAGCTATGACAGGTTGGTTCTTGGGTGCATCAAACTTAGAAATATCTTCAAACAACTTAGTTAAATTCTTTTTATCGCTAATTAGCACCTCTGCAGTTTTCTTCATGATGATATTTCTTTTTCAATTAGATGAGTTACTAAAATTATCTGGATTAATATCTATTCTATATAGCTATTCCTTGGGTCTTTTCTTTTCAATTTTTGTATCCTGGATTATTCCTAGATTTTGGAAATTGTTTAATCTTGCAAACTGAAAAGATGAGCGTCTTACTTAAACTATGGGGAGCGGGGACTGCAAGAACCTTACGACCAATATGGATGGCAGAAGAGTTGGAAATAGATTATGAATTAATTCCAATAGGACCTCGAACTGGAGAAACTCAAACGAAAGAATTTACTTCTTTAAATCCAAAACAGAAAATTCCAATGATGCAGCACAAAGACTTAAACTTGTCAGAAAGTCTTGCAATATGTAGATATCTTCAAAGAAATTTTAAATCAAAAAATATTTTTTTGCCCGATGATGAAGTATCCATTGCTAAAGAAGAGGAATGGTGTAATTTTATCTATGGAGAATTAGACGAAACTTCTCTTTATGTCATGAGAAGGCATTATGATTTGAAAGATATTTATGGCGATTCGCCAATTGTGGTAGAAGCCTGCAGAGAATATTTTATGCGTCAAATTCATGTAGTAGAGAATCACTTGAGTTCAAGCAAAACCATTTTAAAGGATGGATTTGGATTAGCTGATATTTTTTTGATGACTTGTTTAGATTGGGCAATTTTTTATGAGTTTTCTTTACCCGATAATGTTGCTCAATATCGAGATAGAATATCTTTAAGGACCGCCTATCAAAAAGCGATGAAAATAAACTATTCAAACTAACTAAAAAATGGGACCTTTAAAGGGAGTAAAAATTTTAGACCTAACTAGCATGGTTTCTGGTCCGGTCGGCGCAATGATTTTAGCGGACCAAGGTGCGGAAGTTATTAAGGTTGAACCCGTCTCAGGCGAATTAGTCAGACATATGGCCGCAACCCACAATGGAGTAAATCCGGTATTTTTTTCCTGTAATAGGGGAAAAAAATCTATCGCACTGGATCTTAAGTCTCAAGAAGGAAAAGAAATCCTTTTTAAGCTTGCAGAAGATGCGGATGTTTTTATGCAAAATTTTCGACCAGGTGCTATCGACAGGATGGGCTTTGGCGAAAAAGCGATCCGAGAGGTCAACCAAAATATTATTTATCTTTCCATAAGCGGTTTTGGCAAGGAAGGACCTTATGCAAATTCAAGAGTTTATGATCCTGTCATTCAGGCTTTGTCTGGAGCTACAGACATACAGGCAGATCGAGATACAGGCCGACCAAAAATGTTTCGAATTATCATCGCAGATAAAGTCACTTCTCTTACTGCTGCTCAAGCGATTTCTTCAGCCCTTTACGCAAGAGAAAAACAAGGAATAAGCCAACACATCGAATTATCCATGTTGGATTCGATGATCTCATTTTTTTGGCCTGAAGGAATGGCTGGAATCGTTTTTGCCGAAAATGAAGTGGATGTTAGAAAGCTTCAAGGTTCACAGGATCTAATTTATGAAGCGAAAGATAGATTCATTACTGCAGGCGCGGTATCTGACGCAGAATGGCAAGGAATGTGTAAAGCTTTGGAAAGGGAGGATTTGATAGACGATGAGCGGTTTGCTACTCCGGCAGGAAGAGTAAGTAATGCTCAAGAAAGAAAAGAAATCACAGGAGCAGAGATTTCTAAGTGGGAAAGTGAGGAAATCCTAGCTCGTTTTAAAGCAGAGGGTGTTCCGAGCGCGCCGTTGTTAGACCGTATGGAATTATTAGGCAATGAACAAATCATTGCTAACCAATCTGTGCTAAAACTCAACTACGAAGAATTTGGCGAAGTTCGCCAAGCCAGACCTGCTGCTAGGTTTGAAAAAACTCCTAGCGAAATATCAAGGCCGGCACCAAAGCTGGGAGAACACAGTAGGGAAATCCTCTTGAACCTTGGTTACTCAGAAGAAAAAATTTCTTTTCTTATTTCAGAAAAAAAACTTTTCGTTACAGAATAGAGTAAATATATGAATGACCTAGATTTTTCTAAGCCAATTCTGCTTTATGGCTCAAATATTTCTTATTTTACTGGCAAGATGGAAAACTACTTTAGAGTGAAAGAAATTTCCTACGAACAAAAGGTTCTAAGTTATCCAAGATTTGAAAGAACCATGAAAAAAAAAGTCGGTATCCATCAAATGCCAGCCGTTGAGTTACCCGATGGAAGATGGATGACTGATACTACGAAAATGATTCAATGGTTTGAGTCTAAAATTCCAGAGAATAAAATCATTCCCGAAGATCCAGTCCAAGCTTTTTTTGCTTTTTTGTTGGAGGATTGGGCAGATGAATGGTGGTGGAGAACTGCTATGCATTATCGCTGGCATTATTCTGAAGGAGCACATTTTGCCTCAAGGCATTTAGCAGAAGAAGTATTAAGCTCTATACCTTTGCCGATTTGGATGAAAAAAATATATTTAACCAAAAGACAAAGAAATGGTTATACGACGGGAGATGGGATCACAAAGGAAAATTTGAAAACAGTTGAAGACAATTTTTTGAAACTATTGGAGAATCTCAATAATATTTTTGAAAAGAGAAAATTTCTATTCGGCAATTATCCTTCAATAGCTGATATTGGTTTTTCTGGTCCTTTCTTTAGGCATTTCGCTTTAGACCCTGTTCCGTTGGAAATTATTCGCCAAAAGGCTCCTAACGTTTTGAGCTGGGTGAGTAATTTATGGAATGCAAAAGTGTCAAGAATAGATATTGATTTTGAGGAGGGGATTCCTAAAGATCTGGAACCATTGTTCAGAGAAATTGGAAAAGTCTACTTTCCTTACTTATCGGCAAATGTAGATGCAGTAAAACAAAACAAAACCAAATTTGATTTCAAATTTGGAAATGTTTTTTTAAAAAATGCAAGATACTCACTATACAGAGTATGGTGCCTGAAAGAGTTAAGAGATCGTTACAGCAAGCTTGAAGAGAAGGATAAAACTCAAGTAGAAATTCTTCTTAAAGAGTTTGGATGCTGGGAACCTTTATGGAGAGATAAAAATCTTCCTTTGATGGAAAATCAAGAAGAAGGGTTACCCTTTAGAGCTGATAGAAAGATGCTCGGAGTAAACGAATGACAAAAAAAATGAAACTATATGATTTTCCAAAAGCTCCTAATCCACGAAGAGTAAAAATATTTGCTCATGAGAAGGATATTGAATTGGAACTTATAAATTGCGATATGGGAAAAAGAGAGCACAAAACTCCCGAGTTTTTGATCAAAAATCCTAGTGGAAAGATTCCCGTGTTGGAGCTTGAAAATGGTGAATGTATCTCTGAATCTGTAGCCATTTGTCGTTATTTAGAACTAATTAAACCTGAGCCAAATTTGTTTGGAATGGATGCTTATGAGATCGCATATATTGAAAGTAGAAACAGACACATTGAATTTGAATTATGGATGCAGATTGGTATTTCTTGGGTGAACGGACCAATAGTTGGTAGTTTAGGAATTTTCGATCAAATTCCAAAAGCAAAAGAAGCAAGTGACAAAAACGTTAGATCTTTCTACGAAAGACTCGATAATGAATTCAAAAAAAATAACTATGTAGCAGGCGATCGCTTTACCATTGCAGACATAACTTTAGTATCAGCAATAGATTTTGCTTCTGATATGGTAAATTTGGAGCCTAAAAAAAATTTGAAGAACTTATATCGATGGCACAAAGAGGTATCATCAAGACCAAGCATGCTAGTTGAATAATAAAGTTACAATAATATTATTTGGAGAAACTTAATGACAGATGAAAAGTACACGCCCCCGAAAGTATGGACTTGGGATCAAGAAAGCGGTGGTAGATTTGCAAACATAAATAGGCCAATTTCTGGAGCAACGCATGACAAAGAACTGCCTGTGGGAAAACATCCCATGCAACTCTATTCACTTGGAACACCAAATGGAGTTAAGGTCACTGTCCTTCTTGAAGAACTCTTAGCTTTGGGACATGAAGGTGCCGAATATGATGCATATCTGATTAACATCGGAAATGGCGATCAATTTGGAAGCGGTTTTGTTGAAATAAATCCAAATTCTAAAATTCCCGCTCTTTTAGACAGAAGTTCAGAGCCTCACACCAGAGTCTTTGAATCTGGTGCAATATTGGTTTACCTTGCAGAGAAGTTTGGTGAGTTTATTCCAACCGATCCATCAGCAAGAGCCGAATGTATGTCTTGGCTTTTCTGGCAAATGGGTAGCGCTCCCTACTTGGGTGGGGGATTTGGACACTTTTATGCCTATGCTCCCGAAAAATTCGAATATCCTATTAATCGATTTGCTATGGAAGTTAAGCGTCAATTGGACGTCTTGGATAAGAATTTAGAAAACAGAAAGTTTATTTGTGGTGATGAATACAATATTGCCGATATGGCAATTCATCCTTGGTATGGTTATTTGGTGTTGAAAAATGCATATAACGCTGCCGAATTTTTAGATGTTAAATCCTATAAAAACGTTGTTCGTTGGGCTGAGGAAATTTCAGAGAGACCCGCCTTTAAAAGAGGAGCTAGAGTAGGGCGACCTCCCAGTGGACCAGAAGATAATGCAATTCCTGAAAGGCATGATGCCAGTGACCTTGATTAAAAATGACCAGTAAACTTAAGATTTTCGGTGTTCCAATGTCTCAGGCAGTAAGGACTGTTCTATGGATGATGCTTTATAAAAAATTACCTTTTGAGTTGATCATCACTGCACCAGGTTCTCCAAAAGAAAACGGAACACGTCATCCTTCTTATTTGGAAAAATATCCCAATGGCACTATTCCTGGCCTAGAAGATCCTGAAACTGGATATTTATTATCGGAGTCGATAGCAATCATGTGTTACTTATGTAACAAACACAAATGGGACGACTTATATCCAGAAGACCCTGAACTGAGAGGTAAAGTTGACCATTACCTTCACTATCATCATCGAAGTATCAAAGAGGCATCTGCTGGATATTTTGCACCAATTTTAAGACCTGACTTAGGACTTTCAGAAGACCTAATCAATATGTCCCAAAGAATATATAACAACGCTCTTAAAGCACTAGAAACTCAGTGGCTTAAAAAAAACAAATTTATTGCAGGAGACCATGTCACCATTGCAGACTTTTCAGCGTACGTTGAAATTGCTCAACTGAATACGCAATTTACTAATTTATTTGATTACAGCGAATTTGAAAATCTAAGTCGTTGGCTGAAGGATATGAGCGAACTCCCTTATCATGACGATGTTCACATGGTTTTAACCAAAATGGGCGATATAAGTGAAACGATTCCCGAAATGGAAATTATTATGAAAGCCAATTTAGAGACTTTCAGTCATTTGAATGAAATTGCTTCGAAACTAGATTGACGATCCTTATCTTTTAAGGACTTTTATTATCTCTTCGACCTTTCTTTCGAACTCTTTTTCTCCTTTCAAAGAGTCCTTAACACATTCCTCTAGATGTGTTTTTAAGATTTTCCCTTCCACTGAAGCAATGGATTTTCTAACAGCTTTGATTTGATTGAGTATATCGACACAGTATTTCTCTTCTTCAATCATTTTAGCGATACCTCTGAGTTGACCTTCAATCCGCCTTACACTTGATAATTCTTTTTTATGACTGGGATGACTCATGATTTATTTAAATGATATTGGGAATGAGGTAAGTGAATATTGTAGCAAACGTAAAGAGAATAACTGAAAAATAGTAAATTGACCTTGAACGTTTTCTGGTTTGAAGACAAATTCTCCCTAACTCGGGATCTGCAGGACAAGGAAGATAATAGGTTCTGTAATTTATGTAGCCAGCAAAAACCAATATAAGAAGAGATACCAAAGTTATAGAAACTTTGTATTTTGAAATCACTACCAAAAAAGGGAATATAGAAATGATGCTGGCAAAAGTTGCTCCTGCTCCAATAACAATAAATACCGCAGGTAGTGCACAACATATCAATGTAGATGAAGATGCAAACAAAGATATGAGATTAGCAGATCGGTCAAACATGTTAAATTTTCATCAGCTTATAGTCTGTTGCGTTTTGACCATTCATTAATATTTTTTCTCTGATTTCCTTAAATTCAATTTTCTTATTTAAAGAATAGGCGATCACAACTTTTCCATTTTCAAGGTCAACATCTATTTTTTTTACCTTGGTATCTTTAAGAAAAGCCTTTTCGATACCTCGGGCACAAAAATCACATACCATGCCTTGAACATTAATTATTGCAACTTGAACATCTCTAAGATTTTTTTTAAATTCATCGAACCTTTCTTTATCTAATTTGAATTTTTTTCCGTCCACGTAAACATCATTTTGATGAACTGCATGACCGTGGTGCTCATGGGAATCATGATTTTTTTCAGCAAAAATTATTGATGCCATGAACATTAAAATTAAACATATTAGTCTCATATTTACTCCTTAAAATCTGTACATGAGATGAGCATCAGTTCTTGTTTTGTTGTTGTAACCAAGCTCGATTAAAAAATCACCTTTGAAAAATTTAATTACAGGATAAGTTGACCAGCCATCTCCTAAAGAATTCTTCTTTGTTTTGAACATCAACCAGGTATGCAAGTCGCCATATTTTCCTAGGTAAGGCGCTATGCCAAATTGAAGATATTTTTCAGAAAAATCTTCAAAGTCATTGAAGCTTTCTTTATATCCAAAGCCAACAAACCATCTTCTTGTTTCCCAATCACCGTGGAGACCATAAAAATGACGATCAAAGTTTTCAGGATCAAGACCTGATTGAAAATATAAATTGCTTTGAGAATTTTGTGTATTTTTTCTGTTTAGTAAATAAGTAAATCTAAAAAAAGAATACTCATCATCAAAATAATCATCTTTTGCTACTTCCAAGCCTACTGAATACTTAAAACTAGGAGAATAATGAAAATAGACCGAGTCTTTGTAAGTATCAGAATGAGACATGAGGGTGAATCCTTCTGGATAAGAAATTGGTCTTGCTTGACTATACAGAGAAGACATTAAGCAAAAAAAAATATTATTCTTATACCCATGGGGGGTATAGTATTACAATTTTGGAATTTAGCCAGCTATTTTTTTAAACATTTTGCCGGTGAAATTAAGAACGGCTTTTCTAGTCATAAAACCAGTAACGAAATTTAAAACTCTATTGCTTCTGCCACAAATGACGAATTGTCTATTTTTTTTATAACCTTCAAGACATTCTAAAGCAACATCATGCGAAGTTTGCATAGTCATTCCAGAAGCTGAGTTATCTCGATTTTGATATCTTTCAGTTAGTTCCTCAGATTTTTCTGTAGCTACTCGGGCAAACTCCGATTCCGTCCCTCCAGGAAGAAGCGCCATAACTTTGATATTTTTATCTTGATATTCAAACCTAATTGCTTCAGAGAACATCAAAACATATGCTTTTGAAGAAGAATAAATACTTGCATAAGGTATTGGCGCCAAAGAAGCCATAGAGCCAACATTTATGATGCCACCACCACCTTGTCTAACCATATCAGGTAAATACAAATGGCAAAGATCTGTCAGTGTTACAACATTAAGCTGTAGCATCTCTGCATAATCATCCCTTTCAAAGCTAGTTAATTCTCCCCATCTGCCGTATCCAGCATTGTTAATTAAGATATCGACAGATAAATTTTGAGATTTTATTTGGTTATATAAAGCTTCAGCAGAGCCTTGAATAGAAAGATCTTCTACAAAGACGTGTGCTTTCCCACCAGATGCTTTAATTTTTTCAGCAAGGGCATGCAATTTATCCTCTGATCTTGCAGTTAAAATAACTTCCGCACCTCGTTTATTTAATTCTTCAGCCAAGGCATAGCCTATCCCAGTCGATGCACCTGTGATAAGGACTTTTTTATCTTTATAAATACTCATGAATCCATCTTACTTAGTTTCAATACCTAAATAAATTAATTATCATAATTTGATGAACGAATCTAAAATTAGAGAGTTTCTTGATTCATGGACCAAAGGGGTAATTGAGATAGGAAAAGCTTATTCAAAAAAAGAGGATTTTAAAAAAGAAGCTTTGAAATTTTTATCTAAGCACTACGCTTTTGAAACTCAACAGGTACTTTTCAAACCGACCTTTACCAAAGAAAAAATATTTAGAAATAACTTAGAAGAAGCTCTGTCTTATTTTGTTAAGGGAAAATTTTCGGAGGATAACGGCTTTGCATTAAAGCCATGGGAAGAAATAAATCTTCAAGAATTGAATATATTAAATGAGGAAAACTTATCAACTGCAATGGGTACGCTCTCATTTAAACCAGTCTCATCGAGTGAGACGACTTTGGTTGCTTTCACTTTTGTTTTTTGTCTTGAAGAAGGAGAAATAAAGATAAAAATTCATCATTCTTCTCCTGTTCTCTAACTGTAGATCTTTATGAAATCTAAACCCTTAGAAATTTCAATTGTTGGAGCTGGAATTGGAGGATTGGTAGCTGCTTTAGCCTTAAAAAAAAGAGGTCATAAACCAACAATCTACGAAAAGACAGAATCTTTAAGTGAGCTTGGTGCAGGAATTCAGCTTTCTCCAAATGCTAATAAGGTACTCGAATATCTTGGTGTTATGGAAGAATTACAGGCAGATGTTCATGAACCGGAAGCGTTTCAATTTCTCCATTATCGAACAGGAAAAGTTTTAGCTCAAAGGGCGTTAAAAAATTCTTCAGTAAAGATATATGGTTCTCCAAACTATGATGTTCATCGGGCTGATTTACAAAAAGCTCTTTTAAAAATTATTAATAAACAAGAAATTCAGATTGAAAAAAATTCTGAAATCATAGACTTATATGAAGAAGAAAATGGCGCCTTTATTAAAATCAAAGAAAGGGTGATTGGGTCGGATGCTGTGATCGGTGCAGATGGAATTCATTCAGCTGTAAGAAAAAAGCTTTGGGGGGAAGACCAAGCTCGATATACAGGGAACGTAGCATGGCGAATGTTAGTTCCTGTAGAAAAAATATCTTCAAAATTCATACAACAAAATACTAAAGTTTGGTTGGGACCCAAAAAGCACTTTGTACAATATCTGGTTAAAGGTGGAAATTTTTTAAATTGTGTATGTCTTGTTGAACAAAATGACTGGACGAATGAGGATTGGTCTGAAAAAGGAGATATCTCTGAACTAAAGCATATTTTTTCAGACTGGCATCCCGAAATTCAAGAGATTTTAGAAAGTACAAAACCCGGTAGTTTATTCAAGTGGGGATTGCACGACAGGGCGCCGATGAATAAATGGAGTAAAGGAAGATTCAGTTTGCTTGGCGATGCAGCACATCCAATGTTACCGTTTATAGCCCAAGGAGCTGCTATGGCTATTGAGGATGGTATTGTTCTGGCCTCAAGCCTTTCTTCTTTCAATAATGTTGCATTGGGGCTTAACGATTACGAGAATAAAAGAAAGTATAGAACGGCAAAGGCACAAAAAACTGCCACTAGGAATGCAACGATTTTTCATCTTTCGGATTTCTTTGCTATTTTTAGAAACTTAGTAATGAAATTTTTTATAAAAAAAATTATGGATAGTTTTTATAAATACGATGCCATCTCAAAATAAAATTTAAACTATGACATGCTTATGAAATATAGAAACTTCACGCCTTTTGGATCAATCAGTGCTTTAACTTTAGGTGGAGGCGGGATAGGAAACGTATGGGGTAAAACAACCAGAAAGGAGGCGGTTGATACTGTTTTACATGCCATTGATTCCGGTATCAATCATCTTGATATGGCTCCAATGTATGGCAGGGGAGAGGCTGAACTAGTTGTTGGAGAAGCTCTCAAAGATAGAGACGCGTCTAAACTGAAAATTACAACTAAATGTCAGTTGGGCACTCTTCCGCACGATAAGGTTTATGAAAAACTCAATGAATCTCTAATCGAAAGTTTTGAGAGAATGAAAGTAGAAAAGGTGAGCTTATTTCTTTTGCACTCTCAATTGATCAAAGATAACTATCAACTACCCGTTTTAAATGATTTAAGAGATTCAATTACAACTTCTTTATCTTGTTATTTCGATTCTGTGATTCCAGCTTTCGAAAGATTGAAGTCTGAAGGAAAGATAGACGCTTGGGGAATAGGTCTGGGCGAAGAAGATGCTTTAATTTCTGCAATTAATCATGAAAAACAACCCGAAGCTATGCAGTGCGCAGTTAACGTGATGAATTCTATTGGAGCTATTGGCTACATAAGCAAAAAACCCGATCCTAATAGAATTCTTAAAGAGTGTCAGGACAAAGATATTCCCATTTTGGCTATTAGAGCTGTTCAAGCAGGAGCATTAACGTCAAAAATGGATCGTGAACCTCATCCATCAGGAAGAGATAAGCTTGATTTTGATGATTATGAAAAAGCAGAGGCTTTTAGAAAACTTTCAAAAGAATGGGGCGAATCTCCTGCTTCTTTAGCTCATCGTTACGCTCTATCAATACAAAAGGTGAGTTCGGTTATTTTAGGAGTAAAAAATACAAAGGAGTTACAGGAATGTATTGAGGTAGAAAGCAAAGAAAACCTAAATGAAGTCCAACTTAAAGAGCTAGAAGATTTATTCGCTTGAAGTTTCGCCATTTTTAATAAGTCGACTTAATTCAACAGCACTTTTTTTACTAATTCGTCCATATTCTCTCCCAAAAAATGAAACTTTGAATTAAGATAAACATAAGGTTTCAAAAATTATTTGAATTCATATTAGGAGATAAAAATGCATGCTATAGAAAAATGGTACGAGGTAATCAAATCAGATAACCCAGATAAATACGATGAAATATTGGCTGAGGATTGTGTTTTTTATTCTCCAGTTGTCTACACACCTCAAAGAGGAAGAGAGATAACCAAAATGTATTTGATGGCAGCAGGTGGAGTTTTCGGAGGGGAAGATTCGCCTAAAAAAATCTTAGACGAAAAAAGCCCTTCGAAATTTAAGTATGTTAAAGAAATCATTGGTGAAAATTCTGCAGTTCTGGAATTTGAAACAGAAATTGATGGAATTTATGTCAATGGTATTGATTTGATCTCTTGGAACGAAGAAAACAAAATCACGGAATTCAAGGTCATTGTTAGACCTCTTCAAGCAGTCAATAAATTGCATCAGCAAATGCAAGATATGCTTGAAAGAATGAAAGCATAGATTATTTATCTAGGACCCTGTCCATCATCAATCTTTATACAAGTTCCAGTGACGCACTCTGAAGAAGGAGATACTAGGAATAACAAAGTTGAATCCATCTGCTCTGGAGTACAAATTCTTTTTCTTGGAAATGCTTGGCTAAAGTCACCAACTCTTTCTATCATGCCATCTAGCATTTCTGAGGAAAAAGCTCCCGGAGCAATTGCATTTACGTTTATGTAACTTTTCGACCATTCAACAGCCAGAGCCTCAGTCATTCTCACTACAGCTTTTTTTGTTATTGAATAAAGAGAAGCTGCTGATTGTGGCGTTGTGTTGAAAGCCGCTACGGAGGCAATATTTACCATTCTGCCGGGTTTTTTCTCTTCAATTAATTTTCTCGCTACTTCACAAGAGAGAATATATGGACCTGTAAGGTTGGTTTCCATAACATTATCGATCAATTCTTCCGATTGTTTAACAGCCCATTGTGCGTCTGGGATACCAGCATTATTTACTAAAGTATCAATAGTACCCATTTCTTTAGAAATAGTGTCTACAGCTGACTTGATGCTTTTTCTGTCAGTCATATCTATTGGTACAACCATGCATTCACCCCCATTGGCTTTTATTTCCTCAGCCAAAGATTCTAGTTTCTCTTTCCTACGAGCAGATATTGCGACCTTTGCACCACAGGAAGCTAATACTTTCGAAAAACGGTATCCTAGTCCTGAAGATGCTCCAGTTACTAGGGCAATCTGACCTGATAAATCTATGGAAAAGTTTGGTGTTTTGTATTCTGACATTTTGACCTCTATTTTTTCTAATCATTACTATTACATAAGAAGATTGCCGTTTAAAATAGATTTTTAAAATATCATGCCAAGATCACTTAAAAACTGTAACAATTTTCAAGATTTAAAAGACTTAGCCAGAAGAAGACTGCCTGGTCCGATTTATCATTACATTGATGGGGCAGCAGAGGACGAAACTACTTATCAAAGAAATACCGAAGCATTCCAAGATGTTGATTTAATTCCCAATGTACTTGCAGGAGTTGAAAATATTGATATGTCGGTAGAGGTAATGGGTTACAAGTTAGGATTGCCAATTTTTTGTTCTCCAACCGCTTTGCAGAGATTGTTTCATCATCAAGGCGAAAGGGCAGTTGCAAAAGCAGCTGAAAAGTTCAACACCTTATTTGGTGTGTCTTCTTTAGGGACGGTAAAACTTAAAGATATAGATGAATTGATTAAGACTCCGAAAATGTTTCAGTTTTATTTTCATAAGGATAGAGGCTTGAACGATTCAATGATTTCTATGGCACAAGAGGCTAATTTTGAAATCTTAACTCTAACTGTTGATACGATTACGGGAGGCAATCGAGAGAGAGATTTGCGAACAGGTTTCACAACTCCGCCAAAATTAACGCCAAAAAGTATTTTTCAGTTTGGCATAAAACCTGCCTGGGCTTTAAATTATTTGTTTAGAGAAAAGTTTGAATTGTCTCAATTATCCAGTCATGTTAATGAGGGAACAAATATCGCTATATCTGTAGGAGACTATTTTACGACCATGTTGGACCAAAGCATGACTTGGGATGATGTCATAAAGCTCAAAGAAGATTGGGGAAGAAAATTTTGTCTCAAAGGTATTATGAGTCCAAGCGATGCTAGGAAAGCAGTAGAGATGAAAGCCGATGCAATTATGGTATCGAATCATGGTGGTAGACAACTTGATGGAGGAAGAAGTCCTTTTGATCAACTCGATGAAATTCTTCAAGAAGTAGGGGGTGAAATAGAAGTTATTTTAGATGGAGGCATACAAAGAGGTACGCATGTTCTCAAGGCAATGGCGATGGGAGCTACAGCCTGCTCAGGGGGAAGGATGTATCTTTTTGGCTTAGCTGCTGCTGGACAAGATGGAGTCGAAAAAGCTCTTGGTAATATGCAAAATGAAATCGAAAGAGATATGAAACTCATGGGAGTAAATCAGTTAAAAGATTTAAAACCACATATGCTTCGAAAGAGATAGTTTTTAGCATAGAATATGCAAAATAAATCATGAAAGCAGAATTTTTTTACAGAAATCCATTAAAAAAAGGCGAACCAAAGCCAGCCTTTGGAGTTAAGGAACCTGATCCAGATAGGCCCGATCACAAGGGCTTCATAAAAGAAGTTTTCAATGCTAGAGAAGAAGATCACTCCTTAACCGAGTCCGGTTTTGTTTTATTGAATCATAAATCGGCAATGACTGATTTTTATGACGATAAAGAAGTAACAGAAATCTACTACGACGAAATGGCAAATTTGGTTAAAAAGCAGACTGGGGCTACTCAAGTTTTTATCGTAAGTCACATTACAAGAAACGAAGCTGAGGCTGCTGAAGGCAAAAGATTAGGCGCTCATAGATTGGTACACAACGACTTTACTCCAAATTTCAAACAAACCATTCAACCCTTACTTGACGAGAATGATTCTAACCCAAGTAGAATCACTGTTTATAATTTGTGGAGGCGTTTTGATGAAGATGGGATGGACGCACCCTTTGCTCTTTGCGATTCTAGAACAGTTTCTGAAAAAGAATTAATTCCTACTGATTTATTCAATTACGGAAAAGAAGAGGAAAAAACTGAAACATTAGCCGATGAGAATGGTTTTACCGTTGAAATATATCAATCAATGAACAGCGATAATCACAAATGGTACTTTTATCCAAAAATGAATAGGGATGAAGTAGTGATGTTTAAAACTTATGATTCTAATGAAAATCCCTTTATGCCTACTTTACATAGCGCCTTTGATGATTTGAGTTGTGATTCAAAGGTTTCCCCTCGTGAGAGCATTGAAGTTAGAGCGATTTGTCTATTTGATTAGGAAAAGATAAAAACTATCGAATTAACATAGGAGAAAAAATGTCTAATACATCAAGAGAAATTCGTTCGGAAGTAACGAGCGATGGTCAGTTAAAGCTATCTATTGAAAGTGTAGAAATGCCTACACCCAAAGATCACGAGGTTTTACTTAAAGTTGAAGCTTCTCCTATCAACCCATCTGACTTAGGATTATTAATAAGCTTTGCAGCAGATCTCAGTTCTTTAACTACAGAAGGCTCTGGAGACGACAAAGTTACAACAATGAATATATTACCCGCTTTGCATAAAACCATGGCTGCTAGATTTGATAAATCTATGAAAGTTGGAAATGAAGGAGGCGGAGTTGTTGTCGATGCCGGGGAAGCTGGAAAAGGCCTTATCGGTAAAACTGTGGGAGTAGCAGGCGGTGCGATGTATTCCGAATACAGATGTGTACCTGTAGATAGTTGCCTTGTCATGAACGATGGGACTAGTCCGAAAGAAGCTGCTTCTTCATTTGTAAACCCGCTCACTGCCCTTGGTTTTACAGAAACTATGAAAATGGAAAATCACACAGCTATCATCCACACTGCCGCAGCTTCAAATTTGGGTCAGATGCTAGTAAAAATATGTAAGGCAGATGATATTCCTCTGGTAAATGTCGTAAGAAAAGAAGAGCACGTAAATCTCTTAAAAGATCTTGGTGCCGAATATGTTTGTAATATGAGCGAAGATTCTTTCATGGGTGATTTAATAGCTGCAATTGATGCTACTGGTGCAACCTTAGGATTTGATGCTACTGGAGGAGGTAATGAAGGAAAATTAGCTGGACAGATTTTATCTGCAATGGAGATTTCAGCAAATAAGAAAGCTTCTGAATATAGTAGATATGGTTCGGATACCTATAAACAAGTTTATATTTATGGCGGCCTTGACCCAACACCAACTGTTTTGAATAGATCTTATGGATTGCAATGGGGCTTGGGAGGATGGCTTTTAACACCTTTCATTGGAAAAGCAGGACCAGAAATTTTCTTAAAAATGAGAGAAAGAGTAGCCAATGAAATCACTACTACTTTTTCAAGCTCCTATACAGCTGAAATTTCTCTTGAAGAAATGCTAGATCCAGAGATTTTGAAAAACTACGCTAAACAAGCCACCGGACAAAAGTATTTAGTTACTCCTCATAAGTAATCATCGACCTTTGAACACTGGTTGTTTTTTTTCAACGAAAGCTTTTGTAGCATTTTTGTGATCTTCTGTTTGGCCACAGTGAACATGATGTGTGACTTCTAGATCCAGACAATCATCTACTTCTCCACTTACGGCTCTGTTTAGATTTTCTTTCATGTATCGAAAAGCAACTGCTGGACCTTCAGCAAGTTGTTTAGCTATTTCTAGAGTTTTTTGTTCAAGCTCTTCGTGTTTTACAACCCAATTAGTAAGACCAAGTTTTAGAGCTTCTTCTGCAGGAATTTTGTCTGATAAAAAATAAAGTTCTTTTGCCTTTGATAAACCCACTAACTGAGTCATAAAGTAAGATCCTCCATAGTCGCCAGAAAAGCCTACTTTTGCAAAAGCAGTAGTGAAAAAAGCACTATCTGACATTATTCTAAGGTCACAAGAAAGGGCATAAGACATTCCTGCCCCGGCTGCAGGTCCATTCACTGCAGCAATTGTGGGTTTGGGCATTTTAAATAATTTACCCGAGGTGCCTCTTTGATGCATTCTTTGCTCATGGATAGCTATATCAATTGTTCGTTTAGGATCATCTTTTTTATTGGCCATACCTTTTACATCTCCGCCTGCACAAAAAGCACCTTCAGAACCTGTAAGAATAACCGCTCTTACTTCAGAATCATTTTCAAAATCTTCTAAAGTTGCCATCATCGCTGCATTCATTTCATCCGACATGGCATTTCTAGCTTCAGGTCTGTTCATTATGATTTTTCCCAAACCATCTCCTTTCAGAGCTTTTAAGTGATCTGTTCCCATATCTATTTCTTTCATTTTTCTCTCCTTTTATTTATCCTTAAAGTATTATTTTACAAATATTATGAGATTAAGACAGTTAGTTATCGTTGCTGAAGAAAGGGATTCTATTGCGAATCAAATTTGTGATGTGTTTGATTTAAAAGTAGCTTTTCACGATGATGGTCTCATTCACTTTGGACTTATAAACTCATTAATTCCTTTGGGTGATACTTTTATAGAGATTGTTACTCCTGTAAAAGAAAACACCACTGCAGAAAGATTTCTAAATCGCAGAGGTGGAAATGGCGGTTACATGGTAATTGTAGATTGCGATGATGTTTCCAAAGAAAAAGAGCGAGTAACCAATGAAAATATTGGCATTGTTTATGAAGTTGAGAGAAGCGAAGGCCACGTAACCGGAAAAACCATTCACTTGCATCCCAAACATATTGGTGGAGCAATTGTTTCAATTGATAAAATGGAACCAGAATCGGCATGGCTTTGGGCAGGCCTTGATTGGGAAAAGTATGTCTCAAAAAATGATAATGCCGAGAGATTGTGCGGCGTTGTGATGCAATCGGATGATAAATCCGCTCTTTGTAAAAAATGGGAAAAGGCTTTTGGAATAAAAGCAGATGAAAATCTTCAAATTAGTTTCTCGGACTCAAGAATCAAGTTTGTTGATGATCTCGATCAGAGAGGTGAGGGAATTAATGCCTTTGAGTTGTCAGTAAAAAATAAAGAAATAGTCTATGAAAAAGCAAAAGGACTTGGTTTGATAAAGAATGAGTTAATTAATATTGGCGGAGTAAATTTCTTACTTCAGTAGCTTTCAATAAGATAGAATGCGCATGCTCATGCGGTCCATTCACATAATTTTTCTTTTAGTTTCCTCGATTTCGGTATTTGGTTCTCAGGCAATTGGTCATGCTCCTATTGGAGTTATGGCCGATCATATGCACAAAAAAGGCGAATCAATGATTTCTTTGAGAGCCTCTTACATGAAAATGAGAGGTAATTCTTTAGATGGAAATTCGATCTCAGATGGCGAAATTTTAGTTATAGATAATCCACATTCAAATTCACCGACAAAACTTAGTGTTGTTCCAATTGAAATGAGCATGAAAATGTTAATGCTTGGTGGCATGTATGCTCCAACGGATGAAGTTACTTTGATGTTCATGACAATGTTTATGGATAAATCCATGAATTTAAATACTTATCACGCAATTACGAGAAACAATATTGGCTCATTCAATTCATCTTCTTCAGATCTTTCAGATTTATCTTTTTCTGCATTAGTAAATATTAACGAGCAAGATAAAAGCAGGTGGCATGCAGAAATTGGCTTGAAGTTTTCTGTTGGAGATAAAAACGAAAAAGGCAAAGTACTAACACCCATGAATACCAACATGGAAATAGTTTTGCCTTATGGTATGCAATCAGGAGACGATTCTGTTACTTTGGTTGTTGGCTTTACCAACCTTTATACATTATCTGATGAACATGTTTTTGGAAATCAAATTAGGTTCTTTAGAAATATTTCATCTGAGGAATGGCATTATGGAGATAAAACTTATGTTGACTCTTGGTATCAATATTCAGTCAGCAAAAGCTTTTCTATTTCATCGAGGTTGAAACTTAATCATCAGCAAGACATTTCAGGCTTTGATTCCAATATCAGGGCAGCAGTTCAGACCTCCATAACATCGAATTACGGCGGTTTTATGGCTGAAGTAGGTTTGGGTTTTAATTTTCTTACCCAAATCTTTCCTGGATCTGAAGACAGACTTGCCTTGGAGATTATCAACCCAATAATCAATGAAAAAAATGGTCTCCAGATGAAAGATAAAACCCAAATAGTATTTGGCTTTCAAAAATCTTTTTAAGTTTCTCGCTTTTAATAGTATATTTCTCGGATGGCTGATTTAGTTCATCTTTCAAGCTCAGCTTCTTCGGAAGAGATTATCGATGTTCTTAACAAGGATGCTGGAGTGATAATTGATAACCTCTTACACTCAGATGATATTTCTAGAATCAATCAAGATCTTAAACCGTACTTAAAAAATGATGTTTTTGGTAGGGATGAATTTACTGGATTCAAAACGAAAAGAGTTGGGGCATTAATTGCAAGATCTGAAGCCTGTAGAGAATTGGCATTAAACTCTTTAATAAATGAAGTTTCTGAAAAGTATTTATCTCCTTACTGCGACGGTTATCAACTGCATTTCACTTCTGCAGTAAGTATTGGTCCAGGAGAAAGTAAACAAATTCTTCATAGAGATAGGGGAATTTGGGGCGGTTATCTACCTAGGAAAGTTGAACCACTTATGAGTACCATTTGGGCAGTAACAGATTTTACAAAGGAAAATGGAGCCACGCAGATTGTCCCTGGATCTCATCTCTGGGAAAAAGACCGAACTCCTAATGACGATGAGATAGCTTATGCTGAAATGAAAGCAGGATCAGTACTTCTTTATACTGGAACTGTACTGCACGGCGGAGGAGAAAATACTTCAAAAAATGATATTCGAACTGGAGTTTTTTTGCATTATGCTCTTAATTGGCTGCGTCAGGAAGAAAATCAATATCTATCCTGTCCTCCCGAGATTGCAAAAGATATTTCGCCTGAAATAAGATCTTTAATAGGATATTCTAAGGGAGGCTACGTACTGGGTTTCTATTCTGATCCATTAGACAAAAATGCAGAATATGAATCTGTTTCACCGGAAAATATGTTTAAGGATAAAGCTTTTGACGAGTACTCGGCAATACCAGATCCTAAGGAACTGGTTCAAAAATCTACAAAATAATTAAAAGTAGACTACGCCTATTAAGTAGCCGCCATAGAAAAAGGCAACTGCATAAAAAGGATATTCTCTACAAAAATTCCAAACTGATTTTAAATATTCACTTATCATTTCATCTCTTAGGGGAACTTTATAATAGACAAACTTAAGGTAATTTTTACTTATACCTTTATATAAAATTTATTAAAAAAATTTTTTTTATTACAAATTAATACATCTCTAAATCATTGCATCCAAAATTTATTTGAAGCATAGTAAAATGACTGATTTTCATAAATTTAGACAAATAATGACTGTAAAATATTACGACTGGGTAGAGTATCAATCTAACTTTAGGCCAAAAAAAATTGCTATCAAAGAGATCTCAAGTGGTAGAGAAACCTCTTATTATGAGTTGAATAAAAGATCTAAATCATTGGCAGGATGGTTGCAAAAAAAAGGTTTAAAAAAAGGAGATCGAGTTGCGATCTTAGCCCATAACTGTGCCGAAGTTTTTGAACTTGAATTTGCTTGCGGAAAAATTGGCGGTGTTGAATTACCTCTTAACTGGAGGCTAACAAAGCCAGAACTTGAATACATTTTGAATGATAGTAAGCCAATGTGTTTAATTTATTCTGTTGAGTTTAAGGATATTGCTCAAGAACTAATAAAAGATTGCGGAATAAAAAACTCTTTGATGATTGAAGAGAACAACTTTGACAGCGAATATGAACAAGCTATTTCAGAAAATAATAATTTTGAAACCCTAGAAAGCAATCATGATGACTTAATCATGTTGATGTATACCTCCGGTACGACTGGTCACCCTAAAGGCGCCATGATCAATCATCAAATGCAATTTTTCAATACTGTAAATTTAGGAGCTACTGCAAGAATTACTGATAAGACAATTCAACTTGTTGTTTTGCCATTATTTCACACAGGCGGCATGAACTGTTACGCAAATCCTATTTTGCACAATGGTGGACAAATAGTTTTGATGAAAGAGTTTGATCCAGGGAAAGCTTTGGAAATTATTAATAATCCTGATTTTGGAATTACACATTTTTTTGCTGTGCCTGCACCTTTCCAGTTTATGATGCAACATCCAAATTTTGCGACAACAGATTTTTCAAGAATTGAAGGAGCCGGTGTAGGTGGAGCACCATGCGCTGAAGTCATTATAGAGACTTGGCAAAATAAGGGCGTAGAACTATGGCAAGGTTGGGGAATGACAGAAACCAGCCCTGGCGGAATTGGATTATCTGGTGATGATGCTGCGAGAAAAATTGGTTCAGCAGGAAAGCCTTTGTTACATACTGAGGTAAAAATAGTCGATGAAAAGGGTAATGAAGTAAATCAAGGTGAAGTAGGAGAAATACTTATTAAGGGTCCCAATATCACACCAGGATATTGGAATAATGAGGAGGCAACAAAAAATTCTTTTGTGGATGGTTGGTTAAAGACAGGAGATGCTGCACAAATGGATGACGAAGGTTTCATCTACATTGTTGACCGTCAAAAGGATATGTATATCTCTGGTGGAGAAAATGTATATCCAGCAGAAATAGAAAATGTGCTTTATCAATTACCTCAAATTGCTGAAGCTGCAATCATAGGTATACCTGATGAAAAGTGGGGAGAAGTTGGCCTTGCTTTTATTGCTCTAAAGCCTAATGAAAATTTGTCTGACAAGGATATCATCAACCATTGTCTAAAAAACTTAGCAAAATTCAAAATACCAAAAACCGTAGAGTTCATCGAAGCTTTGCCAAGAAACGCTACCGGGAAAGTTTTGAAAAGAACCTTAAGAGAACAAAAACTTGGAAAATCAGCCCCAGCAATTTCGTAAATGTCAGATAGATCAGAACTTATAGAACTTCACAATAGATTATCTAAAACTCTTGATGAAGAAAGAGGAGCTGCAAGAGAGAAAAGATACGAAAAAGGCTATAGAACAGCTAGAGAAAATCTTGATGATTTAGTGGATAAAGATTCTTTTGTAGAATATGGCCAGCTTGCTATTGCAGCGCAAAAAAGTAGAAGGGAACTCGAAGAGTTAAGAACCGAAACGGCTGCTGATGGAATAATTACTGGATTTGGTAAAATAAATAGTGAAATCTTAGATGATAAAAAAGCTCTTTCTGCAATTATCATCAATGACTATTCAGTCTTAGCAGGAACTCAAGGTTATTATCACCACAAAAAATTAGATAGGATTTGCGAGACAGCCGAAAAACAAAATTTACCCGTCGTTATGTATACAGAAGGAGGTGGAGGAAGACCAGGCGATACTGATGTCCATGTTCAATTTGCAGGATTACAGATTCCTTCTTTTAGTAATTGGGCTAAGTTAAAAGGAAAAAGCCTTAGAGTTGCTGTCAATAATGGATATTGCTTCGCTGGTAATGCTGCATTATTTGGAACAGCTGATTTTTGCATTTCTACAAAAAATTCTTGGTTGGGAATGGCGGGCCCCGCAATGATAGAAGGTGGAGGACTTGGCAAGGTAAATCCAAAAGATATTGGCCCAGCTGAAGAACAAGAAAAATTAGGTGTAATCGATTACCTTGCAGAAGACGAAGCAGATGCAACAAGCTTTGCGAAGAAATTACTTTCTTACTTTCAAGGAAGTCTAAATAAATGGGAAACTAAGGACCAGTCGATTTTAAGAAACCTCATTCCAGAAAATAGAAGAATGGCTTACTCAGTAAGAGATATTATAGAAACCATTGCTGATAAAGATTCATTTCTGGAAGTAAGAAAAATTTATGGTCGAAGTGTAATTACTGGATTCATGAGATTAGAGGGGAAGCCAGTTGCTCTTATTGCAAACGATTGTCAGCATTTGGGCGGAGCTGTGGATGCAACTTCAGCTGAAAAAGCTGGACAGTTTACTTCAATTTGTAATGAACATAATCTTCCGATAGTTTCTTTAGCAGATACTCCTGGCTTTATGGTTGGCGTTGATAGCGAAAGAGAAGGAGCTGTAAGGAAAATGGGTAGCCTTTTTAATGCAGGAGCAAATATCTCAGTTCCTCTCGTAGCAATCTTTTTAAGAAAAGGCTATGGATTGGGCGCAATGGCTATGGTTGGAGGAAGTTTTTATATACCTATTTTCACCGCTTCTTGGCCAACTGGAGAATTTGGCGGAATGGGCTTAGAAGGAGCAGTAAAACTAGGTTATAAAAAAGAGTTGGAAGCTGTCGAAGATGAAAATGAAAGAGAAGAATTATTCAATAAGCTTGTCCAAAAAATGTACGATGCTGGAAAAGCGTTAGAGGCGGCCACTCAATTAGAGATAGATGCAGTTATCGACCCAGCAGATACTAGGTCGATAATTATAAAAGCTTTGGAAACTGGTTAAATTTTTCCCTAAATTAAGGGGTTCTCATTACTTCAGCAGAAGTACATTTATCAATTGAAGCGGATTTTAATTTTTCTACAGCTAATTTTAATTTTCTGTACTCCGCTACTTCAGGATTTAAACCTGTAGACTTAACACCAATGAAACTTGTTCCGGCAGTAGGATCATGCATTTCAAGGCCATAAGAGGCATAACTTGTTGATCTTGAGGAATTTTCAATTACTTTTTCTGCAACACTATCAATTAAAGCAGAATGCCTGATTCTTTCAGCCTGAAGTTCAGCACAGCCTAATGTTGTAGCATCAACTTCCCAATGATAAGTTTCAGCATTTACTTGTCCTTTTCCACCGGCATCTTCAACAAAATTATCCAAAAGATACTTTGTTGCAACAATGTTGTTTTGCATAAAAGGAGTGCTTGAGCAACCAACTAAAACTAATAGAGCCACTAAAGCAAATAGTTTTGAAAATTGACCAAATAAGTTCTTTAAATTAGTTAAAATCATTGATAATTCTCCTAAGACACTTAATATGCCTTTACGACGGCAAGTTTAAGACCTTTAAAAACTTAAGTCAATTTTAGTGAAAGCTAAATTAAACAATAAAAATTGGTATTTTTATGACAAAAATCACTGAAAATGAGTTTGAAATCTTAAAATTAGGCAATCCTATTTTAAGGCAAACTGCTAGAGAACTTACCAAAGAAGAAATTTTATCTTCGGAAATACAAGGATTAATCCCTAAAATGTGGGATGTTATGAAAAACGCTGGTGGAATTGGCCTAGCTGCACCCCAAATAGGAATTTCTATTCAGTTAGCTGTTATAAAATTGGAAAGCAACTCTGAGAGATACGACAATTTAGAAAATTCTGAAGAATTTGTCATTTTTAATCCAAAACTAGAAGTAATTGACGAACAAAAACAAGGCTTTTGGGAGGGCTGTTTAAGTGTTCCTGGCTTAAGAGGTTATGTTGAAAGGCCTCGAAAGCTTAAAATTAAATATCTCAATGAAAATGCGGTTGAAAAAGAAGTGGTAGTTGAAGATTTCTTAGCAACAGTATTTCAGCATGAACTTGATCATTTGTTTGGATTTCTTTACGTGGATAGACTTAATTCTACAAAGGACTTAGTTTTTGAAGAAGAATTAATAAATATAGCTTCAGAAAAACTTTTAGACTAAATTATGCTGAAATATTTTTTATCAATCTTTTTGTCTTTTAATATGCTTTCTTTTGAAATTCTGCCAAAAAAAAATATCGATATAGATGCCTGGCGGTTTGTAAAAGATCAGGTCATGGGAGGCAAATCCGATGGTTCCATGGCATTAAAAGAATCTACAAATGAAAATTTTGATTTTATCTCTGCACAAGGAAATATATCTACCGATGGCGGAGGGTTCTTAATGTTTAGGAAGGAAATTGATGCAAATAACTTAAGTGATTTTTCTAGAGTGAAATTCAAGGCAAGAGGAAATAATGAAAAATATTTTATCCATATTAAAACCAAAGGCTCGATCTTTCCTTGGGTGAGATATCTTAGTGAATTTGAAGTTACTAATGAATGGCAAGATTTTGAAATTGAATTCACTGAATTCATTCGTTACAGTAATAAAAGTCCAAAAAAAAGAAATCTTAACCCTAATAAAATAAAACTTATTGGTGTTGAAGCTTCTGGAAGGGATTTTGATATGGACATTGATATTGCTTCGATGAGTTTTTCCAAATAATTTAATTAAAAAGATGATTACTAAAGCAGACGACTATCCTATACACCAATTACCTCATCCTGTTTCAGAAGTCGGTACAGAAAGAAATTTTTATGATCGTTATTTTTTTAATGGATATTCCAAAAAAGAAGATTTTTATTTTGCTGCTGTACTTTGTTTGTATCCTAATTTGAATATCATGGATGCTTCATTCACTTTAGCAGTTGACGGAAAGCAACATAATATAAGAACTTCAAGAATTCTAGGCCTTGAGAGACTAAATACAAAAGTAGGCCCTATTGAAGTTAAAGTTCTTAAGCCTTTAGAAAAACTCTCAGTTGAACTCACAAGTAATGATTCAGACATCACAGCAAAGCTAGAATTCACCAAAAGATTTGAACCCATGCAGGAGCCTAATATGACTCTTTTTAATGGCCCTAGAAAAATAATGGATACCTGCAGATTAACCCAGCATGGAAATTGGTCCGGGGAAATTAAAATTAAAGATGAAGTGATCAAAATATCGCCAAAAGAGTTTATAGGAACTAGAGATAGATCTTGGGGAGTAAGACCTGTTGGCGCAGGAGATAGTCAACCTATGGTGCCTTTTGAAATGCCCCAATTTTTTTGGCTTTGGGCTCCTGTTCATTTTGATAATTTAGCGACACACATTTATTACGTTGATAATGAAAAAGGAGAAGCTGATAATGCTTTCGCAAAAATTCAATACGATGATGGAAAAGAACAATTCAATTTTGTCTCTCATCAAAAGTCTATTTCATATAAACCTAAAACAAGAAGAGTTGAATCTTTATCTTTGAACTTAAAAACTTCACAAGAGGATTTATTTGAATTTCAAATTACGCCTAAAGTAAATATGTTTATGTGTGGTTTAGGGTACATGCATCCTGATTGGGGCCATGGCCAATTCAAAGGAGAATTAGAAACTCACTATGACACCTATGATTTAAATGACGATCCCCAAGACCCCCCATTTCTCCATATTCAATCATTGTGTGAAGTTAAGCTTAAGACTCCAGGAAAAGAGCTTCAAGGTCGAGGTGTTTTAGAACAATTGTTTTTGGGGCCTCATGAGCCTAGCGGTTTTAAAGATCTTTTCGATAAACCCTAACAATGCCTGTTTCTTCAGAAAAAAATTTTCAAAAAAAATTATCAATTTTTAAAAACTGGCTCGAAACGAAAGAGCGTTATAAGAAACAAAATATCTCTATCCAGCCGCACGAATCATCTGAGGCAAGCGGTTTTTCAAATGAAACTTTCTCTTGCAAAATTTTAGGGAAAAACATTGAAGAGGATATAGTCTTGAGAATAAAGCCAACCGGTTTTCAAGTATTTCCTGAATATGATCTTGGGTTGCAAGTCGAAATCATGAAGCAATTAAAACAACTTAAATTTCCTGTTCCGGAAATTTTATTTTCTGAACAAAATGAGGAAATCATTGGATCAGAATTTTATGTAATGAAATATGTTAGCGGAGAGGCACCTTCTGACAATCCACCATATCATATGGATCCTGAAGGTATGATGGGGAGAGCTTCTCCAGATCAAATCAGATCAGTTTGGTTTGGCTGGCTAGAAAACTTAGTATCTTTTCATAAAATAAATTATGAAGATTTAGAATTGAGTATGATCGATAAGAGAAGCAATGAAAGCTCTCATCTAAAGTCTGATCTTCAATACTACAAATCGTTCATGGAATGGGGCATGGATGGAGAAGCAAATGCATTTTTAGAAGAAGTTCTTATTTGGTTATCTGAAAATCTTCCTTTAAGCCCAAATCCAAAAAAACTTTGTTGGGGAGATTCAAGGATAGGAAACGTACTTTTTGAAGATTTTCAGGTAAAGAGTTTACTTGACTGGGAGATGGCAACCATTGGAGATCCTTTATGCGATTTAGCTTGGGGACTTACAACCGACGATGTCAGTAGCTACGGGCTAAATATTGAAAAGCTTCCAGGTTCGATTGAAAATGAAGAGGCGATAAAATTTTGGGAAAAAAATACCGGCTATTCAGCTGACAATTTCTTTTATTACCGAATATTATGTTTATTCAAATTTTCTGTGATAATGATTAGAGTTGCAAAAAAATTAATTCATAATGAAATAATGCCTTTAGATAGTGATTTTCACGTCAATAATCACGTATCAAATTACTTAAGACAGGAATTTAATGAAAAAAATTAGAATAGAAAAACAGATTAAATGTTCAGCCGATTCACTTTGGGAACTATTTGCAGACGTTACGAGATCTGACTGGGTGCCTTTTGCAAACGAAATTGTTCTTGAAAACGACGTAAGGACTTTCAAAATGGATGGCGTTGGAGAAATTAAGGAAAAGATCATTGAAAAGGATCAGGCAAATAAATCATTGACTTATAGCGTGATTAAATCCCCCGCACCTTTGAATCACCATTTAGCGAAAGTTACAGTGCTTGAAGATAATAATTTCTCCAAATTAGTTTGGACCTCTGAAGTTGAACCAGATGAGTTTGAAAAATTAATTTCAGATGGAATGAAATCATCCATCGAGCTGATTAAAAAGATTCTTGAATAACTTCCAAACTAAAAAGGATTTTTTTTATATGAAATTGGCTTTAGACGAAGCCAAATTAGCTTATTCAAAAAAAGAAGTCCCGGTTGGTGCGGTTTTAGTAAAAGACGACGAAGTAATCTCTCGTTCGTATAACCAATCAATAAGTAAAAACGATCCTTCTGCGCATGCAGAAATGAACGTGCTGAGAGATGCGGCAAAAAAAGTAGACAATTATAGACTTAATGGAGCTAGTCTTTATGTTACTTTAGAACCTTGTTTGATGTGCTTTGGGGCATGCATTCATTCTCGAATAGATAGATTAATCTTTGCTACAGAGGATCAAAAATCAGGAGTAGTAATAAATAATTTGAATTTACAAGAGGAAAGTTTCTTTAACCATAAAATTTCAGTTTCAAGCGGAATCCTTGCAACCGAAAGTTCTGAGTTATTAAAGAAATTTTTTCAAGAAAGGAGAAATTAGATTTTAAATTCAGTCCAAACCGGAGCATGATCAGAAGGCTTTTCCATACCTCTTATTTCATAATCTATTTCAGATTCAATTGCCATTTCTAAAAGAGGCTTTGTTACCCATAGATGGTCAATTCTTAAGCCTCTTTTGGGATTATCATCAAACCCTCTGCTGCGATAATCAAACCAGCTGAACTTATCATTAGAATCTGGGAAAAATTTTCTATAAGAATCAAAAAACCCCCAAGTTTTTATTTTTTCTAACCATTCTCTTTCTTCAGGCAAGAAACTACATTTTCCTGTGGCAAGCCACCTTTTTCTGTTGTTTTCTCCAATACCTATATCAATGTCTTCTGGGGAAATATTTAGGTCTCCCAAGATAATAATATTGTCTTCTGGAGAAAAGTTTTCATTTAAATAAATCATCAGATCCTTAAAAAACTTTTCTTTATAAGGAAATTTTTTTGGATGATCTCTGCTTTCTCCTTGAGGGAAATAACCATTGATAATGGTTACTTCTTGAGAAGAGAACTTGTGTCTTGAAGAGATTAGCCTACATTGGGCATCTTCTTCATCTGTCGGGAAGCCTAATTGAAAATCTAAAGGTTCAGATTTGTAAAGAGTTGACACACCATAATGTCCTTTTTGCCCATTAATTATAGCTTTGTAACCCAATTCATTTATGCTCTCCATGGGATAATTTTCATTGTCTACTTTTGTTTCTTGCAGACAAATAATGTCTGGCGAGTGCTTATCAATTAAAGCACTCATCTGATGTAGCCTAGCTCTTAAGCCATTTACATTAAAAGAAAAAATTTTCATCTGAAGTCTGAGCTAGAAAGTCTTTTGGGCTTATTAAAATTAATTTGATCAATTAAAATTCTCGCTGCTTCTTCAAGAACCATTTTCTCCGAAAACTCATTCAATTCTTCAGGATCAGCATCCAAAAACTCCTGAAAATTTAAATAGGGCTTCAAACCTACAGAAACTCTAAATCTATTTTCAATAAATAGTCTTTTTTCCTCTTGCGCTTTTTTTTCAGATTTTCTTACTAAATAATTTACGGGAATCAATTTTTTATCCAATTCGATTCTGCTTTGAATTTTTTGATCTTTAATGTACTCATTCAAGTTTGAATCAGATACTCTTTTTTTTGAGAAACTTTGAATCATCTCTATATTTGAAGTTGAATTAAAAGGTTCATACTCTAAAGATGAAATATCATCATAAGGAAGAGAGTTTTCGAGAGCCATTTCTCCAACTTCTTCACTATCAAAAACATAGGGTAGGTTAATATCAGGGATAACTCCTAAATTTTGTGTGCTTTTCCCAGAGACTCTATAAAACTTCTGTTCTGTAAATTTTAGTTGTCCATAAGAAAGATTTTCCAGCCTTTGAACAGTCCCTTTACCGAAAGTGTTTGAGCCCACAATTAATCCTCTTTTGTAATCTTGAAAAGCTCCTGCAAGAATTTCCGAAGCCGAGGCACTTAATTTATCAACCAAAATCATTACTGGCCCATCATAGTTTTGAATTCCTCTTGTGTGACCCAAAGGTTGAATCGAGCCATTCGACTCCATTACTTGAACAATACTTCCTTTTCCAATGAAAAGCTTGGCAAGCGAGTAAGCTTCATATAAAGAACCTCCAGAATTTCCTCTCAAATCAAGAATGACTCCATCTACTTGTTCTTCTTTTAATTCCCTTAGAAGGTTCCTGACGTCTTTTGAACTGCTTTTGTAGTTAAATTGATTTCTGCTAAATGCATCAAAGTCCATATAAAAAGCAGGTAAATCTATTACCCCAATATTGTAAGATTTATTCGGTTTATATATCTCTACCTTCTTTTTCTTTGCAGCCTGATCTTCTAGTTTTACCAACCCCCTGGTTATTTCTATGACTCTACCTAAAATATTATCCGGAGAAGAATTAGGAATAACTTCAAGTCTGACCTTGGTATTTTTTGGACCTCTGATGAGTCGAACCACCTCATCGATTCTCCAATCTCGTACATCTTCTATATCATTTTCTGGCAGAGAGGCTACCCCCACAATTTTGTCATTTACTTTTAGGAGACCTGATTTATCAGCTGGTCCCCCTGGAATTAATCTTACTATTTTAGTAATTCCATCCTCTGTAGATAAAATTGCTCCAATACCCTCTAGAGACAGACTCATATTTATCTCAAAGTCTTCCTGAGATTTTGGAGATAAATAATTTGTATGAGGATCGTAAAGAGAGGTAATCGAGTTTATATATAAAGAAAAGATGTCGTCCGACTTTATTCTTTTTTAAACTTTTAACTCTATTTTTGAGTCTTTTGAGAATTTTTGACTTAGAGTTTTCAAAATTATCATTAGACAAAAGAATATTTATTAATTCGTTTTTTATTAAAAGAGCATGATAATTTTTGATTGAGTCTAAGGAATTAAATCTTTTTTTATCCTCTCTACTTTTTTCAACAAATTCTGTTGTATTTAAGTCGGCTGAAGTATCAATCAAATCAACAACGTCTTTTTGATAGTTAATCAATTCAAGCGTTCTATCAGAATAATCTTGATAAATTTTAAAAATTTCATCTAGGTTAAAAATGTTCTTGAATCTAGCTTTATATGAGTTGAACTCAACGGAAGTAAACACAATTTTTTCTTTATCTATATTTACCAAAAAGTTATCAATAACTTTTTGTTCATTTATTTCAATATTTTTTTTTAAAGTGATTTTGATCCAGAATTTCTATGATTTCATTTACAACCGGTTTATATTCTTTCTTTACCTCCAAAGATTCTTCGCTTGGGAGATGAAGTGAAGCTAGAAAGTAAACTAATAGAATAAGAAATTTATTTAATTCTAATACCATATATTTAGTCTCTATTGCTGAGTATAAGGTCTTTTTCCAGCCATAATGAATTTACCCACTCCTTGAATTCTGACCTCAATGAGTGATTATCTAATAAATTTTCATTTAAAAATTTTTCTGGGATTTTTATTTCCTTAATAATAATTTTAGCTGAATTCATTCTTCCGCATAGATAGTCCCAAAAACTTCTTTTTTTCGAATCAAACTTGATTGTAAAATCAATAAGAGAATCAATCTTGGTTACTAGACTTAACGCTGTAGCCAAGCCTCCTTCTTTAGGCCTCAAAAGATTTTTGAAAGGACTGTTTTGATTATGATGTTTTTTTAGAGTAAATCTTGTTCCTTCAGCAAAACTAAAAACAGTTACAGGATAAAGGGCGTAATGTTTTAAAGCTCTTTTCATTTCTCTCACATCCTTTCCAGCAAGCTTAGGATTTTTTTCTAGTTGTTTTTTTTGTGTACCTCTTCAAAAAAGGCATATCCAAAGCCCACCAAGAGAGGCCTATAATTGGAACGTAAATCAGAACATATTTCATAAAAAACTTAAGCATGGGCATCTTTCTATTAGTGATATCCTGCAGAAGAAATATGTCCGCAAATGATTGATGATTTGAAGTTGCTATTGTCCAGCCATCGGATCTGATATTTTCTTTACCAATTATTTGCCATTTGGGATTGTGTAAAGCCTTTACCCAAATTTTATTGGTGAAAATCCATAATTCACCCACCTTTATAATAAATTTTGTAAACAACACTTTTAGTGAAGTGATTGGTAAGAAAAATTTAATTATCCCAAGGGGTATTAACAAACATGACAAGATAACAGTGTTCAATACCAAAATGGAAATAGACATAATCCCTATTAGATTTTCATATATAAACTTCACTTTCTCTTCTCAAACTCTTTTATTTTAAAATATGCTTCTCTTTGTTCTTCTATTGTATGAGGTCTTTTATCCTGGAAAACATATGGATGTCTTCTAATCAGCTTTTCACATAAGTTTTCAATTACCTCATTAAAAGAAAATAGTTTATTTTCTTCAGCTATTTTACTCTGGAGAACTATTTGCAAAAGAAGATCTCCTAATTCTTCTTTAAGGTTTTCGTTATCTTCTTTTTCAAAAGCGTCATGAACTTCTTTTGCTTCTTCTATTATAAAAGGGAGGAGGGTTTTTGAAGTTTGAGATTTAGTCCACTCGCATCCAGAAATAGGATCTCTTAATTCTGAAATAATTTTAAGAAGCTTTTCTGTTTTATTCTCATGCACGACTAAACTTTAATAGCCTGTTAATTCAGCATATCTATTTTTATGAAAATTAGAATCTCCAAAAATTTGTTCAGCTACTCTAGCTCGTTTTAGATAGAGTCCAATATCATACTCATCTGTGACACCTATTCCGCCATGCATTTGAACTGATTCGTTAGAGATCAAATGAAATACTTCTCCAACTTTAGCTTTCGATAGACTTGCCAATCTCTCAGAATCATTTCCTCCTTCGTCAAAAGAAGTAATAGATTCAATAACACATGATTTGCATAGTTCTAATTCAGAAAACATAATTGCAGCTCTATGCTGAAGGGCTTGAAAGGAACCAATCTTTGAACCGAATTGTTCTCTTTCCTTTAAATAATCAAGAGTAATTTCATAAGCTTGAAGAGCGCTGCCTAACATTTCTGCAGCAATTGCAGCTCTAGAAATATCCAGTACTGATTCAATAATTTCATAGGCATCATCCTCTTTGCCAATCAACAAGTCTGAAGATACTTTTACATTTTCAAACTTCATATTTGCTGCGTTTCTAGAATCTACCATTTTAGTAGGTGTAATGTTTAAACCCTTAGAATCAGAATCTAAAACAAAAAGTGAGAGGCCATCCTTAGCGCCTTCTTCTCCAGAAGTCCTACAGGCAACAATTACTTTATCTGCAAAACCGCCATCAATTACAAAGGACTTTTCTCCTGAAATAATGAAATTACTTCCATCTTTTTTTTGCCTCACAAGATATTTTAACTGGATCATGATGATTGCTTTCTTCGATGGCAAAGCAGAGTCTCAAACCATCTTGAACAACTTTTGTAAGAATGTCTTTTTTTACATCATCGGACGCATGCTTTAAAAGACTTACACCAACAACAGCGGTAGAAAATAAAGGGGAAGGAGTGAGTGTTCTACCAAGCTCTTCTAATATAGAAGAGATGCCAGCTACTCCAAAATTTGAACCACCAAATTCTTCAGGAATTAAAATACCTGTCCAACCAAGTGATACCATTTCCTGCCAAATTTTATCGTCATAGCAGTTATCGATTTCACTGTCCCTTACTTCACGAAAGTGAGTAGTAGGGGTCTTTTCTGATGCAAATTTTTTGGCACTATCTTTTAAAAAAACTTGTTCCTCATTCAAAACTAATGACATTTTTTTCTCCCAAAGAAATTACTATTATTGAGGTAAATCTAATACTCGCTTTGCAATGATATTAAGCTGAACTTCAGAAGTTCCTCCTTCAATTGAATTAGCCTTGGTTCTCAGCCACTCTCTGGTTATTGCAAGTTCTGCAGGGCCAAAACCTTCTCCTTCCCAACCAAGAGCTTTAGTGCCCATTGCCTCAAGCATTAACTCATATCTCAGTTTATTGCTCTCACTTCCATAATATTTGAACATTGATGAAGCTGGACTTGGCCCAGAATTAGAAGACTTGCTTTCTTCGCTCGCTCTTCTCATGGTAAGAGAAAATGCATGTGAGTTAATGTCAAAAGATGCAATTTTTTGTCTCAAGCCAGCATTTGCTAATTTTCCTTTTTCTTCTCCAACATATGTCTTAGCCATGGTTGCCATTCCAGATGAAATTACTTGATTTTTTTTCTTTTTAGCAGAACCTGCGCCTCCTAGACCCATTCCAGCGATCATATTTCTTTCATGTTGAAGAAGTCTTTTTGCGACATCCCAGCCTTTATTTAATTCGCTAACTAAATTTTCTTTTGGAACAATCGCATCATCAAAAAAAGTTTCACAAAAGGGAGATTTTCCTGAGATAAGTTTGATCGGCTTAGTAGTAACTCCGGGCTGATCCATGTCGATGAGTAAAAAACTTATACCATCATGTTTAGGCTCTTGTGGACCTGTTCTTACTAAAGTAAAAATCATATCGCAGTCGTCAGCATAAGAAGTCCAAACTTTTTGGCCATTAACTACAAAATGATCTCCATTATCTTCTGCTTTGGTTTTCAAACTAGCTAGATCCGATCCTGATCCAGGTTCGCTATAGCCTTGGCACCATCTAATTTCACCTTTGACAATTTCAGGAATGTATTTCTTTTTTTGTTCTTCTGATGCAAATTCAAGTAATGCCGGCCCAAGCATCCAGATACCAAAACTGGATAAAGCAGGTCTGGCTCTGATAGCCATCAATTCTTCCTGTAGAATTTTATTTTCGTCAAAACTCAAACCGCCACCACCATATTCTTTTGGCCAGGTAGGGCAGGTCCAACCTTTTTCACCCATTCTTTCTAACCACAATTTTGCATCTGGGTGCGGGAATTTACAGTTTCTTCCACCCCATACTACATCTCCAGGACCCATTGGTTTTCTCATTTCAGGCGGACAATTCTCTTCCAGCCATTCTTTTGTTTCTTTTCTAAATTGATCTAAATTTTCCATAATTTTTATTAATATAAGTTTTTAAGTGATTTTTTGTTTCCAAACGTGTCTAATTGTAGCAATTTTTGATAATTAATCAGCCATGAACTTAGAATTTTTTAGCCAAAACCCAGAATTATTATGGATTTTTACGGTGTTTTATGACCTTACTTTGGCAATAATATTATTTTACTTTTTTGGTAAAAATGGACTCTATACAGCCGTTATTCTAGGAATTATTCTTGCAAACTTACAGGGCGGCAAAGTAAGTGAGCTAACTATTTTTTGGAAACACATTTGTAGTAAGTATGGGAGCGATAATGTATTCCGGAATATACTTCGCAACAGATTTATTGAATGAAAAATATGGTAGAGCAGAAGCAAATAGAGCGGTAATAATCGGGGCAGTAGCAAATGTGATAGTAATGTTTACTCTGGTTTTGAGTACCTATTATTTACCATCAGGGATTGCTTCTTCGGCCAATGAAGTTCATCAAGCAATATCTACTTTAGCTCTTTACTCGCCTATATTCGTAATAGGGTCTATAACCGCTTACCTGATAAGTCAGACTTTTGATGTTTGGATTTTTCATAAAATTAAAACCATAACTGGAGATAAGTATCTTTGGTTAAGAAATAACGTTTCAACTTTAAGCTCTCAAGCCCTTGATACTTTTATATATACCTTTGTATGGGTATTAGCAGGACAAATGTCATTTAAAGTAGCCCTAGGAATTGCTTTAACCAAATACGTTTTTAAGTTTTTTATAGCAATAGTAGATACAATATTTATTTATTTCGTGAGAAACTTTAATCCAAAGGATTTACAAACGACAAATGGATAAAATTTCGTCAATAAACATCATTCATTCCTCAACCAGAGACTACAAAGAAACCTTAAAGAGGTGTGAAAAAACTTTGGAAGAAAATAATGTGGTCATAAAACACATTGTGGCAAATAAGTCTCAAAAAGAATTGAAAAAATTAGAGCCATCCGAAGATCTTATTTTGGTAATTGGCGGAGACGGAACAATGATAGGGGCAATAAGAGATCTCTGTCATTTAAATACTCCATTTCTAGGAGTAAACATTGGCAGACTTGGCTTTTTGACAGATTTACAATTAGGCTCTTTAGAGTTTGAATTACCTAAAATTTTAAAAGGTTCTTACCAAGAAGAATCAAGAAATCTTTTAGAAGTTTCTGACACAAATAATTCTTTTCTTCTAGTAAATGAAGTTGTTCTCCACTCAGGAGAGCTAGCAAAAATGACAAGTTTTTCTCTTTTTAAAAATAATAAATTAATTGCTAACCATAAATCTGATGGATTAATTGTTTCATCCGCAACTGGATCAACAGCTTATATGTATTCAGGCGGAGGACCAGTTTTGTATCCTACATTGGATGTTTTTGCTATCATGCCGATGTTTTCACATAGTTCATCCACCAGGCCACTGATTATTCCAGCCGAAGATGAATTAGAACTCAAATATGAACATGATGAAAAAGCAAAAGTCATTCTCGATGGACACAATGAGTTTGATTTAAATTCAGGAGATTCTTTAAAGATAAAAAACAGTTCAACAAGATATCGTTTAATTCATCCAACAGATTATGATTATTTTGAAGCATGTAGGTCAAAACTTTACTGGGGTCTCCCAATTGTTAAATAATTTAAAGAAGATACTTTTTCTCTTTTTTATCACAAATTCTTATGCGCAAGTAAGTGATTACGAGGAATATCTTAGATTCTTACCTGACTCCGTTAGATCTTCTGTAGAGTCTAGAATCAAAACAGATGTTGAAGACGACTCTGACTACGATGAGTTAAATCAACTTAGGAGAGAATCTTTCATGGAAATGGAAGAGAAACCTGTTGAGTATGATGAATTTGATAACGTAATCCCTTCTTTTTTTGGATATGATCTTTTTGATATAGAGTCATCGTTTGATTCAAGTGGCATTATCGCAGCTCCTAGAGAATACGTATTAGGACCTGGAGATGAATTGACTATAAGTTTTTCCGGAAGTATTCAGGCCATAAAAAAAGTTTCTGTTAATCGCGAAGGCAATGTTTTTTTTAAGAGAACTTGGGACAATATCTTTTAGCGGCTTAACCTTTAATGAAGCCTCAGAAAAATTAAAAAATATTACCCAAGCTTCTTTAATTGGAACGGAAGTCGAAATTTCTTTGAGCAGACTAAGAACAATACAAGTTTTTGTTCTAGGAAATTCAAAAAGACCTGGTTCTTACAATTTTTCACCACTATCTTCAATTTCAAGCATTCTTTTTAATACCAAAGGGCCTACTGAGAATGGTTCCTTAAGAAACATATCTCTTAAAAGAGCAAATAAAGAGATAGGCTCGCTAGATATGTATGACTTACTAATTAATGCGAACACTTCAAATGACTTAAGAATACAATCCGGGGATGCATTGCTTGTAAATCCCGTTGGCGATAGGGTAAAAATTTGGGGAAATGTTAATAGACCAGCAATTTATGAAATAAAAGAAGGTGAAACATTTCAAGATGTTTTGAATTTTGCGTCTGGTTTATCAAGTAAGGCTGATAAAAATAAAATCACTTTAAGTAGATTAAATGACAAAGGAGAAAGACAATTTTCTGATTACTCCCTGAAAGATATTAATTCAATGCAATTAAAAGATTCTGATGAAATTTTTATTCATGATTTATCTGGGAAGCTTTCAAATAATATTCGAATAGAAGGTTTTTTAAGTAATAGAGGAGTTTATTCTTATATTGAAAATTCAAAAATTTCAGACTTCATCGATGAAAATGATTTAACTGATAAAACCTATCTACCATTTAGCGTCATTTCTAGACGAGATGACAATGGTTCAAGAGAATTTATCGCAACTGATCTAAATTTAAACACTAGAGAAGAGTTCAATCTCAAGCCTAATGATTTCATTTACGTATTTTCTCAATACGATATAGATTTTATAAATTCGGCTCTTTTAGCAGATGCATTAGGACTTTTATCAGAAGAAGATAAAATTAAGATTGATCTTTTTTATGAGGAGCAAAGGAAAAAAAACTTGGCTGAACAAGAAAATGCTCCTGCTGTTACTTCTTCTGATCAAATTGATCCTTTTCAAAGATTACCAATAAAGACTGAGGAAGAAAAAAGAGAAGAATTGAATTTAAAGAGTAAAAATTTAACTAAATTTATACCTGATGACAGATATCCATGTAAGTCTTTGAAGTATGTGGCTAAGTTTAATGCATCCACGCTAGTTTCAAATCTTAAGAGCTTAAAATTTTCAACATCAGAAACTAATATTTCCGATCGTTTGGGTTTAAATGAGGGCTGCCCAAAAATCTTTGAAGATAACCCAGATTTACTCATCGTTGCTTTAGAAAATGCTTCTCTTGTGAGCGGGGAAATTAGAAAACCAGGATTTTATCCAATAACTAATAACATTAGTTTAAAAAATCTAACGTCTTTTGCAGGAGGAGCAACCAATCTAGGAAAATCTGGAAATTATGAAATTTTTTATTCTGAAAAAGATATTCAAAACGTTAACTTTGATGAATCAGAAAATATGATTTTTTCTTCTTCATTTCCAAAATCAATTGTTTTGCAACAAGATCCAGATAAACAAGAAACTTTCTCAGTATCTGTGAGTGGTTTTATTAAAAATCCAGGAACTTATTCCATCTCTAAGGGTGAAAAGCTTAGCTCTCTTTTAGAAAGAGCCGGAGGATATGAAAAAAATGCTTATCCATATGGAGGAGTATTTACAAGATCTTCTGTAGCTAAAAGGGAAAAGGAGGCTTTCAATAGAGCAGCTGACCAACTGGAGGAGGGCATAGCTACTTCTTTGACAAGTGGTGCAATCACAAATACAGGAAACCCTCAGCTTGCTCTTTCTGTAATTTCCAACTTAATTACAAGGTTAAAGGATATTTCACCTGTAGGTAGAATTGTGACAGAGATGTCATTAGAAAAATTGAAAAAGAATCCGGAAGTAGACATCGTATTAAATTCTGGCGATAGAATTTATATTCCTTCAGAGAAGTCTACTATTACTGTAACAGGAGAAGTTTTAGCTCCTACAAGCTTTGTCTATTCAAAGAACCTTCGGGTGAATGATTATATTAAACTGGCTGGGGGCTTGGCAGACTCTGCTGACAAAAGAGGAATTTTTGTGATTCTTCCCAATGGTCAAGCAGTTAGAAATCTAGATTCATGGAGAATTGGCAGAAGTAAAATAGAACCAGGCTCTACTATCATAGTTCCCAGAGATTCTACTCCGTTTAATGCGATCTCTATTTTTAGAATTTTTACGCCAATTCTCGCAAACTTTGCTACTGCAGCAGCAGCAATAAGTGCGCTTGATAATTAAATTGATAAATTTTTTAGAAGATCTAACTTTATTAACATTAAGAATTTTTTCTGCAGAGGTAGCAAAAAACATAACCCTTAGGCTGTTAAAGCTAATCTACAACTTAAATCTGATTGGTTTATTTGCTTCGAGTGACATCGAAAAATCTAAAATTAATTTAAAAAACCTATCACTAAAAAATAGAATTGGAATAGCTGGAGGTTTAGATAAAAATGCAGAATATTTTCATATTTTCAGCTCCCTTGGATTTGGTTTTGTTGAGGTGGGTACAGTAACCTTGGAACCTCAAACTGGTAATCCAAAGCCAAGAATTTTTAGGTTTTACAAAGATAAAACGCTTGTAAATTCGTTGGGTTTCAATAATGTTGGTTCAGTTCAAGTTCTCAAAAATATAAAAAAATACAAACCAAAGTTTGATGGCGTTCTCGGAATTAGTATTGGGAAAAGCAAGAACACAAAAACCAAAAATGCTTGGCAAGATTATCTTCATTTGATGGATTATTTTTACTTTGAAGCAGATTATCTTGCTATAAATATTTCATCTCCAAATACTGAAAACCTCAGAGAATTATCTGCTCAAGAAAATCTCGAATTTTTACTGGAAAAGATATCGCACAAAAAAGTTCAATTAATTGATATGTATAAAAAAAACACCCCAATTTTTGTAAAACTTTCTCCAGATGAAACAGAAGAAAACTTAAAAAGCTTAATAGAAGTTTCAGAAAAAAATAGTATTGATGGCTTTATATGCTGCAACACCACCACCGATCATATTTATCCGATTGTTGGAGGCATGAGTGGCGCAATGCTCAGTAAAAAAGCAGTAAATATGCAAAAAAAAGTAGCTAAATTGAAACAGGAAAAATCAATTTTAATAGCTTCAGGTGGAGTAATGAACGCAAGTGACGTAAAGGAAAGATTAATAAATTCAGCAGATTTGGTTCAGCTTTATACTGGATATATATATCAAGGTAACTCGCTTTTAAAAAAGGCTCTACAAATTTCGTCTTCTTGACAAAACTGTAAAAAGTACTCCATATTAAAAAAAGGATGAAAAATTTAGTCATTGTTGAATCTGGTGCGAAGGCAACTAAGATTACTGAATATTTGGATAAAAATTTTCCAGAACAGCAGTGGGAAGTTGCAGCTTGCTTGGGTCACATAAGAGATCTTCCAGATGATGAAAGCGCGGTTAACCCAGAAAATTGGGTTGATTTATCTTGGGAAGAAACACAAAAAGGAAAAAAAACGATCAGAGAATTAAGAAAGATCTGCAAAACCATTAATACTGTCTATTTAGCAACGGATCCAGATAGAGAAGGAGAGGCCATTGCGTGGCATTTACTTTCAGATTTTTCTGAAAAAAAATTATTAAAAGATAAAGAAGTCAAAAGAATCACTTTTAATGAAATTACCTCATCAGCTATAAAGCAAGCTATAAATTCACCAAGAGAAATTGATCAAGACTTAGTAGACGCATATTTAGCAAGGAGAATTTTAGATCATCTGATTGGATTTAAAGTATCTCCTTTAGTATGGAGACATGCTCCCCCTGCTAAATCTGCTGGAAGAGTTCAATCCCCTTCTTTAAGAATAATTTGCGAAAGAGAGACCGAAAGAGATAAACACATTAAAGAAGAGTATTGGCCGATATTTAGTAAATTTGAATATAACGATTTTATTTTTGATGCTGAGCTAATTAAGTACAATGAAATGGATTTAAAAAAGAACCCCATACCTTCAGAAAAAGATGTAAGAGAAATTGAATCTGAATTGAAATCTTCAGAGTTTTATATCAAATCTATTGAAACAAAACCTCAGAGCAGTTCTCCAAATCCACCTTTTCGTACATCAACTTTACAAATGACTGCAAGTAGTTTTTTGGGTTTTACTGCAGACAGAACCATGAGAGCAGCTCAGAATCTCTACGAAGCTGGCTTAATAACATACTTAAGAACAGACGGGATAAATATCAGTACATCTCCTAATACGGGAGAACCCTTCAGTGAAGAGAATCCTGGACCCCCTCCTTTGCAAGAAATTAGAAATGTAATTGTCGAAAAATTTGGTAATAAATTTTTATCTGATCAAGTAAGAGTTTACAAATCTAAAGTAAAAAACTCTCAAGAAGCTCATGAAGCTATAAGACCTACAAACATTAAAACTTATCCAGAAAATATTAACCTTGGGCAAGACGAACAAAAGCTTTATACCTTAATTTGGAATAGAACTCTTTCTAGTCAAATGTCTAACTCGCAGCATGAAAGAAAAAAAATAGTAGTTTGTTCCAAAGAAGACAAATTTGTTTTCAATGCTTCCTCAAGAAAAACTCTTTTTGAAGGTTTTGAAACTCTTTCCAAAAAAGATTCTTCAGAAATCATAGAGTTTCCAGAAAATTTAAAAGAAAATGAAAATGTAAGTCTTGCCGAATTCATTTCTGAGCAAAAATTTACAACTCCTCCAAATCGATATTCTGAAGCTTCTTTAATAAAAAAAATGGAAGAGCTTGGTATAGGAAGACCATCGACATATGCATCAACTGTGAAGGGTCTTAGAGATAAAAAGTATGCTTATGGCGCTAAATCAATTGCTCCTTCAGATTTAGGCAGAGTTTTAAATTCATATTTATGTGGAGTTTATAAAGAATTTTTTATTGAAACCAAATTCACGGCTGAATTAGAAACAGAATTGGATAAAATTGCTGAAGGAAGTATTTCGTGGACTGACGTATTAGATAAGTTCTGGGAAGAGCTTCAAAATTATTTGAGTAAAAAAATTGATGGAATTCCTCTCAACGATGGTGAAAATTTTAAAACCAGACAGGTTTTAGATTTGCTAAACGAAGAGTTAGAAGAAGTTATTTTTCCTAGAGATGAAGCAGGAAAAATTATTAGGGATTGTCCCAAATGCGATAGCCAGACGAGTTTAAAAAAAGGAAAGTTTGGTTACTTTGTAGGCTGTTCTGAATGTAAGTGGACAAAGAAACCTTTTGATTTTTCCACAACTTGGGAAACCTATAAGGAACTCCCAAAAGAGTTAGGCAATCATCCCGATTTAAATGAACCTATTTTTGCTGATATGAGCATTAATGGGCCTTGTGTATGGACCATGAGAGATGATAAAAAAATATTTGGTAGTCCAGATGAGGATGAAAGTATCTTGGATATTGGTTTAAACCGTGCAGTAGAACTAATAGAACGAGATTCTGGAGAAAACATATTGTTCATAGAAGAAAACAGTGGTATTCCAATTTTCTTAAAGAATGGAAGATTTGGTGAATACACTGAGTTTGATGGCTTTAATAAAGCATCTAAGCTGCCGCCAGAAGATAAACCTAAAAATCCTAAAGTTTCTTATTACAATCCGCATGAACTTGATTACGAGAATAAAGATACAAGATTGTTTGTTTTAAAATCTTTAAGAGTCTTGGGTTTTCATCCTGAAGATAAAAGACCAATTGGAATAAAGATTAGAAAGCCTGGGAAAGCTTTTAAATTTGTAAAATTTATAAAATGTGGTGAAAAGGAGGTTGAATGCCCCAACGACTTTTATAAATTAGACGAAGCAGAACAAGATAGCTTAATTAAAGAAGCTTTCTCTATTGATCAATACAAAAAGCTCTAAGAAAAATCTCTCAAAAGACCTACGCATGTTCCTTCAAAGATAAGATTGTCTTTTTTAGGGTTTACTTTAATATCAGAGTAAGAAGAGTTTTCAGGTCTCAAAATGACTTGAGAATCTGAAATCTTGGTAAGTGTTTTTACCGTTACTTCATCATTTATTCTAGCCACTACTATTGATCCTGTCTTAACTGGAATATTTTTATTAATTGCAATAAGATCGTTTTCAAAAATTCCTACATCTATCATGCTGTCTCCCTTAACCTTTAAATAAAAATCTATGCCATGGGAAAGAATTCCAGGATTATTGGGGATGGTTCTTTCTATATTTTCTTCAGCAAGTATAGGTCCTCCTGCACTTACTAAGCCAATTACAGGAATTCCTAATGATTGGTATGAGAGAGTAATTCCTCGTGATGTTCCAGCAGCTAAATCAAGCACTCCTTTTTTTCTTTAATGCTTTTAAATGATCCTCAGCAGCATTAGGTGATTTAAATCCAAAAGTTTTAGAAATCTCTGAACGGGTAGGGGGATAACCATTATTTTCAATTTCATCTTTAATGTAATTGAAAATTTCAGTTTGCCTTTTAGTTAAATTTTTCATAACTGTAATTATATACAGTATTTATAATTTAAGTAAGAGTTTCATATATTATTAAAAAGTGTTTAAAATAAAGTTTTTTATAATTAACTGAAATATAGTAAATTAACACTTAGAGATGAAATTTCAGCAACTTGTATATGTTAGGGAAGTAGCGAGAAGCAATTTAAATGTTTCTAAAGCTTCTAAAACCTTATTCACTTCCCAGCCTGGCATAAGTAAGCAAATCAAGCTTTTAGAAGAAGAGCTCGATGTAGAGCTTTTTGAAAGATCAGGAAAACACCTAGTAGCGATAACTCCTGTAGGAGAAAGAATTCTTGAGCAAATTGAAGAAATACTTGCTTTAGTTGATGGCATCAAACATGCTGCTACGGAGTTCTCAGACGAGGAATATGGTACTTTGAGTATTGCTACCACACATACTCAAGCTAAATTCACCTTGCCCAAAGTCGTCGATAAATTTGTTAAGAGATATCCAAATGTTCATTTCCAAATGCATCAATGTACGCCAGACGAATCGGTAGAGATGGCAGCAAAAGGAGAAGTTGATATAGCTCTTTGGACCGAAACAACAGAAAAGGGTGAAAATCTTGTCAAGATGCCTTGTTACAAATGGTCAAGAAGTATCATTGTTCCAAAAGGACACCCTTTAGCCTCAATACCTAAAATAAAACTTAAAGATCTTTCTCAGTATCCAATAGTCACATACGTATTTGGTTTTACTGGAAGTAATGATTTGGATAGAGCTTTTTTTTGAGAGGGGTTTAAAAGCAAATGTAGTTTTCACTGCAACAGATGCAGATGTAATAAAAACTTATGTAAAAATGGGAACTGGAGTGGGGATTATTGCCAGCATGGCTTTTAATGAAGAAGAAGATAAAGATTTGATTTCAATACCTGCAAACCACCTATTTGACTCTGGAACCACATACATGGGCTTTAGGAGAGGAACTTATCTTAGAAGTCACTTATTTGAGTTCATCAATATGTTTGCCCCACACCTTACAAAAAAAATTGTTGCTAAGGCTTGTGCTACCAAATCTAAAAAAGATTTAGATAAAGTTTTTGAAAGCATAAAACTCATCCGAAGGTAAGGATGGTGCATCTCTGTTTGGATTTTGAAGGAGTACTCATCCCTGAAATCTGGCAATGTCTTGCAAAAGAAGTTAATTCAGATGACCTGATGTTAACCACACAAGATCTTAAAGACTATAACGAACTTATGTCTTTAAGAATGAAAGTGGTAAATGAAAAAAATATTAAACTAAGCGATATCCAAAAAATAGTTAGAGATATAGATCCATTTGATGGAGCTCAAGAATTTTTAGACTGGGCAAGATCAAAATTTCAAGTCACTATAGTTTCTGATACTTTTTACGAATTAGCTTGGCCGCTAGTAAAAAAGTTAGGCTATCCCTCGATTATTTGCCATAACATGACAGTGGAAAACGATAAAATTACAGGATACAAACTTAGGCAGCCTAATAACAAACAAAAGGTAATTGAGGCATTGCAATCACTTAAATTTAAAGTTTTTGCTTCCGGAGACTCCTATAACGATATCAATATGTTGAATACTGCTGATTTAGGAATATTTTTTCAGGCGCCTGAGCACATAAAGGAAGAATATCCTCATCTCCTTACAGCATCTTCTCACTATGAATTAAAGAAAATTTTAGAGGAGCATATCTAGTGAGTATCTCTTTTTTTGAAGTTTTAAAAAATGAAAAACCTCTTTCGGTAGCGGGAGCTATTAATCCGTATTCAGCTTTACTTGCCAAAAAAACCGGCATAAAAGCTTTATATATATCTGGTGCTGGAGTTGCAAACGCCTCGTTTGGCTTGCCGGATTTGGCTCTTACCTCATTAGATAATGTATTGGAAGATTTAAGAAGAATTAGAGGAATAAGCAATCTTCCAATTTTGGTGGATTGCGACACGGGGTGGGGTTCAGCGTTAAATATTTCAAAAACCACAAAAGAGATGATTTCTGCTGGCGCATCTGGAATTCATATTGAAGATCAAGTGTCAGAAAAAAGATGTGGGCATAGACCAAACAAAGAAATTGTTTCAACCGAGGAAATGTGCGACAGAATGAAAGCTGCTAGAGATGCGATTTTTGATGATGAATTTATGCTTATGGCAAGAACGGATGCTTTTGCAAACGAAGGCATAAATGGCACTATTGAAAGAGCTCAAAGATATGTTGAGGCGGGAGCAAACGCTCTTTTTCCAGAAGCAATAACATCGCTTGAAGATTACAAAACTTTATCAGATACAGTTTCTGTTCCGATTCTAGCTAACATTACCGAATTTGGAATGACTCCCTTATTCAAAAAGGAAGAGCTAAAAAAAGCAGGGATAAGTATTATTCTTCATCCTTTAAGTGCTTTTAGAGCAATGTCTAAAGCTGCATTGGAAGTATATTCCTCTATTTCCGATGATGGCAACGTAGAAAAAATACTCGAAAAAATGCAATCTCGAGATGAATTATATGAAATTCTCGACTATCATACGTACGAAAAAAAAATAGACGATTTATTTTCTAAGGAATAATTCATGGCAAAGAAACTAGAAGGTGCGGGTTTACGTGGCCAAGTAGCAGGACAGACTTCCCTTTCAACAGTTGGGAAAGAAGGTCATGGATTAACTTACAGAGGATACGCAATAGAAGATTTAGCTGATAAAGCTAATTTTGAAGAAGTCGCTTACTTACTCTTATATGGCCATCTACCTAATAAGACAGAATTAGAAGCCTACCAACAAAAGCTCATCTCAAATAGAAAGCTTCCAGATGAGCTAAAAAAGACACTAGAACTCATTCCTGACTCTGCTCATCCCATGGATGTTATGAGAACAGGCTGTTCTGTATTGGGTAATCTTGAACCAGAGGGTGATTTCTCAAATCAAAATGATGCAGCAGATAGAATTCTTGCCATACTGCCATCAGTTATTTGCTATTGGTATAGATTTTCACATGATGGGATAAGCGTTGATACAGAAACATCACACGAAACAATTGGCGGACAATTTTTATCATTACTAACCGGCAAAGAACCCTCTGAGGATAATATTAGATGTTTGGATACTTCTTTAATTCTTTATGCTGAGCACGGTTTTAATGCCTCTACTTTTGCTGCTAGAACGTGCGCCTCAACTTTATCTGACTTACATTCTTGTATAACTGCTGGTATAGGCACATTAAGAGGTCCTCTGCATGGCGGTGCAAATGAGGCCGCGATGGAAATGATTGAGAAATTCTCCTCTAGAGAAGAAGCCAAAAAAGGAGTTTTAGAACTCTTGGCAAAAAAAGAAAAAATCATGGGTTTTGGACATGCAGTCTATTCTACTGAAGATCCAAGAAACAAAGTTATTAAAGAATGGTCAAAAAAATTAAGCGTTCAAGATGGCAACGAAATGCTTTATCAAGTATCTGAAGAAATAGAAAAAATCATGGACGAAGAAAAAAACATGTTTGCAAATACAGATTTTTTCATGGCATCTGCATATCATTACTTAGGAATTCCAACCAGCATCTTCACTCCACTCTTTGTCATTGGAAGAACTACTGGCTGGTCAGCAAATGTATTTGAACAAAGAGCAGACAATAGAATCATTCGACCTAGCGAAGAGTACATTGGCCCTGAAAGCGCCGAATGGGTTGATATTGAAAACAGATAAATCTAATCCGGTATAAAAATGTCATCAAATGTTGAATCCAACGTCCGTCAAGATTTTGACGAAATCATTCAAAATATCATTGAGTTTGTTTACGAAAAAGACATAGATAGCTCAGAAGCATACACAACAGCAAGATACTGCTTAATGGATACCATAGGTTGCGGCCTCTTGGCATTAAACTTCAAAGATTGTGAAAAACTCTTAGGTCCTCATGTTGAGGGAACATCGGTGCCTAATGGAGTTAGAGTTCCCGGGACTAAATTTGTTCTAGATCCAGTCAAAGGTGCTTGGGATATAGGAGCTATTATCCGCTGGCTAGATTTTAATGACACCTGGTTAGCAGCTGAATGGGGACATCCATCTGATAATTTGGGGGGCATCTTATCTGCCGCTGATTATGTGTCGCAAAGAAATTTAGCTTCAGGGAAAGATTCTTTAAAAATTAAAGACGTTTTAACAGCCATGATAAAAGCTCATGAAATTCAAGGAGTTTTAGCTTTGGAAAATAGTTTCAATAGAGTTGGTTTAGACCATGTTCTGTTAGTTAAGGTTGCTTCAACCGCAGTAATTTCTTTTTTGATGGGTCTATCTAAAGAACAAGCTTTAGATGCCTTATCACAAGCATTCGTTGATGGACAAAGTCTCAGGACATATAGGCATGCACCAAACGCTGGCCCAAGAAAATCCTGGGCAGCTGGTGATGCAACCAGTAGAGCTATGAATCTAGTTCTAATTACTCAAAAAGGGCAAATTGGCTATCCAAGTGCAATTACGGCTCCGACTTGGGGTTTTCAAGATGTTTTGTTCAAAGGAAAATCTCTTTCTGTTCCACAGGAATTTAACAGCTACGTAATGGAAAATGTATTATTTAAAATATCTTTCCCTGCAGAATTTCATGCTCAAACAGCTGTTGAGGCTGCAGTAACACTTCATCCTGAAATAATTGATAGATTAGAAGAAATAGAAAAAATAAATATTACAACTCATGAGTCTGCAATTAGAATCATTAGTAAAGAAGGCGAATTAAATAATCCTGCAGATAGAGATCACTGCATTCAATATATGACAGCAATCGGTTTGTTAAAAGGTGATTTGGTTGCCGAAGATTATGAGGACGATGTTGCCAATGATCCAAGAGTTGATTTTTTAAGAAAAAAAATGTTTGTTGAGGAAAACAAAAATTATTCTAAAGACTATTTAGATCCCGAAAAAAGGTCAATCGCGAATGAACTGCAAATAATTTTTAAAGATGGTTCTTCCACAGAAAAAGTAGAAGTAGAATATCCAATTGGCCATCGAAGAAGAAGGGAGGAGGGAATTCCTGTCCTAATCAAAAAATTTGAAGAGAACTTAAGAACACAATTTTCTACAGAACGCGTTGAAAAAATAATGAAAATTTGTGAAGATCAAAACGATTTAGAGAGTCTTAGTGTGACAGACTTTATGGAAATTTTAATAAAAGAATAAATCTTTGGGAGAATAATTATGCTGAAATTACATTTTGCACCTGCCTCAAGAGCAGAAAGAGTTCTTTGGCTGCTTGAAGAACTAGAATTACCTTATGAACTAAATTCAATGCCATTTCATCCAGAAGCACTAAAATCTGATGAGCATAGAAAAAGACACCCCCTTGGAAGAATTCCAGTTCTTGAGGATGGAGATGTGAGCATATATGAATCAGGTGCTATTATTGATTATGTCCTCGAGAAACATAAAAACGGCGGACTGAAACCTAGCGTAGATTCTCCTGAATATCCTTATTATCTTCAATGGTTTCATTTTTGTGAGGGCATGATTGCTCAGCCAATGAATACAATTGTGGTTCACACCATTTTATTACCGCCTGAACGAAGAGACGAAACAGTTTTAGGCCAAGCTCAAAGACTTGCTTCTAAATCCCTTCAAGCCATTGAATTGGCTCTTGAAGGAAAAGAATATTTAATAGGGGACTTCTCAGGAGTCGAATTCATGACAGGCCACTGTTGTACTAAATTATCTAACTTAGGATGTGTCACAGATGATATGCCTAACTTAAAGAGTTATGTTGAAAGAATTGAAGCAAGACCTGCATTTAAAAAAGCTATAGAGACGACTTAAAAGGAACTGTATATTCTTTTTTTTACATTCTTTTTTTAAGGCTCCTTCTTTATAGAAGGTAGGTTTATACTTTTCGTCGATATACAACTCTAGTTGATCAGAAAAATGCGAAGAGCTTTCATCTTGAGTGGCGCTTCCATATTGATGAATACTTTTTGATTCTTGATTCCCGTCTTTATCCCAACTAACGTGAATATAAAGACCATCGCCACCGACAGCTTTTAGATCGCCATCTTCTTGCTCAAGGCCATATATAGCTCTTAAAACATCAGGACCTCCTTGGACAGGGATTTTTTTCTTTCCTCTATACATGAAATTTCTTTCTGACCATTTTGGATTTAATTTTCCATAATTTCTTAAAGTGTCTTCTACACACTTTTTAAAACTTTCTTCTGACTCTGGAGGAGTTTCTGCGGCTTGCTCTGCAAGCCATTCGGGACTCAAGACACAAACTCCAAGGGTTGCAGACTCATTATCAAGATCTGTTTTTAAATCCCAATTTCTCAGAATCATTTGACCTTTTTTTAAATTCTCATTTTCAAAATTTAATCCAAAAATTTCTGAAACATACTTATATGACCTTGAATTTATTGAGTAAGAATTATCAAATTTGAAATCATCAAAATCTTTTTCATTTATTTTATTTTTTCCCATAAAAAGCTCTTTAATTCTATAAGCTCTATTTGTCATTCTGGTTTGCAAGCCTAGAGTTTGAGAATAGTTTTCTTTTTTTAGGTTATCTTTTGGATCAGTAACCTTAAATGGATCCTGATTGGTACTTGCAAGCCATCCCGATGAAGGATTCAATATTTGAGGTATCTCATCGAATCCTACAAATGTTTCCCATATATATTTAGATCTAGTTCCGTTGACAATTTCTGACCAATCTAGGCCCTCCAATCTTTTTGGCGAAGAAGAATTATGAAGAAAATAGATATTCCCTTTTTTATCGGCATAAACGCCATTAAAAGAAATGATAGATCGCATTTTCATTGCATCTATCCATTCTTTAAGATTATTAGCTTTATTTAATTTGTACCATTGTTCAACTTGCTTGATATCTTCCATACCTGCAAACCTTAAGGCATAAGATTTATCTCCTATTTCAAGGACTGGCCCATGCTTGGAATATTTAACTTCTCTTTTCACTGTCCAATTAATTGGGCCAAATATTTTCACAGGAAGTTCAATGGTTTCTTTTTCCAGATTTAACCAAACATCATCTAAAAGATATTGATCTTTATCATTTGGATTAATTACTAATTTATAGATATCCGTTAAATCTGGTTTATTCACAGTAAAACCCCAGCCTAAATTTTCATTGAAACCAACAAAAATAAAAGGCGAACCCGGAAATAGACCTCCCATCATATTAAGCCCTTCCTCACTTTTGATGTGTGCCTCATACCAAGCTAATGGGCCTTCTAAAGGTTGATGCGAATTGATCATTAATCTAGTTGATCCATCTGTACTTTTACTTGGGCTAATTGCATATGCATTGGAGCCTGTAACCAAATCGTCATTTTCAAACAAATTAGAAAAGCTTTGCCCTGATGAATCTTCTAATTTCTCTAAACTTTGAATTGAACTCACTACACCAGAAAATAAAAGATTTTGAATTGCAAAACCAGCGACTATATCTTTTGCAGTAAAAGGAAAATGTTTTTTGAAACTATTATTGGGATTTTTAACCATCCAATAATTCAAACCAGTTGCGTATGCTTCTAATACAGACCTAACATCATCTGAAAGGACTTCTTGATATTTCTGCTCGACTCTTTCTCTGATTTTTAGAGCCTTGATTAAATAGTCAATCACAGCTCCACTTGAGCCATCTTTTAGTCCCATTTGTGCTCGATACAAATACATGTTCTCAGCAATGTTTTTAATGTCATCTTCGGCATGAGCAAATGCTAAACCAAATGCTACATCTGCATCTCTTGTTCCTGAAATATGGGGAACACCCCAAATATCCCTTGAAATTTTTGCCTGATATTGCTGAGCATCTGAAACAATTTGATTTTCGTATTCAAGAATATTCATCTGACATCCAGCTAAAAAAGTAATACTCAAAAAAATAAGAATTTTATTCAAAATTTATCCCTGTTAAATCTGTTAATTCTTTTAGAGCTTGATTGCTATCTGAGACCTTTATAGTAGCCATTCCAAGCTCCCTTGCGGGTTTAAGATTTATACCTAGATCGTCTAAAAAAATTGTCTCTTTAGGATCAGCTCCAGTAATTTCTAAAGCTTTAAGGTAAAAATTAAGGTCAGGTTTTCTAATGCCTAATTCTTTTGATTCAATTATGTGATCAAAGTTATTCATTATTTCCAGTCTTTCTTTATTAGCATCATCTAAAGCAGATTGGTCTTTATCACCGGAATTAAAATTATTGGTCAAACAAGCAAGTTTAAAATTTTTTGACTTTAATTTGTCTAAAGCTCTTACCATTTCTGGTCTAACTTCGCCTTGTAAGAGGTTTAATACCTCGCCTCCGTTAACTTCGTGTCCAAGGGATTTGCTTTCTTCTTTGAAAAGCTCATCGAACTCATCCAGACTTATTTTTGATTGTTCAAGCTTAGCCCATGCATTGGTTTTGTGATTAGTTGAGTTGACCTTACGAATAAAATCTTTTGGGAGATGATTATCTATCTCAAATTTTGAAAAAGCTTCGAATGGGCTTGAAGTTATGACTCCTCCAAAATCCCAAAAAACTGAACTAAATCTTAATTTTTGCATCTATTCGAGTAAGGACGATTAATAGCTTATAATCTAGCTTTCAAGTTTAAACGATATGTCAGGAAATACTATTGGTAAAATTTTTTCTGTTACGACTTTTGGCGAAAGTCATGGCGAAGCTTTAGGTTGCATAATAGATGGCTGTCCTCCTGGCTTGTCAATCTCCAGAGAAGAAATCCAAGCAGAACTAGATTTAAGAAAACCAGGCTCAAATAAATATACTACCCAGCGTAAAGAACCTGATGAAATAGAAATCCTTTCAGGAATTTTTGAGGGAAAGACCACAGGTACTCCAATTGGGCTTCTTGTAAGAAATAAAGATCAAAAAAGCAAAGACTATAAAAATATTAAAAATGTCTTTAGACCCTCTCATGCTGATTATAGTTATTTTCAAAAATATGGAATAAGAGATTATAGAGGCGGAGGAAGATCTTCTGCTCGAGAGACAGTGATGAGAGTTGCTGCTGGCGCAATAGCAAAAAAATATCTCAAGAAAATTCAAAAAATTGAAATTTTTGGGTTTTTATCTCAAATTGGAGATATAAAGATTTCTTCTTTTTCGAAAAATCAAATTACTAAAAACCCTTTTTTTTGTCCTGATAAGAAAATAGTTTGTGAGATTGAGGATATGATTGACTCTTTAAGAAAGTCTGGAGATTCTATTGGCGCAAAAATTTCAGTTATGGCAACGAATATCCCTCCTGGCTTAGGCGAACCAGTCTTTGATAAGTTAGATGCTGATTTAGCCCATGGGCTTATGGGAATTAATGCTGTAAAAGGAGTTGAAATTGGAAGGGGATTTGAAGTTGTATCTATGCGTGGAACAGAAAACAGAGATGAAATCTCTCCTTCTGGATTTATGTCAAATAATTCTGGAGGAACAACAGGTGGAATTTCCACTGGGCAGGATATCTTCGCGAGCATTGCTTTGAAGCCCACTTCCAGCATCATGTCCTCTGGAAATACAATAAATAAATCCGGTAAGTCGGTTAAAGTTCAAACTAAAGGCAGACATGACCCTTGTGTTGGTTTGAGAGCTACTCCGATTGCTGAAGCTATGGTGGCGATAACTCTCATGGACCATTTCTTGAGAAATAGAGCACAAAATGCTGATGTAAAATCTAAGTTAAAGCCAATTAAACCTAAAAAGTAATGTCCTCAAGAACCTTATACGATAAGTTATGGGATTCCCATCATGTAGCCAAAAGAGACGATGGCAGTTCTCTAATTTACATCGATAGGCATTTGATTCACGAAGTTACCTCTCCACAAGCATTCGATGGTTTGAGAGAAAGAAAAATAGAACCATGGAGAGTTGATTCAATTATAGCTACACCGGATCACAATGTTCCAACTGAGAATAGAGCTAAAGGCTTAAAAGGTATTAGCGATTCTACTAGCAAGCTTCAGGTCTTAACCCTTGAGGAAAATGTAAAAAAATATGATCTTAATTTTTTTAGCTTAGGAGATGAAAGACAGGGAATTGTGCATGTAATTGGTCCTGAGCAAGGACTTACATTACCTGGGATGACAGTTGTATGTGGAGATTCGCATACTTCTACTCATGGAGCTTTTGGTGCTTTAGCTATGGGTATTGGAACAAGTGAAGTTGAACACGTTTTAGCTACGCAATGTTTGATTGCATACAAGCAAAAAAATATGAGGATTAATATTAAAGGAGATCTGCTTGAAAGGGTGTCTGCAAAAGATGTAACTATGTTCATTATTGGACAAATAGGTACAGCCGGAGGAACTGGATTTAATATCGAGTATGCTGGTAGCACAATTGAAAATCTGTCTATGGAAGGCAGAATGACTCTTTGTAACATGTCTATCGAAGCTGGCGCAAGGTCTGGAATGGTTGCTCCTGATCAAACCACTTTTGACTATATTAAAGGAAAGCCTTTTGCTCCCTCGGGAGATCAATTTGATAAAGCATTGGATACATGGATTTCTCTGAATTCTGATCAAGATGCTGTTTTTGATAAGGAATACAGTTTTTCATCAGAACAAATCTTGCCACAAGTGACTTGGGGAACTTCTCCAGAAATGGTCTCTTCTATTGATGAAAAAGTTCCTGAACCAAGAGATTTTAAGAATAAAGAAAATTATGAGGATGCTCTTAATTATATGGGATTGAAACCAGGGACAAAGTTGACTGATATCTCTCTTGACCAGATTTTCATAGGTTCATGTACAAATTCCAGGATTGAAGATCTTAGAATTGCAGCAGAAATTCTAAAAGGTAATAAGCTTGCCGGAAACATAAAGAGAGCCTTGGTTGTTCCTGGATCAGGTCTTGTAAAAAAACAGGCCGAAGAAGAAGGTCTTCACGAAATTTTTATTGATGCAGGATTTTCTTGGAGAGATGCAGGATGTTCAATGTGCCTAGGAATGAATCCAGATCAACTTAATCAAGAAGAAAGATGTGCTTCGACTTCAAATAGAAATTTTGAGGGCAGACAAGGATACAAGGGCAGAACTCATCTTGTAAGTCCAGCCATGGCAGCTGCTGCAGCTATCGAAGGAAGATTTATAGACGTGAGGGAAATTTAGTGAAACAAATTTCAAATGAATTCTCAGGAACTTTTATTTGCTTGGACAAATCAAACGTAGATACTGACCAAATCATTCCAAAACAGTTTTTAAAATCAATAAAAAAAACAGGTTTCGGTGATAATTTATTTGACGGTTGGAGATATTTAGACGAAGGAACCATAGATCAAGAAACTTCGTCTAGGATTTTAAATAAAGACTTTATTTTTAATAACAAGCTATTTACTGATTCTAATATTTTAGTTTCAGGAGAAAACTTTGGTTGCGGTTCAAGTAGAGAACATGCAGTTTGGGCACTAAAAGATTTTGGGATCAAAACAGTCATCGCAGAATCATTTGCTGATATTTTTTACAATAATTGCTTTAAGAATGGTCTCTTAGCTTTGTGTATAAAAAAAAGTGAAATATCTAAAATTTTCGAGAACTTCAATACAAGTTCGGCGCAAAGCATAGAAATAGATTTAATAAACCAGGTGCTTTATTACGGCAATTCTGAGTTTAAATTTGAACTAGATGATTATAAGAAAAAATGTCTTTTGGAAGGCTTGGATGAAATAGGAGCATCACTCAAATTTACTGATCAAATCAAGTCCTTTGAAAAAAATTATCAAATAAAAAATCCTTGGCTATTTAAGTGAATTCTAAAAAAAAATTATTAATTTTACCGGGAGATGGTGTTGGTCCTGAAGTTTGTAATGAGGCTAGAAAAGTTATCGATTCTTTATCTAACCTTTCATTTGAACTTGATATAGACATTGATTTAATTGGAGGAGCTTCAATAGATAAATTCAAAACTCCTCTATCCTCAAAAGTTTTGGATAAGGCAAGAAATGCGGATTCAATACTCCTTGGTGCAGTTGGAGGAAAAAAATGGGATTCTTTGTCTCCTTCAGAAAGACCAGAAAAAGGATTATTAGAATTAAGATCAAAATTAAATTTTTTTGCTAATTTAAGGCCTGCTATTACTTTCAAAGAAGTAATTCATTCTTCTTCTCTTAAAGAATCAAAGATAAATGAATTGGACATTTTAATTGTTAGAGAGCTAACAAGCGGCATTTATTTTGGTGAACCAAGAAAGAAAGATAACGATTACGCCTTCAACACTATGTCTTACAAAGCAGAAGAAATCGAACGCATCGTTGATGTTGCATTTAAGAGTGCATTGGAAAGAGATAAAAGACTTTGTTCTGTAGATAAAGCAAATGTTTTAGAGGTTTCCCAATTATGGAGAGAAATAGTTGATAAAAAATCATCTGATTATCCGGATGTAAAAGTCGAGCATATGTTAGTGGATAATGCTGCAATGCAACTAGTTAGAGAACCTAAGCAATTTGACGTTATTGTGTCTTCAAATCTTTTTGGAGACATTTTGTCTGATATTTCGGCAATGCTGACCGGCTCAATAGGAATGTTGCCTTCTGCATCCTTAAACGAAAGTTTGAAGGGGCTTTATGAACCTGTTCATGGCTCAGCACCAGATATCGCTGGAAAAGGAATTGTTAATCCTATTGCTACGATCCTATCTGTTGCAATGCTTATGAAATACTCATTTAACGAACCAACTATTTTCAACAAAATTAATGATGCAGTAAGGAAAGTCCTTTCAGAAGGCTATGCAACTGAAGATATTGCACAAAAAGATTCAAAAGTAATTTCAACATCTGAAATGGGAGATAGAATAGCCTCTTATGTCTAATAATTTAGCGATTGTTGGTGGTACCGGTGCAGTAGGTAGAGTTTTTATTGAATATTTAAAAACTCATGAACTACCTATAGATGAAATAAAAATAGTTGCTAGTAGTAGGTCTGCGGGTAAATCAATCCATTTAAATGGCTCAGAAATAGTTGTTGAGGATATTGAAAATTTTGATTTTTCTTCAGTCAATTTTGCTTTTTTTTCAGCTGGATCAGAAGTTGCTAAAAAATTTGCACCTATTGCAAAAGAGTCTGGCTGCACTGTCATTGATAATTCTTCATGTTTTAGAAAAGACAAAGAGTTTCCCCTAATAATCCCTGAAGTCAATGGAGAACTTTTGGATAATATGAAGCTCCCACAAATTATTTCAAATCCCAATTGTTCAGTTTCTCAACTACTGGTTGCAATCAAACCAATTCATGATCTTTATAAAGTTAAACGGGTAGATGTTGCAACATACCAATCTGTATCAGGAACAGGGAAAGAAGCCATTGATGAGTTAACTGATCAATCAAAAAATTTTCTTGAAGGTAATGAAGTAAAAAAAAATATTTATTCATCACAAATTGCTTTTAATGTTCTACCTGGAGCAAATAGACCTAAATTAGATAATGGATATACTGAAGAAGAAATGAAGATGACTTGGGAAGCTCAAAAAATATTAGATGAAAGCATCCAAGTTACAGCATCATGTGCGAGAGTTCCCGTTTTTTATGGTCATTCCGAAGCAGTTCATATAGAAACAGAATTAGAGATAAATCTAGATGAAATGATTTCCAAAATGCAGTCTTTTCCCGGTTTAAAGGTTATAAATTCCGATACTGAATTTAACCCAACTCCCTTTGATGATGCCGAAGGAAAAGATGAGGTTTTTGTTGGCAGTATTAGAAAGGATCTTTGGAAAGAAAATAGAGTAAATTTGTGGGTTATTTCTGATAACTTAAGGAAAGGCGCAGCATTGAATAGCATGCAAATTTTAAAACGTTTAATAGAAAAACAAAATTAATGGATACTTTTTTACCCAGGGAAATTTATTTAATAATTGGGATTTTAATTTTTTCCTTTTTAATTTTTCTTTTATTTTTTACTGATAATTCAAAAAAAGAGGGAGAAAGAAATCAGAAAGAATTGAACAAACCTAATAATGAACTTGGAAAAGAAAATTCCGTTAATTTAAATTTAGCCATAACTTATTCTGAAATGAACCAAATAGATAAAGCTAAAGAACTCCTAAATAAAATTAAACTAGATCAATTAGAAGAAGAGGAAAAAAATACTTACCAAACAATCTCTCAAAAACTAAAATAACATGCAAAGATATGCATTAGGCATAGAGTATATCGGTACTTCTTACAAAGGTTGGCAAAAACAAAAAAAAACTAACCTGACAATTCAAGAAAAGATTGAAGAATCATTATCTAAGGTTGCAAATGAAAGTGTAAAAACTATTTGCTCAGGTAGAACTGACTCGGGAGTTCATGCCTCTATGCAAGTTATTCATTTCGAGACTTCAGCAAATAGATTGAATAAAGCGTGGTTGGCAGGGTGTAATTCAATTCTTCCTCGAGATATAAGTATAAATTGGATTAAAAAAGTTCCTGAAGATTTTCATTCCAGATTTTCAGCAATCAAAAGGACTTATAGATATCATATTCTCAACGGCAATAAACAATCTGTCTTAAACAGAAATTTTACGTCTCTGATAAGAGCTCCTCTTGATATAAATTTGATGCAAAAAGCTTCAAATTATCTCATTGGTGAAAAGGATTTTTCCTCTTTTAGAGGATCAGGCTGCCAATCAAAAAGCCCCAACAGAAATGTTTTCGAAGTTAAGGTCAAGAAAAGGCAAAATATTGTATCTATAGAAATATCCGCTAATGCTTTCTTATTGAATATGGTACGAATTGTTGTTGGTACACTTATAGAAGTCGGTTCAGAAATAATTTCACCTGAATCAATGAACGACATCTTAGCGGCTAGAGATAGAACCCATGCAGGTAAGACTGCAGAAGCAAAGGGTTTGTTTTATTTAGGACCAGAATATGATCCTTCATTTAAAATATATAAGCCAAAATATAACAATCAATTAACGTTGAAGAGTTGATGAAACCATATATTAAGATTTGCGGAGTAACAAATGATCAGGACCTAAAAGAGCTGATCAAATTGGATATAGACGCCATAGGCTTTAATAGAGATAAAGATAGTCCAAGATACGTCTCTTTTGAGTTTTTAGAATCTTCAGGAAAACTTTTTAATGAAAAAATCTCCCCCGTCATCGTTTTTGTTAACGAATCAAAAGAAGGTATAAAAAAAGCTATAAGTTATTTTAAAAACCCTATTCTTCAATTTCATGGAGACGAGAGTCAGGACTTTTGCGCTTCTTTTAATCTCCCTTACATAAAAGCTATTTCAATGAATGAGAAAGACTTTCAAAATAAAATAATAGAATTCGGTGATGCATTCGCAATTCTTCTTGATTCCGGGGGTCAAAAAATAAGAGGTGGGACTGGAAAAACTTTTGATTGGAAGCTTATACCCAAAGAAATAAAAAATAATTTAATAATTGCAGGCGGGTTAAATTCCAATAATATAACGTCTTTGATTAAGAGCTATAAGCCTTACGGCGTTGATTTAGCTTCTGGAGTAGAATCTAAACCAGGAAAAAAAGATATAGCCGAGTTAAAACATTTTTTAAAAATTGTAGATGAAATATAAAAACTTAAATAACTATGCATTTCCCGATAAAGAGGGAAGATTTGGAGAATTTGGAGGCAAATATGTCTCTGAAACTCTTATTACAGCTCTTGAAGAGTTAGAAAAAGTTTACGCTAAAGTTAAAAAAGATAAATCCTTCCAAGAAGAAGTAATAAAAGATTTAAATGATTTTGTTGGCAGGCCATCACCATTATATTTTGCTGAAAGATGGACTAAAAAACTTGGTGGAGCAAAAATTTATTTGAAAAGAGAAGACTTAAATCATACCGGAGCTCACAAAATCAACAATACCGTTGGTCAGGTTTTACTTGCAAAAAAAATGGGTAAAAAGCGAGTCATTGCTGAAACTGGTGCAGGTCAACATGGAGTTGCAACTGCAACTGTCGCAGCTAGACATGGACTGGAATGTATTATTTTCATGGGAGAAGAAGATATTGAAAGGCAAGCTCTCAATGTATATAGAATGAAGCTACTAGGAGCAGAAGTTTGTTCTGTAGATTCTGGAACAAAAACTCTTAAAGACGCTATGAATGAAGCAATGAGAGACTGGGTTACTAATGTTGAGGATACCCATTACATTATTGGTAGTGTGGCAGGACCTCACCCATACCCAGAAATTGTAAGAGATTTTAATTCTATTGTCGGAAAAGAACTTAAGATTCAATCAAAAAAAGAGTTTGGTAAATATCCCGACATCATTGTTGCTTGCGTTGGAGGAGGATCAAATGCAATGGGTATTTTTCATCCCTTTATTAAAGAAACAAAAACTAAATTAGTTGGCGTTGAAGCAGGAGGTTCTGGAGTGAAATCAGGAAAACATGCTGCGCCATTAAGTGATGGTAAGGTAGGAGTATTGCATGGCATGAAAACTTATCTTATGCAGGACAAAAACGGTCAAATTTTATCAACACATTCGGTTTCAGCGGGCTTAGATTATCCAGGAGTTGGTCCAGAACATGCTTATTTGAGAGATATCGGTAGAGTTGAGTATCAAAGTGCTACCGATCAGCAAGCATTAAAAAGCTTCCATGATTTAACTAAAACAGAAGGAATCATGCCCGCATTAGAAACTTCTCATGCTTTGGCCTATGTAAATAAAATTGCACCTAAACTTAGCAAGTCTAAGACAATAGTCATCAATCTATCCGGAAGGGGAGATAAAGATATGTTTACTGTTGCTAAAGAAGATGGAATGACTTTGTGACGCGTTTAGAAAAAGTATTCAATCAAAAAGAAACTAAAAATAAGGTTTTAGTAACTTACACGGTTGCAGGAGATCCAAATCTAGGGAGTTCAAAAAAAATTCTCAATGATTTAATTGCCTCAGGGGCTGATATTTTAGAAATCGGGGTGCCTTTTTCCGACCCAATGTCTGAAGGACCAGTTATACAGAAAGCCCATGAAAGGGCGCTTAAAAAAAATATTCAATTTAAAGATATTTTAAATCTTTGTAAACAAATCAGAATCAAAAATAAAAACGTACCTATTGTTCTCATGGGTTATATGAACTCATTTCTATCTCTCAAAAATAAATTGGCAAAAGAATTAAACCAAGTTGGCGTAGATGGTGTGATAGTTGTAGATTTGCCCTACGATGAAAGCAAATCTTTTTTTAATAACCTCAAAAAAGAAAACATCGATCTCATAAGGTTGATTTCTCCAACAACAGATTACAAAAGATTGAAAAGAATGCTCGCTTCCTCATCTGGATATTTGTACTACGTTTCACTGAAAGGAATTACCGGAGCTGAGTTAAAAAACTTTAACGAAGTAAAAAACAAAGTAAAAAAGATTAAGTCACTAACAAACCTTCCAGTTGTAGTTGGGTTTGGTATTAAAGACGCACCAACAGCAAAAAAGATGTCATCTTTTTCAGATGGCATAGTAGTTGGGACAAAAATCATTGACTTCATAGAAAAAAAATCTATTCCAAAAATATCAAACTTCACTAAATCGTTAAAAAAAGCTATAAATTAGTATGGTTAAAAGTTGGTTTAACAAGATTCTACCTTCTCTTGGAAAACAGCATAAAGAAGAGAAAAAAAGTCCAGTTCCTCAAGGGCTCTGGCAAACTTGCTCAAATTGTAAAGAAATTCTCTATGGGCCTGATCTTGAGGCGAATATGTATGTCTGCCCAAATTGTGATCATCATATAAGAATTGGCGCCAGACATAGAATTTCTTACTTAATTGATCATGATGAATATGAAGAAATTTCATCTGAACTTAAAACAAAGGATTGGCTTTCGTTCACAGACACAAAGAAGTACAAAGAAAGGTTAAAAGATGCCAAAACAAATATTGATGAAACAGAAGCTTTGATTTCAGTTCACGGAAAACTCAATGATAAAGACGTAGTACTTTCAGTATTTGAATTTAGATTTTTGGGAGGCTCAATGGGTTCGGTAGTTGGTCAAAAATTCGTCGATGCAGTTGAATTTGCTATTGAGAAATCTTGCCCTTTCATATGTGTAGCAACCAGCGGGGGAGCAAGGATGCAAGAATCTCTATTTTCTTTATTTCAAATGTCCAGAACAAGTGCTGCATTAAACAAATTGAAAAGTGAGAAGCTCCCATTTATTTCAGTATTAACTGATCCAATATATGGAGGAGTTGCAGCAAGTTTGGCGATGTTAGGAGATATAAATATTGCTGAACCAAAAGCACAAGTAGGCTTTGCCGGACCAAGAGTTATTGAAGATACAGTAAGAGTAAAGCTTCCGGAAGGTTTTCAAAGAAGTGAGTTTCTTTTGAAACACGGAATGATAGACATGATTGTTCAAAGACCCCATATGAAAGATAAGATTTCAGGCTTGATATCTAAACTACACATTGCCGGTTAATTCATTGCCTGAAAATTTGTCAAAATGGATTGAAGAAAATATTCTTATCCACAATTATAAAAAAAAGAGTTTAGATGGATATAAAGAAGTTCTTAACTCTTTTAATTTAAAAAAACCCAAAGAAATCATTCTAATCGGCGGCACCAATGGAAAAGGGACGCTTTCCGAATTAATTACTAAACTTGCTTTAAAAAAAAATGTTTCAGTTGGAACTTTTACTTCTCCTCATCTTCTTAATTTTAATGAACGTATTAGAGTAAATGATAAAGAAATATCAAATGAAAAGCTTTTAGACGTTTTGAAGAGATTCAATCGATACAAAAAAAGCCATAATTTAAATTTCTATCAAATAATTTCTTTAGCAGCTCTGTATTACTTCAATAAATCAGACCTTGATCTTTGGATTCTAGAAATAGGTATGGGAGGAAGATTGGATCCAATGAATTTTATTGAACCTGATATATCTGTCATTACAAAGGTTGCCCTGGATCACCAAGAATATCTAGGAGATACGATAGAAGAAATTGCAGCTGAGAAGGCCGAAATTGCTAGACCTGAAAAACCTTTAATATTCGGCTCTGAAAATGTACCAAATGCAATCATTGAAAAAGCTTCAAAAGTTAATTCTTTTTTAATCTCTCCTGAAAAAAAAAGTTATTCTTCTAATAAGTTTTCAAAAAAAATAACTGTTTCTAGAGAAGTACTTTTTTGCCTAAATGAAGTTTCAAAAAATAGTGTCTTTGATTTTTCTTCTGAAATCACAAAGCAATTCTTGGATGATTTTAAGATTTTTGGCAGGCTGACCTTGTTTGACAATTTTCTTGTAGATTCTGCCCATAATGAAGATTCAGTAAGAAATTTAATAAACTATCTTGATTCAAACTTTAAAGAAAAAAAAATTAATTTATTTTTTGCGTGTTCAGAAAATAAAGATCCAGAAAAACTATTAAAGCCTTTTGAAGGTATAGTTGATAAAATCTACTTAGCAGACAACATTCATCAAAGACTCATGTCATCAAAAAAAGTTTTATCAAAAACAAGAAGTCTAAAATTGAATTTTATTGTCAAAGATTCAATAAAAAGTCTCTATTCAATTGCAAAAGACAAAAGTATGAATGAACTCAATTTATTTATTGGCTCTTTTTACTTCTCTGGTGAATTTTTTAAATTCTTGTTAGAGATAAGAAATCTTCCTATTTCCATTCACAGTTTGAAAGAAGTCTTGTAATGGATTTTCTTTTATACCTCAATACTTTTGATTTTTTTATATTACTAATTTTTTTTAGTTCGCTTTTGATTGGTATTTCAAGAGGTTTATATATTGAAATTATTTCAAATGCCATTTGGATAAGCGCCATTTTGATTGCGTGGTTTTTTCGTTATTACCCTATGGAAATCTTTGACAATTTCACGAATGACAAAGAAATAAAAAGCATTTTTAGTTTTGTATCAATTTTTATAATTTTACTTATTATTTTTAGAATTACTGGAAAAGCCATAATGAAAGGGATGAATTCTATGCAAAAAGGTCTTTTAGATAGAATTTTTGGTGGTTTATTTGGAGGCTTTAGGGGTTCTGTAATAATAATTGTAATGTTTTTGGTTGGAGACACGTATATAATGCGTCAAACATGGTGGAAAGATAGTTACATGTCTGACTATATCTTAACTGGTGCAGACCATCTAGGTTCTTTTGTAGGCAAAGTACCTTATAAAGAAATAAATTCCGAAGATTTAGATTTGGAAAAAAACCCTTTTAATTAAAATACGCAAAATGTGTGGTGTTGTTGGCATAGTTTCTAAAGAGGATGCTGCTCCTGCTTTGTATGAAGCTCTAACAGTAATCCAGCATAGGGGACAAGATGCTGCTGGAATCGCCACTAATGAAGGAGAAAAATTTCACGTTCGAAAACAACTGGGTCTTGTTAGAGAAGTCTTCAGACAACAACACATAGTTTCTCTCAAAGGAAAAATAGGCATTGGACATGTTAGGTATCCAACTGCAGGTGGTCAAAATAGAGAGCTTGCACAACCAATGTATTCAAATTCTCCTTTTGGAATTAGTATTTCTCATAACGGTAATCTCGTTAATACAAAAGAGCTCACCCAAGAACTGATCTTTGAAGATTTTAGACACATCAACACTAATTCGGATTCCGAAATCATTCTTAACGTTTTTGCTCATGAACTCTATAAGGTTAATTTTCCTGGTACAAAACCATCAGCCAAAGAAATTTTTGAAGCAGTCTCCAGAACTCACTTAAGGCTTAAAGGTGCTTATTCAGTTGTAATTATGATTTGTGGTGTTGGTATAGTTGGGTTTAGAGATCCTAACGGAATCAGACCATTGATTTTGGGAAAAAAAGATAATGACCTAATTGGTTCTGATTATATGATTGCTTCTGAAAGTCCAGCCCTAGAAACCCTAAATTTTGAAGTAGTTGGTGATATAAGTCCTGGAGAAGCAGTTTTTATTTCCTTAGAGGGAGAGGTGGAAAGAAAAGTCTGTTTTGATAATCCCTCGCACTCTCCTTGTATCTTTGAATATGTTTACTTAGCAAGACCTGATGCTGTCATCGATAAGATATCTGTTATGAAATCTCGCCTAAGAATGGGTCAATATTTGGGCAAGAAAATTCTCTCTTTATATCCTGATCATGACATAGATGCAGTAATACCCATCCCAGAAAGTAGTACTACATCAGCAATTGAAGTTGCAAAAACATTGGGCGTGAGCTATCGAGAAGGTTTTGTAAAAAATAGGTACATTGGAAGAACTTTCATTATGCCCAAACAGGAAATGAGAAGTAAATCTGTAAGAAGAAAGTTAAATCCTGTGTCATATGAATTCAAAGGTAAAAACATCCTCTTAATTGATGACTCAATAGTAAGAGGCACAACAAGTAAACAGATAGTCGAAATGGTACGAAAGGCAGGTGCAAAAAAAGTTTATTTTGCCTCGGCAGCTCCTCCTGTGAGATTTCAAAATGTTTACGGAATCGATATGGCAGCAACTACAGAATTAATTGCCCACCAAAGAGACGAAAATCAGATCGCAGATTTCATCGGAGCGGATTGGCTTGTTTATCAGAATCTAACTGATTTAATTTCTGCTGCTCAAGAAGGAAATCCCGAAATGAAAAATTTTGAAACTTCTATTTTTGATGGAAATTATATTTGTGGCTCTGTGACAGAGGAATATTTAATGAACCTTGAGGTAGACAGAAAAGACTCTAATAAATCTCCAACTAAAGGCTTAATTAATTAGTTTCTATTGTCACTGAGGGTAAAACCGCATTCTCAGCAGCATTTTTATAAGATGCAATTTCATTAAAATTCATATATCTAAAAATTTCTGAAGACATTGTATTTATGTCTTTCATAAAGTTATTGTATTCTTCAGTAGAAGGCAGTTTGCCAAGAATAGATGAAATTGCAGCTAATTCTGCTGATGCAAGAAATACGTCTGCTCCATCTCCAAGTCGGTTTGGAAAATTTCTTGTTGAGGTAGAAACAACTGTTGAATTTGGCTCAACCCTTGCCTGATTTCCCATACACAAAGAGCAACCTGGAACTTCAGTTCTTACATCGGCATTTTTATATATTTCATAAAAACCTTCTTCTTCCAATTGGAATTTATCCATTCTCGTTGGTGGAGAAATCCAGAGTCTTGTGGGTAAAGGAGAAGTCACATTTTTAAGAAGCTTTCCAGCTGCTCGAAAATGACCGATGTTCGTCATACACGATCCAATAAAAACTTCGTCAATATTTACTTCTCCAATTTCAGAGAGAGTTTTAATATCGTCAGGGTCATTAGGACAAGCAAGCAGGGGATCTTTGATTTCATTAAGATCTATTTCTATAGTAGCGGCATATTTTGCGTTAGAGTCAGGTTTCAACAGAACAGGATTTTTTATCCAGCTTTCCATTTTTTGGGCTCTTCGCTCAAGTGTCCTAGGATCTCCATAACCTTCTGAAATTAACCATCTCAAAAGGACAACATTTGATTTTAAGTATTCTAAAATAGGTTCCTCGTCCAAAAGTACAGTACAACCTGAAGCCGATCTTTCCGCAGACGCATCTGAAAGCTCAAAAGCTTGTTCGATTTTTAAATCAGACAAGCCCTCAATTTCTAAACATCTTCCCGAAAAAATATTTTTCTTATTTTCTTTTTCTACTGTAAGTAAACCTTTTTGGATTGCCGCATAAGGAATAGCATTTACCAAGTCTCTCAAAGTAATTCCTGGCTGCATCTCACCAGAAAACCTAACCAACACAGATTCAGGCATGTCTAAAGGTATTACTCCCAAAGCAGCACCAAAAGCAACTAATCCTGAGCCTGCCGGGAAACTTATTCCTATCGGAAATCTGGTATGAGAGTCCCCGCCAGTCCCTACAGTGTCTGGTAAAAGCATTCTATTTAACCAAGAATGAATAATTCCATCTCCTGGCTTGAGAGCAACTCCTCCTCTTGTTCTTATGAATTCAGGGAGTGTGTGTTGAGTTTCTATATCAACAGGTTTTGGATAAGCGACAGTATGACAAAAAGACTGCATCACTAAATCTGAAGTAAAGCCAAGACACGCTAGCTCCTTTAGCTCGTCCCTAGTCATTGGACCAGTTGTGTCTTGAGATCCGACGGTGGTCATTATAGGTTCACAGTATGTTCCTGGTCTTATACCTTTCACTCCACAAGCTTTTCCAACCATTTTTTGAGCTAGAGTAAAACCTTCATCAGAATCATCATCCATTCCAGGTCTTACGAAGACTTCCGAAGGAGCCAAGTTTAAATACTCTCTAGATTTATCAGTAAGGCTTCTGCCAATGATTAAAGGTATTCTTCCACCAGCTCGTACTTCATCAAGAAAAGTTTCTGATTTAAGGCTGAATTTAGTAATTAATTTCCCTTTTTCATCTTTTATTTCTCCCTTAGCAGGAAAAATAGAAACTATATCTCCCATATTGAGGTTTTCTACATCTGCCTCAAAAACCAAAGTTCCTGAATCCTCCATAGTATTAAAGAATATGGGAGCAACTTTTTCTCCGATACAAATTCCTCCAGTTTTTTTATTTGGAATAAAAGGAATATCTTCACCAATGTGCCAAAGAACAGAATTAGTTGCAGACTTTCTTGATGAGCCTGTACCCATTACATCCCCGACCAAAGTAACAGGCAAACCTTTTTCTTTAAGAGCTTCAATTTCCTTCAAAGGTTCTTTTGATAAACCCTTTCTTGGCATTTTATACATGGATAGAGCATGGAGAGGGATATCAGGTCTAGACCAAGCATCCGGAGCAGGAGACAAGTCATCAGTATTTGTTTCTCCAGGCACTTTAAAAATAATCGTATCTATCTTTTCTGGCACTTCTGGTTTTGATAGAAACCATTCAGCTTCTGCCCAAGAATTTAAAATTTTAGCGGCATTCTCTGAAGATTTAGATTTTTCAGCAATATCATTGAATGCATCGAATACTAAAAGAGTATTTGATAATGCTTTTACAGCTTCTTCTCCGCACTCAGGATCATCAATCAATGAGATTAACGGCTCTACATTGTAGCCTCCAAGCATGGTACCTAAGTAAAACGTAGCCTCTTTTGGAGAGATTAATTCACAAGAGATTTTTTTATTTGCGATATCAGAGAGAAATGCAGCTTTCACATATGCAGCATCATCGACACCTGCAGGAACTCTTTCAGTCAAAAGCTCCAAAAGGTTTTTATCATTTTTTGAAGCATCTTTAATAAGCTCAATCAAACCAGAAGTTTGTTCAGCATCAAGAGGCAAAGGGGGTATACCTTGACTATCTCTTTCCTTGACTGAATTTAAATAATCCTCAAGCATCTCATCTCCAAAAAAAAATTATTATATCATGATGAGTCAAGAATCTAATTTTGAAAATTATTGATAGAATATAGTAAATGGTCAACAGAACTAGAACTCCTTGCGTAGGTATTTGCTCAACCACTTATGGCGATGATGTTTGCAGGGGATGCAAAAGATTCTCCTTCGAAGTAATTAATTGGAACGCTTTTAAGCCAGAAGAAAGGGAATCCGTTTGGAAAAGATTAGAAAAGCTTAAATCACAAATTATGGCATCCAGATTAAAGGTTTTCGATTCCAAAAAGCTTGAGGAATCAATAAAACACTTCCAATTGAAAATTAAAGACGATTTGAATGATTTGTCGAAGGCCTTTGAAGTTATAAAACAAGTGAGCGAAAGCTTTAATAGCCTCGATGAATTTGGTATCGATTTGTTTGAAAAAAATAAATCACTAACTGCTCTAAAAGAAGAGATAGAAAGCGAACTCTATACCTTATCGAAGGCTCATTATGAAAAATACTTCATTGAGCCGCTTAATAGAAATAAGTCTATGTAATTTCACTTGAGTGAAGGCTGATTTTTTCTCCTATTAAACTTATAAACCAGTATTTTTTATCCCAATCACCTAGGACAAATCTTTGACCAAAGGCTTCATTGTGAACTTTAGGGCGATGCACATGCCCATGGATTAAAATCTCAACTTTATTCTCTTGAGCAATTTTTTCTACTTCCAATTTATTTACATCCATTAAATAGTCTTCTTTTTTTGAATTTTTCTTTGTACTTTCCTTCCGAAGGTTTTTTGCAATTTCTTCTCGATCTTTTAGATCTTTTGAGAGGAATTCTTTTTGCCATTTTTCATTTCTAACTTTCTCTTTAAAATTTTGATATTCCAAATCATCTGTACAAAAAATATCTCCATGAGACAGCATAATTTTTTTCCCTTCATTATTTAATATCAACGGATCTAAGATTAATTTAGCGCCGCATTTTTCTGCAAATTTTTTTCCTAAAAGAAAATCTCTATTCCCGTGCATTATGAAAATATTTTTATTTTTGAGAGAAAATTTTTTCAATTCAGAAATTACTTCGCTTGTAAATCTATCCTCAAAATCATCGCCGATCCAAACTTCAAATAAATCTCCCAAAATGTAAAGATTTTTGAATTCAGAAGCCTCTGATTCTAGAAATTTGAAAAAAGCTTTTTTTATATCTTCGCGTTTATGATCTAAATGTAGATCAGAAATAAAACAAGACGACATTTATTTTTTTTCGACTTTTATAATATAGACATCTTCTACAGGAACATCTTGATAAGGACCAACGTTTGTAGTTCTAACAGATGCAATTTCGTCAATAACTTCTTCTCCAGAGATAACTTTTCCAAAAACCGCATATCCCCCCATTGAAGGGTAATCTAATGATTTATTATCGACAAGGTTAATAAAAAATTGAGATGTAGCAGAATCTAGATCCTGAGTTCTCGCCATGGACAAAGTATATTTATCATTTTTGAGACCGTTATCTGCTTCATTTTTAATTGGTGGATTGGTTTCTTTAGGAGACATACCTATTTCAAAACCTCCACCTTGAATTACAAAGCCTGGAATAACTCTGTGAAATAAAGTATTTTCATAAAAATTTTGCTCCACATATTCAACAAAATTGTTAGCTGTTATGGGCGCTTCTTTTTGGTAAAGTTCAATATCAAAGCTACCTAAGGAAGTAGTGATAGTTAAAAGTATTATTTCATTCATAATTTATCATACCCTTATCTAGCTTCACTTAAAAATGAAAATATTCAATTCACTCACAGGTAAAAAAGAGACTTTTAAGCCCAAAATTAAAAGAGAAGTCAGTATTTATATTTGCGGGTTAACTCCTTATGACGATGTGCATATCGGGCATGCAAGAACTTTTATTAACTTCGACGTAATTGTCAAATTTTTAAGGTTTTTAGGCTTCAAAGTAAAATATGTAAGAAATATCACAGATGTTGACGATAAAATTATAAATCGTGCCAAAGAAGAGGGCATTCCAGCATTGGATTTTTCTAAAAAGTTTATTAAAGAAATGCACAATGATTTCTTTTCTCTGGGTATTGATTCTCCTGACGTTGAGCCAAAAGTATCTGATCATATTAAAGAGATCATTTCTATGATTCAATCTCTTGAAGAAAAAGGCTATGCATATAGGAAGAACGAATCGGATGTTTACTTTGATATACAAAAATTTAAAGACTACGGAAAATTGGCTAACAGGACTTTAGATCAGCTATCTGCTGCAGAAAGAACAATAAAGGATCTCAATAAAAAACATCAAGCGGATTTTGTTTTATGGAAAATGGATACCGATGGGATCACTTGGCCATCTCCTTGGGGAGAAGGGAGGCCTGGCTGGCATATTGAATGCTCTGCAATGAGCATAAAATATCTTGGCGAGGAGTTCGATATTCACGGAGGAGGCTTAGATTTAAAGTTTCCCCATCATGAAAATGAAATAGCTCAAGCAGAGTGCGCAACTGAGAGAAATTTTGCATCCTTATGGATGCATACCGGTCCATTAAGAATTGAAGACAAAAAAATGTCTAAATCTTTGAAAAACTTTATTACGGTTAAAGATATCTTAAAAGACTTTCATCCAGAGGTTTTAAGGTTATTTTTTCTTTTGACGCATTACAGAAGCCCAATATCATATTCAAAAGAAGGTTTAGAAAATGCAAAAAGAGTTCTAGATAAGTTTTACACGTTATTCAGTGATATAAAAACACCTAGAAAATTTAATGAAGACAAAACTTTTAGAGAAGAATTCATTTCTGCTTTTCAAGATGATTTCAACTCTCCCAAGGCTCTTTCCCTACTTCAAGCTTATGCAGCTAATACTGAAAGCGGCGGAGACCTATCATCTGATAAGTTATTTACGCTTAAAGTATTGCTTAATTCCTTAGGTTTACTTTTAGATGAAGCAGAAAATTATTTTAAATATGGAGAGCTTGAACTTTCAGATAGAGAAATCGAAAAGCTGATTAGCGATCGTAACGATGCCAGAGGAAACAAAAAATTTGATTTAGCAGATAAAATAAGAGATCAATTACTAAAAAAAGGTATTGTCTTGGAAGATCTTGATGGAAAAACGATCTGGAAAAAAAAGTCTTAAAATAAGCTAGTTAGATAAAAACCCATTGAAACAAACATGCCTATAGCAAATACAGGATATAAAACTTTCTTTAAACTTCCTTCTCCTCTTCCAACAGTTACTAATAAAATGAAAGCCGCTGTCAATGCACTCATAACCATGAAATCTCGGTTAAAAATCTCTTGATCAAAAACAGCTGTTGAGCCAATCCCGATTATTGGAAAAATTAGCACTATATTTAAAATATTAGAGCCTACAATATTTCCGACAACCATATTCCCTTTACTTCTTCTTAGAGCAGAAACGGAAGCTGCTAATTCAGGTAAGCTTGTACCAATGGCTATCATAGTAAGGCCGATAACAGCATCAGGAATACCAAGGCCTATTGCCAAGTCAACTCCTCCTCGTACAGTCAACTCAGAACCAACTGCTAATAAAATCAAACTTAGCAGAATCAACAGGGAAACTTTAGTTAAAGACTCATCTTTGTGAGTATTTTCTGGGACTTCGTCAGGCTTCTCTCTAAAGAGGTTTAAAACAAAGAGGATAAACAGCGCTATGAACACTATCGAATCGGCGACAGAAATTGTTAAATCATAAAGAGCCCAACCAGCAATCAAGACACTTAAAATCAAAATAAAAATATTTCTTAGACTTATGTTTAGTGTTTTGGAAGCCAACCAAAAAAGACTTAACCCATAAATAATAGCTATATTGCTTATGTTTGAACCAATTGAATTCCCTAAAGCAAGAGCAGGAGCATCATTAATTATTGAAGAAACGCTAACAAATATTTCTGGAATCGAAGTACCAAGGGCGACGAGAGTAATTCCTATAATAACGTCGCTTATTCCTAACTTAGCTCCCAATTGAGCACTATGATGGATAAAAATCTCAGCTCCCGAGATCAAGACGCCCAAGCCAATTAAGAAGATTAATGTCGCGTAAAATAATTCCATGTTTCTCCTATAAATTAGCTTTAGTTATGTATCTGCAATATTCACAACTAGGATTTGGTTCCGGAATTTTATCATCGTCTAGTACTTTTTTTATCTCTCTTGTAACTGGATCTATCCAGTCAGTATTTCCTTTATAGCTAATAACCTTAGTTTTAAATTCTAAAAGATTATTAAATTCCTTTTTGTCGGCTCTACCGTTGCAGTAAACAAAATAAGCAATGTCTTCAACATCAAAACCATTTTTTTTAAAAAGCCATTGATAAATTTCAACCTGTCTTTTGTAACTAATTTGCCAAGGAGCATCCAAAGATACTTCGCCTTTTTTAGAGGTTGCTTTGTAATCAACAATGATGAGTTTTTCATTTACCGTACTTATCCAAACATCATCAACTAGGCCATAAAAATATAAGTTTGTGTCATTGTCTAAAAAGCCAATGCCTTTATTTCTAGTTCGCCAATTTTCAATTTCTGGGTGCTCAAAAGGTTTCGCATCTATGCCGTACTCATATATTAGAGGGTGATTGTCTTTGGTACCTCTAAAGTTATCAAATTCATTTTTTAATAATTCATCCACAGCATTATTTAGATTAAAGGGAAACTGGGCTGGCTTTGAAATACCAAGTTTTTCTTCTAAGTAGAAGCATTTTTTACATCTACAAAAATTCTCAATTCTTGATCGACTTAATTTGTATGGTTCTGATGATTCGCTAGAATAAATAGGCATTGTATCTTTTGGCTCCGCGAGCAGGGCTCGAACCTGCGACCCAGTGATTAACAGTCACTTGCTCTACCAGCTGAGCTATCGCGGAAAAAGGAATGTATTATAAGCAAAAAAATTAAATAATGAGCAAGTCATTTAAAATTAAATCTAACTTTGGACCCTCAGGTGATCAACCTCAGGCGATTCAAAAAATTGTAAATGGTTTGAAGTCTGGTCTCTTAAATCAAACCTTAAAAGGCGTTACTGGATCAGGCAAAACTTTTGCTATGGCAAATGTCATTGAGAATTTACAAAGACCGGCTATTGTTATGTCTCATAACAAAACTCTTGCTGCTCAGTTATACGGAGAATTCAAGGAGTTTTTTCCTGACAATGCTGTTGAGTATTTTGTTTCTTACTATGATTACTATCAGCCTGAAGCTTATGTACCTTCTTCAGATGTCTTTATTGAGAAAGATGCCTCCATAAATGAACATATTGAACAAATGAGATTATCTGCTACGAAAGCAGTACTCGAAAGAAGAGATGTGATCATAGTTGCCACGGTCTCAGCAATTTATGGGCTAGGAGATCCGAAATCTTATTTGAAAATGGTTCTTCATTTAGACAGAGGAGATGAACTAGAACTTGGCAAGCTTTTACTGAGGCTGGCTGAACTGCAATATACAAGAAATGATATTGAATTTAAAAGAGCTACTTACAGAGTAAAGGGTGATGTGGTAGATATTTTCCCCGCAGAGTCTGAAAAAGAGGCTCTAAGAGTTGAATTTTTTGATAAAGAAATTGAATCCTTGAAATTTTTCGATCCCCTAACCGGAGAGATTTTTAGAGATGTGCCTCGAGCAACAATCTTTCCAAAAACTCATTATGTTACTACCAGAGATATTATGCTTTCAGCCATGAAAAAAATACGCTCTGAAATGCAACAAAGAGTTAAATACTTTAAAAAAAATGAAAAATTTATCGAAGCTCAGAGAATCGAAGAGAGAACGAAGTTTGATCTGGAAATGATCAAAGAACTTGGTTACTGTTCAGGAATAGAGAATTACTCAAGATATTTATCTGGGAGAAACGAAGGAGAGGCTCCTCCAACTCTATATGACTATCTCCCTGAAGACACTATTGTGTTTGTCGACGAGTCGCATGTTTCGCTTCCTCAAATTAAGGGTATGTATAGAGGAGATAGATCTCGAAAAGAAACTCTAGCTGATTACGGTTTCAGATTACCCAGCGCCCTTGATAATCGTCCCTTACGTTTTGATGAATGGGAATCAATGTCTGGACAAAAGGTTTTTGTATCAGCCACTCCGGGTGAGTATGAAGATAATCACTTAGATCAGTTAATTGAGATGATAGCTCGACCAACGGGTTTATTGGATCCCTCTATTGAAATAAGACCTGCTACAAATCAAGTCGATGATTTGATATCTGAAATACAGAAAAAAATACAAAAAAAAGAAAGAGTACTGGCCACTGTTTTAACAAAAAGGATGGCTGAAGATTTAAGCCAATATTTATTCGAAAGAGATATCAATGTTAGATATCTGCATTCAGATATTGATACCGTTGAAAGAGTAGAAATTTTAAGAGAGCTCAGAATGGGTAATTTTGATGTGCTTGTTGGAATAAACCTTTTGAGAGAAGGATTAGATCTTCCTGAGGTATCTTTAGTTGCAATTCTTGATGCCGATAAAGAAGGTTTCTTAAGATCAGAAACAAGTATGATCCAAACCATTGGTAGGGCAGCAAGACATGAAAAAGGTCATGCAATTTTATATGCTGACTCAATGACAGGCTCTATACAAAGGACTCTTGATGAAACTGCAAGACGAAGAAAGATTCAAGAAAAATTTAACAAAAAAAATAACATAAAGCCTCAAGGAATTTACAAACCAATTTCAGATATTATGGAAGGGTCAAAACTTTCTTCTAAAAAACAATTCATAAAAAAGGTAGAAGACAAACTTGATGAAGAATTTTTAAATCCTAAAGATTTATCGGCAAAAATTGATGATTTAGAAAAGTTGATGCTTAGCCATGCAAACAAATTAGAATTTGAAGAAGCAGCCTCTCTGCGAGATAAAATATCAAATCTCAAAGAAAAATTATTACTAAGCTGAAAATAATACTTTTGTTTTGAGGTATAATTTTTCTTTTTTAGATGCCCTTTAAAGTTTTAAATTCTAGAACAGTTATTATTGCTGGCGAAAGAGTCCTTTCAGAAGAAAATTCAAACTATCTCTCTATAAATTATTTTTATCTTTTACTTTTAAATAAAGCTTGGAAAGATATACCAAAAAATAAAGTTGAAAAAATTTATGAGTTGTTGGATATAAATGCTAATAGTTCGTTAAGATTTTCAAAAGATATTATTTTTCTCTCGCCAAGGAATTGCTCACAATCACCCTGGTCTTCGAAAACTGAGGATATTTTTACTTCTTGTAATTTAAATGAGGTCCAAAGAATAGAAAGAATCAAAGGTTTGGAAACAGAAGGCTTTTCTGAAAAATTACTTAAAAAGGAAAACTTCCCTTTTGATTATCTTACTGAAGAGTTTTCAATTGGATTAAAAAGCATTGAATCTTTTTTTACCAAACCCAATAAAAATTCATTTTCTTTCAAATATCTAAAAAATAGCTATCAAAGCTATATCGAAGCTAATCAAAAATTTGGCTTTGGTTTGAACGATCAAGAGATCAATTACTTGGTAAATAGTTATAAATCTCTTAAAAGAAATCCTACAGATGTAGAGCTGATGATGTTTTCTCAAGCAAACTCTGAACACTGTCGTCATAAGTTTTTTAATACTTCTTGGCAGAATTTATCTGAAGAAAATGAACCAAGTTTATTTCAACAAATAAAATCTACTCATAAGAATTTTAAAGATGGAGTGCTCGTTGCCTATGATGATAATGCAGCAGTAATTGAATCAGAAAGTTCAGAAAAATTTCATTTAGATACAAATAAGAGGGAGTATCAGACTAAGAATTTAAAACATAATATTTGTATAAAGGTTGAGACTCACAATCATCCAACTGCAGTTTCTCCTTTTGAAGGAGCTGCTACGGGATCTGGTGGTGAGATAAGAGATGAAGGAGCTACAGGCATTGGAGCACAACCAAAAGCCGGTTTAACTGGATATTCTGTATCTTATTTAAGACTTGAAAGTTTAAAAGAAAAATGGGAGTTTAAAGAAGATCGCCCCAAACGAATTTCTTCACCAAAAAAAATAATGATTGAGGGTCCTCTTGGGGCAGCTTCATTTAATAATGAATTTGGAAGACCAAATTTAAATGGCTATTTCAGATCTTTTGAGCAAAAAAATGATGGGACTCATTATGGATTTCATAAACCAATAATGATCGCTGGAGGATTAGGAAGTATAGGTTCAAACAATACATTCAAAAAGAAGGTTAAACCTGGAACAAAGATTATTGTTTTAGGAGGACCTGGTTATTTAATCGGGCTAGGTGGAGGTTCTGCTTCTTCAGTCCAAGCAGGTTCTTCTGACGAATCCTTGGACTATGCTTCAGTGCAAAGATCTAATCCTGAGATGCAAAGAAGATGCCAAGAAGTCATCAATTTATGTTCTTTAAAAAAATCAAAAAATCCTATTTTATTCATTCATGACGTTGGTGCTGGAGGCCTTTCAAATGCAATACCAGAGTTAGCTAAAGATTGCAGCATGGGAGCTTGTGTTGATTTGAGAAAGATTCCTCTTGCTGACAATTCTATGTCGGCTTTAGAAATATGGTCTAACGAATCACAAGAAAGATACGTTTTAGCGGTGGAAAAAGATTCTTTAGAAGAATTCAAAGCATTTTGTGAGAGAGAAAAATGTCCCCACGCGGTTGTTGGGACTCTAACAGCTAAAAAAACTTTTGAACTTAAAGATAGTAAAACTGGAAAATATCCAATCCATCTTCCTATGGATACTATCTTTGGATATAAAGAAAAAAACACCCATGAAATTATCTCAGACAGAAAGATAGACTCTTTTGATAAATCTAAAAAAATAAATCTTAAAAAAACGCTATTAGATGTATTGAGACATCCTACAGTTGGTTCTAAAAGCTTTCTTATTAACATTGGAGATAGAAGTGTAGGAGGCTTAACTTACAGGGATCAATTTGTGGGTCCATATCAAGTTCCCGTTGCTGACCATGCAATTACATTGTCAGATTTCAATACAAATTCTGGAGAAGCTATGGCAATGGGGGAAAAGTCTCCAATTGCAATTTCTAATCCTGTCGCAGCCGGAAAACTAGCTCTTGCAGAGGCTTTATTAAATCTCCTGCCCTCAGGAGTATCTAAACTATACGATATAAAAGTATCCGCAAACTGGATGGCAAGTCCTGACAATGCTCAAAGAAAAACAGATTTATTCAACACAGTAAAAGAGTTGACCCAAAAAGTATGCAAGCCCTGGAGAATAGCCGTTCCCGTTGGAAAAGATTCGCTATCAATGAAAACAATATGGCAAAAAGATAAAAAAACTAATTTATCCCCACAAAGTTTAATTATCAGCGCTTTTACAAAAATAAAAAACGTCAAAAAAAGCATCACACCCCAACTGATAGATAGTAATGAGCTTTCACTAGTTTACTTAGATCTTTCAAAAACAAAAAAACGCCTGGGAGGATCTATTTTCTCGGAAGTAACTCAACAAACAAATCTTGAAACTCCCAATTTAGAGTGTGTAGATGAATTTCCAAAAATTTATAATTACTTGGCAACCAAGATCCTTAAAAAAAGAATATTCTCTTTCCATGATATTTCAGATGGCGGTTTAATTGTTTCCGCGGTTGAAATGATGCTGGCTGGAGGGTGTGGTTTAAATCTTGATCTTTCTAAAATTTCTTTCTTAAAAGAATCTAGCAGTTTATTTTCTGAAGAGTTAGGTTTGCTTTTTCAGATTAACAAAAAAGATTTTTCTGAGTTTAAAAAAGATTTTGTAAAACTAGGTTTAAAGAATTCTTTTTTTAATATTGGTTCAACTAATAATACAAATAATCTTTTTCTTAAAACTTCTAGTCAAAGTTTAAGAATGAGTCGTAAAGTTTTAATGCATTCATGGTCAAGCGTTTCTTATAACATCAAACTGCTTCGAGACAATCAAGAAACAACAAAACAAGAGCATAGATTTTTGCTTGATCCAAAGAGGTCAAAGCTTACCCAAAAATTTAATTTTAAATTGAATAAAAGATATCTAAGTAGGACTCCAAAAATAGCTATCATGAGAGATCAAGGAGTTAATTCTCATTTAGAAATGGCAGCAGCTTTTTCTCAAGCTGGCTTCAAAGTTATTGATGTTCACATGAGAGATCTTATAGATAATTCGAGTTCTTTAGATAATTTTCAGGGCCTTGCTTTTCCAGGGGGCTTTTCTTATGGCGATATCCTTGGAGCAGGAAGAGGGTGGGCGCAGTCAATAAAATCTAATTCAAAGCTTAAAGATAAATTTTTTGAATTCTTTCATCGACAAGATACTTTTGCGTTGGGAATCTGCAATGGATGTCAGGTTATGTCAGAGCTTAAAGAATTGATTCCAGGCTCCGAACATTGGCCTAAATTAGAAAGAAATAACAGTAATAGATTTGAAGCCAGAATGGTTCAAGTAAAAATAAACAAATCCAAATCCAATTTTTTTGATGGCATGGAAGGTTCTCAGCTTTTAGTACCTGTAAATCATGGAGAAGGTAAAATGATTTTTCCTGAACACGTAAGCGCAAAAAAAATAATTTCTGATAATTTAGCACCTATGCAATTTTGTACAAATAAAGGCATAGAAGCTAAAGAATTCCCAGAAAATCCCAATGGCTCCACGAATGGCATTACCGCTGTGACAAATGATGATGGAAGGTTTTTAATTATGATGCCCCATCCTGAAAGAAGTTTTTTAAATAATCAATTGTCCTGGACTGATGAAAAAGGAAAGCATAGTCCTTGGTTCAAATTATTTTTAAATGCCAGAAATTTTTATAGTTAAACTATTTCTTTACTAACTCTCTGATCCTCAGAGGAAAATAGCCCTCATTTAAATCCTCATAAAATTGTTCGAGAGCAATGGGTACAAAAGGGAAGGCTAGTTCATCCCAAGGTATTTCATCATAAGAAAACAATTCAACTTCAAGACTTTCCGTTGTTGGTGAATAAGAATTTTCTTCTATAGAAGCTTTATAAAGAACATAAAACTGTCCAATTTGAGGAATATCAAACATAAAATAAATATCATCTATTTTTACAGTTGAATTGGTTTCTTCTTTGGTTTCTCTTAAAGCTCCTTCTTGTAAAGTTTCTCCCAATTCCAAAAAACCAGCAGGTAAGGTCCATAAACCTTTTCTTGGTTCTATCCCTCTTTTACATAAAAGAACTTTATCTCCACAGTAGGGCAAGGTTCCTACGACTGCATTTGGATTATGATAGTGAATAAATCCACAATTGTCGCAAACATATCTTTCTCGATTGTCATCTTGGGGTATCTTTTTAGATACGGGACCACCGCATTGGGTACAAAATTTCAAAGTTTTTCCTGCTTAAATTAAGTAAGCAAGTATAATTCAATACCTTTTATTAACATAATGATCCCTTTCATAGAAAAAAGACTAAATGATTTGAGTCCGAAGCAGTCGGATGAAAAATTACCCCAAGCAGCAGTATTAATTTTAATAACTGATAATGAGAATGACTATTCAATCGTTTTTACAGAAAGATCTAAAAAATTACCTTCCCATGCAGGAGAGGTAGCATTTCCAGGCGGGAAAAAAGAAGAAGAAGATAAAAACCTAATCGAAACTGTTTTAAGGGAAACACATGAAGAGATTGGAGTAGAACCTAATTCAATTAGAATACTTGGCCGGATGGATCCTCAAGAATCAAGATTTGGAATAAGTGTCACGCCTTATGTAGGTTATGCAGCAGGAAGTTTAAGGTTTAAAAGAGATCCTAAAGAGGTAGAAACGATTTTTTCTGTTCCTTTAAACTATCTCAAAGAAAATCCTTTGATATCAAACAAAATAACCAATGCAAGTGGCGAAACCTTTCAGACGCCAGTTATAAATTATGAAAATCAGAAAATTTGGGGATTAACTTTAGGTTTTACATTACAATTCCTGGAGTTAGTGGAAATAGATATTGACATAGATGATTTATACTTTAGACCAGCATAGAGTTAAAACTGTAGGAGATAATTTTTATATTGCTCCAAATGCTACTGTTCTGGGTCAAGTAGAGCTCGGAGAAGATGTAAGCGTTTGGTTTGGAGCGGTAATCAGAGGTGATGTAGAAAAAATAATCATTGGCAAAGGTTCAAATATTCAAGATTTATCGGTTTTGCATGTTGATCCTGGAAGTCCAATTATTATTGGTGAAAATGTCACAGTGGGCCATAAAGTCATGCTTCACGGTTGCACTATTGGAAACAATTCGTTAATAGGCATTAATTCAGTCATCTTGAACAAAGTAGAAATTGGAAATAATTGTTTAATAGGGGCAAATACTCTTCTAACAGAAGGAACAAAAATTCCAGACAATTCGCTTGTCATGGGATCTCCTGGAAAGGTTAAGAAAGAGGTTGATGAGAATTTAAAGATTATTTTGAAAGGCTCAGCAGAACATTATGTAGAAAATGGAAAAAGATTTAAGTCAGGTTTAAAGGAGGAAAATTGATGAATATCGAACTTGTATCATATGAAGTTAATTCTAAGACATTTGAGGGATTACATGTAAAGCCAGAGGTTAAAAACGCTCCATGTGTTCTTATTGCTCACACTTGGGCAGGTAGAGATGGATTTGTTGAAGGTATAGCAAATAAGCTTGCTGATGATGGCTACAATGCATTTGCAATTGATATGTATGGAGACGGAAAGGTTGGTGGATCTAATGAGGAGAATCAATCGATGATGCAACCTTTGTTGGATGACAGAAAAAATTTATCTCAGATTATCGTTGGCGCATATGAGGCAGCAAAAAAACTTGAAGGAGTAGATACTTCAAACATTGCGATCATGGGATACTGTTTTGGCGGCTTGGTTTCTTTAGACCTTGCTAGAAGTGGAGTGGATTTAAAAGGGGCTGTAAGTTTTCATGGTTTTTTATCTGGTTCGGAAGACCTTGAAGATAAAGACATAAGCGCGAAACTATTGGTCCTTCATGGTCATTTAGATCCTATGGTAGGACAAGATCAGATAGACTCTTTTTCTGAGGAAATGAATAAAAAAAGTGTTGATTGGCAATTACATTCTTTTGGTAATGCCATGCATGCTTTTACAAATCCTGATGCAAATGATCCAAGTTTCGGAACGGTTTATTCGCAAGATGCCGATCAGAGATCCTGGAAAATCTTTAAAGATTTTTTATCAGAAATTTTTAGTTAAATAACGTGAAGTCATCTGAAGTAAGAAAGACTTTCTTAGATTTTTTTGTTGAGAAGGGGCATAAAGAAGTAGCGAGTTCCAGCCTTGTTCCCATCAATGACCCCACCCTAATGTTTTCCAACTCTGGGATGAATCAGTTTAAAGATGTATTCCTTGGCACAGAGAAAGTAAAATTTGATAAGGCAACTTCATCTCAAAAATGTGTGAGAGCAGGGGGAAAGCATAACGACTTAGATAATGTTGGTTTTACTCTCAGACATCATACTTTCTTTGAAATGCTTGGAAATTTTAGTTTTGGGGACTACTTCAAAGAGCAAGCAATAGAGTTAGCTTGGGAACTTCTCACAGAAAAATTTAAACTTGATAAAAATAAACTTTGGGTAACAGTGCATGTTGATGACAAAGAGTCAGAAGACATTTGGCTTAAAAAAATAAGATTTCCTGCTGAAAGACTCTCAAGGCTTACTGAAGACAATTTCTGGTCAATGGGAGATACAGGCCCATGTGGTCCATGTTCAGAAATATTTTATGATCATGGTGAGGATCTTTCGGGAGATGCACCACGGGAAGGTGTAGACACTGGCGAAAGGTTTGTGGAGATTTATAACTTGGTTTTTATGCAATATAACCGAGATCACAATGGCAAACTTTCCAATCTTCCTAAGCAATGTGTTGACACTGGAATGGGCTTGGAAAGAATCACTGCAGTTTTACAAAAAACTAGCGATAATTATAAGACGGATATTTTTAATAACATTATTGAATCAATTGCCGAAACATTAAATGAAAAAAATCTTTTGAATCCTTCATTAAGAGTTATAGCAGATCATCTAAGATCATCTGTTTTTCTAATTTCTGATGGCGTGAACCCAAGCAACGAAGGAAGAGGGTATGTCTTAAGAAGAATCATTAGAAGAGCTCTGACTCATGCTTACAAAATAAACAATGAAAAAGATTTTTCTTTTGCGGATATTTTTGACACGCTGGGCGAATCTTTATTAGAAACTTATCCGGAAGTTAAAAAAAATAAGACTGTTATTTTGCAGGAACTCAAATCCGAAGAAGATCAATTCAGAGAAACTTTAAAACAGGGAATGAGACTTCTTGAGGAAGAAATTAAAGACTCGAAAAAAATGACTTTACCCGGAGAGCTTATTTTTAAACTTTATGATACCTATGGATTTCCAGTTGACCTGACTAGAGATTTAGCCCAGGAAAATGACCTTAGTTTGGATCTTTCCGGCTATGAAAAGCTCATGGCAGCGCAAAGAGCAAACGCAAAAAAAGAAAGTAAATTTGTGGCCCTCTTGCCTGCTGCAATTGATTTAGATGATGAGACAAAATTTGTCGGCTACGAAGATAGCTCGATCGAATCTGAAATTAAATTAATTTTCAAAAACGGCAAAGAAGTTAAATCTGCCTCAGAAGGGGAATGCATGATAGTACTTGATTCAACTCCTTTTTACGGAGAATCTGGAGGTCAAGTTGGTGATAAAGGTAAATTGACTGCAAAGGGTCTAGAGATTGAAGTATTAGATACTCAAAAGATAGGAAATTTTCACCTTCATATAAGTAAGATCAAAAAAGGTTCAATAAATCTTAATGACAGAGTTAAAGCTGAGATAAACACAGAGAGAAGGAGGGCAATTGTTTCCAATCATTCTGCAACACATCTTATGCACTCTGCTTTGCGAAATATTTTAGGCGAACACGTTCAACAAAAAGGCTCTTTGGTAAACGAGGAGAAGTTAAGATTTGATTTTTCACACAAGCAAAAGCTTTCAGAATCTGAAATTGCGAAGATCGAGCAAGAAGTCAATCAAGCAATAACATCTGCTGAGGATACACAAATAATTGAAACTTCAATTGAAGAATCCCAAAAACTTGGAGCAATTGCCTTTTTTGGAGAAAAATATGGCGATCAAGTGAGAGTTTTAAAAATAGCAGGAGATTACTCCACCGAGTTGTGTGGCGGAACTCATGTAAAAAATAGTTCAGAAATCAAAAGTTTTAAAATAATCTCAGAAACAAGTATTTCTTCTGGAGTAAGAAGAATAGAAGCTATTTCTGGCGATCTTGCAATCAAGGATAAGACTGATAATAAAACAGACTTAATTAATACTGCAGAGGATTTTAAAGTTTCAGTCAAAGATTTACCCATATTTTTGAAAGATAAAATTAAATTAATAAATTCTTATAAAGATGATTTAAAAAAACATGAACAAAAGATTTATCAGAACTTATTAGATGATATAAAAAGCAGCTATAAGTCTGTTGGTAAGGTAAATATAATTTTAAAGAGAATAGATAATCTCAATTTATCTAAACTAAGAGGTGGTTTAGATAGTCTAAAAAAGGAAGTAAATAATCTAATAATTATTCTCGTTGGATCTATGGAAGAAAAATCAACAATATTGGTTTCCGTATCAAATGATATTACTGCTACTTATGATGCAAGAAATTTGCTAGACTCGCTCTCCAAAATTATAGGAGCGAAAGGAGGGGGAAAGCCTGACTTTGCACAAGCAGGCGGACCAGCTTCAAATAAACTTGATGAAATATTAATTTCTGCTGAGAAAATTCTAACTGAGATTTAAAAATACCAATGTCTAATATAGTTGTCCAAAAATTTGGCGGAACTTCGTTAGCTGATACAGACAGATTCAAAGCAGTGGCGAAAATTATCAAAGATACATCTAAGAAAGGAAAAAAAGTTGTTGCCGTTGTTTCAGCCATGGCAGGCGAAACTCAAAGACTGATCGACTTAGCAAAAGAAGTTCAAGAAATTCCTGATCCAAGAGAATACGATGCATTGATTTCTTCAGGTGAGCAGGTGTCAGTAGCGTTATTAGCTATGACATTGAGAAATGAGAAAGTTAACTCAAAATCTTATACTGCTTTTCAACTTGGACTCAGAACAGATGACTATCATGGAAAAGCCAGAATTAATTCGATTGATACAAAAAATATTCTCAAAGATATATCTGCAGACATAACTCCAGTCATAACAGGCTTTCAAGGAATCAATGAAGAAGGGGACATTACCACTTTAGGAAGAGGCGGCTCTGACACTTCGGCAGTTGCTTTAGCTGTTGCTTTGGAAGCAGAAGAATGTCAGATATACACTGATGTGGATGGTGTATATACAACTGATCCAAATGTTTATGAAAAAGCCAAAAAGATAGACAAACTAACTTTTGAAGAAATGTTGGAATTATCAAGCTTAGGCGCTAAAGTTTTGCAAATTAGATCTGTAGAATTTGCCAGTAAATATAATATGCCAATAAGGGTAAAATCTAGTTTTACTAATGATGAAGGAACACTTATTAATGGAGAAGAAAACATGGAAGATGCTTTAATTTCTGGTGTAACGCATACCAGCGATGATGCTAAGCTAACTATTAGAAAAGTACCGGATATTCCTGGTATTGCTGCAAAGATTTTAGATCCCATAAGTTCAAAAGGGATTGAAGTAGACATTATTATCCAAAACGTTTCTGAAGATAAAACTACAGACTTTACTTTCACTGTAAAACGCGAAAAATCTCAAGAAACAAAAAATATTCTTTCAAATTTATCTAAAGAATTTGGAGGTGGAGAAATTGAATTAAATGAAGACATCAGCAAGGTTTCTTTAGTTGGAGTTGGGATGAAATCGCACGCTGGAGTTGCAGCTACTATGTTTAAAACTTTAGCTGAAAAAAATATAAATATTGAAATGATTTCAACTTCTGAAATAAAAATTTCTGTTGTTGTTAAAGAGGATCTTGCTCATGAGGCTGTAAAGTCTTTACATGATGTTTTTGGTCTTGAAAAGTAATAGGAGAGGTGGCTGAGTGGTTGAAAGCGCTCCCCTGCTAAGGGAGTATGTGGTAATCCCGCATCGAGGGTTCGAATCCCTCCCTCTCCGCCATATTTATTGATAGAGTATCTAGACAAATGAAATTAAATCAAAAAAAATCTGACAAACTTTTTTTAAAAGCTCAACAATTAATTCCAGGTGGAATTTTTGGTCATTACAAATATGCAGTCAGAGAAGAGGGCCCTAAATTCTTTTCAAAAGCAAAAGATGCATATTTTTGGGATGTAGACGGAAATAAGTATTTAGATTTAATTTGTGGTTGGGGTCCAATGATCCTTGGCTATAACAACCCGAAAATAGATCAAGCTGCACGATCACAATATGACTTAGGTAATACAGTAAGTGTAGCTTCTCCAGTAATGATTGAGCTAGCAGAAACACTAACGGATATGATCGATATTGCTGATTGGGCTCTTTTTGGAAAAAATGGGGGCGATAGTACTCAACTAGCTGTTATGGTCGCTAGAGCAGAAACAGGAAAATCAAAAATTTTAAAAATTAATAATGGTTATCACGGAGCTAATGGATGGATGCAAAATAGCAGCAATGCAGGAGTTATTGATTCCGATAGCGATGAAGTGCTTTCGGTTGAGTGGAATAGTATCAAAGAATTTGATGAGATGATTTCTTCTTTTGGTAGTGAAATCGCGTGTTTTATTTCAAGTCCATATGATCATCCTACATCAAAGGATAACTCTTTTCCTGATGATGGATATTGGGAACACATCCAAAAAAAGTGCAGGGAACAAAACATAATTATCATTATTGATGATGTAAGAACTGGATTTAGAATTGATCTTCAGGGTTCTCATAATGCTTTTGGTTTCAGTCCTGATTTAGTTTGTTTGGGTAAGGCTATGGCTAATGGTTATCCAATTTCTGCGTTGGTCGGCAAAGATTCCTTAAAAGATGCGGCAAATAGAGTTTATTTTAGTGGAACACAGTTTTTTAATTCGGCTCCTATGGCTGCTTCCAAAGCAACATTAGATGAGTTACAAAAAGTAAATGCCATAGAAATCATGAATGCTAATGGAGAAAAGTTAAAAAAAGATCTGATTTCTGCTGGAGATGAATTTGGACTTAAGATGAAAATCACTGGAGTGCCATCAATGCCATATTTTAGAATTGAAGATCAAAATAAAGATTTTCATATTCAATGGACAGATGAATGCCTTTCGCGTGGTCTGTATCTGACAAGTTACCATAATCATTTTTTATCAGTAGCTCATGGCGAAAAAGAAATAGATGAAATCGTTAGGATTGCTTCAAATGCCTTTGAAGCAGTTGCTTCTTAGTTTAGAAATAAATTCATAATTAAGTAAATTTCTTAAATAAACTGAATATTCTTTTTTTATAATGGATTATGGATGCTTTTGAATTGCAAGAACTCAAAACAGCTCTTCTTGATGAAATTCAAAATGCCTTCAAAGATAAAAAGAATCCGATGCTTGTAGAATATGAAGAACAAACAGAAAATCTTCTAGCTTTGGCTGAATTGATGTCAAAAGAGAAGGATTTAATGCCTCAAGAAAATTTTGATCTTGTAATGGGCCAAGACTATGTAATTCTTCAGCTTGAAAGATGGATTGAGGATAATCAAAAGATAATTTCACATTGGGATAATAATGAAGAAAGCCTTAAAAAACATTGATCTAGAAAGCACCAATAGAATAATCGAAATGGCATGGGAAGACAGAACTCCTTTTGAAGTTATTGAAAAAGAATTCTCAATCAATCATGGAGAGCTCATAACTATTATGAGAAATAATTTAAAACCATCAAGCTTCAAACTTTGGAGAAAAAGAGTTAACGGCAGAAAAACTAAGCATGGAGCAGTTAGAAGTTTTAAGGTGGGTCGTCACAGATGCGATAGGCAGGGTAAATTTGGTCGTTAAAACCGATACTTAAAATCTACACCTAAAATATTTTTATCCAGAGTTTTCCCTCTGTAAGAAAGAGATTCACTTAGACTAGTAAGATTCAACCCTATTTCAATTTTAGAATTAAACTTAAAATCAAAGTTTAAAACAATTCCATAGAAATCTTCATTTGTTGTTCCCCAAGAATTTTTGGTTCCACTGTTATCTTTGTTTAAATTTCCATAGAACATTGAAAATTCAATATTTGTAACGTTATTTATTTCACTATTGAGAGATAAATGCATGTAATTTGAGTCTCCATCGATAAATGCTCCTAATGGACTTCCTTTATATCTGTAACCACTTGTGTAGGAGCCATGTTCATAAATCACGTTAGTGCCAATATCTTGACCGTTGTAATAGGTATCAACGTATTCAATTACAACACTAGACAACCTGCCATCTTTTAGAAAAATAAATTCTGTTCCGGCTAAATAAAAAGTCCGCCAGGGCCAGTAATCTGTTCCATCTTCACCGATATATTGACCGTAAAAACTCCATACAAGATCATTAACATTAAAACTATATTTCATATCAAATCCGGCTAATTCATTGTCGATGTTTACATCTGACTTACCTTGCATTGTTGATGCGTCTCCTCTTATAGAATCCCAAAGTGCCTTAAAGCTGTTATCCTTACTATCACCACCAAACATTATTGATCTTGTCAGGCCGATAGTTAGGCCATTCACAGGATTAAAGGATAATCTTCCAGAAATTAAGAAAGGATTTTTTATTGCTCTTTCACTTTCTAATTGATTAGCAAAAAAAGAGAAATTCAACTTTCCAAAACTTCTAATCAAGGGGAGGTTGGAACTAAAACCCTCAAGCGATCTAATAAATAATCCAGGAGAGGATTTAGAATAATTTGAGAGAATCAAGCTAGCATGGTGAGAAGGACCCCACCACCTATCATAGTTTCCAACACCTAAAATAAAATTTCCTGAAACTAATGCAAGATAAGAATCACTAAAATCATATTTTTTTTCTTCATAAGGACTTTCAAAAGTTGTAATTGAAATCTTTGATGCAAACCTTTCTCCTAGATAAGAAGTGGAAAAGAATAAAGAATTTTTGTCTTTGAATTTACTATCTATGAACCTAAATGGATTGAATTCTGAGTTTGATGAGAATCCAATTTCGTTGATAAATTTTTTTGATTCTCTTTGAATAATCTTATCTGCTACTTCAATATACTCATTCATTAATGACATGTTGTTGAACATATCTTCATTGGGATTTCTCACAAGTGCTAAAGGAATAGGGTAGGCAGATGAATCGATAGAAAATTGATTTCTAATGGAAAAATATTCTAATTTTTTGACCTCAAACTCATTTTTTCCAGTAAGCCATGGATCAGAAAAAGCTTGCAAAGATATAGTTCCAAATAAGAACAATTTAAGAAAAGATCTAAAGAGAACATTTATGTATGACATAGTAAATATTTTTTCAATGCCGTACATAACTACTACTTATTTAACCAGCTAAACTGGTAACTAAGATAGCCATCTTACTATGACGAAGATTATTTTGAGGCGTAGCCCATTACAGCTTTTATTTCTAAAAACTCTTCAAAGCCAAATTCTCCCCATTCTCTGCCATTCCCAGATTGTTTAAATCCACCAAAAGGGGCATCAATTCCCGTAGGTTTATTATTGATATGAACATTTCCACTTCTAATCCTTCTAGCTACACTTAAAGCATGTTCAGGATCTTCAGAAGATACGTAACCCGATAATCCATAAGGAGTGTCATTTGCAATCTTTATAGCATCATCTTCATCTTTGTAAGGAATGATACATAAAACAGGTCCAAAAATTTCCTCTCTAGCTATGGTCATATCATTGGAAACATTTGCAAAGACAGTTGGCTTGACAAAATAGCCTTGATTTAAGCCTTCAGGCTTTCCAGGCCCTCCGACTACTACCTCAGCACCTTCTTCAATACCTTTCTCGATGAGACCTTGAATTTTATTGAATTGAACATCGCTCACAACAGGCCCCATATTAGTTGACTCGTCAGAGGGATCTCCAACAACTATTCCTTCGGCTACTGCTTTTGCAGCTTCTTTAGCTTCATCTTGTCTAGAGGCAGGAACAAGCATTCTTGAAGGCGCATTACATGACTGCCCGGTATTATTGAACATATGCGCTGTACCCTTTGTTACAGCCTTACCAAAATCAGCATCGTCTAAAATGATATTCGCTGATTTTCCACCTAATTCTTGATGAACCCTTTTAACAGTATCTGCAGAACCCTTGGCAACTGCAACTCCTGCTCTTGTGGAGCCTGTGAAAGACATCATATCTATCTTAGGGTGAGCAGACATTGCTTCACCAACAGAAGGCCCATCACCATTTACTAAATTAAAAACACCTTTTGGAACTCCAGCCTCATGAAGAACATCAGCTAAAAGAATTGCATTGAATGGAGCAATTTCAGTTGGTTTTAGAACCATAGTACAGCCAGCTGCAAGAGCAGGGCCGACTTTGCAAGAAATTTGGTTTATTGGCCAATTCCAAGGAGTAATCATTCCAACCACACCAATAGGCTCTTTTCTAATGAGAGCAGAGCCTTTAATTTCTTCAAATTTATAATTTTTTAAAGTTTCTAAAGCCGTACTAAAGTGGCCAAGACCGGTAGCTGCTTGAGCAGCTTTAGATAAACCTATAGGAGCACCCATTTCAGAAGAAATAGTCTCTGCAATTTCATCGTATTTACCTTGATATACTTCTAATATTTTTTCAAGCAGGCTTACTCTTTCTTCGACTGAACTATAACCAAAGCTTTCAAAAGCTCTACAAGCTGCTTCGACTGCAGCATCAACATCATCTTTATCTCCTAGCGCAATTCTTCCAAAGACTTCCTCTGTAGCAGGGTTAATTACATCTAAAGTTTTTAAGTCATTAACGGGTTTTACCCATTCACCATTTATATAAAACTCTTCACAAACTTTCATATTTATCCTCTTTCGTTTATTTATCTAGTAATTTTACTTCTAAACTTTTTTGGACTCTAGTAATCCATGAGCAAAGATACTGCCTTGTGTCTTTCGGGTCAATAATTTCATGCACGGAAAAAGCTTCTGCCCTGGGGAAGGGACTTTGAGACTTTGCTAATTTTTCTTCAATTTCCTTCCTCTTTTTTTCTGGATCTTTCGCTTTGGCAATTTCTTTGCCGAAAGCAACAGCAACTCCTCCCTCTAATGGTAGGGCGCCTGCTTCTGAAGAAGGCCAAGCTAACACATAAGGATCTTCTCCAAAGTGAGCTGCAGCTGCAACTCCAAAAGATTTTCTTACCATGAGAGTACACCATGGAATAGAGGAATCTGCAGCAGCCAAAACTGCCTCTGTTCCATGAAGTATGGTTGCGTCTTCTTCAGCTTTTTTGCCTATTAAGAAGCCGGGTTCATCAACAATTGTTAAGATTGGAATATTAAATTGATCGCATAGTTTGATAAAACGAGTGGTTTTTTTTGCATTATCAGCAGTCATTGAACCAGCATAAAAGTTACTATCATTTGCAAAAATTCCAACTGAAAAACCATTAAGTCGAGCAAATCCTGTAATGATCCCTCTACCAAAAAAATTTGACATCTCAAAAAAATCTTTATCATCAACTACCATTTTGATTATCTCTCTCATCTCATAGGTTTTTTTTCTATCCTTAGGAATGATTTCTTCAAGAAGTTTTTCCGATCTATCTGTCTCATCTTTTGAATCTTTTTTTGGCGGGAGCTCATATATATTTGCTGGAAAGAATGATAAAAACTTTTTAATTTGATTAAAAGCGTCCTCTTCAGACTCTGCAATATTGTCTGTAACACCATTTTTTTTGTGAACGTCAGAGCCTCCCAACTCCTCTTTTGTAAAATCTTTACCAAAGGCTCTAGAGACCACAGCTGGACCTGCAACTAAAATTTGAGCGTTATCTTTAACCATTATTCTGAAGTGAGAGCCTACAAATCTAGAGGCTGGCAGTCCTGCAACAGGGCCCAGGGCAGCTGAAACAACTGGTACTTCTTTTAAAGTTTGCGCAACAGACTTAAATCTTGATCTTGCAAAAACTGGATCTCCGCCATAACCTTTTTTTTCTTTACTAGGTCCTGCAACTGAGCCTCCCCCACCTTCATGAAGTCTAATTAAAGGGAATTTATGTTTAACTGCTAAATCTTCTGTATAAACACTCTTTCTTAAACCTGCTGCATTGGGAGAGCCGCCTTTAACTGTAAAATCTTCACCGCCAACTATTACATCTTGTCCATCAATTTTTCCAAAGCCTAAAATAAAATTTGCTGGGGTAAGGGAAGTTAGATTTCCTTCATCATCATATTCAGCTCCTCCAGCAACTTTTCCAATCTCTTCAAAAGATTCTTTATCAAGCAAAAGATCTATTCTCTCGCGTAAAGTAAGACGTCCTTTATTATGCTGTAACTTTACCGCTTCAGGACCGCCTTGTTGCTTAGCCAGCTTCTCTCTAAGCTTAATCTGGGAAATTTCTTTTTTCCAAGACATTATTTGAATTCTTTGTCTTCCCACCAAGGGTAAAATTCAGGCAAATCTTTGCTAACCTTTCCAGGAAAGTTTGGCTCTCTCTTTTCTAAGAAGGACATTACACCCTCTCTGGCTTCACCGGTTTTACCAAGAGAATATACTCCTCGAGAGTCAATTTTATGAGCTTCCATAGGATGATCAGTACCAAGCATTTTCCACAACATTTGCCTGATAAGAGTTACTGAAAGACTAGAAGTGACTTCAACAAAATCTGCTGCTATTTCTTCAGCTCTTTCAAGTAATTTATCTTCTGGAGTAACTTCCGTAACTAATCCTTTTTCAAGAGCTTCTTGAGGCATAAATATTTTTCCAGAGAAACACCACTGCAAGGCATTGGAAATACCAACAATCTTAGGGAGAAACCAACTTGAACAAGCTTCAGGAACGATGCCTCTTTTAGCAAATACGAAGCCAAATTTAGCCCTCTCAGAACATATTCTGACATCCATAGGAAGTGTCATAGTCACTCCTACACCTACAGCTGCTCCATTTATTGCTGCAATCAATGGTTTTTTAAAGTCAAACAACCTTAAAGTTAGTATCCCGCCAGTATCTCTTTTAACTTCAGTTTTATCTTTGTCTTTATCGGACATATCAAACGTATCCTCACCTGAAGATAGATCTGCTCCCGCACAAAAAGCTTTTCCAGAACCAGTAAAAATTACCGCTCGAATGTCATCATCTTTTTCAGCCTCATCAAGTAGCTCTAAAATATCTTTCAACATTTGTCCAGAAAAAGTATTCATTTTCTCTGGTCTATTAAAGACTACTGTTAAAACTTTATTCTTTGTAGAAGTTTTTAAACTTTCAAAATCTTTCATTTTTTTTTCTCTTTTTTGATATTTTTGTGTATATTGCATTTATAGCGTTGATTTAACCGACTTGCAAACGCTTTATAAACTTTGCTAAAAAGGATTCTTTTTAACCTGTTTAGCGAAAGCAAACAGGTTTTTTTTAATATTTATAGGAGACAAACCATGGCATATGAAGGAAAAAATTTAGAGACAATTGCTCTGCACGCAGGGTGGCGTAATGATGAAACTACTGGTTCAGTAGCTGTTCCTATTCACCAAACTACTAGTTACCAATTTAATGATACTGCTCACGCAGCAAGCTTATTTGGTTTGCAAGAATTCGGAAACATTTACACTCGAATCATGAATCCTACTTGTGACGTTTTAGAGCAAAGAATGGCAGCTTTAGATGGAGCTGCAGCAGGTTTAGCTGTTTCTTCAGGACAAACCGCATCAGCGTATTCAATTCAAAACCTTGCTAGAGCAGGGGATAACATTGTCTCATCTTCACACTTGTATGGCGGAACATACAACCAGTTCAAAAACAATCTCAGAGAAATGGGAATTGAGGTTAGATTTGTAGATCCAACAGATCCCGCTAATTTTGAAAAAGCTACTGATGAAAATACCAGAGCTTATTTTGCAGAAACTCTACCTAATCCAAAACTTCAAGTATTTCCAATTGGTGAAGTTGCAGAAATAGGTAGAAAACACGGTATTCCATTGATCGTAGACAATACTGCTGCCCCAGTTCTTTGTCGTCCTTTTGACCACGGAGCTGCAGTGACTACCTATTCAACTACAAAATACATAGGTGGACATGGAACAACTATCGGAGGACTTATTCTTGACGGTGGTAATTTTGATTGGGGTAAAGCTGGCGTAGACAGACAGCCTGCCTTAAATACCCCTGATCCTTGCTATGGTGGCGTTGTTTGGGATGAGCAAGTGACCAAAAACATGGGCTTACCGTTTGCTTACTTACTCAAATTAAGAACTACACTTCTTAGAGACTTGGGCGGAGCTATGAGCCCTTTCAATGCATGGATGTTTATTCAAGGATTAGAAACCTTGCCCTTGAGAATGCGCGAACATGCTAACAACGCGCAACAAGTTGCTGAATTTTTGGCTTCTAACAAAAAAGTCCAATCAGTTACTTATCCTGGTCTTTTTGAAGGCGCTGAAAAGGAAAAAGCAGATAAATACATGACTGGTGGTTATGGTGCTCTTATTGGTTTTGAGTTACCTGGCGGAAAAGAAGCTGGAAGTAAATTTATCGATTCCTTAGAGCTTCTTTATCATGTTGCAAATATTGGAGATTCAAGATCTCTTGCAATTCATCCAGCAACAACGACTCATAGTCAGCTTGCTCCTGAGGAGCAGTTATCTGCAGGTGTGACACCTGGATATGTAAGATTATCAATCGGTATTGAAAATGCCGAAGATATTATTGCAGATATTTCTCAAGCCATAGATAAAGCTTCAAAATAAAAAATATTTATCCCTCTTGGAAACAAGAGGGATAATTTTTCTAGTTATATACTTAATTTTTTCGAAAAATTTTCTAAATAAAACTGATATTAATTTTTATTTAGTATTTAATGCCTTAACTTAAAGGTAAATATGAAATTATATGTAGGAAATCTCCCATGGAGTGTCGACAATTCTCAATTAGAAGAATTATTTTCTGAATTTGGCAGTGTCATATCAGCAAATGTCATTACGGACAGAGTTTCTAAGAGATCAAGAGGCTTTGGCTTTGTTGAATTAGAGTCTGGAGGTCCAGAAGCAATTGAAGCCATGAATGACTCTGATCTTGAAGGTAGAAAACTAACAGTTAACGAAGCTAAACCTAGAACTTAATAATTTTCTGTTTGGTGCCCCTGCCAGGAATCGAACCTGGAGCTGCCACTTAGGAGGCGGCCGTTTTATCCGATTAAACTACAAGGGCTAAATTTAAAGTTTGGTAGGATTTTCTTGTCCTTCGTAGACTTCCTCAGGATCAAATAATTTCTCATCTTCTACATACTCTAAGTCTTTAAAGTTTTCTACTGATCTGTAGAAACAGGATTTATAACCTACGTGACAACTTGCTCCTGAACCTTCAACTTCTACTTTAAAAATCATACAATCTTGATCGTCATCAACAAGAATTTCTTTGATATTTTGATATAGACCACTTGTTTCGCCTTTTTTCCACAACTGCTCTCTGCTTCTACTCCAATAATGAGCTTGCTTAGTCTCAATTGAGATTTTTAAAGCCTCCTTGTTCAGATAACCATGCATCAAGACCAGATTTGAGCTTTCTTCCATAGTTATTACTGGAATAAGGCCCTGATCATCGAACTTAGGCATGAATTCATTACCTTCTTCTACGGCTTCTATACTTATTCTCTTTCCAAAGTCCATATTTAATACTCAAATTTTGAATAGATATTATAGTTATAATAACGACCGAATTTAATTAATTTTAGTAATAACCGCATATTTAGATGCTAAAAACAGCAAATTTATCATACAAGTTTGATGATAAATATATTTTTTCAAACCTGAGCTTTGAATTTGCAAACTATAGTGTTTTTAAGCTCGTAGGAGATAACGGTTCTGGCAAATCAACTTTGCTAAAAATTCTTTCGGGCATTTATAAAAATTACGAAGGAGACTTATCTTTTTCAGATGATAATTTAGTATTTTATTCGGGTCATAAAACCGGATTAAAAAATAATTTATCACCTAGAGAGAACATTTATTTTGATATCAGACTGCCTGAAATTCCTTATACTCAGATTAATTCTGTTCTCGAACAACTAGATCTTATTGATTGTTCTGATATTCAGTCAGCATATCTTTCAGAAGGGCAAAAACGAAAAATCAATATTGCAAGTTTTATGCTTTCAACTGCTAATCTCTATCTTCTTGATGAGCCTTTCAATAATTTAGATCGCAAAACGACTGATCTTCTTCAGGAAATCTTTGATATGAAAATTAATGCTGGAGCAAAAATTATTTTTTCATCTCACGATAGATCCAATGACGATT